>NZ_JACVPV010000030.1:0-699 GCF_018881675.1 Polynucleobacter sp. P1-05-14 | reverse complement strand
ATTTATTTGCCGACGCGATGGTGGCAGTTGATGGCAGTAAGTTCAAAGCAGTGAACAGCTCCGATCAGAACTTCACCCAGGCCAAGATCAAACGTCGTATCCAAGAAGCTGAAGCTAGTATTGCGCAGTATTTAAAAGACTTAGAGGCAGCTGATCTGCGCTCACCTGCAGGGTCCACGCCACATCAAGTTCGGTTGGCTGAGCGTATCGAGTTGTTTAAAGCCCAGATGGCACAGCTACAAGCTATTGAAGAAAAAGTACAAGCAGCACCAGATAAACAGATCTCCATGAGTGATCCCGATGCCCGGTCGATGCAACACCGCGGAGGCGGTATCGTGGGCTATAACGTACAGGCAGCCGTGGACACGAAGAACCATCTCATCGTTGCCCATGAGTTAACTAATGTCGGTCATGATCGCAGTAGCCTGGCTGCGATAGCAAACCAAGTCAAAGAAGCGCTGCAAGTAACGCAGCTGACCGTAGTGGCGGACAAGGGTTATTACAGTGGTGAACAAATCAAAGACTGTATGGACTTGGGTGTCACTCCCATCATGCCTAAATGTAAAACGTCTAGCAATCGATCTAGTGGTCTGTTTGATAAGAATGCGTTTATCTACCACCCCGATAAAAATGAATACGAGTGCCCTGCAGGGCAAGCATTAATAGAGCGATTTAAAACCGTGGAGCATGGTAAGAATC
>NZ_JACVPV010000029.1:0-576574 GCF_018881675.1 Polynucleobacter sp. P1-05-14 | reverse complement strand
TGAGGACATCAGCTTGGAGCTGAACCTCCGCATACATCTTCTTTAAGCGGGCGTTCTCAGCTTCAAGCTCCTTCATGCGGGCCATCATTGAGGTGTCCATGCCACCGTATTTGGCACGCCACTTATAGAAGCTGGCGATGCTAATGCCGTGTTCACGGCATAGTTCAGGGGCTGGCATGCCAGCTTCGGCTTGCTTAAGGATGGCCATGATTTGGCTATCGGTAAAGCGGGAGGTTTTCATAGAATTTCCTTTAAATCAAACAACTTAGAAATTCTACTTTTAAGTCACGTTAAGGGGTGGGGGTATTACCCTTCAATCAACGACGTACTTTGCGGATCCGTTTGCTAGTTGGCAACGTGGATCAAATGAAAACTTCAATGGTCTATTGCGGCAATACATCCCCAAAAAGAGACCGCTATCTACTGTGACCGATAAGGAGCTTAGAATGATCCAAGACCGTTTAAACAACCGACCTAGAAAACGATTAGGATTTAAAACCCCCAATGAAGTATTTATGCAGTCCTTAAACCGTGTTGCACTTCGTGTTTGAATCTACGAGGTGATTTATCCTCTCTTTATGGCGCTTATGAAGTGCATCATGGTTAAGCATTAATCCTGTTTTCGAAAGCTTGTGCTTGCCATAAGACGCAGTTGCAATATTTTTCTAGTTTTAAGGCACCAAACTTAAGAATAAGTATTCAAAAAAGATAATGAGGTGAACTACACCTTGGAGTAGGGTAGTTCTGCCAATAGCTAGTGTTAAGGCACCAATAAAAAAGGTGAGATACATCAGCGTCATATTCAGACTGCTGATACCTAAGCTAAGCGGTAGGTTAAAGTAAATTGCAATAGCGGCAATAGTAGGGATCGATAGCCCAATACTTGCCAGTGCTGAACCTAGGGCTAAGTTCAAACTGCTTTGTAAGCGATTGGCTTTAGCTGCTCTAACAGCCGCAAATCCCTCTGGCAAAAGGACTAACATTGCAATAGCGATACCCACAATTGTTTTGGGTGCTCCAGCTGCTTTAACGCCCGCTTCAATGGCAGGGCTCAATAGCTCAGCAAGGCCGACAACCACAATTAGCGAGAGAATGAGCAATACAACACTTACTGTAGTCTTCAGATTGCTAGGCTTTGGCGCATGAAAATTAATATCCGTTTTTTTCTCTTCTGTTTTGGGTAAGTAGTAGTCACGATGACTCACTGTTTGGAAAAATAAAAAAGCCCCATACAGAGCAAAACAGGCAATGCCAGCAAAAGCTAGTTGACTTTTGGTAAAGTCCGGACCTGGTGTGCTGGTGGTGACTATTGGCATTACTAAAATAAAAGTAGCCAGCGCCGTTAATACGGCCAACGCTGAGTTCATTCCCTCATTACGAAACGACATTTCATGATGATGCAGGCCACCAATAAAGATACACAAACCGATGACACCATTGATCACAATCATGACCGTGGCAAATACAGCATCGCGTGCAATATATTCTGAGCCATCATGTCCTGAGAGCATCATCGAGATGATTAAGGAGACCTCAATAATGGTGACACTAATGGCCAGCACTAAAGCGCCGTAGGGCTCACCAGTTTTATGGGCTACTACCTCAGCATGATGCACAGCGGAGAGTACACCCCCAATTAGGGTGACTGCCATCAGGCCAATAAACCAAGTCTGGTTAGCTAGGGAGTGAAGCGTTACCATGAAGAGACCTTATCTAATGGATGCAAACACACTTTTGTGAATTTGCGGTTAAGCTTGTCATTCAAGAAGCATTTATTTTGACAGTTTGTAATGAGAGTTTATAGGTATTTATGAAGGCAATCATTCTTTTTGGCCATGGTGCTCGAGACGCTCGTTGGCGTGAGCCCTTTGATCGACTGGCAGAGCTTTGGCAAGCGCAGCATGGAGCTGTACCTGTAGAGCTCGCATTTCTGGAGATGATGCAGCCTTCTTTAGAAGAGGCAGTCGCTACCTTGGGCGCTAAAGGCGCCAGGGATATAACTGTCGTACCAGTATTTTTTGGTCAAGGTGGTCATTTGCGCAATGACTTTCCGGTATTGCTAGATGCTTGCCGAGAAAAGTTTTCTCAGATCACTTTAAGCACGACGCCGGCTGTTGGCGAAAATGTTGCTGTCTTGCAAGCCATTATTGATTTTGGCGCTAGTGCTCTGTGATGGATCTCTTAAGGCTTCGCCAACCATAATCAGTGCGGGTAAGCTGCTGTCAAACCAAGCATCCGCTTTGCCGTCAGCTAATTCTTGCAGAGTACTACTCCAAAGACGTTCGCGTGGTGTGCTGACTGCTTCCAAAATTTGCACGGGTGTATCTTGCTGGTGAGAACCGCCATGTTGCCATTGCTCAATTAAGCGCTGAGCAATCTTGGCAGCATCTTTGCGACCCATGTAATACACCAAGGTATCTGCACAAGGATTGGCAATCGGATGTCCAGCAGTTAAGTTTTCAGTACCTTGGGCTAAGGTCACAAAAGCAACGCTTCTCGAAACGCCCCGTAAGGTAAGAGACTGACCAATACTGGCTGCGCCAGCCAATGCTGCTGTAATTCCTGGCACCACTTCCACTGCAAGGCCCGCAGCCTTCAGCGTTTGAATTTCTTCATCGGCACGCCCAAACAGCATAGGGTCACCACCTTTAAGACGCACTACAGTCTGGTATTTCTGAGCAGCATCGACTAAGCGTTTATTAATAAACTGCTGCGCAGAAGAGAGCTTGCCACAGCGCTTGCCTACTGCTACTTGAACTGCTTGTGGGCAAAGATGGAGCATTTCTGGATCAACGAGTGCGTCATAAAAAACAATATCAGATTGTTCTAGTAGTTTTGCGCCGCGCACCGTAATGAGATCGACTGCACCTGGACCAGCGCCAACTAAATATACTTTCCCCAATTGGCCAGGGAGGCTTTGGTATGGAGTGTTAATAGAGGTTGTACGCATATTGAAATTATGAATTTAGGCGATCAGAGTAGCGCGCTTACCACGCCAGCTATTCTGAGTAGTCACAGAGAACAAATCAAATTGCTTTAAAGCCACATCCGTTTTTTGATCAGGGCGTAATGCAAAGCTATCAAAGCCAACACGAGCACCTTGCAAGAGTTGATCGATGAGCACGTCACCAATAGCGCGGATTTCACTGGCCCAATTAAAGCGATCGCGTAGTAGCGCGGCAGTGCTAAAGCTTCTACCATCCCTAAAGATGGGGAAGTGGGCGGCAACAAGCGGCCATACTGCTTTGCCTTGTTCAATTAGGTCGGCATGCTTGAGGATATCTTCATCAGCCGCAAACCAAACACCAATCTGACCATTTTTGGCTTTAGCCTGAATGTCAGATTCATTGTGATGGGTGATCCACCAACCAAATGGTACGAGCACTTTCTTTTTGCCGTGGTCTAAATCCGGGAGTCTTGTATTCGTACCTTCATCTTCGTTTTTACTATTATTGCCACTCCAAATAAGCCATTCATTGGTAGCTAGGCTCGGTTTTTGCCCTTTTGGAATGTGCAAAGTTTGCTCGTGAGCTGGGATCGTATTGATATTGCTCATGATGCATCCCCAACAGTCTCTAACTTTTCTTTTTTCTTGACATTCTTGTAGGCTACTTCTTTAAATGGAATGACTCCTAAACGGCGATAAGCATCGATAAAAGATTCATCTTCATTACGCTGTGCCACGTAGGTGTTGATCACATTAGTGATGACATCTGGGATTTCATCAGCATAGAAAGAAGGGCCAATGACTTTGCCAATAGAGGCCTCATTACCTTGTTCACCACCCAAAGTGATTTGATACCACTCTTCGCCGTCTTTATCGACACCTAAAACACCGATATTGCCAACGTGGTGATGGCCACAGGAATTAATACAGCCAGAAATATTCAGGCTAATGTCACCTAAATCAAATAAATAATCTAAATCATCAAAGCGCTCTTGAATTGCCTTTGCAATTGGGAGAGATTTTGCGTTGGCGAGTGAGCAGAAGTCGCCACCAGGGCAGGCAATGATGTCAGTGAGCAAACCAACGTTTGGCAAAGCTACTTTTTGTTTCTTCGCTTCTTGCCAAAGTTCGCATAACTTAGCTTGCTCAACATCAGCCAGCACTAAGTTTTGTTCATGTGTGGCGCGCAATTCACCAAAACTATATTGATCGGAAAGATCGGCAATGGCATTCATCTGCGCAGTGGTTGCATCACCAGGTGCTACAGTGCCATGCGGTTTTAAAGACAGAATCACGCTGGCATAGCCTGGCACTTGATGTGGTTTTACATTGCGCTCTAACCAACGAGCAAATGCCGCTTGCTCAGCTTCAGTAACAGTCTTAATGATTTGTTCATTGCTTAATGCAGTCAATGCCTTGTATGCTGGCTTTGTAAAGTGCTTAGCAACACGATCCCACTCGGCTTGGGTGAAGTTGTCATCACCATTTTTAATATGAGCCCATTCACCTTCAATTTGACGAGCAAATTCTTCAGGACCTAAGGCTTTCACCAAAATCTTGATACGAGCCTTATAGAGATTGTCTCGTCTACCAAAGCGGTTGTAAACGCGTAGTAAGGCAGTGAGATAGCTCGGTAGTACATGCCAAGGAAGCCCTTGTTTAATGAGAGAGCCAAGGATTGGGGTGCGACCCATGCCGCCACCTGCATAGATGTCAGCAGTGAGTTCGCCAGCAGCGTTTTTCTTAAGCTCGATACCCACATCATGGCAAAGTAATACAGTGCGATCTTCTTTGGCGCCGTTGACTGCAAATTTAAACTTGCGTGGCAAGTTTGCAAATTCTGGGTGTAGGGTTGACCACTGACGCAAGAGTTCGCAAATCGGACGAGTGTCTACATATTCATCGCCAGCAACACCAGCAAAGGCATCGCTCGTAATATTGCGAATGCAGTTGCCAGAGGTTTGAATGGCATGCATTTCAACCTTGGCAAGTTCAGCCAAGATATCGGGAGTGTCTTCTAGTGTTACCCAGTTGTACTGAATATTTTGGCGTGTAGTGAAGTGGCCATAACCACGGTCATACTTTTCAGAGATAAGTGCCAAGGTACGTAATTGCTTTGCACTAAATAAACCATAAGGAATGGCAACGCGCAGCATGTAGGCATGGCGTTGGTGATATAGGCCATTTTGTAGTCTTAGAGGGCGGAATTCTTCCTCAGCTAAGCTGCCATCTAAACGCCTGGCAACCTGGTCCCTAAATTGGGCAACCCGTTGATCTACAAGGGTTTGGTCGATAGAGTCATATTTATACATAGCCATCGATTGTCATGTATTTTCAATATTCCTTCAAATACTCAAAAATCTATTCTATATATCCAAAACCGTATAAAAGAGCCCAAAATTACATATTTTGTGAAAACTCTGCTTCAATAGCTTCAGAGGAAGCCAAATTCCCAAGAATTGCCATTAACAACAATAAAAAGTGGAGACAGTATGAGAAAAATGCAGGCAACCAGCCTTATTGCTGGTTTATTAGTTAGTGCAAGTCTATTTGCAGCCGATACATCAAAAGCGCCATTGCCCCTCAGCGCGACCCCGGGGCAAGGATTTAGCCAAGAGGGTCTGAAAAGAATCGATGCATTCTTTGCCGATCAGATTGCTGCAAATAATATGGCTGGTGCCGTTCTAGCAGTTTCTAAAAACGGTAAGTTAACGATTTTTAAACCTTATGGATATTTAGATAAAGCAAACAACAAGCCGATGACTACGGATGCCATTTTCAATTTGGCATCGATGACCAAGGTAATGGCTTCAGTGAGTGCGCTCACTTTTTATGAAGAAGGCAAGCTTCCATTAAATGCGCCGATCTCCAATTGGCTTCCGCAATTTAAGGATATGAAAGTCGGTCAAGTAGATGCTGATGGAAAACTCAATTTAGTTCCTGCAAAAAATCCAATCACCATTCAAGATTTGATGCGCCATACTAATGGCCTTACTTATGGTGGTCGTGGTGCCACTCCAGTCCATAAGACCTATCCAGCTGGATCTGCACCAGCAGCTGTGCAATACACCGCTCAAGAATTTATCGACAAGTTAGCTAGCAACCCCTTGCTCTATGAGCCAGGCACTGCATGGGACTATGGTTTTGGTCTAGATGTGCTCGGCATTATTGAAGAGAAAATAGCTGGCAAATCCTTAGGCGCAGTAATGCAGGAGCGTATCTGGAATAAAGTCGGAATGCCAAATACTACTTTTGATCTTGCTGAAAAAGATCGTCCACGTTTAGCGCAACCATTGCCATTAGATCCATTGACTGGCAAACCACAGAAGGTCGATATTCATACACAGAAAGTAAAGTTTGATTGCGGTGGTTCATGTGCGTACTCAACGGCTGGTGATTACATTCGCTTTGGTCAAATGTTGCTTAATGGTGGAAGTCTCGATGGCAAGAGAGTGCTAGGACCTCAAACAGTTGCCTTTATGACATCTAACCACCTCAATAAGGACATTAAAAATAATGTGAGCGGCACTGAGCCAGGACGTATGGGTTATGGATTCGGTTTGGGTGTAGCGGTTCGTACGGATAGAGGCCTATCAGCCATTAACGGTAACGTTGGCGACTTCACCTGGAACGGCGCTTACGGAACCATTTTCTGGGTTGACCCCAAAGAGCAGATGGTTGTTGTGATGATGGGTGTTGCACCAGGAGAAATTCGTAAGGTGCATCGTGAGCAACTTAATGCAGTCATTTATGGAGCGCTAGAGAAGTAATGCATCTAGGTACCATTATTTGAGTATGATTTTTCTGCTCTTTAAAATAAACGCAGTCACTAAATATGACTGCGTTTTTTATTGCTTCAACTTTTCCTAAGGAGCTCAATATGATGCCAATTACTCGTGTGGGTAATCAATCTGTTGCCATTCTGAGTCGGAATAAAGTTGCTGGCTATTTTGTGCCTAAAAGTGCTCTGGATATTATTGAGTTTAAGCTGGCCAAGATAGGTCATGTTATTGACTATCTTTACGATAAATAACAAGAGCCTGGTGTGACTTTCGACGCTTGGGGGATTGATACCGTCTCAGATAAAAGACTGAAATTGTGTTGGTGTAGAGGTTAGGAAGTTAGTTGCCCCAATTCTTTGGCGTGAAAGCCCATATTTCCGAGAGCGCTATAAAAGATTGGTGACATAGGTAAATTAGCATCTGACTAGTATATTGATTATTTCTCAATATTGTTTCCCATAGTTTACAAATATTCATAAATGTATATAATGGGAAACATTATGACTATAACTCCCAATAATCAAACCATACAGAATCTGCCTGCCCTTGTGCACTTGGGAGGGCAGATTACCGCTAGAAGAAAGGCCTTGAAAATTCGCGCTCAATCATGTGCTGGAGCAGCCGGTATTTCAAGGGTCACATTGCACCGTATTGAGAGGGGTGAGTCAACCGTCAATATGGGTGCCTATCTGCAGGTATGCGAGGTACTGGATTTGCATTTGGGCTTAGTTCCCCTGGGTAATCAAGGGATTGAGGAGTGCGCAAAACAAATTGCAGGCCCTGATACTCCGCACCTTCGAATTAAGGACTATCCGCAATTAAAAGCATTGGCTTGGCAGTTAGATGAGGAGGAGTATTTAACGGATGCTGAGGCAATATCAATTTATGAGCGGAATAAACGTTTTTTAGATTTAGAGCATCTTGAAAATCATGAGAGAGAGTTAATGCAAAGACTGATTATTAATAGAGGTATGGAGCAGTTGTTTGTTTAAGCGTAAACACCATCAAAACATTGAACATGTTTTGACTCAGTTAAATCATCATTTATTAAAAGAGCATTGCTGTTACTTTGGTGGAGGTACTGCAATTGCACTATTACAAGATGAGTATCGTGAGTCCGTAGATATTGATTTTTTAGTTTCTGATGTGAATGGCTATCGAAATCTACGCCAACTTCTAACTGGGCCTGATGGTATTCATGCAATTAGCAGCGATAGTAGCGATTTGATACTGGTCCGCGAGCTTAGGGCTGACCAATATGGAATCCGCACAATCATTCAGTCAGGCGAAAGTAAAATTAAATTTGAGATTGTTTTGGAGGGACGTATTTTATTTGATGACCCCGGCCCCAAAGATCGAATTGGTAATATTTTTACATTATCGAGAGTTGATTTATTGGCAAGCAAGTTGCTAGCTAACTCTGATCGCTGGAATGATGATGCTGTGTTCAGTAGAGACGTAATTGATCTTGTCATGCTTAACCCACGTAAGTCGGAGTTAAATGATGCACTTGAAAAATCTTATGCTGCTTATGGAGATAGTATTCATAGGGATCTCCAGAGGGCTATAGATGCTTTGTTATCTCGTGAGGGTAAGCTGGAGAATTCAATGAAAAAACTACAAATGAACTTGCCAAGAGCATCGCTATGGCAAAAGCTCGCCGACTTAAAAACAAATCACAATCAATACTTGAATGATCGGCAAAGCTAATTTGTTAAAATTTAAACTCTCGATAGTGTCTATAGAGGTTAGCAATCGATGCAAAGCCAAGCACCACAATCAGAACGGCAAATAAGTATTCAGTTGTGAGATAAGTAAAGATCTCCAGGTGAATCAAGATCGCTGCACCTATAAAGGCGGCAATCGATCCAAAAGCCACAAGTCTGAAATTGGGAATAAAGGCACCCAAAGTAATGGCGGCAAACACTAGGTAGAGCTCAGATACCAACTGGTCAGCAGTTACAAAAATACTATTGGTGAACTCTGGGTTGATAAATTTCCCCAAGACTGCAATGATCAGAATAGAAGCCAAGATCGCAAAGTTCAATTGCGCTTTAACTAAGACTTCTTTCAATTGGACGCCCATTTTTATGAGGCACTGCCGTTAAATACAAGACTTATCCCAATCCATAGGATGACAAAGGCAACCAAGACAGTGGAGCCGATTTTCTTTAGGAAGTACTCGAGGGTATCCATATAGGCCTCATCGTTTCGGCCAAAGTAATGGTCAAAGCGTTTCCAGAAAAGACGCCCTACGACTAGAGGCAGAAGTATGGCAACGATGCCTAAAATAACGGTAAGGGTGTTATTCATGAGGGATAACTTTCTTTGCTAACAATCCCCATAGCTGGGGGTGTAAAAGGATAAAGAATACCCTTATTTATTTTTTGCCCTGCCGGACTCAGGTTTAGCGAGCAAATTAGTAATATTCGAGCTCAAACTGGGTTTATTGATACAGTAGAGGCTACTTTTGTAATTACTCCAACAGAAAGCATTCATATGGCCGAACTCAACACCGCACAGATTAATGAAATTCGTACCAAAGTATTGGGCGCAGCTGCCAAGGTTCCTGGCGCCTTAATTGGACTCGGAATTTTATTTATCGTGCTCGGAATGATTGGTATCGCAGGTCAGACATTATTTTCTTTTATCTCAGTAAATATTTTAGGGATCTTCTTATTTGCTGGCGGCATCTTGCAAGGCGCTCATGCTTTGAAATCACAAGGCTGGAAGAGCGTTGGAGTGCAGCTCGTTTTAGCTACCCTTTACATTGTGGCTGCAATCTTTACTTGGGCTTTTCCAATTCCAGCGCTTGAGGCAATTACATTGTGGCTCGCTGCCATCTTTTTTGTGACTGGCGCATTGCGTTTGATCTCGGCATTTCAGCATCGCCACTTCCGCGAATGGTTCTGGCTGGTACTATCTTCAGCAATCTCGATCTTGATGGGCGTACTGATCATGAATGGTTATCCAGAGTCTAGCCTTTGGCTGCCTGGTATGTTGATCGCTATTGAGCTTTTGCTGCAAGGTTGGTCATTGCTCTTCATGGGCTTGGCAGCTCGTTCATTGACTAAGTAATTGAAATTCGTTCACTAGTGTAGAGAGCTGCATCATGACCATGAAAAAAACGGATCTCTATAAGAATCTGGCTTTGAAAACTGCGCAGGGAATGAAAAACGCTGCCAAGTCTCCTAAGCTCGGCGTTGCTGAGAAGGCTAAATCCAAAAAAGAACTAGCAAGCGCTAATCCCTTGCTAGCTTCTTTGATGGGTAAGACCAAATCTAAGTAGTGCAGTCCAAAAACCACTTTCTTCTCGTTGATTTTTTAAAGACCTTTGCAGCCTTAACCATCATCCTGCATCATTTCTCGAGTTATGGGCAAATTGCAGAAGATGCAAGGCTGCTGCTTCCAGGAGTGATGACTTGGTTGTTTGAATATGGTCGTTACGCAGTACAGATCTTTTTAGTCATGGGTGGCTATTTGGCTGCTCAATCATTGACCCGCTCCAGTGATCTGAAGAATGCTCGTAATGTGTTGAAAGTAATCTTTAATCGTTACTTGCGATTATTTGCTCCCTATGTAGTGGCGCTCATTCTCACGATTGTTTGTGCTTGGATTGCGCGCTTCTGGGTTCGAGATGAGTTTGTTGGCGAATCAGAAACCCTAGGACAATTTTTAGCCCATTTATTTTTTCTGCAAGGCATCTTAGGTTTAGATTCGATTTCTGCTGGCGTTTGGTATGTGGCGATTGATTGGCAGCTCTATGCCATTCTGGCAATCATGTTGGGGATGTTTCCCGGCTTACGCTCCCTGATATGGATGCTGTTGGTGCTCTGCGTAGCATCCTTACTATTTTTTAATCGCTCTGGCGCTTATGAAAACTACTTCATTTACTTTATAGGAGCCTATGGACTGGGCGTGCTGGCACAACTTTGCAAGAACTATCCCGACCCTAAAGTAAATCGATTTGCCAGAATTATGTTTGTAGGGGTGGGTGTAGTCATTGTTGTTTCAAGCTTTCACCAAATTTGGCTCAGAAATATATTGGCCTATATGGTCGCGATTGCCCTCATCCTTTGGGGGGACTCGGCTTACAAAGATCAGAAACAAGATCAGAAGCGCCCTCAACATCAGTCCAGAAAACACAAGCTGGTCAATATCATTCTCAGGGGAAGCAGAAGATCGTACTGTGCTTTCTTAATTCATTTCTCGTTTGTCTTGCTGGCAAATACGCTATATATAGCTTGGGGAATGAGCGCCTTTCATAACGGCGTCATGGCGCTTGCCTTGATATTGGTTGCTGTGGTAGCTACCTGGGTGACTGCAACTTATCTTTATCGCTGGGTAGAAGTACCAGCTCGTAAGATCAAGCTTTAAAGGCCCATATCTTTAAGAACGCGAAAAATTTCGCGGTAGGCCTTAGGTGGTTTGTTTTGTTCTTTTTCGCGACGCGCATTCCGAATTAAGGTGCGCATATTCTGAATATCCATATCGGGATATTGTTCAATCATCTTAGTGAAGACTTCATCATTCGCAATCAGTCGATCGCGATAGCTTTCTAAAAAATGTAGCTTGGCAGTCTCAGCTTTACTTACACCCTGAATCGCATCCAAGCGCTTCTGGATCGCGTCTAATTCCTCTTCGTCTAAGAAGCGCATGAGTTTTCCAAGATATTGCTTATGACGGCGAATCGCTTCAAAGCTTTTAATTTTATTGGTCTCTGCAACCGCAGCCTTAATGGCCTCATCCATGGGAATCGTTTTTAAGGCATCACTGCTCAAAGCTGCCAAAACTTCAGCCAACTTCTGGCGTTCGGTCATTTGGCGCTTTAGTTCTGACTTGCTGGGCCCATCATCAGGGTCAACTAGCTTGGGAGTGCGATTCTTCTCATTAATATGCATATTGCTATTTTAGACGGGTATTGAACTTTGACTATTCTTTGTTGATTTTCTGCTTTAGTAGTTTCAGATCGGCACTAGAAAATAACTGGCTTCTTCCAATGAATGATGTAGGCTTTAATCTGCCAGCCTGAACGTACCTTCGCAAGGTGGGAAGTGAGATTTCTAAAAATTCTGCTGCCTCTTCTGCTGAGAAAGTCGCGTTTCGGAGGTGTCCAAATACTTGCTCATGCGTATAGTCATTCTCCTGAAACGCATTGACGGCAATTAATGAGAAAAATTTAATACGTTCTTTTGAGGACATTTTTTGCACGTGAGCATATAGATCCTCTGCTGTCATGGATTGAGTCATATGTGGTACTCACTTTCTCTATTGAGGTAGATTGAAGTCGTCATTTGAGTCGAATAGATTTTTTTAACTGGGTATAAAAATTTTCATGAGATCCAATTTGGCAAAACTCAATCCAGATTATTTTTATTTCATCGGCAAAATGATCAAACTGGTAAGCCATTAAATATTCCTGAGCATTAAAGCGAAACTTGTAAACAAATACCCCCTGCAGATCACCAAGCTTTTGTTGGCCTATCCTCGGGTTATCGCAAACTTCAGCGATCCTCATTTCAATTGTTAACTGCAGAGGCCTGGAGGCCTTTTTTACAAATTAGGCAAAGGATTTTTTATAGGTGGTTCTTATGATCTAATATTAGATCAAATGTGATTCTATAACAAATCAACAAAAATACCAACAAGTACCTGAATTTTTGTATTGGTAAATAATAGGATCAACTTTGTTTTAAGCAGCGAATATATGACTCAAGCAAATACTTACGATTACATCATCATCGGAGCGGGTAGTGCTGGCTGCATGTTGGCTAAGCGTTTAACTGAAAATCCCAACAAGAAGGTCTTGTTGATTGAGGCTGGCAAAAACGATAACTACATCTGGATTCACATTCCAGTTGGGTACTTGTATTGCATCGATAACCCAAGGGCGGATTGGCGTTTTAAAACAGCTGCTGAAAAAGGCTTGAATGGCCGCTCATTGTTGTATCCCCGCGGGCGTGTTTTGGGCGGATGCTCATCTATTAACGGCATGATTTATATGCGCGGCCAAGCGGGCGATTACGAATCTTGGGTGCAAGCAACGGGTGACGATTCTTGGTCTTGGGAAAACGCACTGAGGCGCTACAAATCATTTGAGGATTACCACAGCGCTGCAAATGAGTGGCATGGTAAGGGTGGTGAGTGGACTGTTTCAAGGCAGCGCTTACGTTGGCCCATCATGGATCGCTTCAAAGAGGCCGCAGTTGAAGCAGGTATACCAGCCTCAGAGGACTTCAATTGTGGTGATAACTTTGGCGTGGGTTACTTCGATGTGAGTCAACGTGCTGGTTGGCGCTTAAATACTTCCAAAGCTTTTTTAAGGGACGCAGCAAAGCGATCCAATCTCACGGTGTTAACTCAAGCCATTGTTACTAAGCTCAAAATTGATCTCGCTACTAAAAATTGTCTTGGGGTTGAATACATCAAGGATGGCCAATCCCGCGAAGCCTTATGTGCCATCGAGCAGGGTGGCGAAGTGTTATTGAGTGCAGGCGCGATTGGTAGTGTACAAATACTGGAGCGCTCCGGTGTTGGCGCTGCTGCACATTTAAAGCAATTGGGCATCCCTGTGATCGCTGATCTCCCGGGTGTTGGCGAGAACTTACAAGATCACTTACAGTTGCGCATGGTGTACAAGGTGAATGGTATTAAGACCTTGAACACCAAAGCCAATACGCTGTTAGGAAAGATGATGATTGGCTTGGAGTATCTCTTCAAGCGATCTGGCCCAATGTCAATGGCGCCATCACAGCTCGGTGCATTTGCCTATAGTTCACCAGAGCAAAAGCGTGCCAATGTGGAATATCACGTACAACCTTTGTCATTAGAAAAGTTTGGTGAAGACTTGCATTCATTTAATGCCTTTACGGCAAGCGTTTGCAATGTACGCCCTACCTCGAGGGGTTGCGTTCACATCAATTCGATCGACCCCGAAGCGCCACCAGTCATTAGCCCAAATTATTTGTCGACTGATGAAGATCGCAAGGTAGCAGCAGAATCTCTGCGCTTAACTCGTAAGATTGCCCAGCAGGCCGCCCTGGGTCCTTACGCTCCCGAGGAATACAAACCGGGCGTGCAATATCAAACGGATGATGAGCTGGTTAAAGCGGCGGGGGACATTGGTACAACCATCTTCCATCCGGTGGGCACTTGCAAGATGGGTCGCGATAACGATCCGATGGCGGTGCTCGACTCTGAATTACGCGTGAGGGGCATTCATCATCTGCGTGTAGTCGATGCTTCGGCGATGCCTACGATTACCTCAGGCAATACTGCTGCCCCCACCATGATGATCGCTGAGCGCGTGGCGGAATTGCTGACGCGTGCCTAAGACTTCACAGAAAAGCTATTCATTACCCGCTAGTCATCTATTGCTGGCGTTAGCCATTGTGGCAGTGTGGGGCACAAACTTTGTCGTGATTAAATTGTCACTCGCAGCTTTTCCACCATTTTTATTTGCCGCACTGAGATATACCTTTGCATTTCTTCCTCTGGTCTTTTTTGTGCCAAGACCTAAAACATCTTGGGTCAATCTTTGTATTTATGGTTTGGCAGTGGGCGTGGGGCAGTTCGGAGTTCTGTACTTTGCGATCAATGGTCGTATCTCCCCGGGCCTCGCTTCTCTGGTGATTCAGACTCAGGTATTTTTTACTATTGGCTTTGCGATGTTTTTTGCCAAAGAGCGTTTACGTACTTATCAAATGCTGGCGGTGCTAGTTGCCATGACTGGCTTGGGAATTATTGCGCTGCACACCGATGCCACAACCACCTTCTTGGGGCTTGCTTTGGTGGTATTTACCGGCTTTTCTTGGGGGGTTGCCAATACGGTTAGCCGCAGGGCAGGCTCTATTAATATGCTGGCCTATGTGGTTTGGGCGAGC
Source organism: Polynucleobacter sp. P1-05-14 (assembly GCF_018881675.1). Lineage (NCBI taxonomy): Bacteria > Pseudomonadati > Pseudomonadota > Betaproteobacteria > Burkholderiales > Burkholderiaceae > Polynucleobacter > Polynucleobacter sp. P1-05-14. Next base: position 561,962 of record NZ_JACVPV010000029.1, on the reverse strand, counting down.
GCTTTTGCGATTCCTCCTCTATTTGCGATTTCTTTCCTTTTTGAGGGCGGGTGGGAGCACATGAATACTTCCTTAACCTCAGCTCCAGTAGGGGCATGGGCCGGCGTACTTTGGCAGTCCTGGGGAAATACCATCTTTGGCTATTCGGCTTGGGCCTGGCTCCTTTCTAAGCATCCGGCGGCAGTGGTGGCGCCTGCGCCTTTGCTGGTACCTATTTTTGGCATGGGGGCTGCAGCCTATTTCTTAGGAGAGTCTTTGCCGGCATGGAAAATTTTGGCAGCAGGTCTGGTAATCCTTGGACTGATCATCAACCTTTTTTGGCCAAATATTGAACGTAGCCTTAAGCAGCGATTTTCATAAGCCTCTAGAGCTAATGTAAAACCCTAATACAAAGTCCTTTTTTTGCCTTTGTATTAACAGTAAGATTACTGTTCGTTTTGGTTTTACCTATAAAAAAGTATTTATTAATTAGCAATTTTTAGTCATGGAGACTTTATGAACATTCGTCATCACATTTTTGCAGTAGCCGCTGCTGCAATGCTTACAACCGGCGCATATGCTGCCGATATCAAACTTGGTGTTGCAGGTCCATTTACTGGTGGTTCATCCTCAATGGGTGTCAGTATGCGTGACGGCGTTCGCCTTGCTGCAAAAGAAATTAATGCTGCTGGTGGTATCAACGGCAACAAAATCGTTTTGGTTGAGCGCGATGATGAAGCGAAAAACGAGCGTGGCGTACAAATTGCACAAGAATTGATTAACAACGAAAAAGTAGTAGCTACTTTGGGTTACATCAACACTGGTGTTGCATTGGCATCACAGCGCTTTTATCAAGAAGCAAAGATCCCAGTAATGAACAACGTAGCTACAGGCACATTGATTACTCATCAGTTCCCTAATGCTGCTGAAAACTATGTTTTCCGCAATGCCGCTCCTGATGTCATTCAGGCTCCTATGATTGCAAAAGAAGCCGTTGAGAAGCGTGGCTTGAAGAAGGTGGCTATTTTGGCTGACTCAACAAACTATGGCCAGTTAGGCCGTGAGGACTTAGAGAAGGCATTGAAAGGTTACGGCGTTACCCCAGTTGCAACTGAAAAGTTCAACATCGGTGACGTTGACATGACTTCACAGTTACTCAAAGCAAAGAATGCTGGAGCCGACGTTGTGTTGACATACGCAATTGGACCTGAGTTGGCACAAATTGCTAACGGTATGGCAAAGTTGGGTTGGAAAAAGCCAATCATTGGTAGCTGGACATTGTCTATGGCTAGCTTCATTGATACAGCCGGTAAGAACGGTAACGGTGCAACCATGCCTGAGACTTTCATTCAACAGCCTGCAACTACTCCAAAGCGTAAGGTATTCGTAGATACATACCTAAAAGAGTTCAAGCCAAAGAACGGCATCATTGCTTCTCCAGTATCAGCAGCTCAAGGTTACGATTCTGTATACCTATTGGCTGCAGCTATCAAGCAGGCAAACAGCACAGAGGGACCAAAGATTTTGGCGGCATTGCAAGATCTGAAGACTCCAGTTGACGGCGTTGTAATGACTTATAACAAGCCATTTACTGCGACTGACCATGAGGCTATCAAGGCAAAAGACGTGGTGATGGGTGTAGTTGAAAATGGCCGCGTTGAGTTCTTAAATGCTGAGGATGCTACAGCGAAAAAGAAGTAATTTAAGCTCTAAGGCAGGCAATCTAAATAATTATTTTGCACTGCAGCATTAGATAAAGCAAAACGCCGCCCATAAGCGGCGTTTTGCTTACAATGTCGGATTCGTTAATAAAACAGTTTTAAGAATATTTAGGCCAATAACATGGACATGTTTGCACAAATCCTCTCGAGCGGCATAGCGGTGGGGATGATCTACGCGGTCATCGCTTTCGGCTTTCAGCTCACATTTGCCACATCTGGCACCTTGAACTTCGGTCAGGGTGAAGCGCTGATGTTAGGTGCTCTTGTAGGTTTAACTTGCGTAGATACCTTTGGCATGAATTACTGGGTGATGATTCCAGTGGTTTGCTTGTTTGGTATGTTGCAAGGTAGCTTTGTAGAGCTCATCGGCGTCCGTCCTGCAATCAAGATTAAATCGGAGTTTGGTTGGATTATGTCTACCATCGCTCTCGGTATTATTTTCAAGAACGTGGCTGAAAATATTTGGGGTCGTGATGCATTGCCATTTACATCGCCGTTACCAATGGAGCCAATGAGTTTCTTGGGTGCAAATATTCTCCCAATGGAAATTTTAGTAGTCGTTGGCGCATTAGTGATGATGTTGTTGGTAGAGTTCTTTAACCGCAAAACTATTTACGGTAAAGCGGTTGTTGCGACAGCAAACGACCGTGATGCAGCTGGCTTGATGGGTATTAATACCAGCGTAGTCATTACCTTCTCTTATGCACTTTCCTCTTTAACTGCAGCGTTCGCGGGCGTATTGATTGCACCGTTAACCCTGACTGGCGCAACCATGGGCGGCGCTTTAGGCCTGAAGGCTTTCGCAGTTGCGATTATTGGCGGCTTATCTAGCGGCCTCGGCATTATTGTTGGTGGCTTGATTCTTGGTATTGTAGAAACGGCAACTGGTTTTTATATCTCTACTGGTTACAAAGATGTGCCTGGTTTGATTTTGTTATTGCTTGTATTGGCGTACAAACCATCCGGTCTCTTCGGTAAATCTGCGATTAAGAAAGTTTAATGATGAAGAAGTCTCTGTTACCACTATTAATTGCTATTGCCGGATTATTTATTTTTCCGTTGGTAATTCATAACCCTTATTACATTCACTTAGCTGAAACAATTCTGATTTACACCATTTTATTATTTGGTTTGGATATTGTTGTTGGTTATGTTGGTCAGGTTTCATTGGGCCACGCTGGATTATTTGGTATTGGCTCATACACAGCTGGCATTTTGTTCTTCCATCTCGGGCTTCCAATTTGGGCCACTATTCCTGCATCTATTATTGTCACAGCCATTTTTGGCGGCATTTTGGCATTGCCTGCTCTCAAGGTAGTTGGTCCTTATTTGGCCATGGTGACCTTAGCCTTTGGAACCATTGCGCAGATCCTTATTAATGAAATGGATTGGTTAACCGAAGGTCCGTTGGGGATAAAGCTAACGCTCCCAGAGTTAATGGGAACGCCGATGAGTAACGCTGAGTATTTTTGGCTAGTTTCTGCAATCGCAATTTTGGCTTTAATTGTGGTGGATCGTTTTGTGAAGTCACAGATGGGTCGTGCATTTGAGGCTTTACGGGATAGTCCAGTTGCTTGCGACTGTATGGGTGTTTCCGTATACCGCTTTAAGGTGATTGCATTTGTGATTAGCGCTGGCTTTGCTGGTTTAGCTGGTTGTTTATATGCCTATTCTGAGCAATATATTTCACCAAACACCTATAACAATGAGCTGGCTGTTTTGTTTTTGCTCGGGATTATCATGGGCGGACGTAAGTCACGTTTAGGCGCGATTATTGGCGCAGCTATTATTGTGCTGTTGCCAAAATTGTTAGATGACATCAATCTATTCCGTATCGTCGCTTCAATCATTGCAGTCGTGGTGGTAGTGGGTGCTGGCATGGCTCTATCTAAGAAGATAACCACTCCAAAGCGTGTAGCTCTTCCTATTATTGGTGTGGTGGGCTTAGCAGCATTTTCATTCTGGTTAAATAGCATTTCTGATTGGCGTTTGAGTATTTTCGGCTTCATGATTTTGCTAGTGGTGTATTACTTGCAAAGCGGTATCGTTGGTTTCGCGAAAAGCTTCTACCAGGCGATGGTTGGCAAGGCTAAAACTACTCGCGGCGGCGATCACGAAGAGGTGGATGATTCCATTAACTTCATTAGTACTGTTGCCAATCAAAATACGGGTGCTGAGCTCCTGAAAGTGGACTCTGTATTGATGCAGTTCGGCGGCTTAAAGGCATTGAACAATGTTGATCTCAGTATTAAGCGCGGCACTATTCATGGTTTGATCGGCCCTAACGGTTCCGGTAAGAGCACCATGATGAACGTGTTGACTGGTATTTATGTGCCTACAGCCGGTAATGTGTTGTACGCAGGCGAAAGTGTTGTTGGTAAGACTTCTTCCGATATCGCTTTGTCTGGTATCGCACGCACCTTCCAAAACGTTCAGCTCTTCGGCGAGATGACTGCTATCCAAAATATTTTGGTTGGCTTGCATCACACCTTCAAATCCAACATGGTGGAGATTGCTTTGCATCTGCCACGTTACAAGAAAGAAGAAGCTGAAGCACATGCACGTGCAATGGCATTGCTTAAATTCGTTGGTCTAGATGATTTAGCCAATGAAGAAGCACGTAACTTGCCATACGGTAAGCAACGTTTGCTGGAGATTGCTCGTGCCTTGGCATTGGATCCTGAGTTGCTCTTGTTAGATGAGCCAGCTGCTGGTTTAACAGCGCCAGACATCAAAGAACTCTTGCGCATTATTCGTAAGATCCGCGATAGCGGTATTACTTTCATCCTGATTGAACATCACATGGATGTGGTGATGTCAGTTTGCGATACCGTTTCTGTATTGGACTTTGGTCAGAAGATTGCAGAAGGTAAGCCAGCTGAAGTTCAGGCAGACGAGAAGGTGATTCATGCCTACTTGGGTACTTAATCACTAGAACATATTGAATCGGTAAATACCATGTTATCTATTAAGAATCTTGAAGCAGGCTACGGCAAAGTAAAAGTCCTCCATGGCATCAATATTGATGTTCCTAAAGGACAGGTGATTACTTTGATAGGCTCAAACGGAGCTGGCAAAACTACCACCATGCGCGCTATTACTGGCATGATTAAGCCAACGGCCGGTGAAGTTACATTGGGTGGCGAAAAAATTGACGGTTACGACTCTCATAAAATCGCCCGCCTAGGTTTGGCTCACAGTCCTGAAGGCCGCCGCGTGTTTACAACAATGTCCGTCACTGACAACTTGTTGCTCGGTGCGTTTCCACGCTTCACAGGTAGCCGCCCAAAAGGTGACATCAAGCATGACTTAGAAAAGTCTCTTGAAATGTTCCCGCGCCTTAAAGAGCGTCGCAATCAATTGGCTGGTACCTTGTCTGGGGGTGAGCAGCAGATGTTAGCAATGGCTCGTGCTGTGATGCTGAACCCGGAGATCATTCTTTTGGATGAGCCATCCATGGGCCTTGCTCCAATCTTGGTTGAGGAAGTATTTAGAATCATCTCTAACTTGAAATCACAGGGTGTAACCATGTTGTTGGTTGAACAGTTTGCTGCTGCAGCTTTAAACGTTGCTGATTATGGTTATGTGCTGGAGAACGGCAAGATTGCTACTCACGGACCTGCTGCAAAGCTCAAGGATGATCCTGCTGTGAAAGCGGCTTACCTGGGCGGTGCTGGTAGTCACTAAGTAGCTGTCTAAGCTGAAAGTAATAAAAAAGCCCTTAGTAATAAGGGCTTTTTCTTTAGCTAGATAAGAGCTTTATAGCCTCTCGAATCAGCAAAGCGCGAAAGCCCATGTAAAGGGCAACCAAAGTAAAGCCAATCAAGAAGAGCTTTGGAATCAATGCGCCTTCGGCTACTAGTTCACTATTCAGTAAGCCTATAGCTACCGCAAGAAAGAAGGCTGCGCCCAAGCACAATACAACCCAATTTTCATTGCTGGCTACTTGCTGGGTTTGATTGTTATAGGCAAGAACCTGAAAGCTACCACCCTTTGGGTATCCCGATACGGTGATCTGATCACCATCGGTAATTTTCATGGGGGATGAAAACTTTGCTTCGACTGCTGTATCGCCCAAATTAAATTTGGAGATAAAAAAGCGTTTGTAATACTGCGAAGAGTGGTCGTGAGTAGGCTTTTCTGGGTTTACGTACTCCAGTAGCTCATTATTGAGATTGCTTACCGTGCCAGAGACGGCGCTAATGGAAGTGGATAGAAAGGTGCTTGGCTTTGGAATGGACATCAGCAGAACTCCTAAAAGGCTAAAGCTGAGTATAAAGAGGAGGGAGGACAGTGGTTTTTTAGGGGTCACTAAAAGATGGCGTCAATGATTTATTGCTTTGATCATTAAGCTCACGGCAATGATCAACGTAAAGACTGCAAATATTTGCTGGATTCTAGGGCCGCTTATTTTTCGCTCCAATACTTTTCCTAGCAGAAGTCCCAATAGCGAACCACAGGCAAAAGGAATTGCAATGGCTGTATTCAGAGTTCCGGATGCAAGGGAGATAAAGGCACCCCCAGCAGAAACAATTGCGAGAACACCAAGTGAGGTGGTAACAATTGATTTCATTGGCAGGTCAGTGAATTTATTTAAGGCGGGAACTAGAATGAATCCGCCACCAACACCTAATAGGCCCGATAAAAATCCAGCAATGGCGCCAGAGAACATTAGTGCACGAGCACACGGCACTGTCCAAATCAGCTTTCCAATTGATGAGTCTAGTTGACAGGGTGGACTTTTAATTTGTGGAAGGGGTTTTCCGGAAAGATTTCTGGCAACCTGTAAAAGCATCCGAATAGAAACGTACATCAACACCAAGCTAAATAATATTAGTAGCGGAGTATTCGGTACCTTCTGAGCTAGCCATAAACCAGCCGGGGATAGGACCAGGCCAAAAATCGCCATTAACATGGCTGCTTTATAGCGAAGTGCTTTGGCCTTGAATCCAATTACAGCGCCTGCAAAAGCCGAAACAGTAATTGCTGTTAATGCTATCGGGCCTGCCTCTGACATTGGCAGATGCAGAAGAAACACCAGTAATGGTACTGATAAGATGCCGCCCCCAGCCCCCGTCAGGCCCATTAAGACGCCAACAAATACTCCAATTGCTAAGGTTAGGTAGGGCAAAAAGTCCATCAATTAATTTTCAAATGGACGCGCTAACCACTCTCTTCCCTTGAGCATCGCATTCCAGTAAAGCCAAGGAAGAACATCTTTCTTCAGAATCCAAGCGAGTCTTGTAGCCTTAAGTGGATTAATGAGCCAAGGAAAAGTGGGCAAGAGTTTTCCACCAAAGCCAAACTCTGCCAAAACAATTTTCCCGTTCTCTACCGTCAGTGGGCATGAGCCATAACCATCATATTTAGTTGGCAGGGGTTTGTTGTGTTTTGCTGCTAGTAAGTTCTCTGCGACGACCACAATCTGTTTTCTGGCTGCTGCAGCAGTTTTAGAGTTTGGCGACGAGCAGCAATCACCAAGTCCGAAGATATTCGGGTGGCGAGTATGTTGAAGGGTGAATTGGTCTACATCTACAAAGCCATCAGCATTGGAAACAGGGCTTTCCTTGAGGCAGTCTTGAGGGCCTTGCGGGGGTACTACATGTAGCATGTCAAAGGATTTTTCAACCTGCGTAACATTTCCATCTGCATCCTTGACTGCAAAAATCGCTTTTTTAGCTGGGCCATCCACGGAAATGAGATTGCTATTGAAATTGAGTTTGGCGTTATATTTTTTGACATATTCCATAAGTGGCGGGACAAAGTCGGCTACACCAAAGAGTGCGCCACCCGCATTGTCTAACTCAACCTCAATATTGTTTAGGCGACCTTGCTTCTGCCATTCATAGCAAGATAGATACATTGCCTTCTGAGGTGCGCCAGGGCATTTGATTGGCATAGGAGGTTGAGTAAAAATGGCTTTCCCAGACTTCAGGCCTTGAACAAGTTCCCAGGTATAAGGAGAGTACGTATAACTATAGTTAGAGGTCACCCCATTTTTACCAAGTGTTTCCTTTAGCCCGGGTATAGCATCCCAGTTTGTCTTAATGCCTGTTGCAATTGCTAGTTGCTTATATTTAACTGCAGCACCATTACTAACCAGAACTTCATTGGCCTCTGGATTGAAGCCCACAATCTTCTCTTTAATCCAGCGCACTCCTGATGGAATGAGATCTTTAGTTTGACGACGACTATTTTTGACGTTAAATGCACCGCCGCCCACTAGCGTCCAAGAGGGTTGGTAATAGTGCTCTTCAGAGGGCTCAATGATTGCGATATTTAGAGAGTGGTCTCTGGATTTCAGGCTAGCAGCTAAGCCTATGCCAGCAGCGCCACCGCCTGCAATTACTACGTCAAATACATTGGAACTCGAGTTTGCTGAAGTCATACTATCTCCACCTCTATGTTTTATTAGATCTAGGTCAATAAAATAGCTTGAATTATAGTGATTGGCTATCAGGGTTTATGATTAGTCTACATTTTTATATAGTATTTATCATAAAATAAATCATTTACAGCAAATTGGATAAATAGATGAAACCGATTGTTAAGGGCTTTTTTGACCCGGATACCTGGACCGTAACTTATGTGGTTTATGAGAAACCGGGTTCACCATGTTTAATCATTGATTCAGTGCTTAATTATGACCATAAGTCAGGGCGTACTAAAACGAAATCAGCCGATGAAGTGATTGAGTTCGTCAAGGCCAATCACCTGGCTACAGAATGGATTTTAGAAACCCACGCACATGCAGATCATGTTTCAGCGGCACCGTATCTAAAATCAAAATTAGGCGGCAAGATTGCTATAGGTGATCATATCTCGGTGGTACAGAGGGTATTTAAAAAAGTGTTTAATTTGGAAGAGGCATTTCAAGCGGACGGCTCTCAGTTTGATGCTTTGCTTAAAGATGGGGAAGAAATTCACTTTGGAAATCTAAGCTTTAAGTCCCTCTTTGTTCCCGGTCATACGCCAGCCTGTATGGCTTATCAAGTAGGTGATGCCATTTTTGTAGGCGACACCATGTTTATGCCTGACGTTGGAACTGCCCGATGTGATTTTCCAGGCGGTGATGCACACACGCTTTATCAGTCGATGCAAAGGATTTTAAGTTTTCCTGGTGAGACTAGATTATTTATGTGCCACGACTATCCGCCAAATGGGCGTCCAGTAAATTACGAAACAACAGTAGCTGAACAGAAGAAATCGAATATTCATATGCATGATGGTATTACTGAGGATGAGTTTGTTCAGATGCGTAGTAAGCGTGACGCCACATTAGATATGCCGGTACTTATTTTGCCTTCGATTCAAATTAACATTCGCGCAGGTGATATGCCTCCGAAGGAAAGCAACGGGATTTCATATTTAAAGATTCCTCTTAACGCACTGTAATTTTCATGTTGAACGAAAAAAAACGAATTGCAGAACTTAAGAAGATGCAGTCTTCTGCCACAAAGGCTTGTGAGTTCTTAAAAGTACTTTCAAACCCGAGTCGACTGATGTTGTTGTGTGAAATCGCTGTTGAGGAGCGGTGCGTTGGGGACCTGGAGGAATCAACCGGAATACATCAACCAACCTTATCGCAACAGCTGACAGTACTACGTACTAAAAAGTTGGTTAAGACACGTAGAGACGGTAAGCAAATTTATTATTCCCTTTCCAGTGACATAACGTTATCGGTCATGAACTTGCTCTACAGCCATTATTGTAAAAAATAAATCTGTTTTATCACTCTCACAATTTAGCTAACCATTGTTTTTAGCTTCCTAATGACGGTTAGGTGCAATAAGAAGATGACAGCGAACATTAGCCCCATAATCCAATGGGTGTCAATTGCGGTATCGCGGATTTCCTCTGGCCCGTAATAAAGCATTCCGCCGGTAATGAGAAGTGCAAATAGAAAGCCCAGTTGGCTAAAGCCACTCCACAACTGCTTTCTGGACTTATAGCCCACCTTGATATGAAATGGCATTACTGATCCAAGAGCTAAGGTAGCCAGCATTGCAGCAATGCCATGAGCTGCGAGAATGCTATGTGTGCCAAGAGTGGATCTTTGGATCTGAAATTGATGCCCTAGAAGATACATCAGGCCAGTGATTGAGCAGGCCATCATGCCGCAGATGACAAACGTTCTTTGCCAGCGAGGCATCTTCCCAAGGCGGCTCATGCGACTATCCTTAGTGCTTGCGCTGAGAAATGACTAAAGCAAGGATGATGCTCATTATTGGATAAGGCTAGAACCTTGGTGAGTGCATCAGCATAAACACACTCTTTTGCAAGAATAGAGAATGACCCAGCAATCTCCACATGAACCTCGGAAAAATTCTGGGCTAGAGGGTTGATGATATGACTCCTCTGACCATCTCTTTTTGCAAAGTAAAGGCTGCTTGTGGCAATAGCTCCATCTTTCAAAGATCCGATATGAATTAACTCCTCAGATCTCTCAGGATGACGAACTTGAATTGGGAGGGAGGTATTCCCAAAAACCCGTAGGTCACCACCAGCATTCACTGAGCCGGATGTGATGCCCTCTGATATTAAGACTCTCACCGCCATATCTACTGCAAATCCTTTGGCGATTCCACCCAGATCAAGGCAGACCGGGCGGCGGGACTGTATCAAGTCAGGCGCTAGGAAGTGAATGTCTTCAACGCCACCAAGATCATGATTGGAGAAGTTGATATGGCGGGGTAATAATCCCGCAGCAACCAGACGATGGCCTATTCCACAATTAAATAGGCCATCGGATTCAAGGTGAACCTCTTTTGCAATTCGGATGACTTGCGCAGTCCATGGATGAATCTCAACTGCTTCCATGTGGGCACTTCGATTGATTTGGCTTAGCTCACTTTCAGGATCATGAAATCCCATGAGGTCATGAATATTTTGAATGGCTGCAAAAGCATTATCAACAGCCGCTTGCCCATCATCTTGATGTATGGAGATCTCTACAAAGGTGCCAAGAAGTGGTTTGCAACGAAGCATTGTTAATTTCCGAGGCTGGGTTTTGAATGGGTGTTCTTCAGGGCTAGGTCATATAAAACCGTTACCCGCTTCACTCCATCAGTAAGGTGTTTGCAAGAAAGTGTTGCGCCACCAATATTCTGAATATCTTGATTAAGCTTGATGGGGTCATTTACGGTCTTACCTACAAACTGTTTACGCCATTGCGCTTCTGCTACTTCATAACCATAAGATTCAATGTATTCCAAAACTTCGATACCAGCGATGCCACCATTTGGGTTGATGGCAACGGCATAAGTAATCATTTCATGTTTTCCTATGACTTCGTCAACCACAAACCAGCTACCATCAGCTGCCCTCCAGATGCGCTCGCCCTGAAAGGGGTAACGAATGCTGGATGCGATACGCATCTTTTCTTGCAAATCATCCGTAATGATGACGGGATTCTTCGTCAGTATTTTGTTGGGGAAAAGAATTTTTAGAGCTTGCTCTGCAGAAACATAAATTTTTGCATGGGCAATGATTGGTGCGCTCATCATTGCTATGCCAATAAGAGCTAAGGGGTTAGGTTTCCAGATCATGGGGTGATATCTATGTAATGAATTTAGGCAGTAAGTAATTCATTCGCTTCATTACAAAGTGCTTGAATTTCTGGGTTGATGCCTTGGACATTTGAGAGTTTGTCAAACATCATCAACGCTCTTTTCTTGGCTGTTTGACATTGGGTGGCTTGAAACTTCAGCAAATGAGCTAAAGCTGCAATTAATAGATTCTGAATTTCCATAGTTTCTTTCGCTTAATTAAGTGGGAAGCCAACTTTGACAATGAATTCATTTACTGAGTGACTATCCCAGACGCGAGCATCTGAGCATTCGGCCTCTCCACCACCCATGCAGGAGCCGCCTGCAAGTTGATAGCGCCAAGCGCCAGTAACCCACCAGTCTTTGGCTGCGTAATGCATATTTGGACCTACAAAAGTGGCTCTTTGGACTTGATTGCGTAAATTTAGCTCTGAATAATCATTATGAAAACGTGCCTCCACACCAGCCGACCACTTGGGGGCAAAGCGATAGCTCGCGCCCACCAGGAAATCGAGCATCGATTCAGGAACGTTGCCGTTTTCAATAAACTTTAAGCGCTCATTCGCAGCTACAACGTTACCCGCCAAAATTAATCGATCATCAATAAAGTTAGATTGCAGCAAGAGTCTCGCCTCGAGCTCATCTTTATTTCTTCCCCATGTCGGCTCTAAATAAAGCCCTACACCTACAGGCGAAGTCACTGGATTGGTGATGCGATAAATTGCTTCTAGAGAGCCACCTTCAATGCCACTTTTCTTATACGCTGTAGAGGGGTCATGCGAAGAAGGTACTCCGTAACCGCCGGTACAGGTTGGAGTATCTCCGCAAGCTTCTGGATTAGTGTAATTTTGATTTGCATTGGTGTAGTAAGAGTTGATATAGCCAGCAACCTGTAAGTCGTTAGTTAAACCATATTCCAGTTCGGTCCTAGCGGTTAATGCATCGTAAGTTCCTGCTGCTTGCTGTTGATTGAGTTGTAGACGCTGCTCAAACTCCAGCTTGCCCTTAGGCTGTAAATCTAAGGTGTAGATCCAGCCAAACACTCCCTCGCCTGCATGAGCTAAGGAGAAGTGAAGTGTGGCAACTAAGAAGAGGCTGAATGCAAGAAGTCTATTGATGGTCAATTTCATGGTCCCTTGAGGTTAGTGGTTAGCAATCTAAATGAGAATGGTTCTCAATATAGCATTAGATGAGAATGATTCTCAACTAATTAAAATAACCATGACCTAAGAAATGGCGAAATCTATGGGCCTATTCTTTTTTGCTTGTAAGATTTCTACAAATGAACGCTGAGTCCTTGGAAAAACTGGTTTTAATGAAGATGCCTTTTGGTAAGCACGCAGGGCGTACATTGGCTGATCTGCCGGGGAATTATTTGGCATGGTTTGCCCGCGAAGGTTTTCCTAAGGGCGAGCTTGGTGAATTATTGGAATTAATGCATACCCTAGACCACAATGGTCTGCGTGGACTCTTGGCGCCAATCCAGCGGGCGCATGGCCTGCACGCTAAATCTAAATTACTTTGAGCGAATAACCAGTGTGACGCGATTACGTTCGTAAGTCACAGTTGCTGATTCTGGTGGACTGCTTTGAATTAAGCTGGCCTTGAACTTGGCCTGCGATTCAATTTGCGAAGAAATCTGTTTTGCAAGAGTTTCATTGCGGTCATATTGAATCTGAATATTGGCTATCTTGCCCGACTTGATATTGTTGATGACATCATTGAGCTTGCTTGAGGAGTAATCGTCAAAAAATATGGGATACCATCCACCAACGAGAGCCCTTTGCCCCTTGTTGTCATGGGTCTGCGCCGACGTATTGTTCGTACTGTCGCCTTCACCTACGGGTAAGTGAAAGTCAATTCCTGTCTTTTGTATCAACTGTGGATAAGAGATGGGCGCAGTCATAGATGCTTCATTGGTGTTTTCGATCCAATATGCCCAAGCAATATTTTTATTGGAGTCATACACCAACTTATATAAATGGCTAGGAATCGTCACTCGGCTTCTGCCAATACTGCCGCTATTGCCAATGGAGCCTGTGTAAACGTAGATGTCGCCTGAAGATCTTTTGACATAAGCTCTAGTCGGCTCCTCGACATTCTTAGCCCAGATTCCCTGATTGTTTTGCCTGGCTTGGGGCATCATATTGGCCAATGAGAAAGATTGAGCCATAGAGCGTTCATTACTCATGTCACCTGCTGGGGCATTATGCCCCCTATCAAAGCCGCTTCCGCGGTAATCCGAGAGCAGGGCCCGTTCGGAGAAGGGTAGTCTGGCTTCTTCGTAAAACTGGTTGCTTCTTCGCGGGTGCGGGGCAGATAGCTGCTCCCGATTAAGCTTTTCAACGGCATAGATTGGCTTTTTATCCTGAGGAGAGTAGTAGATGGCAAAGCTATCAAAGCAAAGGTCGCGCCCCACTTGTGGACTCATGGGTATTTGCTGAGCTGGGAATAGATCTTTACAGTCTTCAAAAGCCGCAAGGGCGTTTAATGAGGCGGCAATTGCTACAAGGGCAAGAAGGTGACGAAGGAATTTCATGGGCTCTTAGTGTATGACCTCCACTTCAGGCGCACGCATCTTTTAATCTTGGGCTAGCTCCAGAGCTAATAAGCAACAGAACTCTGTTGATATTTTTCTGTATATCAAAGTGCATGTTTTCTTGAAGAAGGCTTGAAAATACTTCCTTGCAATAACATCTGCCTTGCTACTACCCCTAGAAAATTACAGGCATGAAAGCACTAGATATATGATTTTTTGGGTTGAATTTTTGGCCAAAAACACAAAAAAGTCCCATTTAAGCGATTTTTTTATAGAGTGAAATTAGTACTCCCTAACCTATATAAGCTATTGATTTTATTGATTTATATATGTTTGTAGCTACCTATATGCGGGATCTCCCGGATTCCTAGATCAATAAGTTATTGATTTCTACTTCTTTATTCTTGACTTGATATAAGAAACTTCTTAGGATGACCTATGTTTTTTAGATATTGCAATGCAGCATAAAACGGTAGTCTAGTTTTTTGAGGTCTTGCAAACAATGAATGAGTAAATGTTTAGCTAACAATTTGAGCGATATGCAGAATCCTCAGTCAAACACTTTGACTGCTAATGAGCTGCTAGCGCATGCCATGGCTCCGATCTATCGGGTCATTAATGGCCTACTCGTTTTAACTGTGTTCATGGTGGTTGGGTTTTGGCTTTCAGGCAATGGTACTAATGCCGGCGCTTTTGACCTTGCACGTATCCTTGTTCCTGAAGAAGCGCGCCACATGGTTTGGAATAACGGCTTTGGCATGCTCAATCAATATAAAGAGTCCAATGAAGTATCAGCCGCCCAGACCACTGATACTGAGATCGCCGCTGTGATCTATGGCAAGTCTAAGATTCCTGCTTCAACTGGTTTGACTGGTGCCAAGCAGCAGACCGTAGCTTTGCTAATGCCCTCTGTGGCGCAAATGCAGGTGAAATCGATTTCCCATCTGTCTGATCGCATCCCAACTTCAAAGATGGACCCCCAGGCTTTGGATAGCAACTTAATGGGTTCGATTCAGAATCAACGTGCTGTAGCTGACTTCTTTGAGAAGAAATACAGTCTCGATCGTTTGAAGATTGAAGAGTATGTTTCAAACACGATTTTGATTGCAAAAGAAGTCAACATTGACCCAGTGCTTTTATTGGCAGTAATCTCGGTGGAATCCAACTTCAACCCAAATACTAAGAGTCACGCCGGTGCTGAAGGCCTCATGCAAGTGATGACTTCAGTGCATAAAGACAAGTATGCAATCTTTGGCGGGACTTCTGAAGCTGCTAAGCCTGAAGTCAATATTCGTGTTGGTGCCTATATTTTGAAATACCTGATCGCTACAGCTGGTTCATTGCGCAATGGTCTGAAGTACTACGTTGGTGCTGCGAATGCCGAGGATGATGGCGGCTATGCAGATAAAGTGATGGCCGAAAGAAATCGCCTGATTGGTTTATGTCAAAACCGTTCGTCTAATCGCTTGACGCTGAACGGCAAGGATCTGCGCTCTTAAGTTTTTAGATCTTAAGTAGATCAAAGTATTTAAAAAGCCACCCGAGGGTGGCTTTTGTTTAGCTGCCGAATACGCGAGCCTTAGTTAACGCCGTGGAGCTCCACATCAAATACCAGGGTGGCATTTGGAGGAATAACGCCACCCGCGCCGCGAGGGCCATAGCCCATCTCGGAAGGAATGATGAGGGTACGTTTGCCACCAATTTTCATGCCAGCTACGCCTTGATCCCAGCCTTTGATCACATGACCAGCACCCAAAGGGAAGCTAAAGAGTTGGCCACGATCTAAGGAGCTATCAAACTTTTGACCTTTATGGTCAGTAGCCTTCTCGTCATAAAGCCAGCCGGTGTAATGTACATCCACATGATTACCTGCTGCAGCCTCTTTGCCTTCGCCCACAACAGTATCGATTTTTTTCAGTTCACTCATGATGTTTTCCTATTTCACACAAATTGATTGGCTAGTATATTCTGAGCTCTGTAAATTCCTTCGGTAATCATGCAATAGCGAAAACGTATGACAAATTATTGGCCAAATTCTGCATATAGCACCCTGACCATCAGTTCTGATGATCAGTTGTTGGTGACAGATGACTTTTTGCGTACTTATATGGAGAGGCCGGAGCTCAAGCTAGTTCCCGAATCTTGCGCTATCGAACGTTCGCTTCATCAACGTTTAACTGACAACCCTCGTACAGATGTTACTGATGATGAAATCTCGGCGATGGCTGATGAGGATATTCAGGAGAACTATCGTGTTTGGCTGCGTTATCGGAAGCGTTTATTAGGGGCAAGCTCCCTAGAGAACTTTTATATGAGTTTGTTTAAGGGTGAGGGAGTAGACGTACCGCCTTTATTTATTGCTCAACTCGCCCAAATTTTTATTAGACATATCCTGGGTAACGATGCACATCCACTGGAAGCCCGTATGGGCGAGCTCTTTTTCAGAACTCAGAAGATTACTGTTATCGAGGATGGCATTGTGATGGGCGCAGACGATGAGGTAGTTGCGCGCAATGCTCAGGCTAGTGATACGGGCAACATCATGGATTTGCTTAAAGGCAAGTCAATGACGATGCGTTCAGCCGATCTGGATGTGCTACATGAAGACAATGCTGATACCTATTGGACTAGAAACGAAGATTTTGATTTAGCGGTTCAGCTCAATTTTGGGCATGAGCCTATTAACTATTTTTGTCGCGTCTTAGAAAAATGGATAAAGCATTTTCTGGGGGTTAGCGTACGCATTACTCCCATGCAGCAAATCACGGATCCTAAGTGGTCATGGCATGTTGGTCTAGATGCAGCCGCTACTGAAATACTTAATAAGCTTTACAACAAAGAGTTGGTAGAAGCAGATGAGTTACAAAAGGTGATTTGTTTATTTCGTCTAGACTTTATCGATGAAGCTGCCGTAGCTAAGGCACAGGCTGGTAAGCCGGTATATATGGCTATTGCCATGAACAACCAGCAGCAGCTGAAGTTAAAGCCTCAAAATCTATTGTTTAACTTGCCGCTAGCTAAAGCCTCTTAGGCCGTGACTCGCGATTTTCTCCGTTGCTCAGCAAGCCAGAAAATCGCCAGACCGCTCACTACAACAGGGATGAGTGATCCCCAATTGAGGATGCTCCAACCATGTGAAGTGACAAGGGCGCCTGATCCAAAAGAAGTGAAGGCCATAGTTCCAAAGACGAAGAAATTAATGGCAGCCTGTGCTTTGTCGCGCTCATTGGGTCGATAGGCAGTCATTGCTAAAGAGGTGGCGCCAGTAAATAAAAAGTTCCAGCCAACACCGAGTAAAAATAAAGCGATAAAGAATTGATGGAGATCGGTTCCGGTAAGGGCGATTGCAATGCAGATGAAGTTCAGAAGCACCCCAGTCCCCATGATCTTTAGCACCCCAAATCGTTGGATAAGTGATCCTGTAAAAAATCCAGGGGCAAACATGCCAATCACATGCCACTCCAGAACTAAAGCGGTGTCCGAGAATGGTAATCCACAGATTTGCATTGCTAAAGGTGTGGCGGCCATGAGTAGATTCATGACCCCATACCCCAATGCTGCACCAATGATGGCAACCATAAAGACGGGCTGCTGGAGAATGACTTTCAGTGGGCGTCCATCAGTGAGGGCATGCTGGGTCTTTAGCTCTTGTGGAAAACGAATGAACTGCATCACGAAGATGCCAATGAACCCGGCAATGGATAGAGTGAGATAGGCTCCCAGAAAGGCGGTATCAAAAAGATCTCGCGTCCAGGAGGCTAGATTGGGTCCAATAACTGCGCCAAGGATGCCACCAGCTAATACCCAAGAAATCGCCTTATCGCGTTGACTGTGGTCTGTCAGTTCTGCTGCAGCAAAGCGATAGAGCTGCCCATTAGCGCTGTAATAGCCTGCAATAAAGGTCCCCAAGACCAACAGCCAAAAGTTTCTCGTGATGGCGGCGTAGGCGCATAGCAGTGCTGAGAGCATTGCTACTAGCAAGCCTAATTGGAACGAAACTCTGCGCCCAAAGTAGTTTTGAGATTTAGCCACAATGGAGGTAGAAAAGGCGCCCCCGACAACATAGCCCATAACGGGTAGGGTGGCCATCCAGCTGGCTGGCGCAAGACTTAACCCCACAAGCCCATTGATAGCTATAAAAGTGACATTATTGGTGAGGAATAGCCCCTGACAAATGATCAGCAGCACCAGATTTTTGTTTAGTAAAGGATGTTTGCTGGTCATGGCATGCAGTGTACGGTGAATTTGAAGCTTCGGTTGTCTTGGTGGATTCCCTTAAATTGCCCCTTATCAGACGCTTTAAGGTGCAAAACCGGCATTTTTGACAGACCCGATGATTTAAAATGAAAAACTCGCCTCATTGGCAAAAGATGCGCTACAAGCGACTTGCAAAATGTGGATTTGAGAGCGACAGGGTAAAAACCTGACTCTGTAATTTTTTCAATATTGAGGAAACATTCATGGCTTCAGAGCAATCAAAGATTATTTATACGCTGACAGATGAGGCGCCACTTTTGGCTACTCGCGCATTTCTGCCAATTATTCGTACTTTTGCAGCTCCCGCTGGTGTGGAGATTGTGACGAGCGATATTTCAGTTGCCGCCCGTATCTTGGCTGAGTTTCCTGAATGCTTGACCCCTGAACAGCAAGTTCCTAATAACTTGGCTGAGCTAGGTAAAATGACTTTATTGCCTGATACCAACATTATTAAGCTGCCAAATATTAGTGCTTCCGTACCTCAGTTACTTGCAGCCATTAAAGAGTTGCAATCTAAAGGCTACAAGATTCCTGATTTCCCTGAAGATCCAAAAACGGATGAAGAAAAATCCATTCGCACTCGCTATTCCAAATGTTTGGGTAGCTCAGTAAACCCTGTATTGCGCGAAGGTAACTCTGACCGCCGTGCACCTCCTGCTGTGAAACGTTACGCTCGTAAAAATCCACACTCGATGGGGGAGTGGAGTCAGGCGTCACGTACTCACGTTTCTCATATGCATGGCGGCGATTTTTATGCTGGTGAGAAGTCCATGACCTTGACTAAGGCTTGTGATGTGAAGATGGACTTGGTGACAAAGAGCGGCAAGACTATTGTCCTTAAACCAAAGGTCTCTTTATTAGCTGGCGAAATTATCGACAGCATGTACATGAGCAAAAAAGCGTTATGTGAGTTCTACGAGAAAGAAATCGAAGACGCTTATAAGACCGGCATGATGCTGTCCTTGCACGTCAAGGCAACCATGATGAAGGTTTCTCACCCAATCGTGTTTGGTCACGCGGTAAAGATTTTCTACAAAGATGCTTTTGAAAAGCATGCCAAGCTGTTTGAAGAATTGGGCGTAAATGCTAATAACGGCATGAGCAGCCTGTATGAAAAGATCAAGACTTTGCCAGAATCTAAGCGCGAAGAAATCATTCAAGATTTGCATGCCTGCCACGAGCATCGTCCAGCATTGGCGATGGTGGACTCTGCTAAAGGTATTACTAATCTTCATTCCCCAAGTGATGTGATCGTAGATGCTTCTATGCCTGCAATGATTCGTGCTGGTGGAAAAATGTGGGGTGCTGATGGTCGTTTGCATGATACGAAGGCAGTCATTCCAGAAAGTACCTTTGCCCGTATCTATCAAGAAATGATTAATTTCTGTAAGACGCACGGTAACTTTGATCCAACGACTATGGGTACAGTGCCTAACGTCGGCTTGATGGCTCAACAGGCTGAAGAGTACGGTTCACACGACAAGACTTTTGAAATTCCTGAAGCTGGTGTGGCACGCATCGTAGCCGATGATGGCACCGTATTGCTTGAACAACATGTGGAAGAGGGCGATATCTGGCGTATGTGTCAGGTTAAAGATGCGCCAATTCGTGATTGGGTCAAGTTGGCCGTAAATCGCGCGCGTCTTTCTAATACTCCAGCAGTATTCTGGCTCGATGAATACCGCCCACATGAAGCTGAATTGATCAAGAAGGTCAATACCTACCTCAAGGATTACGATCTGACTGGTGTAGATATTCAAATCATGTCCCAGACTCGTGCAATGCGTTATACCTTAGAGCGAGTGATTCGTGGCAAGGACACGATTTCTGTGACTGGTAATATTTTGCGTGACTATCTCACCGACTTATTCCCAATTATGGAATTAGGTACTAGTGCAAAGATGTTGTCCATCGTGCCTTTAATGGCTGGCGGCGGCTTGTTTGAAACTGGCGCTGGTGGATCAGCTCCTAAGCACGTTCAACAGTTGGTAGAAGAAAATCATTTGCGTTGGGATTCACTTGGCGAGTTCATGGCTTTAGCTGTATCTCTTGAGGATATTGGTGATAAGACAGGTAACAACAAGGTAAAAATCTTAGCCCGCACTTTGGATGAAGCGACTGGTAAGTTATTGGATAACAATAAGTCACCTTCACCACGAACTGGTGAGTTAGATAACCGCGGTAGCCAGTTCTACCTTGCTATGTACTGGGCTGAAGCATTGGCTGCTCAAACAGAAGATAAAGAATTGCAAGCGCACTTCGCTCCTTTGGCAAAATCTTTGATTGAGAATGAGCAAAAGATTGCGGATGAACTCAAAGCGGTTCAAGGTAAGCCAGCAGATATTGGCGGTTACTTTATGCCCGATTCTGAGAAGTTTGAAGCGGTAATGCGTCCTAGTGCTACTTTGAATGCAGCCTTAAAGGCAGCAAACGCATAATAGGTATAAGCGATAAGTATTTAAATTTTAAAATAGCTTTAGTATTTAAAGGCAAACCTTCGGGTTTGCCTTTTTTATTTATAAATCTTATTTTGAGACATGCCAAAACCAAAAGACCTGGTTGAATTGAGTTATCTGAGTGAAGCGGTCTCGGATATGTCTTTTCTTGGCTTAATGCGCTTGCTAGAATCGGCACGCGCGTTTAATCAAAAAAATGGTGTTACCGGCATTCTTTTGTATGACAACCAGCAGTTTGGTCAAATCATAGAAGGTGAGCACGCTAATGTCATGAAGGTCTGGAAACGCATTCAGGAAGATAAGCGCCATCATCGTGTTGAGCTGTTAGAAATTCGTGAAATTACTGAACGTAACTTTCCAGATTGGTTGCTGCGCTTTTACGGCGGAGAGACCCTCACTCGAGACTATCCGGATCTCACTGATATGGTTGGGGGTATGGATAAGCATAGCCTGGCTTTGATGAACAAAATGCGCGCGAGCCTATCTTAAGCAAGAAATTCCCATCGGTAGCAAAATAGGTTTATTACATTCATGGGAGTGCAACATGCGTTTTACTGATAAGACCATTCTTGCGGGTGATATCACTCCAAAAACCGTATTTGAAAACCGCCGTAATATTATTAAGACTGCTGCTGCAGGGGGTTTCGGAATGGCGCTGGCGCCCTGGTTCTCTAGGGAAGCGCTTGCTGTCAGTCCGGAAAAGTTGGCAGCTACCCTTAATCCCGCCTATGCGAATAAGGATGATTTGACTGCCCTGAAGTACGTCACCAGCTACAACAACTTTTATGAGTTTGGTACTGATAAGGCTGATCCAGCGGCATATGCAGATTCTTTGCAGACAAGACCATGGACTATCTCGATCGAGGGATTGGTCAAAAAGCCAATGACACTTGATATTGATGCCTTTCTCAAGCTGGCTCCAATGGAAGAGCGAATTTATCGGATGCGCTGTGTTGAGGGTTGGTCTATGGTCATCCCTTGGGATGGTTACTCACTTTCTAAGCTCATTAATAAAGTCGAGCCACTGGGATCTGCAAAGTATGTGGAATTTATTTCCTTAGCTGATCGCAAGCAAATGCCGGGCGTGAAGAGCAATATTATTGATTGGCCCTATCGTGAAGGCTTGCGCATGGACGAGGCCATGAATCCATTAACGCTACTGACTTTTGGTCTATATGGCGAAGTCTTGCCAAAACAAAATGGTGCGCCAGTCCGCATAGTGGTGCCCTGGAAATACGGCTTTAAGAGCGCTAAGTCGATTGTCAAGATCCGTTTTACAGAAGAGATGCCTAAGACTAGCTGGAATCAGTTCGATGCACGTGAGTATGGCTTCTATTCCAATGTCAATCCTCAGGTAGATCACCCGCGTTGGAGTCAAGCGGTTGAGCGTCGCATTGGCGACCCTAAGGGCATGTTTGCGCCAAAAGTTAAAACCCAGATGTTTAATGGCTATGGCGACCAAGTAGCTAGCATGTATACGGGCATGGATCTGAAGAAGTACTATTAGTAATGAGCAAAATTTACTCATTACTTTTTAGTGCCTGCATTTTGTTGTTTCACTTTTCTGCTTACGGGCAGGGAAGTGATACACCGGTAAAGACGATTCCCTCTCTAGATGTGCAGCGTTATTTAGGTACTTGGTATGAGATTGCCAAATACCCCAATTGGTTTCAGAGGAAGTGCGTCAGTAATACTAGGGCGGTCTATTCAGCTAGGGCTGATAGCACGCTAAAAGTGCTTAATAGCTGCAAAACGGCTGAAGGCGATTTATCAGAGGCCGAGGGTACGGCAAGGCAGATTGGGGTAAAAGACTCTCCCAGGCTGGAGGTGCGATTTGCACCTGAGTGGCTGGCCTTTATCCCTTTGGTATGGGGCGATTATTGGGTGATTGACCTAGATCCTCAGTATCAAGTGGCTGTCGTGAGTGATCCTCGCCGTGAATATCTTTGGATTCTGTCCAGAACGCCACAGTTAGACAAAAAAGTCTATGAAGACACCTTGGTGCGCATACAAGCGCAGCAGTTTGATGTGCGGAAGCTAGAGTTAACTCCACAATCAACTACCAAGTAAACACAAAGCTCCTAAGTTATGACTGCGCATTTTCTGCCCCCAGGAATTGAAGTCTTTGAAAGAGGCTGGCTCTCCGCCAATAATATTTTTCACTTTGGTGAAAATGATGCTTCCTTAGTGGATTCTGGATATTGTGCTCACCAAGATCTGACTATCGGTTTAGTTCGGAATGCTATGCAAAAGCATCGCCTACTGAAATTAAATAAGATGGTGAATACCCATCTACATTCAGATCACTGTGGCGGCAATGCTGCCTTAGTAGAGTCTTTTCATTGCGAGGTATACATTCCAGCTGCTGAAGCGATAGCAGTTAAAAACTGGGATAGCACTCTATTAAGCTACGACAACTTGGGGCAGGAGTGCCCACAGTTTCCGTATCAGGGTGTATTAGTTCCAGGCGAGGAAATATTGCTAGGAAGATATTTTTGGAAGATATTGGCGGCACCAGGGCATGATCCACACTCTGTCATGCTGTATCAGGCGGATCATCGCATCTTGATTTCAGCAGACGCCCTATGGGAAGAGGGCTTTGGGGTTATTTTCCCAGAGCTCTGGGGTGAGGCGGGTTTTGAGGAGGTAGCACAAACCTTGGATCTAATAGAGGCCTTGCCAGTCAATCTGGTGATTCCTGGGCATGGCGCACCTTTTGTAGATGTTTCTAAATCTCTTGCCGCAGCAAGATCAAGATTGGATTACTTGGCCTCCGATCCAGATCGAAATGCACGCCACGGGGCTAAAGTGTTGCTGAAATATCGCCTCTTAGAATGGCGTAGTCGTGATATCGCTCAAGTGAATGCATGGATTGTGCATACGCCAGCATTAATTAGCGCAGCAAGACAACTCAATATGAGTATGGATGAATTTACGCAGTGGCTACCTAAAGCTTTGGTGAAATCAGGCGCAGCAAAACTAGAGAATGAGATCTTGGTTGATCTTGGTTGATCTTTTTTATCGCTTGCCTTAAAAGCTAAGTGAAATTTTTCCGTATACGGTCCAGTTGTAAAGTTGATAAGTCTGCACAACTTGCTTGGCTCCACCGATGGCGATTAAAAGATTTTTATTAATGCGCTGAGTCACCATAGCATCGATTGGTACAAACCAGCCGCCACCTGCCGAGTTATAAACGGCGCCATTTTCATCCCAGAAGCGGAGCTGAGTGCTGGAGGTCAGATTGAGGCCGACCGTTGGATAAAGCTCGAGGTGATTATCTACGGGGGGTAAACCGGAGGCTGTGGGTGCCTTGCGATTAAAGCCCATCATGTATCTGGCGAGAGGTGAAATATCTGCAAGGATATTTTGGCTGCTACCTACAGGCCTAAAGGAGGTGCTCACCTGAGGTCCTGCTAGCCACTGGCCTGTGCTACCGAGTGGGGCTAATATTCTGGCCCCAATATTTGCAAACCAATCGGCTTGACCACCCCAAATTGTGAGCATTGCATTGTTGGGTGAGTAGGTGCCGGTGGATTGTGCGGCAAGTGTTGGTCCATAGGCGGCCGTATAAGCAGCGTCCAATCTCATGGTTCCATGCCAGCTACCAAGATTTAAGGGGTTGTAATAGCGTAATTTAAGCGTGTCAGCATAGTTATCGGCACCCTGGGCGGCATGATAGCCCCAAAACTCTAGAATGTGATCTTGAGATCTTTCTTGAGATGCATTAACGAGCCCTAAAATAGGTGTGGGAGAGGGTTGCTCCGTGGCGCACGCTAGAGCGGCAGGAATGCATAGCAATGAAAAAGTGAGCGCACGCAGGAATACCATATAGGCATTAATATTAAATTACAAAATACTATTTACTAAAGATTTAAAGAGGAAGCATGGAACACACTGTATTGGTTACTGGCGCTACCGCAGGATTTGGAGAGGCAACTGCCCGACGCTTTTTAGCTCATGGTCACAAAGTGGTTGCGGTTGGCAGGAGGTTGGATCGTTTAGAGGCTCTAAAGAGCTCCTTACCTGCTGAGCAGCAGAAAAAACTTCACACCTTGGTACTGGATGTTTGTGACAGCACTCATGTAGACACTCTGGCCAGTACTTTGCCGGCAGAGTTTTCTAAAGTGACTGTTTTAGTTAACAACGCCGGTCTTGCTTTAGGTCTTGAGCCAGCTTACCAAGCAAAGATTTCCGATTGGGATCAAATGATTGATACCAATATTAAAGGTTTAGTTCACATGACTAGGGCCTTTTTACCTGGAATGGTTGAGCGTAAATGCGGTCACGTTATTAATATAGGATCGGTAGCAGGTCTGTATCCCTACCCCGGCAGTAATGTATATGGTTCTACGAAAGCATTTGTTAAGCAATTTAGTTTAAATTTGCGCGCTGACTTATTGGGAACGCCCTTGCGCGTCACCTGTGTTGAACCAGGCTTAAGTTCGGGTACCGAGTATTCGAATGTTCGCTTTAAGGGTGATGATGAAAAAGCAGATAAAGTCTATGAAGGTGTTCACGCCTTAAGTGCGGATGATATTGCGGAAGCAATTTATTGGACTGCTACTTTACCTGCGCATATGAATATCAATGCCCTTGAAGTGATGCCGGTTCAGCAATCATTTGCTGGCACAACCTTGCATCGAGACGCCCTATAAGGTCTACGGCTTCCAGTGATAAAACTTGGGGTACACGCGCATGACTACGGGGCCATCAAAGTCCCATGACTTGCAGGTGCCCAAGTAAAGCGGTGGCTTATCGCCATTCGGATCAAAGAATGCCCCTGGAATGGATTGATAAGCTGCGGTAGCAAGGTTGAAGAGAAGTTCGCGCAAATGCGTGCAGCCTTTAATTCCACCAAGGTGGTTATCAATCGTTTTTCGCCAGCCCTTACCTAGCCGCTCTCCAATGAGGGAATCCATCGGCGGAATAGCTGCTGTGCATTCTGCATGGGGTTGCCCATCCATGACTGCTTCAATCCCTTTGATGACAAACTCTTTATCAAGCGTGACTCGTACCCACATATCATGAAAGGCTTCGCCCGGCTGCCAGGTTTTTGCACTTGTTTGAAAAGGGTTTGTCTTGAAATCTTTGAGATGACCCTCGATATCCCATAAACCATCTTCCCTTGCATAACCCTGAAAAGTAATTTCTCGGGTATGTAATAGGGAGCGTGGTTTTGGGGTGGATAGCATGGTGATGGGATTATTTAATTGAGGGTTATCTAATGATAATGAATTGCAGCATATGAATACTCAACTCAATGGGGGCCTGCTCTGTAGTATGCTCTGCAGCATATGGCAAAACCTATTTCCCTAGAAAAAATTCTTTTTAGCCAAGGCTTTGGCACCCGTCGCTATTGCAGTGATTTGGTATATGCCGACCTAGTTAAAGTGAACGGCGCGTTGGCTGATGACCCGGAAGAAAGAATTGCCACCGACAATCTGATGCTGAACGTAGAGGGTAAAGACTGGGAGTATCACGAGAAAGCTTATCTTGCTTTTAATAAGCCAGCGAATTACGAGTGCTCGCATAAAACGACACACCATCCCAGTGTTTATAGCTTGCTACCAAGTCCTTTTGTTGAGCGAGGACTCCAATGCGTTGGGCGCCTGGATTATGACACCACCGGATTGCTCTTGATCTCGGATGATGGTCAGTTTATTCATAAGATGACGACCCCAAAGAAAAATATTGGTAAGGTCTATGAAATCACAACACCAGAGCCGATTACGCAAAAACAAATTGATCATTTGATGAGTGGCGTTGTGCTTGATGATGACCCAAAACCTTGCTATGCCACAGCATGCAAGCAAGTATCTGAACATGTCCTAGCAATGACGATAGTTGAAGGGCGCTATCACCAGGTAAAGCGTATGATGGCAGCTGTTGGAAATCATGTCGCCAAACTGCACCGTACTGAAATTGGGGCATACCGAATGCCTACAGATTTGGCAGAAGGTGAATGGCGCTGGCTCTATCCAGAAGACTTAAAGCAGCTCTCGCAAAGTGTTGCTGTTTAAAGGAGATTCTGTGTTGATTGATGGCATCGATTTGAAAAAAAAAATTCCGTTGTGGTCTTTGCAGGCCTGTGGCAAAAAGATATCGAGGGAGTTTACTTTTGTAGACTTCAAAAAAGCTTTTGAATTTATGACGCTCTGTGCGCAGTATACGGAAGAAATTGACCATCATCCAGATTGGTCAAATACTTGGAATAAAGTGACTGTGGAATTGAGTACGCACTCAGTCGGCGCTTTAACTAAACTAGATATTCAGTTGGCAAAGGCAATGGATGCCTTTGCTTCCCAAGTAAATCAACACTAATTAGTGTTCGTCGCCTTCGTGCTCTTCCTCATTCATGCTCATGAGGATGGTAGCTAGCAAGCCATAGACTACTTCGGTGGAGATCATGCCATCTTCATCTAGTTCATCAATTAAGTCGTTCAGACGGTCTTCGGTTGGCTCGTTGAGCAAGGTCATTGCACACTCGCACCCATAGTCAAAATCTTCGTCATTCTGGGTTTGGTTCTCTTCAGTCATATTTATCCTTAATTGAGCTTTCAGGATAGCAAATTACAGCCTAATTCGATAGGGTTTTGCCCTAGACCGAGACATTTATGTGCGAGCGCAAAAAGTTCAGAATGATTTATAGTCTTTTGAAAACAAAACCATAGGAGACAACATGCAATTAGACATTAATGGTCAGGTGCAGAGTATTGATGTAGAGCCAAATATGCCCTTATTGTGGGCTATTCGGGAAGTGGTAGGACTCACTGGTACGAAGTATGGCTGTGGAGTTGCGCAATGCGGAGCCTGTACCGTCTACCTCAATGGTGAGCCAGTACGTTCTTGTTCAATTCCAGTATCTGCCGTTGGTAAAGCCAAAATTACTACCATTGAAGCACTCTCTAAAAACAATACGCATCCAGTACAGCAAGCATGGGTTGCACTCGATGTGCCTCAGTGCGGTTATTGCCAATCAGGCCAAATCATGGCAGCAGCCGCTCTTTTAAAGAGGAATTCAAAGCCTACGGATACAGACATCGATAATGCAATGGGTAATTTATGTCGTTGTGGAACGTACCAAAAAATTCGGGATGGAATTTATGTTGCCTCCGGTCAAAAGAAGTTGGCGGATGTTTTAGCGCAGTAAAACGCCACTCTTGCGACACGTGGTTAAGGAGAAGAACATGACAACACAAAAACAAACTCCTGATTTAGAAAATTCTTCTCGTCGTGATTTCATCATCAAGGGCACTATGCTGGGTGGTGGGCTTATGCTGGGGATAGGCGCTTTACCCGATGCCGCATTCGCTCAGGCTAGCGCGAAATATGACCCGAATACGCCAACTCAAGCAGGTGATGCTGAAGTCAATGCTTGGGTCAGCATTAAGCCAGACGATACTGTCTACATCAGAATTGCTCGATCAGAGATGGGGCAGGGCACTCGTACGGGGCTGGCTCAATTGGTTACTGAGGAGCTCGAGTGCAATTGGAAAAAGGTTAAAACTCAGTCAGCTACGCCAGGACAAAGTTTGGCGCGCAAGCGCGTGTGGGGTGAGCACGGTACTGGTGGTAGCCGTGGCATTCGAATCTCTGAAGATTATGTGCGCCGTGGCGCAGCAGCAGCTCGCATCATGTTGATGCAGGCAGCTGCCAATCAATGGAATGTGCCCGTTGCAGAGTTGACTGTAGATAAGGGTGTGATCACACATAAAGCAACAGGTCGAAAAACGACCTACGGCAAAGTAGCCGAGCTGGCATCTACCTTAACTCCGCCTGATCCCAAGTCGATCACCTTGAGGGACCCTAGGGATTGGAAGGTTGCTGGGCAACCTTATGCGCGTTTAGATACTGCCAATAAGGTTAATGGATCAAAAGTATATGGTGTTGATTTACAGCTTCCAGGCATGCTCTGCGCTTCTGTAAAAGCTTGCCCTGTCTTTGGCGGCAAATTAGTGAGTTATGACGAAGCCAAAATTAAAGAAATGCGCGGTGTGAAGGGTGTAGTCAAGATTGATGACAGTACTGTAGCGGTGGTAGCTGATACCTGGTGGCATGCGAATACAGCACTCAATGCAATGCCCATTGTTTGGGACGAGGGTAAGGCTGCCAACGTCTCACAAGATGGCATTAATAAGATGTTGCGCGATGGTTTGGATGAAGAGGGTGACTTTTGGCAGCGTAAGGAAGGTGACGCACCTGCCGCCATCAATAGCGCTGCTAAGAAAGTAGAAGCCATCTATTACACGCCTTATCGTGCACACGTCACGATGGAGCCTATGAATGCCACCGTCAAAATCACGGGTGACCGTGCAGAAGCATGGGTACCAACTCAAAATGGCGAAGGTTCGCATGCAGCTTTATCTGAAGCTACTGGATTACCACTCGCGAATTGCGAAGTATATAAATTGGATTCTGGTTGTGGCTTGGGTCGTCGTGGATCTACACAAGACTTCACAACCTTTGCCGCCAAAGTGGCGCAAAAGTTTCCAGGGGTGCCGGTCAAAGTAATTTGGAGTCGAGAAGAGGATATGACTCATGATTACTACCATCCGATAGCGATGGCAAAAATGACTGCTGGGCTAGATAGTTTTGGCAATTTGACAGGCATGCATATTAAAGTTGCCGGTCAATCGATTAATGCCACATTGGCGCCACAGGCCATCAAAAATGGAAAAGATGAGCGTCAGCTCCAGGGCTTCTATGAGAAGGGTCCTGATGCGCAGCTTGGCTATACTTTCCCGACACTCTTAACAGAGTATGTAATGAAGAATACCCATGTGCCAGTTGGCCCATGGCGTGGCGTAAACACCAACCAAAACGGCATCTTCATGGAATGTTTTATGGATGAGTGCGCTAAGGCGGCAGGTAAGGATCCTGTGAAATTTAGGCAGGCGCTTATGCAAAGTCATCCAAAGCATTTGGGAGTGCTCAATGCTGCTGCGAAGAAGGCGGATTGGGATAAGCCTTTACCAGCAGGAACCTATCGTGGCGTTGCTCAGTTTATGGGCTATGCCAGCTACTCTGCTTGTGTTGCTGAAGTGACTGTACAGAATAATGTAGTGAAGGTTACGCGCTTGGTATTTGCTTTAAATTCTGGGCATGTCGTTAACCCCTACTTAACTCGAGAGCAAATTGAAGGTTCTGTGGCGATGGCATTGGACGCAATCTTCTTACCAGAGATCTCGGTAGAAAAAGGCCGCATCAAACAGCAGAATCTGGATACCTACCCAATATTGAAGTTATCGGCCACACCAAGAGTTGAAACAGTTTTAGTGCCGAGTTTTGATTTTTGGGGTGGAGTGGGTGAGCCAACGATCTGCGTAGTTGGCCCCGCCGTTGCGAATGCCATTTCTGCTGCGATTGGTAGACCAGTTCGAAACTTCCCGCTGAGCAAGGAAGGTCTGAGTTTGGCTTAGCTTAAGTTTTAATCGTATTGCAATTAATTAAACGACCCCATTGATTCTGAATCAATGGGGTCGTTTAATATGGCTTATGAATTTGATTAAGACATCGGTCTTCTTGCTTTCTTTGCTGCCCTTAGCTCGCTTAGTTTGGCTTGGCGATCACGAAGGTTTGGGTGCTAATCCAATCGAATTCATCACCCGCTCTACTGGTACTTGGGCGTTAGTCTTTTTATGTATTACGTTGGCGATGACCCCCTTACGCTTAATTACGGGCTTGTCTGCTTGGATTAAGTTGCGTCGCATGTTGGGACTCTTTTGTTTCTTCTATGCCTGCATGCACTTTTCGATTTGGTTCTGGTTGGATCAGAATTTAAATATTCAGTCCATGTGGAGTGATGTTGTAAAGCGCCCCTTCATTACGATGGGCTTTCTGACTTTGGTATTGCTTGTCCCATTGGCAGTGACATCAAATCATTGGGCAGTTCGTCAGCTTGGTAGACGTTGGACTTTATTGCACAAGCTTGTGTACTTGATCGCATGCACTGCAATAGTTCACTATTGGTGGCACAAGGCAGGTAAAAATGATTTGGGAACAGTCTCGATTTATGCGGCAGTTATTTTTCTATTGCTGATGTGTCGCATCCCAGCGGTCAGAAAGATCCTCCAGAGTTACCGAAGTAATTCGCTTAGATGAAGTAATGGCTGCTGCCATACAATGAGTCTCATGAATACATTCTTTTCGAAGCTGAGCCCACTCCTGTTGTTGATGAGTGTTTTCGCTTGTTCCCAAACTCCTCCCTTGCCTCCTGGGTCGACCACTTATTCCCCATATACTCCCGGGCAGGTTCAGGAATTTAACCAGCAGCCCATGTCGCCAGTAGAAGGACCATTTGGTCCAGTTGATCCAAGAGCAGAAGATCTTCATATAGCTAAAGAACGCGCAATGGATTCAAAATTTTATAATCAACCAAATGGTGAGGAAGAGGCTGAGTCTATAGAAACCCAATCAGCCGATCCTTATCAAGCCACAAGGCCTGTGATCACTTTCTAGGCTAGCGTTAGCTCAGGAATAGAGTCTATTTGCAATAGCGCTTGTGCTTCCTCTGGAGTGGCATTGAGCCATGCTTTAAAAAGTTCAGGTCGCAAGGGAACCACAGTACGTTTCTCATCCTCAGATTTATGCATACGCTTCATCATTGGGTGATTGCTAGCATCGATAGTGAGCATAGAAAATGAAACGATCAGTTCACCGGTTTCTGGTTCAGTCCAAGTATCCCAGATAGAGGCAATGGCCATTGGTTCGTGATTGGCTTGCTTGATAGCAGTACGGACTGCCTTACCAGATTCATAACAAGGCTCATAAAAAGCATCCGCTAGGGCTAAGGCGTAATGTCGCTTAGCCCAGGCGAATTTATAAGAAGGCTTTTCAGCTACCGTTTCAACTCTCGCGTTATAAGTTTTTCTGCCGAAGGTTTCTTCTTTAGCCCACGATGGCAACAGGCCAAAGCGTGCTAAGCCGATTGCGGTACGGTCGACATTATGACTTTTGAGGATGATGGGCCCTGGATGGGTTGGGAATACATCATGAGCCGTTGATATCGGTAAATCGAGGTCAAAGTGGGTTTTTACCCAATCAATATTTACGGTAGTGAGATATTGAACGCACATAGCGCTATTTTACTGCGCCTTATTGCTCTTGATCCCATACCTACTGGTAGTATTGAGGCTAAATTTTAGAAAGATATCCTCCTTATGAAACCTTTTGTCTCTGCATTGAATCCAATAGTCGTTCGTTTTATCGCCGTAGGCTTTTTGACCAGCGCGCTTGTTGGCAGTGCTTATGCCCAGCAGAGTGGTTTACCCATTAATGCTGCAGCCTCTGTTAATGGAACCATCATTACCAATGATATGGTAGAGCAGGGAATTAAAGTTGCGCTTTCACAAGGGCAAAAGGATTCTCCAGAATTACGTAAAGTAGTTATTGAGAAGTACATTGAGGTGTTGCTACTTTCGCAGCAAGCAGAAAAAGAGGGTTTAGCAAACTCAGAAAAAGCCAATACACAACTGATGATGATTCGTCAAAATTATTTGGCAGATCTAGAGCTATCAACTTATATGGCTAAAAACCCAATCACCGAAGCAGATGTTCAGGCTGAATACAACAAGGAGATTGCCTCCTTGGGCCCTCAGGGCATGATTACCGAATATAAAGTGAGTGATCTTGCAGTAGCTAGCGAAGCCGATGCTCATGCTGCCTTGGCACGTATTAAGAAAGGCGAGCCATTTGATAAGGTTGCCAAGAGTGTTTCATTGGCCCCAAACAAAGTACAGGGTGGTGCAGTGGGCTGGGTTCAGCCTGGTCAAGTGGCTCCACAGTTAGCTTCTGTATTGGCAACCCTTTCTAAGGGCCAGGTTTCACCAGCGCCAATTCAGATGCAGCAAGGTTGGTATTTAATCAAGCTGGAAGATAAGAAATCAAGCAAGCCACCAGCATTCGAGCAAGCTAAGGCAGCTATTCGTGCCGGCATGACACAAAGAAAGCAGTACGAATTCTTGGGCCAGATTGCAAAAGATGCAAAGATTGTGGTTCAGTAAAAGCGGAAATGCTTTAATGTGAAAAAGGACTCCAAGTGAACTGACCCACAAAAGTTGGACAGTTTAATTAGGTTACCAGAAGGGATTGAGTTCGGTAATGAACCGGGCTCAATCCCTTTAGTTTTTGTTTGATCCGATCATGGTTGTAGTAGTGGATGTATTCCTTAAGCTCCGTTTTAAATGATTCGATACTTTCAAACCTCTTCCGATAGAAGAACTCTATTTTCATAATCCCAAACCAGTTTTCCATCACTGCGTTGTCTAAGCAGTTACCTTTTCTAGACATGCTTTGAGTAATGCCTTGTTTCTTTATAGCCTGTTGATAAAACCCCATTTGATATTGCCAGCCCTGATCTGAGTGCAGCATAGGTTTGTCTTTTGGTCCCAGTTGTTTAAATGCGCTTTGGAGCATCTGCATGACGCTGCTAATCTGTGGCCGATCGCTAATCTCATAGGAGACGATCTCTTGGTTATAAAGATCTAAGATCGGCGAGAGGTATACCTTCTCACCCCTGATGTTGAACTCCGTCACATCAGTAACCCACTTCTGATTGGGTTTACTGGCCGCAAAGTTACGCTCTAATAAGTTGGGTGCTACCTTACCAATATCGCCTTTATAGGACTGATAGCGTTTAGGTC
Source organism: Polynucleobacter sp. P1-05-14 (assembly GCF_018881675.1). Lineage (NCBI taxonomy): Bacteria > Pseudomonadati > Pseudomonadota > Betaproteobacteria > Burkholderiales > Burkholderiaceae > Polynucleobacter > Polynucleobacter sp. P1-05-14. Next base: position 528,821 of record NZ_JACVPV010000029.1, on the reverse strand, counting down.
TAACAAGGGATTTAAGCCCTAGTTGCCCCATCAGCTTTTGTACGGTCTTGGGATCAAGGTAACGATGTTGGTTGCTCAGCTCTAAATGGACTCGCCGATAGCCATAGCAGCCCTTGTGGCGATGGTAGATTGCGCCAATTTGAGTCTTAGCATCCAGATAGGGGTCGACTTTAGCACTAGCACTTAGCTGGTAGTAGTAGACACTCCTGGCCATATTGGCAATGCCTAGGATAGTTTGCAAAGGGTACTGCTGCCTTAACTCGGTGACGACTTGGACCTGTTCTTGTTTGCCAAGTACTTTTGCTGAGCTAAGGCTTCGAGCTTTTTTAAGTAAGCGTTCTCCACCTCTAAATAGTGCGACTTCAGCAAGAGTTCTTCATGCGTAAGCTGCTCTGAAGGTTTAGCTAGGAGTGCTTGGATCTCACTTCGTTTTGACATGCGTGGCCGTCCCTTGGGTTTAGGTTCTAGGGCTGTAATACCGCCTTCATTGTAGAGGCGTTGCCATACGGAGATAGTGCTGGGAGAGGCGATATTAAAGTGGGCTGCCGCTTGATTAATGGAGAGCTGATCTTGCGCCATTACCTTGAGTACGGCAAGCTTAAAGGCACTGGGGTGATGAGTGTAAGTCTTGGTTAGACTTTTTTGACCATGAGCTTTAAAGGCATGAACCCATGTGCGGACATAGGTAAATTTAACGCCATACCGTTTTGCCGTTGCGGTAAATCCTTCTTTACCTGACAGATAGTGATGAATGACTTCTAGCTTAAAGTCTTTGCTGTATTTGGACATGAGGCTGACCCTTTTGAGTTGGATTTGATGTCCAACTTTTGTGGGTCAGTTCAAAGGAGTCCTTTTCTATTTCCGTTCTAGCGTAATGAAGTTAAAGGTAACATCACCTTCGGATCCAGGGGTGCGCTCTACTTCTTTCCAGTCCGACTTATCGGGAACTTCAAAAAAGGTATCGCCACCCTCAACATCCATATCGATCTCAGTAATGTAGAGTCGATCTGCTTTAGGAAAGGCCTGCGTGAAGAGTTGCTCGCCACCAATGACAAAAACACGTGGGAACTCACTTAAGCTATTCAGGGCCTCATCGAGTGATCCGACTAATTCGCCACCAGTAGCTTCATAATCTGAATTACGGCTTACGATGATATTGCGACGACCGGGAAGTGGACGTCCAATGGACTCCCAAGTTTTACGACCCATGATCACAGGATGTCCCATGGTCACGCGCTTAAAGAACTGTAAATCAGCCGAGATCTTCCATGGCATTTGATTGTCACGGCCAATGACGTGATTACGTGAACGCGCAACGATCATAGAAATAGCAGGTTGAGTCATAAGTACGATTCTTAAATGGCTACAGGAGCTTTAATGTGAGGATGAGATTCATAGCCGATGATTTCGAAGTCTTCAAACTCATAATCAAAGATTGAATCAGGCTTGCGCAAAATATTAAGCTTAGGCAAGGGGAAGAAGTTCCTCGATAACTGAAGTTCCACTTGTTCTAGATGGTTGCTATACAAATGACAGTCGCCACCGGTCCAAACAAAGTCACCCACTTCCAGGTTACATTGTTGCGCCATCATGTGCGTTAGCAATGCATAGCTGGCAATATTAAAGGGCACGCCCAAGAAGATATCCGCACTGCGTTGGTAGAGCTGGCATGACAACTTGCCATCGGCTACATAAAATTGAAAGAAGGCATGACAAGGAGCCAAAGCCATGCGAGGAATATCAGCTACGTTCCAAGCAGAAACAATAATGCGACGCGAGTCTGGATTTTTTTTAATGGTCTCTACTACTTCGGAGATTTGATCGATATGCTGACCATTCGGCGCAGGCCATGAGCGCCACTGATAACCGTAGATAGGACCCAAATCACCATCGGGTGCTGCCCATTCATTCCAGATGGATACGCCGCGCTCTTTCAGCCAGTTATTGTTTGTACTGCCTTTGAGGAACCAGAGTAATTCATAGATGATTGACTTCAAATGAAGCTTCTTGGTGGTCACCATAGGAAAGCCATCTGCCAAGTTAAAGCGCATCTGGTGTCCAAATACGGAGACCGTGCCAGTTCCGGTCCTGTCGGACTTTTGAACCCCCTTGGCGAGGACTTCTTTCATGAGATCGTGATATTGATGCATATAGATTGGCTAAAAGTGGTTATGTATTAACGAATTAAGGATAGCTTACTCGAATGTGGGCGACTTGACTCCCAAGGCCTTGTGAAGCTTGGGGGAGGTTGTTGTGTACTGGAGTTGAATCTGTTTTTCGGGGTTTAGGTATGCTGCAGCAGCAAAGGCGGCAAGAGCTGCTTCATGGAACCCAGACAGAATCAATTTTTTCTTACCAGGGTAGACATTGATGTCACCAACGGCATAAATTCCGGGGATGCTGGTTTGGAAATTTTCTGTATCAACACAGATTTGTTTGCGATCGATATTCAGGCCCCACTCTGCAATCGGACCCAACTTAGGGGAGAGTCCGTAAAACACTAAAAGATCATCGAGTGGAAGCTGTTTTGTCTCACCATCAATATTGGTGAAAGTGATCTCAGAAAGCAGACCATCTTTTGCTTCATAAGCAGTAACTTGTCCAATTAACAATTGCATCTGATTACTGGCGCATAGCTCGCGCATTCTCGCAATCGATTTTGGCGCAGCCTTGAAATCATCACGACGATGGATTAGGGTAACGCTGGCAGCAATTTCGGAAAAATGAATTGCCCAATCTAGGGCTGCATCACCACCACCGCAAATCACAATTCGCTTTCCCGCGAATTGCTCAGGATTTTTAACATGATAGAAAAGTTGTTTCCCTACAAAGGCATTAATACCTTCAAGGTTAATGGTGCGAGGCTGAAAAGCCCCAACACCACCAGCAATAAATACAGATCTACTCAGAAAGTGATTGTCTTGCGAGGTGCTAATTAGAAAGCGGCCATCGGCTTGGGGTTCAAGCGTACTAACCTCTTGACCCAGATGAAATTGAGCCTTAAAGGGTTCAATCTGTTTGAGTAAGTTATTGGTAAGTTCGCGACCAGTACACACTGGAATCGCAGGAATATCGTAGATAGGTTTATCTGGATAAAGCTCGATGCATTGACCGCCTACCTCTGGTAGCGAATCAATCACATGCGCTTTAATTTCTAAGAGGCCTAATTCAAAAACCTGAAAGAGACCCACAGGACCGGCGCCAATGATGACGGCATCGGTTTCTATAGGTTTATTCGACACCAATTTCTTTGGCTAGAAAATTACTTTACTAGCTGATCAAGTTTGTTTTTAACGTCTTTCCATTCTTCAGCATCTGGGAGAGCTGCTTTGGACTTAGTAATCGAAGTCCAAGAAGGGGAAAGTTCAGCGTTGAGTTTGATGAATGACTGTTGATCACCAGGAACATCATCTTCAGCGTAAATAGCGTTAACAGGACACTCTGGAACACAAACTGCGCAATCGATACACTCATCTGGGTCAATCACTAAAAAATTAGGACCTTCACGAAAGCAGTCAACTGGGCAAACATCAACGCAGTCAGTGTATTTGCAACGGATACAGGCTTCGGTAACAACGTAAGTCATGGTGTTTTGTTTCAAGAGCCCCAAAAAGCCGGGTGGTTAGTTATAAAACCTCAATTTTAGCTGAAATAGCCTATTTTTCAGGCGAAAGGGTCTATTTAGTTGAGGTAAAGTTCCCAATATGAATACACAGCACAATAGCCCAGTTAATCAGCAAAAACCCAAGATTTTGGTGGCAAGAGCCATTTTTCCAGAGGCATTAGCCAAATTAGAGGAATCTTTTGAGGTGAGATCCAATCAGGAGGATCGGATTTTTAGCCCTGAAGAGTTGCAAAAAGAACTCTCTGGGGTTGTAGGGGCTTTAGTTGCAGGTAGTGAAAGAATTGATGCAAATGCCTTAATGCATGCCAAGGATCTGAAAGTTGTGGCCAATATTTCTGTGGGATATAACAATTTTGATGTGCCGACCATGACTGCTGCTGGTGTAATTGCAACCAATACGCCAGATGTTTTAACTGATACAACAGCTGACTTTGGTTTTGCTTTATTGATGGCAACCGCAAGGCGTATAACTGAATCTGAGCACTGGGTACGGGCAGGACAGTGGGACAAGTGGTCCATTGTGAATAATCCCCTTGGTATGGATTTGCATCACAGTACAGTAGGCATTATTGGTATGGGCCGAATTGGTCAAGGCATCGCCAAGCGCGCATTGGGTTTTAGGGTGAATGTGATTTATCACAATCGCAGTCATTTATCAGAGGCTGATGAAAGAGCCTGTGGCGCAAAGTATGTTTCTAAAGAAGAATTACTTCGCACCGCTGATCACGTAGTTCTAGTGTTGCCTTATAGCGCCGAGAGTCATCATACGATTGGCGCCAAAGAAATTGCTCTCATGAAACCAACGGCAACCCTGATAAACATTGCTCGTGGTGGCATTGTGGATGATGCAGCTCTGGCTCAAGCCCTAAAGGAAAAAAGAATCTTTGCAGCTGGCTTAGATGTATTCGAAGGCGAGCCCAAAGTGCACCCCGAGCTATTGAAATTGGCTAACGTAGTACTTGCTCCGCACATTGCGAGTGCTACAGAAAAAACACGTAGAGCGATGGTGGATTTGGCGGTAGATAACTTACGTGCAGTGCTTGCAGGAAAAAAACCACCCAGCCTTATTAACGCCGAAGTTTATAAAACTTAGTAAAAATAAAGCCGAGCATTACTCGGCTTTATTTATTGGAGATAACTCCGAATATCCAATGTTTACTCAGCATCAATTTCTTCTGGCAATTCGCGTAACGCTAATTCAATACCGCCGAATTTTCCAGCAACCCAGTTATAGACTTTGCAGGCGATCCACAACAATCCAAACCCGAGCAGGGCATTGAGAATGAGTGCGGATAACACAGTAAATCCTGGGATAGCACCGTCACGAATGAAGGCTACAAACAAAGCCAACAATACGATTGGTACAGAGAAGCAGAGGTAAACCAAAACTAAGGTTTTGGCGGTATGCATTGGGTCTAGAAAGACGAGTTCTTTTTTGCTAAGTTTCATGATGACGCAATCTTAAAGCAGTCCATCAAAAAGCGCTATATCTACCCAGTCTCCAGCGGCAACATTTCCTTGCTCATGACCTAGGATCACAAAGCAGTTGGCCTCACTCATCGAGCGCAAAATTCCAGCACCTTGGCTGTCAGTTAGCCTTACTGCTGGTTTGCCATCGACTCCACATCCTAGAATAGCGCGTTGAAATTCTGTACGACCTGGTTTTTTTCGAATGGGAACTTCGGCAATGGCCTGGGTAAGAGGTGGCTCAGTCTGATTGGCACCATTGAGCTGTAGAAGTGCTGCTCGGACAAATTGATAGAAGGTCACCATGACTGCTACGGGATTACCGGGTAGGCCAAAGAAGAGTGTTTTGCGAGCAGGAGATTTTTCAGCGACTGGTTTGAGAACTCCAAACGCCATAGGGCGTCCTGGGCGCATGGCGATTTTCCAGAAACCGACATCGCCTAACTCTTGCATGATCTGTTTTGTGAAATCTGCTTCACCAACCGAAACGCCCCCAGAAGAAATCAATACATCTGCTTTGCTAGCGGCATCGATAAAGGCTTGCTTCAAAAGGGTGGGATCATCGCGCACAATGCCGCAGTCAATGATCTCTAAATTCAGGCGATTAAGTAAACCAGTAAGGCTGTAGCGATTGCTGTCATATATGCTGCCTGCATCCAATGCTTGGCCTAGCGCACGCAATTCATCACCGGAAGACAGAATAGCTACTTTGAGTTTGCGCTTTACAGGTAAGGAGGCAATGCCAAGTGATGCGGCTAGACCTAGATCAGAAGGGCGCAGTAAGCGGCCGGCAGCAATTGCGGGTTTGTCCTTTTGAAGGTCCTCGCCACGTAGGCGTCTGTTCTCGCCAGGCTTTAATTGATCTTGCTTGAATTCAATTACATTCTCATCTTTGTCACTTGTGAATTCTTGTGGAATGACGGTATCGCAGCCAGTGGGCATTAGTGCGCCCGTCATGATCTTGAGGCATTCCCCAGGACCAATGCTGCCCTCAAAGGGTTTGCCGGCAAGCGCTGTACCAATCACTCTTAAGGTGATGGCCGTGCTGTTGGTGTCGAGACATTTGCCATCAAATGCAAAACCATCCATGGCCGAATTGTCTGCAGCCGGAACATCGATGGGTGAAAGTAAATCGGCTGCCAATATCCGATTAATCGCTTGATCCAATGCAATATTTTCAATATCTGCAGGATCATTAATCGTCTTAGCTTCTTCAATGAGATCTTCTACCAACGCGGCAATTGCCTTGCGTGCGTCATCCACATGTAGTGACGAGGTCAAGAGAATAGGTTGGTTTGGGGAATGACTCATGCTGATACTTCTTCTAGTGACTTTAGCTCATCAGGGGTATTTATATTGGCAAATACCTGTGGATCTTTAAAAACCACAGTGCTATTTCTCAACCCTTTAAACCAGCGATCAATTTTGAGATCCCCTTTTTGGAGAAATTGATTCAATGAATCTTGCAAGTTACTACGCATAAGACAAAAAACAGGCTGTGCCCATACTTTACCATCCGCTTCTTTGGTAGAGGCGTACACCAATTCAAAATCCCCTCGCTCCATCTCGGTAATTAATAACTCTGCGAGATTATTGGGTAGCAAGGGTGAGTCGCAAGGTGAAGTTAGGAGATAAGCCGTCTTGCAGGACTTCAAGCCTACAGAGAAGCCTGCTAACGGCCCTGAAAAATCTGGCGTTTCATCCATGATCACTGGATACCCATAGCTCGCATACTTTGTGATGTTGCGGTTGGCATTAATCACAATGGTTTGTACCTGGGGCTTGAGTTTTACGATAGCTGACTCGATGAGTGGTTTACCGTGAAAAGGGATTAAGCCTTTATCAATGCCACCCATGCGTTGTGCTCTCCCGCCAGCAAGTATGAGTCCAGTAATGTCTTCAGTAGAAATCATTAACCACCAATGTAAGACATTTCAACCTTGCGGTTACCAGATAACAGATTCGCGGTATGCGAACCTCGAATTTCTGAATAGTGATCGTTGCGAGTTGACCAGGTATTCATTACTGCATTAGCGATTTCTAAATCACTCTTGCTGGAGCGTAATAGGGTTTTAAAATCAAAACCTTCATTGGCAAAAAGGCAGAGATACATTTGCCCATCAGTCGAGATGCGCGCTCTAGAGCATTCATGACAGAACGTTTGAGTAACACTGGAGATCACGCCAATCTCGCCAGAGCCATCGACATAGCGCCAACGCTGTGCAACTTCGCCGGTGTAGTTGGCTTCAACAGGCTCCAGAGGAAAGGCTTCATGAATCCTGGCAATGACTTCTTTGGATGGAAGTACCTGCTCCATATTCCAGCCATTAGAGCTACCCACATCCATAAATTCAATAAAACGCAGAATGACACCACTGCCTTTAAAGTGCTTAGCCATTGCAACAATCTCATGATCGTTGGTACCTTTTTTCACCACCATATTGACTTTGATGTTCTGGAAGCCTGCTTCTTGTGCTGCGGCAATTCCATCAAGTACATCGGCGACTGGGAAATCGACATCATTCATTTTCTTGAAGATCGCATCATCCAACCCATCAAGACTTACTGTCAATCTTTGGAGGCCGGCTGCTTTTAGAGCGGTAGCTTTCTTGCGCAAGATGCTGCCGTTAGTCGTTAAGGTTAGATCAAGCGGCTTACCTTCAGTCGTCTGAATTTTTGCCAACATCTCAATCAGCACTTCTAAGTTCTTGCGTAGCAAAGGCTCGCCACCAGTCAGTCTAATTTTTTCAACGCCTAATGTGGCGAAGATAGAAGTGAGGCGAGTGATTTCTTCAAAACTCAGCAATTCTTTATGAGCTAAGTAAGGATAGTTTTGGTCAAACACTTCCTTAGGCATGCAATAGGTACAGCGGAAGTTGCAGCGATCAGTCACTGAGATACGGAGATCTCTTAGGGTGCGTCCCCGAGTGTCTTTCGTATGGCCGTGAGGAGTGACGAGTTCGGCACCAATGGGTGGCGTTAGGCCTTTGCCTTCGTCTATTCGAATGGGGATTACTTTTTCAACCATATACGCAATTATGGCTGTGAAACGGGGTTTCTGCCAAACCGCCAAATATCCTTTTGGGATAAATGGCAGTCTGGAGAAAAAGCTTCAATAAGCGTTAAACCGTTTTTTCTTGGCCGCCGGTTTCTACTAAAACCATTGGGCCATCATGAAGACTAACAGCCGGTTTAGGTGCTCTGCCCAAGTTATGAGCAACAGGCTCTGCCTGAATCTGACTTTGAGCATCAGCATGCTTTGAAGAGTCGGTAGCAACCCAAATCATGCCGGCTGATTGCACAACGCTGTGCAATGGAGTTTCTTCAAGCGCCTGGAAGGCAACCTTAGGAAGCTCTGGTGCAGGCTTGGCAATTACTTCTAGCTTGGCAGCCGCAACAGCAACTGGCGCTGGAGTAGACGCAGGAGCAGAGTTTTGTGCAGGACGATTTGATTGACGTGGAGCGCGTGGTGCGCGCTCTTGCCTTTCTTGTTTCTCTGCTACAGGTTTTACGTTACCAAAGCTGTTCGTAATGTTCTGAATGGGCATGCTTGCAGATGCGCCAGCCATGCCTACTGGAGGGCCTGTAAATGGGTTTGCTGACACAGCAGTTGCTGGTGTATTAGCAACATCATTGCCACCTTCAGTACGCTCGCCACGCTGACCACGACCACGACGGTTGCGACCACGACCGCGTCGCTCTTCACCCTCAGCGCCTGGAGTAGTCTCGCTACCAGGAGCGGCTTCAGTTGCAGGCGTTACTGCTGCTGGATTAGCTTGATTGCGGTTCGCATCTTGACGTTCTGGCTTCGGACTATTTTGATTGCCCTGGTTGCGATTGCCGTTACGGTTGTTGCGGTTGCGATTATTGTTAGCGCCTTCTGCTGGAGCACCTTCAGCTACAGCTGCTGCTGGGCGCTCAGTACGCTCGCCACGACGGTTACGACCACGATTGCGATCGTTGCCATTACGGCCTTGATTGCGGCCACGTGGGTTGCTTGGAGCGGGCTTCTCTTCAACTGTTGGGGATGAAGAGAAAAGCTTCTTAATAAATCCAAAGAGACCGCCAGAACTTTCTGTCGCTACTTTTTCAGTACGTGCAGGACGTGGCTGACTAACTGGTGCAGGTTGTGTTGGAGTGATGCCTTTAACTGCTGCTTCTGGACGTACTTTTACATCCGCATCTTTTTTGCTAACTGTTGTGTCCGTCTCGAGTTCGCGAGCAGCTTCTTCCGCCATCACATAGCTAGCCTTTTGGTCGTCAAGACGTGGGTCGTCATGACGCAAGCGCTCTAGTTTGTAATGCGGAGTTTCTAAATGCTTATTAGGAACCATTAAGACGTTCACTTTGAAGCGAGTCTCGATCTTGATGACTTCAGCACGTTTTTCATTTAGGAGGAAGGCAGCCACTTCGACTGGTACCTGTGTATGAATCGCTGCTGTGTTTTCCTTCATCGCTTCTTCTTGAATAATTCGCAGAACTTGCAATGCAGAAGATTCAGTATCGCGAATGTGGCCAGTGCCATTGCAACGTGGGCAGGTGACATGGCTACCTTCAGACAGTGCAGGACGCAAGCGCTGACGAGACATTTCCATCAAGCCAAACTTGGAGATTTTGCCCATCTGAACGCGAGCACGATCATGACGCAGAGCATCGCGTAAACGGTTCTCAACATCTTTTTGTGCTTTGCTCGATTCCATGTCAATGAAGTCGATCACGATCAAGCCACCCAAGTCACGCAAACGCGCTTGACGGGCGATTTCATCAGCAGCTTCTAAGTTGGTGCGAGTAGCAGTCTCTTCGATATCAGAGCCACGGGTTGCACGTGCTGAGTTGACATCTACTGAAACCAAGGCTTCAGTGTGGTCGATCACGATTGCGCCACCAGATGGCAATGGCACAGTGCGTGAGTAAGCAGTTTCGATTTGATGCTCAATCTGGAAACGAGAGAACAAAGGCACATCGTCTTGATAGCGCTTTACTCGTGGCAAATTGTCAGGCATCACTACAGACATAAATGCTGCAGCTTGTTCGTAGATGTCATCGGTATCGATGAGAATCTCACCAATATCAGGCTGGAAGTAATCACGAATCGCGCGAATCACTAAGCTAGATTCGAGGTAGATCAGCAATGGGGCGGAGTTGCCTTTGGCAGCTTCATCAATCGCTTTCCACAATTGCATGAGGTAACTTAAGTCCCACTGCAATTCAGTGGCGTCACGACCAATACCAGCGGTACGAGCAATGATGCTCATGCCATCTGCCACTTCTAATTGAGCCATCGCTTCGCGGAGTTCTTGACGGTCTTCACCTTCAATACGGCGGGAAACGCCACCCCCTCGTGGGTTATTCGGCATGAGAACCAAATAACGGCCTGCCAAGGAGACAAAGGATGTAAGGGCTGCACCTTTTTGGCCGCGCTCTTCTTTTTCTACTTGAACAATGATTTCTTGACCTTCGCGTAAGGCATCCTTAATGGAGGCATTACGAACGTCGATACCTTCTTTAAAGTAAGTACGGGCCACTTCCTTAAATGGCAAAAAGCCATGACGCTCTTCGCCGTAATTGACAAAGCAGGCCTCAAGGGAAGGTTCAATACGGGTAATGACACCTTTGTAGATGTTGCCTTTGCGTTGTTCACGGCCGGCAGCTTCGATATCGATATCAATGAGTTTTTGACCATCAACGATGGCAACTCGCAACTCTTCTTGTTGAGTTGCATTAAACAACATGCGTTTCATAACACTCTCCTATGGGGGAGGGCGTCGTTGCGCGCTGCGTTAGAGGACAAGTTAGATACCACTTGGGACTAAGCCCAAGGCGGTTTATGAGTGTGGATCATGCAAATCTAGACATTTTTTGCCTAGTTCACCAGCTTAACTGTTGGTTAATATGGTGCCACACCTGACGATCGCCGCAGAGACCTCCTTTAGGTCATCAATGCAGGCGCGCGCCTGAAAACTGTCTTCTAATCGCGGGTCGCGGCATACGGCACACCAACCCTGCGCCTCATTAAACGGGGGAGGGGCAACCCCGGGAGTCTTTTAAAGGGCGACTCCAAGCTCCACGATTCAAACCTGACTTCAGGTTGGTCTCGGGCCAATAAATTGGCTAGAGCGTTGATTATACGGCACAAGTTGCGTGACAATGGGGTATTGTTGAGTCCCTTGTCATCCCCTGGTGGGGTCACAAGAAAGATAAATCATGAAATCCGAACCCATTTCCAAGCCCTTAAAGGTTAAAACGCCCACTACTTCAGCGCCTGCTGCAGTGCATCTTCAGACCATTGGTCCCGAAGAGGCCGGCCAACGCCTGGACAACTATCTGTTACGTTGGGCCAAAGGGGTTCCCAAAAGCCACGTTTATCGAATTATTCGATCTGGTGAGGTCCGGGTGAATAAAAAGCGGGCTGAGCCAACTACCCGTCTGATTGAGGGGGACGTGGTCCGACTGCCCCCAGTTCGAATTGCTGAACCGGCCCAAATGGCTGCGGTCAATAGTGCTCAAACTAAATCTCGGGCGCACGGCTACTCAGACAAAATGCCCATCCTTTTTGAGGACGAAGCACTCTTAATAGTAAATAAGCCAACGGGTTTAGCTGTGCATGGTGGCTCAGGCATCGCACTTGGTGTCATTGAGACCCTGCGCATTACCCGCCCCGAACTCAAGTTTTTGGAATTAGTCCATCGCTTAGACCGTGACACATCAGGCGTTCTACTCTTAGCTAAAAAGCGAAGCGCTTTGGTGGAGCTGCATCGTCAAATACGTGAGGGCCAAACGGATAAGCGCTATTACTTGCTTGCACATGGTGAAATCGTAAAAGGTGCCCAAACCATGCAACTCAAATATCCGCTGCATAAATATCTTCTGCCTAATGGCGAGCGCCGCGTTCGGGTAGATCCAGATGGATTACCAAGCCATACCTCTTTAAGAGTGACTAAAGCGCTTAAGCGCGAGGGTGCATCAATCACTCTCGCTGAGGCGCAACTGAAGACGGGACGCACTCATCAGATTCGGGTGCACTTGCAAAAATTGGGCCACGCAATTTTGGGTGATGATAAATATGGCTTTGAAGATTTGGATAAGGTAGTTAAATCCAAACGCTTATATCTACACGCTCATCTAGCTGGTTTTACTCATCCGCGTACTGGCGAAAAGATGCGGATTGAGTCGCCATTGCCCGCAGAATTTACCGCCATGATGAAAACCTTTGAGCAGTAAATATCAGAATGTCTCAAGCAAATAAATCGAATCGACCCTATGATCTGATTGTGTGGGATTGGGATGGGACCATCATGGATTCCACGCCAACCATCGTGCATTGTATTCAGCAAGCCTGTCGCGATTTGGGTTTTAAAGCGCCTGACGACACATTAGCGAGTTCAGTCATTGGTTTGGGAATTCAGGATTCATTGCGCAGAGCGGTTCCTTGGATAGAGCCGGCCCATTTTCCAAAGCTGACAGAGCGTTTTCGTTATCACTACTTGGCCAAAGATCATGAGCTCGATTTGTTTGTTGGCATACGAGAGCTTTTAGAAGAACTGCATGCTAAACAGTATTTACTAGCTGTTGCCACTGGAAAGTCGCGCGTCGGACTAGATCGCTCGCTTGGGCATCATCAGATCGGCCATCTCTTTCATGAGACTCGTACGGCTGACGAATCTTTTTCTAAGCCACATCCAGGAATGTTGCTTGAGCTGTCGGATGTGACTCAAGTACCGACTCGTCGCATGCTCATGATTGGGGACACAACCCACGACCTTGATATGGCAGAGAATGCTGGGGTCGATGCGGTAGCTGTGACTTATGGCGCTCACCCACCCGATACTTTAAAAGCTTCACCATCATTAACGCATGTGGATGATGTCGCGCAACTCTCGCAATGGCTTAAAAATAACCTGCAACACTAAGGACGCAAAAAGATGGAAAACAACCCAAACCCGAATTGGGAACGTCAAGCTCTCGAACATCTCTTGTTGGAGAATTTAAAAGAAACTCGTAAAGCACGTCGTTGGAAAGCGGTACTGCGAGTACTCACCTTGCTAGTCATTGTTGGCGCTCTGCTTTCGATATTTGACTTTCACCTTCCAGGCAAGGGCATGGGGGTAGAAAAGCACACTGCATTGGTAACGCTTGAAGGAGAAATTTCTTCCAGCTCGATGGCTAATGCGATGGATATCAACTCCTCTTTATTGTCTGCATTTGAAAATGAGCACAGCGCTGGTGTTGTGTTGCGCATTAATAGTCCTGGAGGCTCTCCAGTTCAAGCTGGCATGATCAATGATGAGATCCACCGCTTGCGCAAGCTCTATCCCAAAAAACCGTTTTATGTCGTTGTCGAAGACATCTGCGCATCTGGTGGTTACTACGTGGCAGTCGCTGCGGATCAAATCTTGGTTGATAAAGCCAGCTTAGTGGGATCCATTGGCGTGATCATGGAAGGTTTTGGTTTTACAGGCCTCATGGATAAGTTAGGGGTTACTCGTCGCATGATTACCTCGGGCTCCAATAAGGGCATGATGGATCCGTTCAGTAAAGAGAATCCAAAGCAAGTCGAAATGGTTAAGACCATGATTGATGAGATTCACCAGCAATTTATTGCAGTGGTAAAAGAGGGTCGTGGCGATCGCTTAAAAGACGTGCCAGATTTATTTTCTGGCCGCATCTGGAATGGCGAGCAAGCAGTCAAGATTGGTTTGGCTGATGGGTATGGCACGGTAGATACCGTTGCCCGCGACATCTTTAAGGCACCGGATATTCTCGACTACACCATGAAAGAGAATTTCGCTGAGCGTGTTGCTAAACGCTTTGGTGCTGAAGCTGGAACTGCTGCTGGCAAGGCGTTGGTAAAGACATCTGACCTTAAATAGAAATAAGAAAAAAGCAAAACTAAAGCATTGAAGACTTAGGCAAGCAGTAGAAATACCGTTGGCCTATTTTGTAATGATGCACAAGCAGATTCATTCGGATAGCGTTTACGCCAATCTGCAATTGAAAGGGTGGTAATCATTTCTGATGGCAGGCTAAGGTCCACACCGAGGCATAGCAGACTTTGCGGCGCCAACGAATGGATACAGGCCATGAGCATGGCACTATTGCGATAGGGTGTCTCAATCCAAATTTGAGTTTGTTGTAATTTACGAGACTCAACTTCGAGTTGCTTAAGTTTGGCAGTGCGCTCATGGGTTTCATGAGGCAAGTACCCCTGAAAAGCAAAGCGTTGGCCATTGAGTCCGCTTGCCATCAGGCCTAACAAGATAGAGCTCGGTCCAACCAGTGGCTTCACTTGGGCGCCTAGCTTATGTGCCGCTAGCACTAACTCTGCACCGGGGTCTGCAACGCCAGGGACCCCTGCTTCAGACATCAAGCCCATATCGTTTCCGGCAAGCAAAGGCTTGAGTAAATCGGCTGGCTTGACCGCATCGCCATACTTTGCATTACGCGCAGCACCACGCCATTCACTCATTTGCATTTCTTGAATAGTGCATGCCAATGGAGAGGCAGAATCGATTGCCTTTAACAACGCCCGCGCCGTCTTGGCATCTTCAACAATCCAGTGCCTTAGCCTGGCTGTTTGTGTAATCGTTTCAGATGGAAGAACCCAAGGCAATTGCTCAACACGACCATCATCACCCAAGGTATTGGGAACTAAATACAAGGTGCCGAGTTTGCTCATGAATTATTTTTTTCTAATGAATCTAGTTATTAATTTTTGCTTTATTTTTTTGATGGAATTGCATAGCCAGCATCGCGTAGCATGCTGGTTAATGCAATCAGCGGCAAGCCAATTAAAGCGGTTGGATCATCGCTCTTGATCGACTCTAGCAGGCTGATGCCTAGGCCTTCTGACTTGGCGCTGCCAGCGCAATCATACGGCTCTTCAGCCAGTAGGTAAGCCTCTAGGGTGCTGTCTGGAAGTTTGCGAAAAGTCACTTCAGTAGGAACACATAAAGTGGTTTGGGTATCACCCTTCATCAAACATAGCGCCGTTTGAAAGGTCACCACTTGACCACGCATGAGTTGTAGCTGCGCTAAGGCTCTTTCAAAATTACCAGGCTTACCAATCGCTGCACCACAAAGATCGGCGACTTGATCAGAGCCAATGACCCAAGCATCAGGATGCTCTTTAGCAACTGCAGCTGCTTTTGCTTGAGCAAGTCGTAGTGCCAAATCAAGAGTGCTCTCTCCAGTAAGTGGGGTTTCATCTACCTTTGGTGAGATGATTTCAAAGGGGATGCGTAGGCGTTCTAAAAGTTCACGTCGGTACACCGAAGTGGATGCCAAGATGAGGCTTGGATTTTTAGGTGTATTTGTGGATGTAATCATTTTTGCTGTGCTTTCTAAGGCGCCTTCATTTAGACTGATGCCATGAATCGTAATCAAGTTTTACCTCAAGTCGAACTATCTCCCGAGCCTAGCGCCTTAAAGAGGGTAGATTTTTGTGCCCCCCAATCTTATGCAGGCACCGGTTTTTTAAGCTTGTCAGATATGCCAAGGGTGGCCGAGGAGGCGTCAACCGTTAACCCAGCCGATGGCTTTAATTGGTCTGTGAGGACCCATTTTGAGGATTCCCCGGGGAGTGAACCCCATCAAATCCTCGAATTAGGGCTAAAAGGACGTCTGCACCTGGTTTGTCAGCGCTGTTTGCAAGATTGCGCGGTGGATTTGGACGAAAAACGTCGATTTATTCTGGTTTTGACAGATTCTGAAGCAGATGAATACCCTTTGGAGGATGAGGAGCAAGATCCTCTGGTCGTAAATCAGCACTTCAACCTCCTGGAAACGATGGAGGATGAGGTTTTGCTGTCTTTTCCCCTGATTCCAAAGCATCCAGATGGGTTTTGTGAACCTCATGCATCTACCTTTGGGGATGAGGCTGATGAGGAGCCGTCAAATGAGCGGGAAAACCCCTTTAACATATTGAAAAATATGAAGAAAAACTGAAATTAGGGGCCTGATTTCAGTTGTTGTTTTAAGTATCTTTTGTCAATAAATCAAGCATTTAGGCGCATTTCCATGCTAGAATATCGCCTTGCTTAGGAGTTCAATATGGCCGTTCAACAAAACAAAAAATCACCTTCCAAACGTGGCATGCACCGTGCGCACGACTTCTTGACCGCACCTGCTACGGCTGTTGAAGCCACAACTGGTGAGGCTCATTTGCGCCACCACATTTCACCTAACGGCTACTATCGTGGTCGTAAAGTTGTTAAAACTAAAAACGACTAATTTTTTAGTCTAAACAGATAGAAGCGGCTCCAGTAAAAGCCGCTTTTTTCTTGGATAAATCACTTGCAGCAATCAATGAGCTTATGAGCGTTACTCTTGCTATTGATGCCATGGGCGGAGATCATGGAGTCGTCGTGACGGTTCCGGCTGCCTGCGATTTTTTAGAAAAACACGCTGACGTGAAGATTACCCTCGTTGGTGATCCCGATTTAATCAAGCAAGTCTTGAGTAAATCTCCTAAAGCTCCTATGGAGCGAATTCAAATTATTTCCGCTAGCGAAGTTGTCTTAATGGATGATCCCATTGAGATTGCTCTGCGTCGCAAAAAAGATTCGTCTATGCGTGTTGCCATTGAGCAAGTTAAAGAGGGTGCTGCTGATGCTGTAGTTTCATCAGGCAATACTGGCGCACTCATGGCGATCTCTCGCTACATTCTCAAAACGCTTGATGGCGTTGATCGCCCTGCGATTGCTACCGCGATCCCCAATGAATTAGGGCGCGGGACAACTATGCTGGACCTCGGCGCAAATGCCGACTGTGAACCAATGCACTTGGTGCAGTTTGCTCAGATGGCAAACGTGATGGTGCAAGTGGTGGATGGCAAACAAAACCCTTCAATTGGCCTTCTCAATATTGGTGAGGAAGTGATTAAAGGGAATGAAGTTGTTAAGCAAACCAGTGAGTTACTTCGTCAAACCTCTTTAAACTTTTACGGCAACGTAGAAGGCAACGATATTTTCAAGGGTACTACGGATATCGTGGTGTGCGATGGTTTTGTTGGCAACGTCGTTCTGAAAGCCAGTGAAGGCTTGGCAAAAATGATGAGTGGTTTGATTCGCCAAGAATTTAATCGCTCATGGCTTACCAAGTTAATGGCGATCTGTGCAATGGTGCCATTGCTAAGAGTACGTAAGCGTGTTGATCATCGTCGTTATAACGGCGCAGTATTGTTGGGTTTACGTGGTTGTGTAATTAAGAGCCATGGTTCTGCTGATCGGTTTGCTTTTGGCTTTGCCTTGGATCGCGCCTATGAGGCGGCTAAGAACCGCATGGTGGAGCGCATTGCTGCAGCCTTTGTAGTGGAGACAAAAGTATGAGTATTTTTGCAAGAGTAGCGGGTACCGGAAGTTATCTTCCTGAGTTGCGCTTAACTAACCAAGACTTAGTGGAGCGTCTTGCTAAAACTGGCTTAGAGACCAGTGATGAGTGGATTAAAACGCGTAGCGGTATTTCCGCACGTCACTTTGCCGCTGAAAATGAGTTAACTAGTGATCTGGCTGCCAAGGCGGCACAAGCTGCATTAACTAGTGCCGGCAATACCTCTGAAGATTTGGACCTCATCATTTTGGCCACTTCTACTCCAGATCATTTGGGTGGTTTTCCAAGTACCGCTTGCGTTGTACAAGACAAATTGGGCGCACACACTGCTTGTGCTGCTTTTGATGTGCAAGCAGTGTGTGCTGGTTTTACTTATGCGCTTGCCATTGCAGATGCATTTATTCGATGTGGCTCATACAAAAAAGTATTGGTCATTGGCGCAGAAACATTCTCCCGTATTCTAAATTTCCAAGACCGTGGCACTTGCGTCTTGTTTGGCGATGGTGCTGGAGCTGTTGTACTTGAGGCTTCTAAAGAAGCCGGCATTCTCTCTACTGCATTACATGCCGATGGTAGTCAACGCGATATTTTGTGTGTTCCTGGGCGTGCAGGTAATGGCGAAGTGCATGGTTCCCCATTTATGACTATGGATGGTCCAGCGGTCTTTAAGCTTGCTGTGAAGGTCTTAGAGCAGGTAGCTCACGAGGCGCTCGAAAAAGCGAACCTCAAGGCTGAGCAAATCGACTGGCTAGTACCGCATCAAGCCAATATTCGCATCATGGAAGGCACGGCTAAGAAGATGGGTATGTCCATGGATAAAGTCATTGTTACTGTGCATGAGCATGGCAATACTTCGGCTGCATCCATTCCGTTGGCATTAGATGCTGGCGTGCGCTCTGGGCAGATTCAGCGTGGACAACATCTCTTGCTAGAGGGTGTTGGCGGCGGGTTCGCTTGGGGTGCGGTTGCGATTAAATACTAAGAGCGGCACACTATTTTTATTCATTCATCTCTTTAATTTCTTTTCAGCGAATTAATCACATGACATTTGCATTTGTATTTCCTGGTCAAGGCTCTCAATCCGTTGGCATGCTCAATTCCATTTCTGAGCGTCCAGAAGTACGCGCAACATTGCAAGAGGCTTCTGAGGCATTAGGTGAGGACGTTGCAAAGCTGATTTCTGAAGGCCCTGCAGAGGTGCTGTCATTAACCACGAATACTCAGCCTGTGATGTTGACTGCAGGCGTTGCTTTTTATCGAGCCTGGCTGGCAGCAGGTGGATCTGCGCCTAAGGTAATGGCAGGTCATAGTCTTGGTGAGTACACTGCCTTGGTTGCATCTGGCGTTATTTCTTTTAAAGATGCTGTTCCATTGGTGCGCTTTCGTGCTGAAGCAATGCAAACTGCTGTGCCGGTAGGTACAGGCGGCATGGCTGCGATTCTCGGCTTGGATGATGCAATCGTGATTCAGGTGTGTGCTGAAGCAAGTGCTGTTTCTGGTGGTGTTGTTGAAGCCGTCAATTTCAATGCCCCCGGCCAAGTGGTGATTGCTGGTGCAAGTGATGCCGTTACTAAGGCATGTGAATTATTAAAGGCTGCTGGCGCTAAGCGTGCCTTGCCGTTGCCAGTATCTGCACCATTTCATTCTTCTTTGCTGCAGCCAGCCTCTGAAAAATTGAAAGGCTACTTAGCCAGCATTGAATTTAAAGCACCAACCATTGCTGTGATTAATAACGTGGATGTTCAAATCTTGAATGACCCGATTGCAATTAAAGATGCCTTAGTGCGTCAAGCTGCTAAGCCTGTACGTTGGCAAGAAACCGTTCAGGCTATGGCCTCTCAAGGCATTACTCGGGTAGTAGAGTGCGGTCCTGGCAAAGTATTGGCAGGCCTTACCAAGCGCATTAATGATCAGGTCACTGGTGTGCCGGTATTTGATGAAGTCAGCTTGAATGAAGTTCTGGCAAGCTTTCAATAAAACAAACGTTATAGCGGAAGATAAAAATGAATCTCGACTTAAGCGGACAAATTGCTTTAGTAACTGGCGCCTCACGCGGTATTGGTCAGGCAATCGCGGATGAGCTAGTCAAGTGTGGCGCCAAGGTAATTGGAACGGCTACATCCGAGAGTGGAGCTAAAGCGATTGATGAGCGTTTAAAAGCTTCAGGCGGTGCTGGCAAAGTATTGAATGTGACTGCCCCAAATGCTTGTGAAGAAATTATTGATCTGATCGTCAAAGAGTATGGCGGCATCAACATCTTGGTGAATAACGCCGGCATCACTCGTGACAATTTAGCAATGCGCATGAAGTCTGAAGAGTGGACTGATGTGATTGATACCAACCTCAGTTCAGTCTTCCGTCTTTCTCAAGCAGTAATGCGTCCCATGATGAAGGCCCGTGGTGGCCGCATTATTAATATCACTTCAATTGTTGGTCATATGGGTAATCCTGGTCAGGCAAACTACGCAGCTGCAAAAGCAGGCGTTTCTGGAATGACCCGTGCCTTAGCCCGTGAAATTGGTAGCCGCAATATCACTGTGAATTGCGTAGCTCCTGGATTTATCGACACTGATATGACCCGCGCCTTGAGCGAAGAACAGCAAAATGCCCTAAAAGTGAACATTCCTTTGGCGCGTTTGGGTAGTCCTGAGGATGTTGCCCAAGCGGTGGCCTTTTTGGCCTCTCCAGCGGCTGGCTACATTACGGGTAATACCCTGCACGTCAATGGCGGACTCTATTTAGCCTAACGGCAAAGCCAGGATTTGGTCATTTTTAGGCGAATTTGCTAATTCGGTCCGCCAAACTGATAAAATCCTTTCATCGTTTTTTACAACCCCTGGGGAAATTAATGGACAACATCGAACAACGCGTTAAGAAAATCGTCGCTGAGCAATTAGGCGTCGCAGAAGGAGACATCAAGAATGAATCTTCTTTCGTGAACGACTTGGGCGCTGACTCTCTTGACACTGTTGAGCTGGTTATGGCCTTGGAAGATGAATTCGGCATCGAAATTCCTGATGAGGAAGCTGAAAAGATCACCACAGTTCAGCTCGCGATCGACTTCGCTACATCAAAAGCTCAGGGTTAATTCCCTAGCCTAGGTATTACTGTGTCAGCATCAAATGGCCGACGCCGGGTAGTAGTCACCGGCCTTGGCCTTATCTCACCTGTTGGTAATTCAGTTGATGTAGCTTGGTCTAATTTGCTTGCGGGCAAATCAGGTATTGCTACCATCACTAAGTTTGACCACACTCCGCTTAGCGTTCATTTCGCTGGAGAGGTGAAAGATTTCAATGTCGAAGAATATGTTTCTGCCAAAGAAGCGCGCCACATGGATACCTTTATCCATTACGGCATTGCTGCTGGTACACAAGCCATTCGCGACAGTGGTTTAGAGATCACCGAACAAAACGCTGAGCGCATTGGCGTCATGGTTGGTTCCGGCATCGGTGGCTTGCCAATGATTGAAGAAACGGGTGCTGAGTTATTGGCTCGTGGTCCTCGTCGTATCTCCCCTTTCTTTGTTCCAGGCTCCATCATCAATATGATTTCTGGCCACCTCAGCATCTTGTTTGGTCTCAAAGGTCCAAACGTGGCTGCGGTAACAGCTTGTACAACGGGTTTACACAGCATTGGATTGGCTGCACGCTTAATTCAGTACGGTGATGCTGATGTCATGGTTGCTGGCGGTGCTGAATCGACTATCTCCGCATTAGGGGTTGGTGGCTTTGCTTCTGCAAGAGCGCTTTCTACTCGCAATGATGATCCTGCAACTGCATCACGCCCTTGGGATAGAGACCGCGATGGTTTTGTTCTGGGTGAGGGCGCAGGCGTAGTGGTGATTGAAGAGTATGAGCACGCTAAAGCCCGTGGCGCAAAAATCTATTGCGAATTACTGGGCTTCGGCATGAGTGGTGACGCTTATCACATGACTGCCCCAAATATGGATGGCCCCCGTCGTTGCATGCTTAATGCAATGCGCGACGCAGGCCTAAATGCTGATCAGATTCAATATATTAATGCTCACGGCACTTCCACGCCTTTGGGTGATAAAAATGAAACTGGCGCTATTAAGGCTGCTCTTGGCGACCACGCTAAGAAGACTTTAATTAACTCCACCAAGTCTATGACTGGTCACCTCTTGGGCGGTGCAGGTGGCCTGGAGTCTGTTTTCACGATTTTGGCTCTTCATAACCAAAAATCACCACCTACTATCAATATTTTCAATCAAGATCCTGAGTGCGACCTGGACTACTGCGCCAATACCGCTAGGGATGTGAGGATTGACCATGCAGTCAAAAACAATTTTGGCTTTGGGGGTACTAACGGTACCTTGATTTTTGGCAAACTGACCTAATATTCTTAATATCTTCATTGTTGGTTTTCACCAAGTAGGTCTATAGCATCATGAAAAAGTACTTCATTGCACTCTTGGCTATATTTAGTCTGGGACAAGTCGCCTTTATTCCATTTGCTTCTGCGCAAAATCCCCGGGTCACGATTCCTGACTTTGCGGATTTGGTTGAACGCGCAAGTCCTGCAGTTGTCAATATTCGTACCACTGAAAAAGTAGTAGTGCAGCAAGCGCAAGGTGGCATTCCGGGAATCCCAGAAGATCAGGCGGAATTTTTCCGCCGTTTCTTTGGTGTACCAATTCCAGGAATCCCAAATGGACCTAAACCAGCGCAACCTAATTTAGGCAAGCCGCAAGAAGCGGATCGTGGAGTAGGCTCTGGTTTCATTATCGAATCCAATGGTCTGATTTTGACTAACGCTCACGTTGTTGAGGGTGCCACCACTATTTATGTGACCCTGACTGATAAGCGCGAGTTCAAAGCAAAGTTACTCGGCATGGATAAGCGTACCGATGTTGCAGTCGTCAAAATTGAAGCGCGTGATTTACCAAAGCTACCTTTGGGTGATTCATCGAGGGTGCGAGTAGGTGAATGGGTGCTTGCAATTGGTTCCCCGTTCGGCCTTGAGAACACGGTGACTGCAGGTATTGTGTCGGCGAAGAGTCGCGATACAGGCGACTACTTACCTTTTATTCAGACTGACGTTGCTGTGAATCCAGGAAACTCTGGAGGGCCGCTTTTAAATACGGCTGGTCAAGTAATTGGTATCAACTCACAAATCTTTAGTCGCTCTGGTGGGTATATGGGTATCTCCTTTGCGATCCCGATTGATGAAGCAATGCGTGTTGCAGATCAATTGCGTACATCCGGAAAGATTTCTCGCGGGCGTATTGGTGTTGCTTTGAGTGAGATGACGAAAGAGGTAGCTGAGAGTCTTGGTTTAGGAAAACCTCGTGGCGCTTATGTGCGCAATGTTGAACCAGGTGGCCCTGCAGCCGCCGGTGGAATTGAGGCGGGCGATGTGATTCTGAGCTTCAATGGCAAAGATATTTCTAAGTCCACCGATTTGCCTAGAGTCGTAGGTGAAACCAAGCCAGGTACTTCTGTGCCTGTGCAAGTTTGGCGTAAAGGCGGAACCCGTGATTTAACGGTTACCGTAACTGATACCGAATCCGGTCAGGTGGTCAACAAGAAGCCTGATGCACCCGCAACCAGTGGCAATAGCGTCAATACCCTTGGAGTTGTTGTAGGCGAGTTATCGGATGGCAAAAAGAAGGACTTAAATATTAAAGGTGGAGTTGAAGTGACTGGTTTAGGTGATGGCCCCTTGGCAAAAGCGGGGATTCGACCAGGTGACGTCATTATTCGGGTGGCGGATGCCGATATTACGAGCGTTAAGCAGTTTGAGGCTCTAGTTAAGGGTTTGGACGCCAATAAGGCTGTACCGGTCTTTATCCGCCGCGCTGACAGCACTTTAGTCGTTCCTGTAAGGCCTAAATAACCCCATTTTGGGTCTAAAAAAGGGGTTTGGCGCCTTTTAGGCGCCACCCATTACAATCACTTTAAGACGACTTTTTGCAGCGCATCATCGTGGTGCGTTCTGACAAGGCGTTTTTTGAATGACCTATTAAGACGCTATGGATTTAATCCGCAATTTTTCTATCATCGCCCATATCGATCACGGCAAATCGACGCTTGCTGATCGCATTATTCAGCTCTGCGGCGGCCTCTCCGACCGTGAAATGGAAGCCCAAGTTCTAGACTCAATGGATATTGAGCGTGAGCGCGGCATCACCATTAAGGCGCAAACCGCAGCTTTAAATTACAAAGCCAAAGACGGCAAAATTTACCACATCAACCTGATTGACACACCGGGACACGTTGACTTCTCTTATGAGGTTAGTCGCTCTTTGTCTGCCTGTGAAGGTGCTTTGTTAGTCGTAGATGCCAGTCAAGGTGTTGAGGCGCAAACCGTTGCCAACTGTTACATGGCGCTTGAGTTGGGCGTTGAGGTTGTACCAGTACTGAATAAGATTGACTTGCCGCAAGCTGATCCTGAGCGCGCTAAAAAAGAAATTGAAGATGTCATTGGTATTGATGCTTCTGAAGCGGTTACTTGCTCAGCCAAGACTGGCTTGGGCGTTGCGGACGTGATCGAAGAAATGATCGCCAGGGTGCCGCCGCCAAAGGGTAATGCAGAAGATCCATTGCAAGCCTTGATTATTGACTCCTGGTTTGACAACTACGTAGGCGTAGTCATGTTGGTGCGTGTTGTGAATGGCACTTTAAAACCAAAAGAAAAAATTACCTTGATGGCCAATGGTTCAAGCCATTTAGTCGAGCATGTAGGTGTCTTTAGCCCAAAGTCAGTAGATCGTCCAGAGTTATCTGCCGGTCAAGTGGGCTTCGTGATTGCTGGCATTAAAGAATTAAAAGCCGCCAAGGTTGGCGACACCGTGACACATACTACTGGGCAGCAAGGGCGCGTTCCTGCGGCCGAGCCACTTCCTGGTTTTAAAGAAGTGAAGCCCCAAGTTTTTGCTGGCCTATATCCAGTAGAAGCGAGTGAATACGATCAGTTGCGCGAGTCCCTTGAAAAGCTCAAGCTAAATGACGCCTCACTCTTGTATGAGCCAGAGGTATCTCAGGCTTTAGGTTTTGGATTCCGCTGCGGCTTCTTAGGTTTGCTCCACATGGAGATTGTGCAAGAGCGTTTGGAGCGTCAGTACGGCATGAATCTCATCACGACCGCTCCAACGGTGGTGTATCAAGTAGAGCAATCTGACGGCACGCTCATGATGGTGGATAACCCTTCGAAGATGCCTGAGGCCAGCAAGATCAATACCATTCTTGAGCCTATCGTGACCGTTAATTTATACATGCCGCAAGAGTATGTAGGAGCGATGATTACCTTGTGTGTTGGTAAGCGTGGTATTCAGATGGACATGAACTACTTAGGTCGTCAGGTCAAACTCACTTATGAGTTGCCGATGGCCGAGATTGTTTTGGACTTCTTTGACAAAATGAAATCCATCTCACGCGGATATGCCTCAATGGATTACGAGTTCAAAGAATATCGCCCGGCAGACGTAGTTAAGGTCGACATCCTCATTAATAGTGAGCGGGTTGATGCCCTCTCAGTGATTGTTCATAGAAGCAATAGCCAACATCGTGGGCGCGAAGTAGTTGCCAAGATGCGCGGCATTATTCCTCGTCAAATGTTTGATGTAGCGATTCAGGCGGCAATTGGTAGCAATATCGTTGCGCGTGAAAACGTCAAAGCTTTGCGTAAAAACGTTTTGGCTAAGTGCTACGGTGGTGACATTTCCCGTAAGCGTAAGTTATTAGAGAAGCAAAAAGAAGGTAAGAAGCGTATGAAGCAAGTCGGTAACGTAGAAATTCCACAAGAAGCCTTTTTGGCCATTCTGCAGGTGGAGGATTAATGAACTTTGCTTTAGTCCTTTTTATCTTGGTGATTGTTTCTGGAATCGCTTGGGTTGCTGACAAATTACACTTTGCCCCGCAAAGACGTTTGGTTGGTATTGACCGTATGCCTTTGTGGCTTGAATACACAGCAGGTTTCTTCCCAGTAATTTGTGCCGTATTTGTATTACGCTCTTTTATCGCTGAGCCTTTTAAGATTCCTTCTGGCTCAATGATCCCTACATTGCAAATCGGCGACTTCATTTTGGTTAATAAATTTACCTATGGAATTCGTTTACCGGTGCTCAATCAAAAAGTCGTTGACTTGGGCTCACCCAAACGCGGTGATGTTGTTGTGTTTCGCTATCCACGTGATGAATCGGTGGATTACATCAAGCGCATAGTGGCCTTGCCAGGTGACGAAATCACTTATGAAAATAAGCGTCTGACTATTAATGGTCAGCCTCTGCAATATAGCGGTGGCGAGCCGTATCTCGATCCTGAGAATATGCGCTATGCCAAACGTTTCACAGAGACTTTCCCAGCAGACTTGGGCGGTAATCGTCATGACATCTTGAATGACCCTGATCGTCCGGCTACTGTATTTCCGACTGAGCGTTTTCCGGGTTCTGAGTTCTGCCAGTACCAGCAGTCTGGCGTGACTTGCAAAGTACCTCCAGGGCATTACTTCGCGATGGGCGATAACCGTGACAACAGTGCAGACTCACGTTATTGGGGCTTTGTACCGGATAAAAACATTGTCGGTAAGGCCTTCTTTGTGTGGTTGAACCTGGGTAATCTTGGCCGCATTGGCGGATTCGAGTAAATATCATGAATGCGCGCGCCGTTATCGAAACTGGGCCGCTACAAGAGCGCCTCGGCTATACCTTCAAGAAGCCAGAGCTACTAAATCAAGCCTTGACTCATCGCAGTCATAGCAAGAAAAATAACGAGCGCTTAGAGTTTCTGGGCGACTCTATTCTGAATTGTGTCGTTGCTGAAATGCTCTATGAGCGTTATTCGGACTTAGATGAGGGCGATCTTTCTCGCGTACGTGCAAACTTAGTAAAGCAACAAGCTTTATATGAAATTGCCCAAACATTATCCTTGTCGGATTACTTGCGCCTGGGCGAAGGTGAGTTGAAGAGCGGTGGCTTCCGTCGCCCCTCTATTCTTGCTGATACCTTAGAGGCAGTGACTGGCGCAATCTTTATGGATGGTGGTTTTGAAGCGGCTAAGGCCAGCTTACGTAAGCTGTATTCCATTATCTTGGCAAACGTAGACCCTAAAACCTTAGGTAAGGATGACAAAACTTTATTGCAAGAATGCTTGCAAGGCTATCAATTGCCATTGCCGACCTATAACGTTACCGGCACTACTGGTGCTGCACACAACCAGCAGTTTGAGGTGGAGTGCTTGATCCCTAGTCATAAAGTGGCGGTCAAAGGTGAGGGTGCTTCGCGTCGTGCTGCTGAACAAGCGGCAGCAAAGTTAGCTTTGATTGCTATGCTTAAGGCTTTACCGCAAGAATCTCGCAAACCCAAGAAAACTCGGTCGGCCAAGAAGAAAGCGGCCAAAAAAGAAGCAACCGAAGAGCAGTTCAATCTTAAGCTGAAGGGCTAATCGTGTTTAGATGCGGCACCATCGCCATTGTTGGGCGTCCTAATATGGGTAAATCAACTCTTCTGAATGCGTTGGTTGGTCAGAAGATCAGCATTACTTCTCGTAAAGCGCAAACGACACGTCACCGTATATTGGGTATTCAGAATCGCGAAGAAGCGCAGTTTATCTTTATCGATACCCCAGGCTTTCAGACCCGTTTAATGAATACCTTAAACAAAGCGTTGAACCGCACTGTCACTACAGCTTTGCAAGATGTAAACGTAGCGTGCTTTGTGGTTGAGGCTGGATACTTTGGTGAAGACGATAAGAAGGTATTGAAGCTGCTGCCAGATGACTTGCCGGTTGTTCTGGTTCTGAATAAATTAGATCTGTTTAACAGTCGCTTTCAGACTCCATCAGAGCGTGACCAAGCTCTCCTTAGCTTCATTAAAGACATGGCTCGCCCTTGGTGCGAACTAGGTGGCCATGAAGACCAGAAGTGTGAGTTTTCTGAGATAGTACCGATGAGCGCCAAGAGTCCTGGCGATATTGAAAGATTGTTAGATGTCCTTGAGGGCTACCTGCCTGAGGCTGCGGCTGTCTATGATGGCGATACTATTACCGATCGCAGCGAGCGCTTCTTAGCTGCTGAGATTCTGCGTGAAAAAGTATTCCGCTTTACTGGCGAAGAACTGCCATACACCAGCACGGTAGTAATAGACCAGTTCAAGATGGATGGCAAGATGCGTCGGATTGCGGCAACTATTTTGGTTGATCGTGACAGTCACAAGGCAATGATCATTGGTCAAAAGGGTGAGCGTCTCAAGAAGATTTCAACTGATGCCCGCATCGATATGGAAAAGCTCTTTGACGGCAAAGTCTTTTTAGAGACTTGGGTGAAGGTTAAACGTGGCTGGGCAGATGATCGAGCTGAATTGCGGGCTCAAGGTCTGGAATAAGTTTCATGGCCTCGATTCGCATTGCTGACGAGCCTGCTTTTGTATTGCATAGCATTCCCTATAAAGAGACTAGCTTAATTCTGGATGTCTTTACTCGGCAATATGGCCGCATGGCTTTAATTGCTAAAGGTGCCAAGCGTCCACACTCAACCTTAAGACCTGTTCTACAGCGCTTCCAGCCATTATTAGTTTCTTGGAGTGGTAAATCAGAGCTCCGCACTTTAACGAAGTCAGAGTGGGTGGGGGGTATGCCTTCTTTGGTTGGCGATGCTTTGCTCTGCGGCTTCTATCTAAATGAATTGCTCGTCAAGTTTTTAGCGCGCGAAGATGATTATGAAAAACTCTACGATCGCTATTCTGAGACTATTAATGCTTTATCGAATCTGGAGTTTGAGTCTAAAGGCTTAGAAGAGATTTTGCGTCCGTTTGAGTTATCACTCTTGCAGGAGACGGGGTATGCAGCCGCCTTAGATCGCTGCGTTGAAACAAATGAAGTACCTCTAGCTCAAGAGCAATATGTCTATCAACCAGAGCGAGGGGTACGCCCTGTTCAGGCCGATGATCCTGGGCACTGGCCTGTTCTTACTGGTAAATCCCTTTTGGCGATTGCAGCGGGGGATTTCTCAGACCCTGAGACTCTTTCTGAGAGTAAGCAATTAATGCGTTTTCTTCTTGGCCTGCACTTGCAGGATCAGGTATTGACGACTCGCCAAATTTTGATTGATCTGAAGAAAATCTAGTAATCTACAGAGATGAGCAGCCATCCAAGCCTTGAACTAGGTATCAATATCGATCACGTCGCCACTTTGCGTAATGCACGAGGCACCATCTACCCTGATCCGTTAAGAGCGGCAACGTTGGCTGAGGAGGCGGGTGCAGATCTCATTACGTTACATCTGCGCGAAGATCGTCGCCATATTAAAGATGCCGATTTATTGGCACTTCGCCCACTCATCAAAACCCGTATGAATTTAGAGTGTGCGGTAACGCCTGAGATGATTGATATTGCGTGCCAAGTAAAGCCGCACGACGTCTGTTTAGTCCCAGAGAAACGTGAAGAAGTTACTACTGAAGGTGGTTTGGATGTCTTAGGGCATTTTGAGGCGGTGAGGGCTGCCACAAAAAAATTAGTTGATGCTGGTATTCGGGTATCTCTATTCATTGATCCAGAAGAAAAACAAATTCAAGCGGCCAAAGAAGTTGGTGCAACTGTAGTGGAATTACATACCGGTCGTTACGCGGATTTATCTGGAGCTGATCAGGCGGTAGAGCTTGAGCGTATTCGTAAGGCGGCGATATTTGGAAAAAGTATTGGCCTGAGAGTCAATGCGGGCCATGGTTTGCATGAGGGTAATGTCAAACCAGTAGCAGCCATTGTTGAATTATCCGAGCTCAATATTGGCCATGCCATTGTTGCTGAGGCTTTGTTCAAAGGGTGGCAAAAAGCAATCATCGATATGAAAGCCTTGATGGATCAGGGCAGAGCCAGTGCTTAAGTATTAATAACGGCAAATAACAAAAAGCCATTACAGTAAATATGATCATCGGCATAGGCACAGACATTCTGCAGATTGAGCGCTTACAAGCGGCTTACGATCGCACTAATGGCCGCTTAGCTGAAAAAATTCTGGGGCCAGACGAGATGCTGGTATTTCAGCATCGCCTTGCCAGAAACCATAAGCGGGGCATTGCGTTCTTGGCCACACGCTTTGCAGCCAAGGAGGCCTTCTCAAAAGCGATTGGCTTGGGAATGAGAATGCCTATGACTTGGCGTTCACTCCAAACCCTAAATGAGCCTAGTGGCAAACCAATTACTTCTTACTTAGGAGCTTTGGCGCTATTTATGATAGAAAAAAATTGGGAAGCTCACGTTACTGTGAGTGATGAAAAAGATATGGCAATTGCGCATGTCATCGTTACTCAAATGTAAATAAAAAATACAGTTTAATCAGAGGAAGAAATGAGTAAGTCAACCATGGCCCCCGGCCCAGTCACTCTGGATGTAGTTGGTCTGGAATTAAATGCCGAGGATCGTCGACGCATCTTGCATCCCCTGACTGGTGGCGTTATTTTATTTGGTAGAAACTTTACTAATCGCCAGCAGCTCACTAAATTAACTGCTGCTATTAAGAAGCTGCGCCCTGATGTGCTTATATCCATTGATCATGAGGGTGGTCGAGTACAGCGCGCAAGAACAGACGGCTTTACCCACTTACCAGCTATGCGTAAATTGGGTGAATTGTGGAGCGCTAAAAATAAATCAACTCATGCCGCAGAATCTGCTGCTATCGCAATGGCTGCAGCAACAGCTTGCGGATATGTGCTCGCTGCTGAATTGCGTGCTTGTGGCGTTGACTTCAGTTTTACACCAGTGCTCGATTTAGATTTTGGTCGCAGCGGTGTGATTGGTGATCGATCTTTTGGTCGCGATCCACAAATAGTCTTTGCTTTGTCGAAGAGTCTGAATGAAGGCTTACGTCTTGCCGGCATGGCCAACTGCGGTAAACACTTTCCAGGACATGGCTGGGCTGAGGCAGATTCACACGTGGCCATCCCGGTAGATGAGCGCCCCTTAAAGGAAATTTTGAATGATGATGCTAAGCCGTATGAGTGGTTGGATTTGAGTTTGGCATCAGTCATGCCTGCCCATGTGATTTATCCAAAAGTGGATAAGAACCCAGCAGGATTTTCAAAGATTTGGCTTCACTCCATTCTGCGTCAAGAGTTGGGTTTTGAAGGCGTGATCTTCAGCGACGACCTATCCATGGAAGGTGCAAGCGTTGCAGGATCGGTAGTGAAGGGTGCAGAAATGGCGCTAGAGGCTGGTTGCGATGCGGTATTAATCTGCAATCGCCCAGACCTTGCAGATCAGCTATTAAGTAAGCTAAAGGTATCAAAAGCTAAGCAGGAAGAGTCAAAAGCGCGTTTAAATAAGTTAATGCCGACAGCGCTTGCATTGGGTTGGGATGAATTGCAGAACGAGGCTCAGTACCAGCACGCTAAAGGCCTGCTTGTGCAGTTAGGTTTGATTGCTGAGTAAGTTAAATTCATTTGTAGAAATAAAAAAGCCCGGCATGCCGGGCTTTTTAACATCTGTAGCTAGCTAATTAGTTAGCGCGGCTACGGTATTCACCGGTGCGAGTATCGATCTCGATCTTGTCACCGGTATTGCAGAATAGGGGAACTTGTAATTCATAACCAGTTGCCAATTTTGCATTCTTCAATACCTTGCCTGAGCTGGTATCGCCTTTAACTGCTGGCTCTGTGTAAATGATTTCACGAACCAATGAGTTAGGCATTGCTACTGAGAGCGCTTTACCTTCGTAGAATACTACTTCACACGGCATGCTTTCTTCGAGGTAGTTCAATGCATCACCCATGAACTCAGCTTCAACTTCGTACTGGTTGTATTCAGTATCCATAAATACATACATTGGATCTGCGAAATAAGAATAAGTGCATTCTTTCTTATCGAGAATCACAACATCAAATTTGTCATCCGCTTTGTAAACACCTTCGTTTGGCGCGCCGGTTAACAAATTCTTAAATTTCATTTTTACAACAGAGGAGTTGCGGCCAGAGCGGCTATATTCGGCCTTTAAAACGACCTGGGCATCGGTGCCGATCATCACTACGTTACCAACGCGGAGTTCTTGTGCTGTTTTCATCTTGCTATTCCTGGGGGCAGAGCTAATTTTCTGCGGTTTTTATCAAAAACAAGATTGTAACCGCCCGCAAGCCTTTATTGCTTGGGATTAGGCGACAAAGCGGATTAAACGCGCTGGCAAGCCGCCATCTGCTTGTTTTCCAAGTAAATGGGTGCGCCAATGCTCGGCATGCGCATTCCAGCTGTTTAAGTCCTTAAACCATTCGCTGGGCGTTGCCCAAGTCATGGCGGCTATCGTAGCTAGCCTCAACCCTTGGCTAGCCTCTTCCAGGTAGAGGTCCAGAAAAGCTGCTAATTTCACTTCATGGGCGCGGTCTTCTTGGGGATAGATATGCCAAATAAATGGTTTGCCAGCAAGTTGCGCCCGAACAAAAGAATCTTCTCCCCGCACAATATTGAAGTCGCATTGCGATAGTACCCAGTCATATTCATCCTGAGATACAAATGGCATCGAGAGCAGTTGGATATTGGTGGATAGAGAGATTGGGTGCTCTCCAT
Source organism: Polynucleobacter sp. P1-05-14 (assembly GCF_018881675.1). NCBI lineage: Bacteria > Pseudomonadati > Pseudomonadota > Betaproteobacteria > Burkholderiales > Burkholderiaceae > Polynucleobacter > Polynucleobacter sp. P1-05-14. The sequence continues at coordinate 496,898 of NZ_JACVPV010000029.1, read as the reverse complement.
AAAGACTTAATTGTTCGGCATGACCATGGGCAAGCAAGACATCAACATCTTCACCAAGATGTCCTAAGTCAACTAGCCATTTTTTCAGAGGAGCGCCGGGATAGCAAAAGATGCTGATTCGTTTTGCGCCAGGACGCAATTTAGACCATACGGTCTTCAGATCGCCAGGAATATTTTTTGCCACAATATGACCTTCTGGCGGAATGGGGTCTAGCAATAGCCCACCCACCTCATCCTGGAAGCCGGGAAAGAAAAAATATTTCGGAATACCGTGTGACTGAGGTGACGCTTTGCCATGAAAATCAATTACCCAGGGCTCTGCGCTCAAGTATTCCAAGTTAATAATGATGGGTTTGACCGGGGCGATAAAAAGGCCCACCAAGTAACGTTCTGGCAGTTCGCAACCAAAAGCCTCAATCACAACGTCGGGTATTTGTACTGGATGACGGGCATTAGCATGGCTGGCCTCCCATGGCTGTATATCGATTTTTTGCTTAATGGACGGCTCTACTCCTGATGCGAGTAAATTAAGGGTTGGCAGATCATCGCAAAAAATACGGACCCCTTGCCTATGAATGCTTGATAAGCTTCGGGCTAGACGCCAGCAAACACCGGCATCACCATAGTTATCGACGATTTGGCAGAAAATATCCCAACGCATGAGTAATTCGCTTTTCGAAACCCTTCAGCAGGATGTTAAACGGCTACCCGGATTACCGGGGGTATATCGCTTTTTTGATGAAGCGGGACATATTCTGTATGTAGGCAAAGCGCGCAACCTCAAAAAGCGTGTCTCTAGTTATTTCCAGCGTACCCAGTTATCACCGCGTATCGAACTAATGGTGGGCAAAATTGCCCGCTATGAGACAACGGTAACACGGACTGAAACGGAAGCCCTCATTTTAGAGAACAATCTCATTAAAGAGTTGGCTCCTCCATTCAATATTTTGTTTCGTGATGACAAGTCTTATCCCTATGTGATGTTAACGGGGCATCAGTTCCCAAGGCTGGCCTCGTATCGTGGAAAAGTGGATAAGCGCAATCATTACTTTGGACCATTTCCGAATAGCTGGGCAGTACGCAATAGTGTGCAGATTCTTCAAAAAGTATTCCGCTTAAGAACTTGTGAGGATTCTGTTTTCAAGAATCGCAGTCGTCCTTGCCTCTTACATCAGATTCATCGCTGCAGCGCTCCTTGCGTTGGCCGTCTGAGTATTGAACAGTATGGGCAGGATGTTGCCCAAGCAACTCGATTTTTAGAGGGTGATCACAGCCGAGTGTTATCCGAACTCGAAAAAGAAATGCACAAGCATAGCGAAGCAATGGAGTTTGAGATGGCTGCGGTATTGCGAGATCGTATCGCTGACTTATCTAGCGTGCTACAACAACAGTCGATGGATACCGTTGCCGAGGGTGAGGGTGATGTAGATGTGATCGCTGTAGCACAAATGGAGGGTATGGTTTGCGTGAACTTAGCAATGATTCGTGGCGGCCGTCACTTGGGTGATAGAGCCTATTTCCCTAAAGGTTTGCGCTCCACCTCTGGTGAGCTGCCATCCCCCGCGGAGATATTGGAAGCCTTTATTACTCAGCATTATTTAGAAGAGCATGTGGATGCAACTGCCGCCAATTTAATTCCACCAGTACTAGTTTTAAATCATCCCCTTCAATCCGCAAGCGATGACCTGACTCAACTCAATGAATCTCCCCCTGAAGATTTGCACGAGTTATTAAATGCACAAGCTGGCAGAAAAATTACTTTCTTGCATCAACCCCAAGGTCAAAGACGTCACTGGCTTGGGATGGCAGAGGGTAATGCGAAGATTGCACTCACTAAACGCTTAGTTGAGACGGGTGGGCAGTTGGCTAGGGCACGTGCATTGGCTGATATCTTGAGTCTCGAATTGGAGAGTCTTGAGCAGTTGCGCATCGAATGTTTTGATATTAGCCACACCTCTGGTGAAGCAACCCAAGCATCTTGTGTGGTGTATACCAAGAACGCGATGCAGTCGAGTGAGTATCGACGCTTCAATATTAATGACATTACACCAGGTGATGATTACGCAGCTATGCGCCAGGTCTTGCAGAGACGCTATGCTAACTTTCAAGAGTTACCTGTTGAAAAAATTCCTCAAGTGATTTTGATTGATGGCGGCAAAGGCCAGGTAGAGATGGCAAGACAAGTGCTTTCTGAATTTGGCATGGATGTGGGTTTAATTGTGGGCGTTGCTAAGGGTGAAGGTCGTAAGGTTGGACTGGAAACCCTCATTTTTGCGGATGGACGCAAGTCTTTGGAATTGGGTATTGATAGCGCGGCATTGCTATTAGTCGCCCAGATACGAGATGAGGCCCACCGGTTTGCCATTACTGGCATGCGCGCTAAGCGTGCCAAGGCTAGGACAATCTCCCGTTTAGAGGAGATTGAGGGCATTGGCGCCAAGCGTCGTCAAAAGTTGTTGGCTCGTTTTGGTGGCTTAAAGGGCGTCTCCAATGCCAGCATCGAAGAGATCGCCGGTGTTGAAGGCGTCTCTTTAACGCTCGCTGAACAGATATATCGTCAGCTTCACTAGGAGCATTGACCGTTCTTGGTTTATGCTTATCTAATGCCTTTTAATCTACCGATCGCCCTGACCTGGTTGCGTGTTGCAGCGATTCCGCTGTTGGTAGCTATTTTTTATCTTCCCAATTCTTGGCTTACTCCGTTTGATAAGAATCTGATTGCTGCAATCATCTTTATCTCTGCCGCCATTACCGATTGGTTGGATGGTTTCTTAGCGCGCCGTTTAAAACAAGAATCTGCATTTGGTCAGTTCTTGGATCCTGTGGCAGATAAGCTTATTGTTGCTGCCGCTTTATTGGTTTTATTAAACATGGATCGCGTCCAAGTTTGGGTTGCACTCATCATTATTGGTCGTGAAATCACAATCTCCGCCCTGAGGGAGTGGATGGCTTTATTAGGGGCCGGAAAAAGTGTGGCAGTTCATATGGTTGGCAAGCTCAAAACGACTGCTCAACTCATCGCCATTCCCTTTTTATTGCTGAATGACACCTTATTTGGTTGGTTAAATTGTGCGCAAGTGGGTACCTGGTTAATTTGGATTGCCTCATTTTTAACTCTTTGGTCGATGTTCTATTACATGAAAAAGGCCTTGCCTCAGCTCGTTGGAAAAATCGACTAAGCGTTATAAAGCCCAGCCAGTTAAGCCTTTCAGGGAGATTGAGTTCCCCTGGCTTTAAGGTTTTGTGAGGAATAATGCTTTCTTGAAGATTGTTTGTTAAACTACTGCCCTGTTATGCGGGAATAGCTCAGCTGGTAGAGCGATACCTTGCCAAGGTATAGGTCGGGAGTTCGAACCTCCTTTCCCGCTCCAAGTTCGATGGGAAGCCCTCAAAAGCTTCCCATTTTTGATTCAAGAGTATGGCGCGTTGGCCGAGTGGTTAGGCAGGAGCCTGCAAAGCTTCGTACGGGGGTTCGATTCCCTCACGCGCCTCCAGTAATTTCGCTTGACGAAATAGGTAGAGCACCTAAAATACTTTCAGCATCTATAAGAAAGTCGCATCAATTCTGTAAAGCGAAAAATGATCAAACTTCACACCCTTAAAATCAGCGCTCTTACTTTGTTCCTGTCGGTATTGTTAGGAGCATGCGCTAGCTCTGGCGATTCGCCAACAGGTACCCCTCAGGAAGTTCAAGAAGTTCAGGCTCAGTTGTTGGGCGATATGCCTTTGCCGGCAGCCTCAAAAATTATTGGCGCGGATTCATTAATTATTGGCCGTGGTGATAACTGGGTCGGTCGTGTAGTTTTATCTGGTGTGCAAACGCCCACTGATATTTATGCATTTTTCCAATCTGAATATCCACGCGCTGGCTGGACAACTGTGAGCGCAGTGAAAACAAAAACGAGCATCTTGGTATTCACCAAAGGTGATCGTACTGCTACAGTGGAACTCAATGAAGGGTCATTAACTGGACCAAAGACATTGATCACGATTACTTCTTCACCAAAGAACGCTAACGTAGTGGCGCCCAGTAAGAAGTAAATCAAAAATACCGCTCTTCACGGCAGTAAATAAAAAGGCCTCTACTCAGAGGCCTTTTCTTATATGCAACTTTGCTTACAGGCCTTCAGCCCTAATTAAGCCAACCGCTTGTCCTTCTATAGCAAAGTTGGGCTGACGATCATCTACCAAAATGTTTTTGAAGTCTGGGTTCTCTGCTTGTAATTCGATGAACATGCCATTCGCAGTTTTCTTTTGTTGCCAACGCTTCACAGTCACCTCATCATCTAAGCGAGCGACAACGATGTCACCATTACGAACTTCGGTTGTCTTTCTTACTGCCAAGTAATCGCCATCTAAGATGCCGGCATCGCGCATGCTCATACCTTTTACTTTTAATAGGTAATCAGCGCCTTTACTAAATAAATTTGGATCCACTGGAACATGTTTTTCAATATGTTCCACAGCCATGATTGGGGATCCAGCTGCAACGCGACCAATTAATGGCAATGTGAGTTGTTGTAATGCGCCTGACGGTAAAGAAAGCTGGCGGTATTTATTGCTGTTGTGCGATTGATTAAATCGTTGCGGAATCCGAATGCCGCGTGAAGTACCGGGCGTTAATTCGATATAACCTTTTTTAGCAAGCGCGCGCAAATGTTCTTCAGCGGCATTGGCAGAAGCAAATCCGAGTTGGGTAGCTATTTCTGCACGAGTGGGCGGCAGGCCGCTTTCATCGATGGCCTTAGTAATCAACTCCAAAATCTCATTCTGACGTGGAGTGAGCTTGGGGAGGGCAGTCAGCTCCTCTGGAAAATCGACTGTGTTTATGTCCATACTGGGATTGTATACAGCAGTATTTGATAGATCAAGCTATTTCAGGGGGATAATGGGGTATGAGTTCACTACAAAACACCTCTGAAGCTGCCCCCCAAATCCTTGTTTTGGGTATGGGTGGCACGATTGCCGGTTTGGCACCGAGCCCAGCTGACAATCCTATGCAATATGAAGCTGGCCAGGTCGAAGTCGCCTCCTTGCTTACCCATATTCAGTCTGCCGTTCCTGAGGGCATCAGCTTGGTTTCTAGGCAGATTGCCAACATCAATAGTCGCAATCTGACAGAGTCCTTATTGACCTTACTGGGTGAGGTTGTAAGAGAGGCCCTGGCTAATACCTTGGTTAAAGGGATAGTGGTCACTCACGGAACTGACACGATTGAAGAGGCAGGCGTCTTTTTACAGCTGACTTGCGGAAAATATGCTCAAAATTTAGGCAAAAGAGTCATCTTGACTGGCGCTATGTTGCCGTCCAATGCCCCTAAGGCAGATGGCCCATCCAACTTGCTGGACGCCATTCGTTGGGCATCTACTCCGATAGATAACTGCCCGGGCGGTATTTATGCCGTTATGGATGGCAGAGGTTGTTTGGCTATGGATCTGGCAAAACGCCACGGTAGTGCCCTCAATGCACCTATCCAAGCCTCTCCTAGCAGCTCAGTTGGGTTGATTAATCCATCCTGGCTATCCGGCGTGAAGGCTGTTCAAGCTCTCTGGACTGAAGATTTGCCGATTCCAAAGGAAAACGAGTGGCCTTGGGTTGAAATCTTAACTAGCCATGCTGGCGCCCGTTCAGAGACGATTACCCATTGGTTGAACTCTAAGGTAAAGGGCTTGGTCCTTGCTGGATCTGGCATGGGAGGCTTTCATGATGCCTGGAGAGATTCGCTGGTTGCGGCAGTAAAACATGGCATTGCTTTGGTGCGAACCACCAGAACTGGCGCAGGGGAAACCTTGCCTGATCTTCCTGAAAAGGACATTGCCGGATGTCTGGCGGCAGGCAGTCTTTCTGCACCCAGAGCTAGGATTGCCCTTCAACTTTCTCTGAATGCCGAAAAACAAGCTCAGCCCACAGGTAAATCCCTGACTTGGCAGGATTTTTTTGCTAGAATAGCAATCTTGCCAGTAATACGGTAAGTGCTGAAAAGCAGTTTTAAAAGTGTTGTTAGCAGTACCTACAATTTGTTACTACCTTGTCACACTGGCGCTGAGTTCACAACCATCAGAACTTAGCAAGACGCCCAGGTGACTCTATCCTTAAGGAGTGTTAGATGCGTCATTATGAAATCGTCTTTATCGTCCATCCGGACCAAAGCGAGCAAGTGCCAGCGATGATCGATCGTTACAAAGCTACATTAGCAGCTGCGGGCGGCAAAATTCATCGTATGGAAGACTGGGGTCGTCGTCAGATGGCTTACATGATCGACAAGCTTGCTAAAGCCCACTACGTTTGCATGAACATTGAGTGCGACCAGAAAACTCTGGAAGAGCTCGAGCATGCGTTCAAATTTAACGATGCTGTTTTGCGTCACCTCATCATCAAGACTAAGAAAGCTGAAACAGAGCCTTCCATCATGATGAAAGAAGTGCAACGTGAAGAAGCGCGTAAATCTGCTCAAGCCGACGCTCCTGTAGCGACAGCCTAAGTTAGAAATTTGAAGAGGAATACACAGACTAGAAAACGTATCAGAGAAGCGGAGCGGCGTTGAATCATTTCACCCTCACTGCGATCTTGGTATCTAAAGACGCGATTCGATTTACACCAGCAGGAATACCGGTGATGCATTGCCAGCTAGAACATAGCGGCCAAGCAAACGAGGTAGGAGTGGCAAGGAAAATTCAGATGAACGTTGAAGCCATCACAATCGGTCCGATACAAAAGGACTTAGAGCGAATGGATTTAGGGGCTGAGGCAGTGTTTGAGGGATTCTTAGCACCCAAGACTCTACGTAATCAAAGACTTGTTTTCCATATTACCCATATTCAATTGAAAAATTAAAGAGGAAATCATCATGGCGTTTGGAAAGAAACCCGATTTCAAAAAGAAACCAGCTCAGAACCCATTGTTCAAGCGTAAGCGTTATTGCCGTTTCACTGTTGCTGGCGTAGAACAGATTGACTACAAAGATGTAGATACATTGAAGGACTTCATTGGCGAAAACGCCAAGATCACTCCTGCTCGTTTGACAGGCACAAAAGCAAAGTATCAGCGTCAGTTAGACACTGCTATCAAGCGTGCTCGTTACTTGGCTTTATTGCCATTCTCCGATCAACATAAGAAATAATTGGGAGCCCTCAATGCAAATCATTCTTTTAGAAAAAGTAACTAACCTGGGCAACCTTGGCGACGTAGTTCGCGTTAAAGACGGTTTCGCTCGTAACTTTTTAATCCCACAACGCAAAGCCCGTCGTGCAACTGAAGCAGCAATTGCTGATTTTGCAGTTCGTCGTGCTGAGTTGGAAAAATTGGCTGCTGAGAAATTGGCTGCTGCTGAAGTAGTTGGCGCAAAGCTTAAGGACTTGGTTCTCGAAATTGGTCAAAAAGCGGGTGTTGACGGTCGTTTGTTTGGTTCTGTAACCAATCATGACATCGCTGATGCTTTGAAAGCTAAAGGCTTCACAATTGAGAAGTCTTCAGTACGCATGCCTACTGGCCCATTGAAAATGGTTGGTGATCACCCTGTAGCGGTTGCTGTTCATACCGACGTAGTTGCAGACATCACTATTCGTGTAGTTGGCGAGCAAGCTTAAGTTTTAGAACTGTAAATAAGCCACATGGCTGAATCCCGTTCACGTTCCGTTACGCTGAATCCCGGCATGATGGGTTCTGGGGATGCAGTCGTGCAGGCTTTAAAAGTCCCGCCGCATTCTGTAGAAGCCGAGCAATCACTGCTCGGCGGTCTACTGATCGATAACTCTTCTTGGGATAACCTGGGTGGAGTATTAAACGATAAAGATTTCTATCGCCCCGAACATGCTTTGATCTACAAGGCAATTGCTCGTTTGGTTGGCGACAATCATCCCGCTGACGTCATTACTGTTCATGATGCAATTAAATCTGAACAGGGTGGTGATTTGGTTGGTATTGATTACCTAAATTCATTGGCGCAAAACACTCCCAGTGCAGCGAACATTAAAGGCTATGCCGATATTGTTCGTGACCGCAGTATTTTGCGTCGCTTGATTGAGGTTTCTGACAGCATTGTTAATTCAGCATTTGTTCCTGAGGGACGTACTGTTAGAACGCTGTTGGATGAAGCTGAGTCACGCATTCTTCAGATTGGCGAAGAAGGTAGTCGCAAAGCCGACTATCTAGAGATTGAACCTTTGCTGAAGGCTGTTGTTGCCCGCATTGATGAGCTCTATAACCGCCAAGGTGGAAGCGACATCACCGGTATTGCAACTGGCTTCATAGATTTAGATAAGCAAACTAGCGGCCTGCAAAAAGGTGACTTAGTGATTGTTGCGGGTCGTCCTTCTATGGGTAAAGCTCAGCCTCTAGATGCAAAAGTGAAAACGGTTGATGGCTGGAAGTTGATGGGTGATTTGCGTTTTGGCGATCGCCTGGCTTCCGTTGATGGCCAGCATTCAATGGTTACCGGTATTTATCCGCAAGGCATGAAACAGATTTATAAAGTTACTTTTTCCGATGGTCGTCAAGCTGAGTGCTGTGATGAGCATCTCTGGCGGGTGATGTATCGCGATTGGTCCGAGCCACGCGTTATCAATACCACCCGATTAATGGAAATGCTGCAATGTGTTCGATATAAAAATAGATTGTGGATTGATCCTGTTTCGGGTGACTTTGGCCACTCAAATGCCTTACCAATTCATCCATGGGTATTGGGTGCATTGCTTGGCGATGGAACTTTGGCCCTATCTCATAGGAGTATTTCATTCTCCACTAAATCTCCAGAGTTGGTGGAGCGTATGAATTTGCTTGCGAACTATGAGATGGAGTTGGTGCATGCTAATGCTTATGACTGGAGATTGGTTTCGAAAGAAAGAATTGCCGCTAATGGTCAAAGAGCAGCTGTAAAGACAAATTATTTTAGAGCTGCTTTAGGTGAATTAGGCGTACTAGGTTGCAGAAGTTTTGATAAATATATTCCTGCTACTTATCTAGAGGCGAACAAGACTTCTCGTCTCGCATTATTCCAGGGATTGATGGATACCGATGGGTGGATTGAGAAGTGGGGTTCTATTCGTTTCTGTACGGCGAGTAAGCAATTGTCTGAAGACGTTGCGGCTTTAGCCAGGTCTTTGGGTGGCTTTTGCTCAACAGCACAGAAAAAATCAAGCTACACCTACAAGGGTGAAAAGAAGCAAGGCCGCTTATCTTATGTTTTAAATATGAGTTTTGGTCCCGGTTTTCAAGCTTTTACTCTGCCCGAAAAGACTGAAAGATTAAGAGCAAGTTGGGATCGCCAACGTAGACTTTCATTCAAGAGTATTGAGCCGTCTAGGATGTCTGAAGCGCAATGTATTTCAGTAAGCCATCCTCAAAGAACTTACGTAACGAATGATTATGTCGTTACTCACAACACTGCATTTGCCTTGAATATTGCTGAGAACGTTGCATTGGCAGAAGGTTTGCCTGTTGTGGTTTTCTCCATGGAGATGTCGGGCGAACAATTGGCTGCCCGTTTATTGGGTTCGGTAGGGCGCGTAGACCAGAGTCGCATGCGTACCGGTAAGTTGCAAGATGATGAGTGGCCGCGTGTCACTGATGCCATTGCACGTTTAAGTAATACCCAAATTTTGATTGATGAGACCGGCTCTTTATCTAGCTTAGAGTTGCGCGCACGCGCACGCCGTATCGCCAGAAACTTTGGTGGTACTCTTGGTTTGGTAGTGATTGATTACTTGCAGTTGATGAGTGGCTCCGGTTCTGAAAACCGCGCAACCGAGATTTCAGAAATCTCCCGCTCCCTCAAGTCTCTTGCAAAAGAACTGCAGTGTCCTGTAGTTGCGCTATCACAGTTAAATCGTGGTCTTGAGCAACGCCCTAATAAGCGTCCAATCATGTCAGACTTGCGTGAGTCAGGCGCTATCGAGCAAGATGCCGACTTAATTATGTTCATCTATCGTGATGAGGTTTATCACCCGGACACTACCACCGATAAAGGTATGGCTGAGATCATCATTGGTAAACAACGTAACGGTCCGATTGGAACTGTGCGCTTAAGTTGGCAAGGTCCATATACTAAGTTTGATAACTTGGCGATGGGCTCTGTTGGTTATTCATCTGGTGGTTATGAGCCTTTCTAATGCTGAAGAAGTAAAAAGAATACGGAATAATAGATAAAGAAAAGCCTCACAGTGTGAGGCTTTTTTAATACAGAAAATTAGTCTGATCAAAACAGATTAAATAACTAACCTTATTTTCCGCCTTCACATTTTTTGATTGAGGCTGCTTTAGCCGCACCGTACAGTGGCTTGCCATCTTTGCTAATTGCTTTAGCTTCACAGTCATTTGCTTGAGCTCCGCCCATGCATTTTTTAATGGAAGCCTCTTTAGCTGCGCCATAGAGGGGTTTGCCTTCTTTGCTCACTGCTTTGGCTTCGCAAGCCGCTTGGTCAGCAAAAGCAGAAGTAGGGAGTGCAAAACTAAACGCAATACTTAAAGCGATGATGATTTTTTTCATAACATCTCCAATTATGAGTACTTCTTATCGTGGACTACTTAATTAAATACTGTAATCTAAATTAAGCCATTAGGAAACATGGGGAAAGTGCTATTAACCCTAAAGAATGTCAATATCAGGGCACCATACGACGTGTTTCAGTAAATTTAGCCGCCCAATAGGGTGCCGTAATGTAATCTAGGCGCACGGTTCCTCCAGCACTTGGGGCATGCACAAATCTGCCTTGACCAACATAGATTCCTGCATGGGAATATTTTTCACCGTTAGTGTTGAAGAACACTAAGTCTCCTGGAGCTGGTGGTTGACCTTCAATACTTACACCCTTAGCGCTCATCAATTGAATTGTGCGCGGTAGTTTGATCCCCGCCGCTTTGTTATAGACATAAACAATGAGGCCGCTACAGTCAAAACCGCCTTTGGGAGTATTGCCACCATATCGATAAGGAACATCGACTAGACCTACCGCTGCAATAGAAATGTCCTCTGTTCCAACACTGGTGTCTTGCTTGAATTGAGAAACTTTTGCGGCGTTTGGCTTACCGCTGAATGTGCTGCATCCACTTAGGATGAGTAAGCAACAAATAAAAATGCCGCACCCCAGGAGAGTGCGGCATGAGAAAGATTGCTTAAAGTGCGTCAGCAGCATGATCCGCAAGACGTGAGCGCTCACCACGCGCCAATGTCACATGACCACCATGACGCCAGCCTTTGAAGCGATCAACTACATAAGTCAAACCAGAAGAACCTTCTGTTAAGTAAGGTGTATCAATCTGGGCGATATTACCCAAGCAAATAATTTTGGTTCCAGGACCTGCACGAGTCACCAAAGTCTTCATTTGTTTAGGGGTGAGGTTTTGCGCTTCATCAATAATGACGAATTTACTCACAAAAGTTCTACCACGCATAAAGTTCATGCTCTTTACTTTAATGCGCGAACGAATTAACTCTTGAGTTGCGGCGCGACCCCATTCACCAGCGCCGCCATCTTCATTGCGCTGTAATACCTCAAGGTTATCGTCAAATGCACCCATCCAAGGTTGCATCTTTTCTTCTTCGGTGCCTGGAAGGAAGCCAATATCCTCACCCACAGGGACGGTGGCACGTGTAATGATGATCTCGTTATAGCGTTTGCTGTCGAGGACCTGCTCGAGGCCGGCAGCCAGTGCAAGCAAAGTTTTTCCGGTACCAGCCTGTCCCAATAGGGTCACAAAGTCTACATCTGGGTTCATGAGTAAATTCATGGCAAAGTTCTGCTCGCGGTTACGCGCAGTCACACTCCAAACATTATTTTTCTGATGAGAGAAGTCTCTGAGTGTTTGTAAGAGAGCGGTCTTCCCATTAATTTCTCTAACCTGTGCGTAGAAAGGCGTAGAGCCATCTGGATTTTCTTGATAGACAAACTGATTGACCAGCATGCTTTGTACGGATGGTCCGGTGACTCTATAGAACATGGTGCCAGATTTGGAGTCAGCCCAGCTTTCCATATCCTTGCCATGCTTAGGCCAGAAATCTGCATTCAGTTGCATGACTCCGGCATACATCAAGTCGCGATCTTCTAAAACTTGGTCATTGAAATAATCTTCAGCCGGTAAGCCAAGTGCGCGTGCCTTGATGCGCATATTGATATCTTTGGATACCAATACCACTTCTTGACCCTTACGAGTTTTTTGTAGCTCGCTGACTACTGCCAAAATCAGGTTGTCACCTTTACCTTCGGGCAAACCCTCCGGTAATGCTTGCGTAGAGAATTTGGTTTGGAAGAAGAGGCGACCGGTGACATCTTGGTTGCCCAACTTGTTCAGGGGAATGCCCTCATCTAGAGTGCCGCTTGTTCCGGCAATCAGTTGGTCCAAGGATCTGCTGACAGTGCGGGCATTACGAGCTACCTCGGTCATGCCCTTCTTGTGGTTATCCAGCTCTTCTAGAGTCGTCATCGGTAAATAAAGGTCGTGCTCTGAGAAGCGGAATAGGGAGCTTGGATCGTGCATCAATACGTTGGTATCGAGAACAAATAAGCTTGGTGGTCCAGTTCGAATCACGCGTTTAGGTTTTGCGGGTGTAGACGCCTTACTTTCGTTTCGCACATTAGAGGTGGGGCGATGATCCGCTTTGATCTTTTCGAGAGCTACTTCTGCAGCAGATAAATCTTCCTCTGCGTCATTAGTCCAATCAACGGCTTCCACTACCACCGGTTTTGCTAGAGCGGGTCGTTTCTTTAAGTCGGGAGTATCTTTGCGACTGAGTTTGACTTGATCAGCAATTTGAGTGGGGATTGGGGGCAGTGGCATGGACTCTCCTAAAAGAAAAAACCGCCAAGCGGAGTGCGTTGACGGTTTATTACGAAACTAGTTGCAGTGATACTTGAAAAACGGAGGGGGTTGCTCCCCGTACCTGATCTGAGATATTCAGGTTTCTGATTCAAACGGATTGTCAGACTTTCCCGTCGTTTACGGTGCATATGAATCACTTTACCCCAAATTTTGGGGTTTGCAAGCACCTCTGATCAAATTATTGTAAAAATTATTTAGTGGCTTGGGCAGCTTGTAATACCTCTGTCACATGACCGGGAACCTTCAGGCCGCGCCACTCTTTTGCTAGCTTGCCAGTAGAGTCAAACAGGAAGGTGCTGCGCTCGACGCCACGGACTTGTTTGCCATACATATTCTTCATCTTCATAACGCCAAAAATCTGGCAAAGCTTTTCTTCCGTGTCAGCAACTAGCTCAAACGGGAGTTCTAGTTTGCTGCGGAAATTGTCATGTGACTTAAGGCTATCTCGTGAAACGCCTACGACCAGAGTATTGGCTTTGGTGAATGCTTCAATGTTGTCTCTGAACTCGCCGGACTCGGCAGTACATCCCGGAGTCATATCTTTAGGGTAAAAATAAAGAACCAATTTTTTACCTTTTGCAGAGGCAGGTGAAAACATCAATCCAGAGGTTGCTGGAATTGTGCACTGTGGCATAGGTTGACCGATGGCTACTGTCATGATGATCCTTCGTTGGTTGTTATCTCTGAGTTCTAGTTATTTTGAATGATTAAGTCGCCACTGCGATTGGGTATTTCTCCCCAGGTCAGCGGTAGTACAGCTATTTTATCGAGTTGCTTGGTGGCTTCCCAGGATTTATGAAGCTCGCCCATAGTGACGAGCTCATGACCTTGATTTAGCCATCCAGCTAGCAGCTGCTCGAACGCAGGCAATAGCTTTTGCCCCTCTAGTTCAGCGTGCAGTGTGAAGACTTGGTCATTTGGATTGCTTTGGGTGATTTCTAATAATTTTTTAACTGCGCCAAATTCATCTGCGCCATCGATGCCAATAAGTTCATCAAAGGTAGGGAGTGTGGTTGGGTACTGAACATGCTTTGCTTTTCCTGAAGGAAGTGCAAGGCGATAGGGCATGAGATTGGGTTCAGCTCTGCCATCAGAGGAATAGGCAATGCCCCATTGATCGAGTTGCTCAAAGGCGGCGGCGTTCATTTGCCATCCTGCAGCACCATAGGTCACTGGTGCATGACCAAAAATTTCTATAAAACGATCCCAGCTTTTTTGCATCATCGCTTTTGTCCAGGATGCATCTTGATTACGAACTGCATCTTGCCAGGCAACGTGATCCCACGTATGAATGCCCGTCTCATGACCTGCTTTATCAATGGCGCGCATTTCTGCGGCAGCTTTCTTGCCAATATCCGGTCCAGGAATGAGGACGCCATAGAGTAATGTCCTAATCCCATAGTGCTCCACAACAGAGGTACGGCTAACTTTTTTCAGAAAGCCTGGGCGAAAGACGCGCTTTAAGGCCCAGCCGGTGTGGTCAGGCCCAAGACTAAATAGAAAGGTGGCTTTCAGGCCAAAACGCTCAAGAGTACGAGCTAGATTCGGTACGCCTTCTTTGGTGCCGCGTAAGGTATCTACATCAACCTTGAGAGCTATCTTTGCCATGTACCTTTGAGTTTACTTTTGCTTATTCTTTGTCGACTAGGTGACGTGCTTTTTCTACGTCTCCACGATAGGCTTCAAAAATGTTCTTGAGCGCATCAGTCATCGTAGTGGTTGGCTTCCAACCCAATTCGCTCATCGTATTGTCAATTGCTGGAACACGATTTTGAACATCTTGATAGCCTTCACCGTAGTAAGCACCCGAAGTAGTTTCTACAATCTTCACTTCATTCGCATTCTTTGCGTACTCAGGAATGCTGCGAGCAATTTCCAACATTTGATTGGCTAGCTCACGAATAGAGTGATTGTTCTTTGGATTACCGATGTTATAAATCTTGCCATTAGCAATACCATCTTTGTTATCGATAATATGCATCAAAGCATCGATACCATCATCAATATAAGTAAAGGCACGTTTCTGTGCGCCACCATCAACAACGTTGATGGATTCGCCGCGAACGATATGACCTAAGAACTGAGTCACAACGCGGGATGAGCCTTCTTTTGGTGTGTAGATACTATCTAGACCAGGGCCAATCCAGTTAAATGGGCGGAAGAGTGTAAAGCGCAAGCCTTCCATGCCATAACCCCAGATCACGCGATCCATCAATTGTTTGGAACAAGCGTAGATCCAGCGCGGCTTGTTAATTGGGCCATAAACCATATTCGATTTGGTAGGATCAAATTCACCATCCTCACACATTCCATACACTTCAGAAGTTGATGGGAATACCAAATGCTTTTTGTATTTGACTGCAGAGCGTACGATCGGTAAGTTGGCTTCAAAGTCGAGTTCAAATACTTTGAGTGGTTGTTGTACATAAGTTGCAGGCGTTGCAATCGCCACTAAAGGCAAGATGACGTCGCATTTGCGAATGTGATATTCAACCCATTCTTTATTGATGGTGATGTCACCTTCAAAGAAATGCATGCGTGGATGATTGATTAAATCACCAAGGCGATCGTTTTGCATATCCATGCCGTAGACATCCCAGTCGGTTGTCTCGAGAATGCGCTTGGAAAGGTGGTGACCAATAAAGCCGTTAACACCAAGAATGAGTACTTTTTTCATCTTTACTGCCTCGTTTTAATCTAATTTGCTATTGCTAAATTTTCTACTTATTTGCTTGCTGGGAACCATTCCAAAACTTCAACCGCTTGATGGTCGCCACAAATACCGAATACCCGATTATCAACCACTTGGATGCCGCAAACCCCAAGATTGAGCTTGTCTGGAAATGGCCGATTTAGGCTGGTACGCGCCACAATCATGGCCTTCCCCTCATGATCAGTAAAGGCGCCTGGATAAGGGGGTGCAACAGCCCTAACCAGGTCGTGAACCTGTTTGGCGGTCTGATTCCAATGAATTTGCCCGTCTGCAGGCTTTCGCCCTCCAAAATAGCTCCCTTTTTGGAGCTCATTTGCCTTGCGCGGAACAGTTCCCTTTAAAAGGCCGGGCAAGACTTGATCGATCACGCTGACGGCAGCCTGACTGACCTTAGCAAATACATCGGTAGCGGTCTCATCTGGGTCGATGCTGACGGCTGCTTGCCCAACAATATCTCCGGCATCGGGTTTTGCGTCCATGAAGTGTAAAGTTGCGCCGGTCTCCGTTTCGCCATGCAGAATTGCCCAATTAACTGGTGCGCGTCCGCGATATTTTGGAAGTAGTGAGCCATGCATATTGAGTGCGGCAATTTTGGCGCAATCCAAAATCTGCTCCGGAATCATGAAGCGATAGTAGAAAGAAAAAATATAGTCAGGAGCTAACGCTTGGAGCTTGGGAACTAAATCTATTAATTCATTAGCGCTTGGAGTAATGTAAGAAATATTTTTTTCTTGGCAAAGTTTTGCAACGCTCCCAAACCAAACATTCTCATTGGGATCATCCTGATGGGTTACTACGAGATCAACTTGTATGCCAGCATTGAGAAGTGCTTTGAGGCAGTTGACGCCAACATCGTGATAGGCAAAGACGACTGCGTGCAATTATTTTTTCTCTAAAACAGTTTGCACCACATAGCGGGGACGCTTGCGGATTTGCTGATAGATACGGCCAATATATTCACCTAAAAGACCGAGCCCAAAGAGCATTACACCAATCAGGAAGAAGGTTAGGGCGAATAGGGTAAATACCCCCTCAACCTCAGCACCCAGAAGGAAGCGACGCACTAGCAGGTAGACGAACAAGCTACCAGCCGCAAGTGATAGAAGCATGCCGAGTATTGAGAAAATCTGCAATGGCATGACAGAGAAGCCAGTGACTAAGTCAAAGTTCAGGCGAATCAATTGGTACAAACTGTATTTGGATTCACCCGCAAAACGCTCTTCGTGTTTGACAGTAATTTCGACTGGATTTGCAGAGAAGGTATATGCCAGTGCCGGGATAAATGTATTACTCTCATCGCATTGACGTACTAAGTCAACAATGCGACGGCTATAGCCACGCAACATACAACCTTGATCAGTCATCGTGATGCGCGTAATATTTTCGCGCAAGCGATTCATAACGCGTGAAGCGAATTTTCTGAAGAAACTATCGCGGCGATCGGCGCGAATAGTGCCTACGTAATCATGACCCTTTAATAGCTGCTCAGTTAAAGCATCAATTTCTTCGGGAGGATTTTGTAGGTCTGCATCCAGAGTAATGATGTGTTCGCCTTTGGCGTATTCAAAGCCAGCCATGATGGCCATATGTTGGCCAAAGTTGCTGTGAAATAAAACGGCACGGGTTACATCAGGACGTAACTCGACTTGCTTGGAAAGAATGCCAGCAGATCGATCTTTGCTACCGTCGTTAACAAATACAATCTCATAGGTGATCTTGCGTTTGGCAGACAGGACATCCAATGCCGGATAAAGGCGATCAAATAGAGCCTGAAGACCATCTTCCTCGTTGTAAACGGGAATAACGATGCTGAGTATTGGGTTGGCAACTAAATTTGCAGTCATGCTGCAATTTTGCCTGATTCTTTGGGTTTAACCCAGGAACGCTAGTTTTTGCGGTATTTCTGCAAAATTCCGACCAATCCACTGGCTATACGGGCAATATCTTCATCTGCCATTGCGGGAAATAAGGGGAGGGTGAGAATAGATCGACCAATGCGTTCGGCAACCGGAGTGTCTGAAGTTTTGTAGCCCTGGTTTTTATAGAGAGTGAACCCAGTAATTGCGGGGTAATGAACGCCAGTGCCAATACCCAAATCTTTTAACTCCGTCATCACTTGAGCACGATCAATATTGAGCTGATCAAGTGGCAAAATAACTTGAAACATATGCCAGTTACTATCAGTGAAATTTTCTACTGGAAGTTCTAATCTCAAGCCTTCCAATCCAGCAGATTTCAGTTTGGCACGAAGCATATCAAAGTATTGGCGCGCGAGTTCGGCACGACGTGTTTGATAAGGGGGAAGTTGCTTGAGCTGTTCAAGGCCGATGGCTGCATTCACATCGGTCAAGTTATCTTTGCCGCCCAATACATCAACATCCATGCCGTCCATGCCTTGACGGGTTAATCCTTGTAGGCGGAATTTCTCAGCCAGCTTTGCTTCGTCGAGATTATTGAGAACAAGGCAGCCACCCTCAATAGTGGTGAGGTTCTTATTGGCCTGGAAGCTAAAGCTCACCAGGTCACCAAAGCTGCCAATCTTCTTGCCTTGCCACTGCGAGCCAAAGGCCTGAGCTGCATCCTCAATCACGCGAAGCTTGTGTTGTTTGGCTAGCGCATAGAGTTGATCCATATCAACAGGTAATCCAGCTAAATAGACCGGCATGATCGCGCGTGTCTTTGGCGTGATTGCAGCCGCCACTTTATTCAGATCAATGTTGCGTGTAATAGGATCAATATCCACAAATACTGGTTTGGCACCAACACCTAAAATCACATTAGAAGTTGCGACCCAAGAAATTGGGGTGGTGATCACTTCATCGCCATTGCCAATGCCGGCAACTTGTAGAGCGATCTTCATGGTCGCTGTCCCATTTGCAAAACAGCGCACAGGACGGTCACCAAAGTATTGGCTTAGGGTTGCCTCAAACTCTGCTAACTTCGGTCCAGATGTCACCCATCCTGAACGCAATACCTCTGAAACAGCATCAATGGTTTCTTGATTGAAGCTCGGGCGCGTGAAGGGGATGAAGTTTGACATGGTGTCCTATATTACTGCGAGATATCTGGATGCTTGACAATGACCCTGCGTGAATCACGATCGACCTCCTGCATTGGAAAGCCTTGAGCCTTAAGCGCATTAAATTGCTCTGGAACCATGATGGCATAGGCCGTTTGATCTTCTTTCCAGCGATTAACAAAAGTATCTAAAGTCGGCATCCAAAGTTCTGGCTCTTGATTAACCCCAAACTCAAGCTCATCGGGTGATTCAACCATGATCATCGTTCTGCCTAAATAGAAAGGCATGGTGTGATCCAAAAGACGCACTGAATAGAAATTCACTTTTTCCGGAATTGAGGCTTTGACTCGCTCTACTAGATCGATGCCAGAGACTGCGCGACCTAGAGTTTCGTGACCTGTTCCTGCGATGATGGCGCATAGAAAAAATCCATAAGCAAAACTCACAATACTTTGAGTGCCATTACGTTTGCTTTGCCATGCTGCATAAGCGCTAAAGCTGACAAGTGCCACTAATGCAGTAATCACCCAATAGGTATATTGCGCATAAGCTTCAATCTCATCTGGTCTTGCTTGTTTGCCAATAGCATCTAAAAAGAAGAATCCAATGCATCCAAGAATTGCAAAAGCTAGTGTCTGCAATTTCCATAGAAATGCCATGGTGTTGGTGTGACTAAGTAAGCGATCTAAACGATTGCCAATAATTAAAGCGAGCGCTGGGAAAACGGGAATGATATAGCCAGGTAATTTGGAGTGAGATACGCTAAAAAATGCAAAGATCACTGCAAACCAGCAGACTAACAACCAACCTGCTGAGAACTCGCGACGGCGCCCGCTCCATGCCTGTGCAATAGCCCCCGGGACTTGCAGAATCCAGGGGAGTAAGCCAATCAGGAGTAGCGGTACAAAATAATAAATAGGGCCTGTTCTACTGTGAGCATCTTGTGTGAAGCGTTGTAGATGTTCGTGAATAAAGAAGAACTCTAGGAACTCGGGATTGCGTTGGGCCACTAGTGCGAACCAAGGCGCAGTAATTGCTAAGAACAATATGCTACCGCTAAGTAAACGTAAACGAGTCCAGATTTTCCAGTCCCACGTAGTTATGGAGTAAACAATAAAAACCATTGCAGGTATCGCTGCACCAATAACTCCTTTAGATAGTGTTGCTAGTGCCATAAAAATCCAGCAAGCCCACATCCAGTTGCGACAGTAATTTTTGTTATGGGAAGTTTGTGCAAGTAAGAGGCTACAGAGAGCTGCCACTAAAAATGAGGATAAGCCCATGTCGAGCGAGTTGAAGTGACCGCTGATAATCCAGATTGGGCTCGATGCCAATACAACGGCAGCCAACCATCCTGCTCTCGCGTTGAAGATGCGTGCACCAGTAAAGCCGACTAAAAGAATAGTTAGGAAACCCGTTAGCGCTGTCCAAAGGCGCGCTTGCCAATCACCAATACCAAATACTTGAAAAGCGGCGGCAGTTGCCCAGGCCTGGAGAGGGGGCTTTTCAAAATACTTGTAACCGTTGTAACGAGGGGTTATCCAGTCACCGGTAACCAGCATTTCTCGGGCTATTTCTGCATAGCGGCCTTCGTCGGATGGAATGAGATGGCGGTAATTGAGGGTGCCAAACCAGAGTAGGGCATAAATGATGACCAACAGCAAAATCTTGCCTGGATGCAGGGCTGAAGACTGCCGAATTTGGCCAAATTGCATTAAATAGGCTCCACAATCAGGGCTAGTAAGACTTGACGACCCTCGCCGACTAGGATGTTGTAGGTGCGGCAGGCAGCCTGGGAATCCATGATTTCAAAGCCAATTTTGGCCTCAATCAAGGATTTAAGAAGTTCTGGCTTAGGAAAGCGCTGGCGGCTACCGGTTCCGATGAGGATTAATTCTGGTTTTAAATCAACCATTTGCGCGAAATGACTGGCTTCTAAACTATCAAATGTTTGCGCAGACCAGTTAGAGATGGCGCCGTCCGAGCTGAGTAGGACTGCATGGTCATAAGAGATCTTATTGATCTCTACGTAGCCATCACCATAGCCAGTGATCGTATTCGCTCCGGAATGGGGGTCAGATTGAAGCTTCAAGTGGACTCTCTGTCATAATTATGTGGATTATAGCTAGCTGTTTTTTCTCATATTTCAAGAACTTACCCTTAAACTTATTGTGAAACCGATCCTAAAGTCCCAAAAGCTCAATAACGTCTGTTACGACATACGTGGGCCGGTGCTTGAGCTTGCTCAGCGCATGGAGGAAGAGGGCCACAAAATCATCAAATTAAACATCGGAAACGTAGGGGTTTTCGGTTTTGATCCGCCTGAAGAGATTCAGTTGGACATGATTCGCAATTTAAGCAATGCCTCAGCTTATTCTGATTCCAAGGGAATCTTTGCTGCTCGCAAAGCCATCATGCAGTATTGCCAAGAAAAAGGTATTCAAGGCGTGACCTTGGATGATGTATATACCGGTAATGGCGTATCCGAGCTCATTGTTCTGTCGATGAACGCACTTTTAAATGATGGCGATGAGGTTTTAGTCCCAACTCCAGATTATCCGCTTTGGACTGCTGCAGTTAGTTTATCGAGCGGTACACCGGTGCACTATCTTTGTGATGAATCCAAAGAGTGGGCGCCAGACTTAAACGATCTCCGTAAAAAAATTACACCGCGTACCAAAGCAATTGTGGTGATCAATCCAAACAATCCTACTGGTGCAATTTATTCCAAAGAAGTTCTGCTGGAGTTAACGCAAATTGCTCGTGAGCATGGTTTGATTTTGTTTGCGGATGAGATTTACGACAAGATGTTGTACGACGGCGAGAAGCATCTCTCATTAGCTTCTTTGTCTACAGATGTAGTCATTATTACCTTCAATGGCCTTTCTAAAAATTACCGCTCCTGCGGCTACCGCGCTGGTTGGATGGTGGTTTCAGGTGATAAAGAAATGGTCCGAGACTATATCGAAGGTCTCAATATGCTGGCCTCAATGCGCTTGTGTGCGAACGTGCCAGGCCAGTATGCGATTCAAACTGCATTGGGCGGTTACCAAAGCATTAATGATTTAGTTAGTGAGGGTGGTCGCCTTGCGAAGCAACGTGATCTTGCATGGAAACTCATAACTGATATTCCAGGTGTGACTTGCGTGAAACCAAAATCCGCTTTGTATTTATTTCCAAAACTAGATCCTGAGGTTTATCCAATTGAAGATGATCAGCAATTTGTAGCTGATCTTTTGAAAGAGGAAAAAGTATTGTTAGTGCAGGGCTCTGGTTTCAACTGGGGCAAACCTGATCACTTCCGTGTAGTGTTCTTGCCTCACGAAGATGTGCTCAAGGAAGCTATTAGCCGCCTTGCCCGTTTTCTGGAGCGTTATCGTAATAAGCACAGCCGTAAGGCTTCTTCAACTGCAGCAAAGGCATCATGAAACCGATTCAAGTAGGTCTGTTAGGTATTGGCACTGTTGGTGGTGGCGTATTCACCGTTCTCGAGCGTAACCAAGACGAAATTACACGTCGTGCTGGACGCGGCATTCGCATTAATACAGTTGCTGATTTAAATGTAGAGCGTGCCAAAGCATTGGTTAAAGACCGCGCACAAGTGGTGAGTGATGCCCGTACAGTAATCAATAACCCAGAGATCGATATCGTTGTTGAGCTTATTGGTGGTTATGGCATTGCTAAAGACTTGGTTCTTGAGGCTATCGCTGCCGGTAAGCATGTGGTTACAGCCAATAAAGCATTGATCGCTGTTCACGGTAACGAGATCTTTAAGGCGGCACATGCTAAAGGCGTGATGGTTGCCTTTGAAGCTGCTGTTGCAGGTGGTATTCCGATTATTAAGGCCTTGCGTGAAGGCTTAACGGCTAACCGCATCGAATGGATTGCCGGCATCATTAATGGCACTACGAATTTCATCCTGTCAGAGATGCGCGACAAAGGTTTGGATTTCTCAACAGTGCTTAAAGAAGCGCAACGCCTAGGCTATGCAGAAGCAGATCCGACTTTTGACATCGAAGGTTTTGATGCTGCTCATAAAGCGACCATCATGAGTGCGATTGCATTTGGTATTCCAATGCAGTTTGAAAAAGCACACATCGAAGGCATCACTAAATTAGATGCAATTGATATTAAGTATGCAGAGCAATTAGGCTATCGCATTAAGTTGCTTGGTATTGCCAAGAAAACGTCAACTGGTGTCGAGTTGCGTGTCCATCCAACTCTCATTCCTTCCAAGCGTTTGATTGCAAACGTTGAGGGCGCCATGAATGCCGTGCAAGTATTTGGCGATGCCGTTGGAACAACTTTGTATTACGGCAAAGGTGCAGGCTCTGAGCCAACTGCTTCCGCAGTGATTGCTGACTTAGTAGATATCACTCGTTTGCTAAGCGCTGACGCTGAGCATCGTGTGCCTTACTTGGCCTTCCAGCCAGATGCTGTCCATGACACACCAGTGCTCCCTATTGGCGAAATCACTACTAGTTACTATCTGCGCTTGCGTGTAGCTGATCAAGCTGGCGTATTAGCTGACATCACTAAAATTTTGGCATCGCATGGTGTTTCTATTGACGCACTTTTGCAAAAAGAAGCTGATGAGGGTGAAAGTCAAACTGATTTGGTGGCTTTAACTCACGAGACTAAAGAAAAGAACATGCTTGCCGCGATTAAAGAGATTCAGAATCTCAAGACAGTTACTGGCGAAGTGGTGAAGATCCGTTTAGAAAATCTGTCTTAAGTAAAACTCAGCAAAATATATGCGTTACCAATCTACTCGTGGCAATAGTCCACAACAATCCTTCTTAGAAATTTTGTTGGGTGGATTGGCGCCTGATGGCGGGTTGTATTTACCTACTCAATACCCACAAGTCACTGCAGCGCAATTGGATTCTTGGCGCGGCTTGTCATACGCAGACCTCGCTTATGAAGTATTGAGTCTGTATTGCGACGATATTCCTGAGGCGGATTTGCGTGCAATCTTGCGTAAAACGTATACCGAGCAGGTCTATTGCAATGGCCGTGCACAAGATAACGCTAAAGACATCACGCCTTTGCATTGGTTGGGCGAAGAGCAGGGAACACGCATTGGGCTATTGAGTCTTTCAAATGGCCCAACCTTGGCTTTTAAAGACATGGCCATGCAATTGCTGGGCAATCTTTTTGAGTACACTCTCAAGAAAAAAGGTCAGCAGCTCAATATTTTGGGCGCTACATCTGGTGATACGGGTAGCGCAGCTGAATATGCGATGCGCGGTAAAGAGGGTGTGAAGGTATTTATGCTTTCTCCCCGCGGCAAGATGAGTGCCTTTCAGTCTGCACAGATGTATTCCTTGCAAGACCCTAATATTTTTAACTTAGCAGTAGCTGGTGTCTTCGATGACTGCCAGGATATTGTTAAGGCAGTCAGCAATGACCATGCTTTTAAAGCGAAGAACCAAATTGGTACCGTGAACTCCATTAATTGGGGTCGTGTAGTGGCTCAGGTGGTGTACTACTTTCAAGGTTATCTACTGGCCACTAAGTCCAGCTCCGAAAAAGTCTCATTCACCGTACCATCCGGTAACTTCGGTAATGTCTGCGCTGGTCATATCGCCCGCATGATGGGTTTGCCTATCGAGCATCTCATCGTTGCTACCAATGAAAACAATGTATTGGATGAATTCTTTTCCACAGGCATCTATCGTGCACGTAAGTCTGCTGAGACCTTGCATACTTCCAGCCCTTCGATGGACATCTCTAAAGCTAGTAATTTTGAGCGCTTCGTATTTGATTTTATGGGTCAAGATGGTAAAGCGACTGCAGCTATGTTCAAGCAAGTAGATGAAGCAGGTGGTTTTGATATCTCAAAAGAGGCAGTCTTTAAAGAGCTGGGTAAATACGGCTTCCAATCTGGCCGTAGCACTCACGAGAATCGCTTAGAAACTATTCGTGATATTGATCAACGCTATGGCGTCATGATTGATACCCATACCGCTGATGGCGTGAAAGTGGCTCGTGAGCATTTGCAAGCCGGAATCCCGATGATCGTGCTCGAGACGGCGCTCCCCATTAAGTTTGAAGAGACAATTGAAATTGCTTTAGGACGTCCAGCAGAATGTCCACCAGCATTTAAAGACATTAAATCTAAGCCGCAGCGCGTAGAAAATATCGATGCCGACATGAATCAAGTTAAAGCGTTTATTACTTCACATCTAAGTTAATTCTTAACTTAGAAAATTTAAGCAATAAATAATTACTCTATGACAAAGCCACCGATGTTGACTGCGCAGCAGGCTTTAGATCACTTACTTTCGCATGCTCAAACTGTTGGCGAGAGTGAGAAAGTTGCCATGCAGGCCGCTTTAGGCCGTGTGCTCGCTGAAAACGTCAATAGCCTTGTTGATGTGCCTCCACTTGATAACACTGCGATGGATGGGTATGCGGTTCGCTCTGCTGATATTGCTACTCCAGGAAAATCACTCAAGATTGCTCAGCGCATTCCGGCTGGATCGATGGGAACCCCCTTGGAGTCAGGCACTGCCGCTAGAATTTTCACAGGAGCCCCTGTGCCTCCTGGTGCAGATGCAGTTGTGATGCAAGAGGATTGCTCGGTAGAGGGTCAAGCCGATCAAGTTACTGTAAACATTGCTCCGACAGCAGGTCAGTGGATTCGTCGTAGAGGCGAGGATTTAACTGCCGGGAAGACTTGTTTGACTGCAGGTGCTTTCTTGCGCCCACAAGAGTTGGGTGTAGCTGCTTCAGCGGGTTTGACTCACTTAAGCGTTAAACGTCGCGTCAAGGTGGCCGCCTTTTTCACTGGCGATGAATTAGCCCTTCCTGGTGAGCCATTAAAACCAGGCGGTATTTATAACTCCAATCGCGACACCTTATTAGCCTGCCTCAAGTCTTTGGGTTGTGATGCCACTGATTTGGGTATCGTCCCAGATCGCTTAGATGCAACCCGTGCAGCATTGCGTAAAGCCAGCAAGGACCACGATTTAATTATTACCTCTGGTGGCGTCTCAGTTGGCGAAGAAGATCACATCAAGCCAGCAGTTACCGCTGAAGGAAGATTGGATCTATGGCAGATCGCGATTAAGCCAGGTAAGCCATTGGCATTTGGTGCAGTCCGAAAATCAGACGAACCTAAGGATGGTGAGGCTTGGTTTATTGGTCTGCCAGGCAATCCGGTATCCAGTTTTGTAACTTTCCTATTGTTTGTACGTCCTTTTATTCTGAAGTTGCAGGGTCGTGAAGTGAGTCTTCCTCAGTCGTATTTAATGCGCGCAGATTTTGATTGGTTGAAAGCCGATCGACGTAATGAGTTTCTGCGTGTCAAATTGAATAGCAACTGCGGCTTAGATTTATTTCCTAATCAAAGTTCTGGCGTGCTCACTAGCGCCTCTTGGGGTGATGGCCTGGTTGATTGCCCGCCAAACCAGCCAATCAAAGCTGGCGATTTGGTGAAGTACATCCCATTTGATGCGCTGCTCAAATAATCGGTTTACGATTAGCTCATGAAACTCGAATTACGATTCTTTGCCTCACTACGTGAAGCGCTTGGCATCTCACAAGAGAGCATTACTATCCCGGCGACAGTAAAAACCATTGCCGATCTCAGAACGCACCTCATTGAACGTGGCAATCCATGGTCTGAGGTCTTGGCAGATGGCAAAGTCTTGCGTTGCGCCTTGAACCAGCACATGGTTGATGCAAATACAGCATTGCAAGATGGTGCAGAAGTTGCTTTCTTTCCTCCGGTGACTGGGGGCTGATATGCCAATCAAAATCCAAGAGAGCGATTTTGATGTCAGCGCTGAAATAGCGGCATTACGTAAAGGTGATCCGCGAGTAGGTGCGGTAGTTTCTTTCTTGGGTACCGTGCGAGATATGAATGACGGTAGCCAAGTAAAGGGCATGACGCTTGAGCATTACCCCGGCATGACTGAAAAAGCGCTACAGGAAATTCTGGATCAAGCCAAAGCGCGCTGGGATATTTATCAGGCCTTAGTGATCCATCGTGTTGGTCCCTTATTGCCCGAAGATCAAATCGTATTAGTGGTGGTCACCAGCGCACACAGAGGTGAAGCATTTGCTGCCTGTGAGTTCGTCATGGACTACCTTAAGACGGCGGCCCCATTTTGGAAGAAAGAAGACACCCCTGAAGGGGCTCGCTGGGTTGATGCCCGCGTTACCGATGAAGTGGCATTATCTAAATGGAAAAAATAATTAAAAAACATATAACGAGAAAGCTCTATGTTTGCCTATCGATCATGCTTACAGGCGGACTATCTGGTTGCGGTGCTGGCGATAGTGTGCAAGCACAATCAACCCCATCTACTTTGGCAACAAAAGATCTTACTGCTTTTGTGGATACGTATTGGTATGTGCCTACGGATTATTTGCTGGCCTATGCCTATAGCTCTTCCGGAAATCCAAAGACTAGTGCGGTAAACGATCAGACTATTTGGCATATCACTTCTGTCAATCAGGGATTTTTATTGGGCTGCTCTTTTGCTAGCACCAATAATGGCGCTACTTGGTCTGCATCAACTATTGTGGGGTCTGTAACAGCCAATAATTCGGTATCTATTGGTTTTTATGGATCATCTCTAACCGTAGGTTCTGGGCAGTTAACTACATCTAGCGGTCAACCTGCATTTTTGATGCAGATGTCAACCGGAAATGGAGCAGCCGGTCTCACGCACTGGGCTTATATGCTGCCCGTAACCTCATCTAATCCTGCCTGGTCTAGTTTGCCTGGCACTAATAGTGTGAGCGTCCCTACGGCAACTGCTTCGGGGTGCTAGATCAAATTCGTTTTATAGAAGCAGATGCCTGTTTGAAAAGATGAGCCATCCTTAGGGGTGGTTTTATTTTTATTGGTGCATCAAGCTGCATCAAAATAAGCGCTTCTGCACCATATCAGGGAATTCCTTAGTAATTACCCGTAAATTTAGATCAAAATGCATTAACAAAAGCATTTTAGAAATTTTGATTAAACAAAGCTCAGGAGATTTACATGACAACAGCAGCATTGAGTACGGAAAGTACTAGTAGCAGCCCCCTAAAGTCGAAATGGGTGCAATTGGCTTTAGGCGTCATTTGTATGATGTCCATATCCAGCCCTCAATATGTGTGGGCTTTATTTACTAAGCCAATCATGGGTCAGCTCGGTGTTACTTTGACTGAGTTGCAAATTACATTTTCGATTTTGATTGTGTTGCAGACTTTCTTTTCACCGTTTCAGGGTTACTTAGTTGATAAGTTTGGCCCTCGCCTTTTGTTATCCATTGGTACTATTCTGACGGGTGCAAGCTGGGTTCTTTCGGCTAACCTGACTACTGTATCCCATCTTTACCTCACCTATGGTGTGTTAGGTGGCTTGGGTACCGGTATTGTTTACATCGGCGTTGTTGGCTTGATGGTTCGTTGGTTCCCAAACAATCGAGGATTTGCAGTAGGTATGGTTGCTGCAGGTTATGGCATCGGTGCATTGCTGACGACTTTCCCAATCGCCACTAGCTTGACTGAGACAGGGATTCAGGGCACGTTGACATTCTTTGGTTACATCATTGGCGCTGTTGGACTATTGGCTGCTCAAGGCATTCGTGTGCCGCACGCTGATCGTGTGCAAACGGCTGATCAAAAAGAGGCTGCTGCATCGGGAGTTGCACCAAAGGTAATGTTAAAGACACCGGTTTTTTGGCTTATGTTTTTAATGATGTCCATGATGTCTACATCAGGTTTGATGGTTATCTCCCAAATGGGCGCATTTGCAAAAGACTTTGGTATTACATCGACCATGGTTTTTGGTATGGCTGCCTTACCTTTGGCCTTAACAATTGACCGCGTTACCAATGGTTTAACTCGACCAATATTTGGCTGGGTATCTGATCGTATCGGCCGTGAATACACCATGACGATTGCTTTTGGTTTAGAAGCGGTCGCTATGTTTGCTTGGGTAATGACACGCTCAGATCCCGTCATGTTCGTATTGCTCTCAGGTATTGTGTTCTTTGGTTGGGGTGAGATTTTCTCCTTATTCCCATCTACTTTGACTGATACTTTTGGCCAAAAGCATGCCACTACAAACTATGGTTTCCTTTACATGGCTCAAGGCGTTGGCTCTATTGTTGGCGCACCAGTTGCAGCCTACATTCATGGTGTTACAGAAAGCTGGATACCAGTATTTGGCATCATGATCGTATTGGATGCTACTGCGGCTATCCTGGCATTCTTCGTACTACGCCCAATGCGTGCTAAGTATTTGAAGACCTGTGCTGCATAAGTGCTAACTCAGTGGTGATTTGAAATTCGAAGATAGAAAAAGGCTACCAAGTTTGGTAGCCTTTTTTAATGCCATCTAATTGTTACTGAATTGAGACCTATTAGAATGAGCTCACAGCCCCATCACTTCTAGGATCCCATCCACCTTGTAGCGTACCCGATGGATCGCGAATGATACAACCCGCATGACCAACGGTTTCGTCAAATGCATCGAGCATTTCAATTTCATGACCTAAAGCGTGAAGTTCTTTAGCTACCCATGGACTAAAGCGCGACTCTAATTTAAGGCTATCACTGGTTTGCCCCCAGGTCCGTCCAAGCAACCAGCGTGGACGACTGATAGCATCCTGTGGATCAAGACCATAAGTTGCTGTTCGAGTAAATACTGCGCACTGGGTTTGTGGTTGACCATCTCCACCCATCGTTCCATAAACCATTGAGCGACCATCTTTAAATAAAGCCATCGCTGGGTTAAGAGTATGAAAAGGCTTGCGATGCGGCTCAAGGTGATTGAGTGTATTTGGGTCAAGAGAAAAGCTGCAACCACGGTTTTGCCAGTTGACACCTGAGGTAGGAAGCACAATGCCTGCGCCAAACTCATGATAGATGCTTTGAATGAAAGAAACACAATTGCCGTCGCCATCAATCACACCCATCCAAATAGTATCTGCAGGACCTTTACCCTGACCCCAAGGGAGCGCTTTTTCTGGATCAATATTCTTGGCTAACTTTTTCAGGAATGCGGGTGATAAGAAAGATTGCGCATTCTTTGTCATATAGGCAGGATCAGTTACAAATTGATCGCGTACTTTAAATGCTTGTTTGGTAGCCTCAACACAATGATGAACGTACTCGGCGCTATCAACCTTAAAGCGTTTTAAGTTCAACTGGTCCAAGATGCCAATAATCATCAATGAGACAACGCCTTGTGTGGGCGGCGTCATGTTGTAGACATTACCCATGCTATGTTTGAGCTCTAGAGGGTCTATGAGTTTTGCCTTATGACGGTGTAGATCGTCTAACCTCAGTGGACTGCCTAACTCAGCGAGTTCTTTTGCTAGTGATTGAGCTAGTTCGCCGCGGTAATAGTCATCCGTACCTTTTTTGGCAATCTGACGTAAGGTTTTAGCAAGACGCTCTTGCTTAAAGATGCTGCCAACAGCGGGCGCTTTGCCATTTGCTAAAAAAGTCTCTGCAAAGCCTGGAATGGGACTCAGTTCTTGACGCTTCTTTTCTGTGAGGCTGGATTGACTAAAGGTAACTGGTGTGCCAGCTTCTGCATAGTGAATCGCATCAGCCAATAGGCGTGAAAGAGGTAGTTTTCCACCCAGTCCTTGCTTGGAGAGTTGGTGCGCTGCGCCCCAGCCAGAGATAGTTCCAGCAACGGTATTCGCTGCTACTGCACCACGAAATGGAATGGCCTTAGTGATACCACGTTCTGCGTACCACTGCTTTGTCGCCAAACCAGCAGCCGCTCCACAAGCATCAATTCCACCCATGGCCTTTCCAGGAGAATGAACTACCCAGAAAGAGTCACCGCCTATGGAGTTCATATGAGGGTAGACCACTGCAATAGTTGCAGCAGCAGCTACCATTGCTTCTAAGGCGTTGCCACCTTCTCGTAAAACAGCTAAAGCAGATTCTGATGCTAGAGAATGTGGCGCTACCGCCATTCCTCTGGTTCCCCATTTTGGTTGCATGATTGTTGTCCGGTTAAATAATTGGTTTTGTTATAGCTATATTGTATTGCTGGCTCATAGATTGCTCTGACTAACTGTGCCCAGTTTTGGTGGTGATCTCAGTCTCAAAAAAGGCTAGCTTTTCAGACCTTGGTAAACGCTTTAAGCGGAGCTCTGCTTTAGAGGCTTCAGAACGGTCAGGGTGCTTTTGTGTTGCTAAGAGGACAACTGGTCCGCGCGATCTTGTATAGCGAGCGCCTTGCCCTGAGTTATGGGCCTCTAAGCGATGTTCTAAGCGGTTAGTAATGCCGGCATAGTAGGTGCCATCTGAGCATTCAAGGAGGTAAACAAGCCAGGTCAAAATAGGGAAAATTAGGGTTAAAAGTGCGGTAGATGCTTGAAATTATTAATATTGCCCTTATATTCTATAGATAGATAGACGGAGCTCAAAAATGAGAATAGATAAATTAACAACCAAATTTCAAGAGGCCTTAAGTGAGGCCCAAAGTATCGCTTTAGCCAAAGATAACCAATATATTGAGCCTGCCCACTTGTTGCTGGCCATGTTGCGTGATTCCGATGGTGGCGCCAAGAGTTTATTGACTCGAGCAGGAGTCAATGTCCCTAGCCTTGAAAAAGGCGTAGAGAAAATCATCAGCAATCTCCCCGAAGTGCAAGGAACTAGTGGAGAAGTGCAGGTGGGCCGTGATTTAAGTAATTGGCTCAACCTATGTGAAAAAGAAGCCAATAAACGCAATGATCAATTTATTGCAGGCGAATTGTTTTTGCTTGTGGTGGCTGATGACAAGGGCGAGCTCGGTAAAGTGGCTCGTGAAAATGGATTAAATCGCAAATCGTTAGAAGCGGCTATTGATTTAGTGCGCGGAGGAGAATCAGTGAATAGTGCAGATGCTGAAGGCCAACGTGAAGCCTTAAAGAAATACACAGTGGATTTAACTGAGCGCGCTCGTATGGGCAAGCTTGATCCAGTCATTGGGCGTGACGATGAGATTCGTCGCACCATTCAGATCTTGCAACGTCGCGGTAAGAATAACCCTGTACTCATCGGTGAACCTGGTGTGGGCAAGACTGCCATCGTTGAGGGCTTAGCGCAGCGCATCGTTAATGGTGAAGTGCCTGAGACTCTGAAAAATAAGCGTGTCCTAGTCTTGGATATGGCCTTACTTCTAGCTGGCGCTAAGTACCGCGGTGAGTTCGAAGAGCGCTTGAAAGCAGTTCTCAGTGATGTCGCTAAAGATGAAGGTCAAACAATCATCTTTATTGATGAAATTCATACGATGGTAGGCGCTGGTAAGGGTGATGGTGCAATGGATGCTGGAAATATGCTCAAGCCTGCCTTGGCCCGCGGTGAATTACATTGCATTGGTGCAACTACCTTAGACGAATATCGTAAGTACATCGAAAAAGATCCAGCGTTGGAACGTCGTTTCCAAAAAGTGATGGTGGAGGAGCCTACCGTAGAGGCAACTATTGCCATCTTGCGAGGCCTTAAAGAGCGCTATGAACTACATCATGGCATCGAAATTACTGATCCAGCGATTGTTGCGGCTGCTGAGTTATCGCATCGCTACATTACGGATCGTTTCTTGCCAGATAAGGCGATCGACCTGATTGACGAAGCGGGTTCGCGTATTCGGATGGAGATTGATTCTAAGCCTGAAGTGATGGATAGGCTGGAGCGTCGTCTGATTCAATTAAAGATTGAGCGCGAAGCGGTTAAGAAGGAGAAGGACGATGCTTCGCAAAAACGCCTAGGTCTCATTGAGGATGAAATTAAACGTCTGGGTGCTGAGTATGCTGATTTAGAAGAGGTTTGGAAAGCAGAGAAGGGCGCTGTATTAGGCGCAGCTCAGCTGAAAGAGGAAATTGAAAAAGTAAGGGTAGATATTGCAAAGTTACAACGCGATGGCAAGTTAGAGAAGGTTGCTGAATTGCAATATGGCAAGCTCCCCGAACTCGAAGCAAAACTGAAGTCTGCCGCAGCTGCCGAAGCTAAGGGTGACAAAGATGGCGTATTGAAAAACAAGTTACTTCGCACTCAAGTTGGCGCAGAAGAAATTGCTGAAGTGGTTTCTCGTGCGACAGGTATTCCAGTTTCGAAGATGATGCAGGGTGAGCGCGATAAGTTACTCAAGATGGAAGAGCTATTGCATAAGCGTGTAGTTGGTCAAGAAGAGGCCATTCGAGCAGTATCGGATGCTATTCGTCGTTCCCGTGCTGGCTTGGCTGAAGAGAATCGTCCTTATGGATCCTTCTTATTCCTTGGGCCTACCGGTGTTGGTAAGACTGAGCTCTGCAAAGCTCTGGCGGGCTTCTTGTTTGATAGCGAAGATCACCTCATTCGTATTGATATGAGTGAGTTTATGGAGAAGCATAGCGTGGCCCGTTTAATTGGCGCGCCTCCAGGTTATGTTGGTTACGAAGAGGGTGGTTATTTAACCGAGCAAGTTCGCCGTCATCCATATAGCGTGATCTTGTTTGATGAAATTGAGAAGGCTCACCCAGATGTATTTAATGTGCTCTTGCAGGTATTGGATGATGGTCGTCTAACTGATGGTCAAGGTCGTACCGTAGACTTTAAAAACACTGTCATCGTAATGACTAGTAATATTGGATCACATTTGATTCAGTCGATGGTTGATAAGAAGCAAGCAGAGATTAAAGAGGCAGTATTCGAAGAACTAAAGAATCATTTCCGTCCTGAGTTCTTAAATCGTATTGACGAAATCGTAGTGTTCCATGGTTTGGATAAAGGCAATATCGCCAATATTGCGAAGATCTTGCTGAAGAACTTGTCAGATCGTTTGGCAAAAGTGGATATGCAACTTGAGGTCAGTGATGCCGCCTTGAATAAGATTGCTGAGGTGGGCTTTGATCCAGTCTTTGGAGCAAGGCCTCTGAAGCGGGCGATTCAGCAGCATATTGAGAACCCAGTCTCCAAGATGATTTTGGAAGGTAAGTTCGGACCCATGGATGTGGTACCTGTCGATGTAGATAAATCAGGTGAGTTTAGCTTTAGCCGTCAGGTTCATTAAGTAGTCCTAAGTAGCAAATACGTAGTTCAGCAGGAATATTCCTGCCCTAGTAAACTCGGTACATGACTGTTGCGCTTAGTAGGCGTGCCAGTGATGTCCGGGTTATTAGTCTCATTAGCCTAGCTCACGGCAGCTCTCATTTCTTTCATTTAATCCTTCCTCCCATGTTCCCATGGTTGAAGGACGCTTTTTCCCTTAGTTATGCTGAGCTTGGCATGCTCATGTCAATATTCTTTGTAGTCTCTTGCATTGTGCAGGCTGCCTCCGGATTTTTGGTGGATCGTATCGGCGCAAGACCCGTACTGTTTGCTGGGCTTGCTTTGCTAGCGCTTGCAGCACTTACCTATTCACAAAGCACTAGTTATGCCATGTTGATTTTGGGTGCGGTAATTGCTGGTTGCGGTAATGGTATTTTTCATCCAGTTGATTACACGCTCATTAATCACAAAGTATCGCCACCCAATCTTCCTTATGCCTATTCAATGCATGGAGTGACTGGATATTTAGGGTGGGCTGCTGCACCCACCTTTATGGTTGGGATTGCAGAGTTATCTGATTGGCGCATTGCCTTCTTATCTGCAGCGCTATTAGAGGTTTGTATCCTAGTGATTCTTTGGATGAATAAAAGCTATTTACTGGATAACGTCAAAGAGCGTCATGAAAATAGTTATGCAAGCGCTCAGGTTGCTAGGCTTGGCGTAGCACCTGAGAGTACATTCGCATTTCTGAAGCTCACTGGGGTTTGGTTATGCTGGATTTTCTTTTTCTTCAGCATGGCTTCTACTTCTAGCCTGCAATCATTTGCCCCTAGCGCGCTCTTTAAGCTTTACGAGATACCTTTAGATGTGGGAAGTTATTTCATTACCCTGCTGGCATTAGGAAGTGCTGGAGGAGTTTTATTTGGTGGATATTTAGCAGCCAAGTTGCAAGCTCCTGAGCGTATTGTGAGTTCTTGCTTATCTATTACCGTAGCTATGTGTTTATTACTTGCTACTGGACTACTTTCCGCACAGATCATTCCCTATGTATTTTTTGCGCTGGGATTTGGATATGGTGTCGTAGCGCCTTCTCGAGATCTCATGGTGAAGCAGGCAACCCCTAAGGGAGTGGCGGGTCGCGTTTATGGGATTGTCTATTCAGGAATTGATTTAGGAGCAGCGGTTGGCCCATTTATCTTTGGCTTCTTTATGGACGCCGGTCTTCCTAAGGCCTTGTTTATTGGAATTGCCCTATTCCAATTGATGATCATTCCTACCGTCTTTAAGGTGTCATCGAGCACACAGAGTAGAGTCTAAGAGAGTGCCGCTTTAATTTTTTTAGCAAATTCAATGGCATGTGGGTTATCCCCATGAATGCAGAGCGTATCCGCTTGAATTGAAACTTCACTACCGTCGATCGCTATCACTTTTCCAGTTTGTGACATTCCCAATACCTGCTTGAGTGCCGCCGATTCATCTTCAATCATTGCGCCCACTTGGCCGCGTGGCACCAAAAACCCTTCTTTTGAGTATCTGCGATCCGCAAATACTTCCTGCCACACGGGAATATCGAGTTCATTAGCAGCATCAACTAAACAACTTCCCGCTAATCCATACAAAATGACATCGTTACCAAGATCTTTCACCGCTCTAGCAACTCCTCGGGCAAGTTTCATATCCCTTGCGGCTTGGTTATATAAAGCGCCGTGTGGTTTCACGTGATGCAGTTTTTTGCCTACCGCTTGAACAAATGCTTGCAAGGCACCTGCTTGATACAATACATAGTTATAGGCATCTTGTTCGGAGATAGCCATTTCTCGTCTGCCAAATCCTTCTAAATCAGGAAGGCCGGGATGTGCGCCAATATGAACCTTTTTTTGCGTTGCGAGTCCAACTAATTTTTTCATACGGGCGGGATCACCAGCATGCCAGCCGCAGGCGATATTGGTGGAGGTAATGTAGTCAAGCAAGAGGGCATCATTGCCCATTTCCCAAGCTCCGAATCCTTCGCCCATATCACTATTTATATCCATCACGCTTTTCCAGTAGTTTGAATCATGGTTTGAATTGAGTGCATCGTTGCATCTTGTAACTTTAATGCTTCTGCATTGATGCGATCCGCCTCTTCAAGATCAATTGGCATCAATTGAATTTTATTACCTGGTTTCAGTTGCGCTAACTTCACAAGATCTGCGCGAATAACTTCTGCGAGGCGCGGGTATCCTCCCGTAGTTTGATGTTCTGCCAACATGACGATTGGCTCTTGAGATGGCGGAAATTGCACAGTTCCGAATGTGATTGCTTGAGAGGGGATATGAGGTAAATCTTTTTTAAGTTTGAAGTTACTTTGTAAGCGCACACCCATACGGTTACTTTGATTGCTCACAGTCCAAATGGTAGACCAAAATAATTCTCGGTCTTTTTCTGGTAAAAAAGATATGTGAGGCCCTGCTAAGCAATTGATGTGCGTTACGGAGTTTGCAGGGTGGAAAGGTGATCTCACATGCCATTTTGGGAAGCATGGCAACAGACCAGATTTATAAAGGGACTTTAGGAATGGTGAGCTCAGAGGTGCTTTGACATCGGAAAGCAAAAGTACATCACCTTTTTCTAAGCGCTTCGGACCGATATCAGCACTGATGTGGGAGCCTGCCCGACCTAAAATTTTAGGAAGCTCAAGACCTCCCCCAATAGCCAGCACTACTCTAAAACCCAAATTGAATGAAGAAAATTTGAGGGTATTT
Organism: Polynucleobacter sp. P1-05-14; assembly: GCF_018881675.1. Lineage (NCBI taxonomy): Bacteria > Pseudomonadati > Pseudomonadota > Betaproteobacteria > Burkholderiales > Burkholderiaceae > Polynucleobacter > Polynucleobacter sp. P1-05-14. The sequence continues at coordinate 460,630 of NZ_JACVPV010000029.1, read as the reverse complement.
CCCTTTGCCAACCATACTGGCCGATTGCCTGGAATACGTTGGCCATCCACAATACCTTCGCAGGAGGCGCCAACCCAAGCTACACAGCATGCTTCGTGGAAAAGCAGTGTGGGTCCGGTAGAGGTCATTTCAATGGCGGCAGTTTCTGGTGAATTGCCAACCATTGCATTCGCTAGATGAAGCGAATCAAGGTCACACGCGCCCCCGGGTCCCACGGCCCAGTGAGATAAATTTTCACGAGGATTATCTTGAATGGTACTGAATGTCCCAGCCTGCAATACTTCAATACTGGCATTGCCTTCATCGGGTTTCGGTGCGCGAAGAATTTCAGATGAGGGTTGATTTTGATCTAGCTGTTTAAATTCATCTAAGGAGATTTCATGAATTTCCATTTGATCGCCCGCCATAAATAATCCTGGCGGATTTTTTTGAATATCAAACAATGTATTGGGCGATCTGCCGATGATATTCCAGCCACCCGGTGTAGTACGCGGATATATGGCTGTTTGTAGTTCTGCAATCGCCACGCTTCCTTTGGGCACTGATGGTCTAGGAGAGCTGAGTCGGGGTAGACGCAATTTCGGATTCAGCCCGCTGAAATAGGTAAAGCCGGGCATGAATCCAAGAATGTCAGCGGTGTAGAGGCTATCTTTGTGTATGCGGATGACCTCTTCAGTAGTTAGCTTACAAGCCTTGGCGATTGTCATTAAATCCAAAGCTACATCAGGGTGATAGCAAACCTGAATACGATGCGTAGTACTTAGCTCTGACTGAATCCTTTTTTGCTTGAGGAATTTCTCCCCCAGCTTTTCTAATTCATCAATAGCGCGCCTGCGAACGACGCTGGGGTTATCTGAGGAGTACTTCAGTTGCACAATCAAAGACTCTAGTCCGGGGATAATTTCGCCTGCCCATTCTGGCTTATTCGCAAAAAGGAGCTTACTGATTCCATGGATCTCACTTAAAGGATTCGGTGATTTCGAAAAATCTGCCAAAACACTGTGATCGCCAATTAGTGTGCAATGCATCATGAAAAGATATTAAGGGTTTTCTCTAGTTTGCCCTGTGGGCGCAATATTTGAGTTATAAAGATGCTACTCATTCAATAATTTAAAGCCTAAAAATAAAGGAGACAAAGTGAGTCAACAAACAGATACTAGTCTGACCGGTTTTTATAAAGTCATGAACCCTAAAGAGAAAAAAACCTTTTGGGGTTGTTTCTTGGGCTGGGCTTTGGACGGCATGGATTTCATGATTTACCCTCTGGTGATTGGCACCATTATTGCAGTATGGCAGGTGGACCGCGGAATGGCTGGTCTTGCTGTGACGGGTACGCTCTTGGCATCCGCATTTGGTGGCTGGTTTGCTGGTTACTTAGCTGATCGTATAGGTCGCGTTAGAACTTTGCAGTTCACTATTCTTTGGTTTTCTAGCTTTAGTTTGATCTGTGCATTTACCCAAGACTTCAATCAATTGATGGTTGCACGCGCATTACTTGGCTTTGGCTTTGGTGGTGAGTGGGCTGCTGGTGCGGTGTTAATGGGTGAAACGATTCGTGCAGAATATCGTGGCCGTGCAGTGGGTACCGTCCAATCTGCCTGGGCAATTGGTTGGGGTGCTGCAGTACTCTTACAAGCGATTATGTTTAGCCTGCTTCCGCCTGATATGGCTTGGCGTGCAATGTTCGTAGCTGGCTTCTTCCCTGCTGTTCTTTTGTTATACATTCGTCGCCATGTCGAAGAGCCAACAATTGCTAAGCTTGCTCGTGAAAAAGTAGCAGCAGCAGGCCAATCACCCTCCATTCTAGAAATCTTTAAACCTGGTTTATTGAAGACTACGATTTGGGCTTCATTACTCACGATGGGTGCACAAGGTGGTTACTATGCAATTACCACTTGGGTTCCTACATTCCTCAAGACGGAGCGTAAATTGACGGTAGTTGGCTCTACTGGTTATTTAGCATTTCTTATTGCGGGTAGTTTTATAGGCTACTTGGTTGGCGCGTGGATGGCTGACCGATTTGGCCGTCGGAAATTATTTATCACCTTTTCAATTGGCGCGATTGTCTTGGTTCTGGCATATACCCAGCTAGAAATCACAAATGAAATGATGATGTGGCTTGGCTTCCCATTGGGATTCTTTGCTAGTGGATATTTTTCCGGTATGGGCGCTTTCTTGACAGAGTTATTTCCAACTCGCTTACGTGGATCCGGACAAGGCTTTTGCTATAACTTTGGTCGCGGAATTGGCGCTTTATTTCCAGCCTTAGTGGGATATTTTTCAGCGCAATATGGATTGGCAATGGCAATTGCTATTTTTGCTGTCATTGCTTACGGAGTTTTCTTGATCGCTGCTATTGTGCTTCCGGAAACACGTGGTCGCGAGTTACAAGCAAACTAAATAAAGATCCTAACGTTGGAAAAAGATATTCCGTTTTGCCCAGGGCCGCCTGAACATCAAGGCGGTCCTTTTCCTTTTGTGATGCCTAAAGGTGCGGTCGATACACACGCCCATGTGATAAGCGCTGCCAGTCTCGTTCCTGGCCGCTCTTACACTGCGCCAGAAGCAACGGGTGAGCAATATATAGAAATGCTCGATGAGGTGGGTATGACCTATGGTGTTTTGATTCAGGTCAGCGTCAATGGGCAAGACAATGAGCCCATGCTAAGAGTGCTAGACCAACACCCCAAGCGGTTGCGGGGAGTAGCGGTCCCATTGCTTGGGCAGCCCAATGCTTACTATCAAAATATGAAAGATAGGGGTGTAGTAGGAATTCGAGTCAACGTCATGTTTGCTGGTGGTGGTCTAGATCTATCAAACCTAGAAGAATGCGATGCGCTTGCTCGAGACTGGGGATGGCATATTCAGTTCTTATTAGATGCAAATGATTTGCCCGCTCTGATGCCGCGCATGCAAAAGATGAAATCTACTTTAGTCATTGATCACATGGGTTTCCTGAAAACTTCAGTCGGCGTTCATTCCCCTGGGTTTATGGCATTGGTGGAATTGGTGCGCGAGCGAGCTTGGGTAAAAGTATCGGGTGCTTATCGCTTGAGTGAAAAATACCCCGGCTATCATAATCTGGTTCCTTATGCAAAGGCATTGATTGAGGCTGCGCCCAATCGCTGTATTTGGGGATCGGATTGGCCGCATGTTGCAACGTGGGGGAATATGCCTACCATTGCACAATTATTGGATTGTTTCGCTTTATATGCTCCTAATGAGGCAATTCGTAAGCAAATCTTGTGCGACAACCCTCAGCGTCTATACGGGTTTTAATTACCCATACCTAGCACTTTCTTTTTCATAATATGAAATCTCATTACGCTGCGTAAAATCCAGCGCAACATCTAGCCCTATATTCCATTCCAAGAAGTGAATAAATATTCCACATAGTAAAAATATATTTATAAGTTATTGAATTTAAATAACTAAATATTTTGAAAAATATCTTAAATTCCTCTTGCCTGCTTTTTTGAACTGTCTAAACTCTTATATAAGACATAAGACTGAACTCAGTCTTAAGAGTCCTCAAATTTAGAAGTACTTGTTTAACTTAGGGAGAAAAACATGGCAGATCGCAAAGCAGAAATCGCAGCACTACAAAAAGACTGGGATACCAATCCACGCTGGAAAGGTATTACTCGTGGCTATACGGCTGAGGACGTAGTGCGTCTTCGCGGTTCATTGAAAATTGAGCACACTTTAGCTAAGCATGGCGCTGAGCGTCTTTGGGAATTAGTAAATAACGAAGCTTACGTTAACTGTTTAGGTGCTTTGACTGGTGGTCAAGCAATGCAACAAGTTAAAGCTGGTGTACAAGCTATTTACTTGTCAGGCTGGCAAGTAGCTGCTGACGGTAACTCTTACGCAGCGATGTACCCAGACCAATCTTTATATCCAGTAGATTCAGTTCCTAAGATGGTTGAGCGTATTAATAACTCATTCCAACGCGCTGATGAAATTCAAACAGCTAAAGGTATCAACAAAGGTGATGCAGGTTACATTGAGTATTTCGCTCCAATCGTTGCCGATGCTGAAGCTGGTTTCGGTGGTGTATTGAATGCATTTGAGTTGAGCAAAGCATTGATCAAGCAGGGCGCTGCTGGCGTTCACTTTGAAGATCAATTGTCTTCTGTTAAGAAGTGTGGACACTTGGGTGGCAAAGTATTGTTACCTACTGCCGAGTCAGTCCAGAAGTTGATTTCTGCACGTTTGGCTGCTGACGTGATGGGTGTTTCTACTATCATCTTGGCCCGTACCGATGCTGAAGCTGCTGACTTGTTGACATCTGACTATGATGCAAATGACAAGCCATTCTTGACAGGCGAGCGCACTCCAGAAGGTTTCTACAAAACACGTAAAGGCTTGGATCAAGCGATCTCACGTGGTTTGGCTTACGCTGCTTACGCTGATATGGTTTGGTGTGAAACTGGTACACCTGACCTGGAATTTGCTCGTCAGTTTGCTGAAGCAATTCGTGCGAAGTTCCCAGGCAAGATGTTGGCTTACAACTGCTCACCATCTTTCAACTGGAAGAAGAACTTGGATGACGCAACAATCGCTAAGTTCCAACGTGAATTAGGTGCAATGGGTTACAAGTATCAGTTCATCACATTGGCTGGTATCCACTCTATGTGGTACAACATGTTCGACTTGGCGCAAGACTACATGCAGCGCGGTATGACTGCATACATCGAGAAAGTACAAGAGCCAGAATTCGCTGCTCGTGATCGTGGTTACACCTTCGTTTCACATCAGCAAGAAGTTGGTACTGGTTACTTCGATGACGTAACTACTGTTATCCAGGGTGGTAAGTCTTCCGTAACAGCATTGACTGGTTCTACTGAGGAAGAGCAGTTCCACTAATCTTTACTAGATCCCTAAGTAGTATGTAGTAAGCAGTAGTACACCAATACTGCCGCGGCACCTAAATGACCCCACAAGGGTGACTTAGGTGCCGTTTTCGTTTACATTCTTCCCATGACTAATTGCGTACTCTGTAAAGACGACCTCAAGCCTGAAGAAGGCCAACTCATATGGCGTGGGGATGACTGTCGAGTCATCCTGGTAAATGATCCTGACCTACCTGGTTTCTGCAGGGTGATCTGGAATCGCCATGTGGCCGAGATGACTGATCTGAGCTACGGAGAGCGTGAGCACATCATGACCTTGGTATTTGCTGTTGAAGAAGCAATCCGTCATGTCATGCATCCAGATAAGGTGAATATTGCTGCCTTAGGGAATATGGCTCCCCACATTCATTGGCATGTCATCCCTAGGTTTAAAGATGATACTTTCTTCCCGGGATCAGCTTGGTCTAAAAAGACTCAAGAAACATCAAACGATGTTTTAGAGGCGAGAAGAAAAAAGACTGAAGCATTGCCAGCAGCTATTAAGAGTGCAATTGCTAATCTTGCCTAGGAATCTAATGCGTAATTTATTTATAACTTTCTTAATCTTCATAGCAAATGTTTTTTCTGTCAGTTTTGTTTATGCGGCAGAAATTCAGGTAATTACCTCTGGCGCTTTTGCCGAAGCATTAAAAGACTTGGTCCCGGTGTATGAAAAACAATCTCCGAACAAAGTCATCATTTCTTATGGCTCATCGATGGGCGCTGCGCCTGACTCCATTCCATCCAGATTGGCCAAGGGCGAGAAGTTTGATGTATTAATCCTAGCTGCGCCTGCATTAGATGGTTTTATTAAAAGTGGGGCAGTGCAGTCTGGTACGCGAGTCGATTTGGTGGCATCAGTTACGGGTGCAGTAGTTAAAGCGGGCGCGCCAAAACCCGATATCAGCACGATGAATGGCTTGAGATCTGCATTATTAAATGCAAAGTCCGTTGCGTATTCCGCAAGCGCTAGCGGTGTTTATTTATCAACAGAGTTGTTTCCAAAGATGGGTATTTCTGAGCAGATGGATAAAACTGCTAGAAAAATTTATAGCGAGAGGGTCGCATCTGTTGTAGCTAGAGGTGATGCAGATTTGGGTTTTCAGCAGGTTAGTGAGCTCCTTCCTATTCCCGGCGTAGACTTTATCGGTGAATTGCCTCCTGAAGCGCAAAAGACCGTTCTTTTCTCTGCGGGAATCACCAAGGACTCAGCTAATGAGGGGGCTTCTAAAGACTTGATTGCTTTCTTGGCCTCTCCTAAGGCAGTGCCTACTATTCAGAAGGCGGGCTTAAAGCCAGTATTACCAGCTTTACCTTGGTAGTAAATATAAATAAAAATGTATTTCAAATGAAGGAATAAGAGATGAAAAAAATAAAGATCCTTTTTAGGGCGGCGCTTGTTCTTGCTACTTGCATGACATTTAGCCAGTCATATGCAGCAGACCCATGGCCCAATCACCCTATTAAGTTTGTTGTCGGGTTTGGTCCCGGGGGTGCTAACGATACTGTTGCAAGGGTGGTTGCTGAAGCAGCCTCTAAGCAACTGGGTCAACCAATTATTGTGGAAAACAAACCAGGAGCTGGCTCTGTATTGGGCGCGGATTTTGTAGCAAAAAGTGCACCTGATGGATATACCTTCTTTGTTAGCGCAGGTGGAATTGTTACTAACCCAATGATTAAATCATCCATGCCATATAAAGAGGGCGATCTAGTTCCTGTTGGGATGCTTGCTATCAGCCCATCCATCATTGTTGTTTCTGCAGATTCAAAAATCAATAACATGAAGGATCTTTTGGTATTGGCCAAAGATCCAAAAGGTCTTAACTTCTCTACAGCTGGTACTGGTAGCACTCCACACTTTGTCGCCGAAATGTTGAAGGTGAAAGCAGGCGGTAAATATGAAATCATTCCTTACAAGAGTGGTTCCGAAGGAATGGTAGCCGTTATCTCCAATCAAGTAGATGCTACTTCAGAGGCAAGTGTTGTAGTGATTCCGCAAATTCAGGGCGGTAAGCTAAAAGCAATTGCATCTACTTGGAATAAAAGAATTGCCGCTCTGCCTGATGTTCCAACAACCAAAGAGCAGGGATACCCAGAAGTTTTCATTGGCCACTGGGCAGGTGTCTTTGCGCCTAAAGGAACGCCTGATGCTATTTTGGAGAAAATGAATCAGGCGATTAACGCGGGCCTAAAGACCGCTGCTGTTCAAAGCCGCTTAACACCACAGGGCATTGAGCCATCACCTGGAACGAGAGCCTCGTTTACGAAATTCCTCGCAGATGAGAAAGCAAGGCTAGAGCCTATTGTGAAGCGCGCCAGCATGAAAGAGGATTAAACCAATTTCTTAAGGGCTTCGAGATATTTCTCGGGATTGAGTGACTGACCTTCACGCTGCGCTTCCCACATCACTTGCCCGAGGCATTCCATCATGACATGTTGCGCCTCATGCATGGAGCCAAGCTTTAGCGATAGTTTGTCTGCGATCTCTTTAATGCCAGGCGGCTGATTAATTGAGATCTGCTCGCTAATGGACAGATGCATTGATAAATGCAGGAATGGATTAGTTTCACCGCGTTCTGGTGTGTAGTCCTGTCCTAGGGCACCTTCTGGGTCGGAGAGTAGGTCGTGATATTCGGGATGTTCAACCATCCAATCGCTCGCAAGCGTTTCCATGGGATCAAGAATGTGATTCTCAGTTTTCTTTTTCCAGGTGTCACAGAAAAAGCGACGCACTTCTTCACGGGTTGGATTAAATATCGCCACGAACTTTTCCTTTGCCAGTCTTTTGTTTAAAGCCACATAGTGGCTCTACTATGCATTGTGCGCAATCTGGGTTGCGTGCTTTGCAAGTATATCGACCATGCAGAATAAGCCAATGATGGGCGTCATGCAGATACTCTTTTGGTACGCGTTTAAGTAATTGCTCTTCAACCTTCACCACGTCTTTGCCGGGCGCTAATCCTGTGCGGTTCGATACTCTGAAGATATGAGTATCAACGGCGATAGTTGGTTGCCCAAAGGCAGTATTGAGAATGACATTCGCAGTCTTTCTGCCGACACCGGGTAGGGCCTCTAATTCTTCGCGAGTTTGTGGAACTTCACCCCCATGTTTTTCTAAGAGTAGTCGGCAAGTTTCTTGAATATGCTTGCCCTTGGAGTTAAATAATCCAATATGCTGAATATAGGGTCTGACACCTTCTTCGCCAAGAGCTAAGAGGGCCTGTGGAGTATTGGCAACCTTATAGAGTTTGCGAGTCCCCTTATTGACTGATATGTCAGTTGCTTGAGCAGATAGCAATACTGCGATTAACAGTTCAAAAGGCGAGCTGTATTCCAGTTCAGTTTCTGGTTTTGGATTATTGGCTTTGAGCTGCTCAAAAAAAGCACGACGCTTTTCTAGATTCATCATTTCTTTTGTTGGGCTCGTGCGATCGCAGCTGCAATGATGGCGCGTTTACGCTCCTGCTCTTTTAATTCGTCTGCGGATGAAGGGCTTTCAGCATTAACTGCTGCTAATTTGCTTGCCGCTTTTTTTGCCAGACGCTCATCATTATCTTTTTGTTCTCTATCAAGCCGTTGTTCTCGATCGTGATAGCGCTTGCGAGCAATATCGGCAAGATCTTGTGACCAAGCATTCCAACCAGTTTGATTGCCTGTCACATCAATCATGCTGATGCAATCAACAGGGCATGGTGGAATACAAAGATCGCAACCAGTGCACCATTCTGTCAGCACCACATGCATTTGCTTGGATGCGCCAACAATCGCATCAACAGGACATGCCTGAATACAGAGTGTGCAGCCAATACATTTCTGGGGATCGATGAACGCTACTGGACGGGGACGTTCTACGCCGCACTCTGGATCAATAGAGGGGTGAAGTTCAAAGGCGTCTTTTGGGTAGATCGGTAGCAGGATTTTGCTTAGGCGCTCAATACCCTCAACTCCACCAGGAGGGCAGCGATTTGGCAGTGCATCACCAGAAGCCATTGCCTCAGCGTATCCACGGCAATCTGGGTAACCGCACTTAGTGCATTGTGTTTGCGGAAGAATATCCTCAAGTTGATCGATGAGGTTATTGGCTTGGCTCATGGAAATTGCTTGTGAAGATCTTCTTAAAATTAAAGGCTCCGAAGAGCCCTTAATTTAAGCAGACTTGGTAGTCCGTGTCGCGGTTTTCTTCGTATTCTGATGCTCACGAATGAACGCCTTAATCTTTGGATACACTTTCTCGCGCCAACGACGGCCAGCGAAAATTCCGTAGTGACCTGCGCCCATCACTTCGTAATGATCTTTATCTTGCTTTGGAATGCCTGCACATAAAGCATGCGCTGAACGAGTTTGTCCGCTTCCAGAAATATCGTCTAACTCACCTTCAACTGTAAGCAGGGCAGTCTTTTTAATATCTTGTGGTTTAACTAGTTCACCAGCAACTTCCCATGTGCCATTAGGCAGTGAGTAGTCTTGGAAAACAGTCTTGATGGTATCTAAGTAGAACTTGGAGTCCAAATCTAATACCGCGTTGTATTCGTCGTAGAAGCGAATATGTGATTCAGCATCTTGTTCGTCGCCGCGTACCAAGTTTTGGAAGTAATCCCAATGAGACTGCAAATGGTTTTGCGGGTTCATGGCAATAAAGCCAGTGTGTTGCAAGAAGCCTGGGTAAACGCGACGACCAGCGCCTGGATAGTTAGGCGGCACGTTATAAATCACGTGACTCTCAAACCATTCGTAAGACTTCTGGTCTGCTAAGTTATTTACGGCAGTTGGTGATTTGCGTGCATCAATTGGACCGCCCATCATGATCATGGAGGCTGGTGTTGCTTCACCGGCAGAAGCCATCAATGAGATTGCGCCTAAAGTTGGAACCGTAGGTTGGCAAACAGAAATCACATGCAAATCTTTAGCGCCAATGGTGCGAATAAATTCTTGTACGTAGTGCACGTAGTCATCAAGACCAAATTCACCATCTGCTACTGGTACTAAGCGAGCATCGATCCAATCGGTGATGTAAACCTTGTGATCTTGCAAGAGCGTGCGCACAGTGTCACGCAGCAATGTGGAGTGATGTCCAGATAACGGGGCAACAATTAATACGACTGGATCGTCTTTGAGCTTCTTAATGACTTCGACATCATCAGAGAAGCGCTTGAAGCGCACTAAGTTGCAAAATGGTTTCGCAACCGCAGTTCTTTCATGGATGGCCACTTCTTTGCCATGCGCCACGACTGAACGAATGCCAAATTCTGGCTTCTTGTAATTTTTACCTAGGCGGTAGAGGAGTTCATAGCTAGCGGCTAAACGGTCAGATCCTGGAACTTTAGAAGCGGGATTCGAAGCGTTAATAAAAGCTTCTGAAGCAGCTCTTGCCCATGAACTAACTGGTTGAAGTAGGGCTTTTTGAAATTCGTGTAACTGATATAGCATGGTACCTCCGGTAATTCAGTGTATCCGCTTATTACGCTTTGTTAAGCCAATACGCGGGCGATTGCTTTTGCCACTTTATCAATATTTTTAGTATTGAGGGCTGCGACACAAATGCGTCCAGTAGAGAGTGCATAAATGCCATCTTCTTTCTGTAGGCGCTCAACTTGCTCAGCCGTTAAGCCTGAGTAAGAAAACATTCCACGTTGCTTTTCGATGAACGCAAAATCTTGCTTCACACCAGCAGCAGCGAGTTTTTCTAAGAGACCATGACGCATCGCTTTAATACGATCACGCATTTCTGCCAACTCATCTTCCCAGAGCTTACGCAATTCTGGTGAATTTAAAACAGCGGCAGCAATCGCAGCGCCGTGAGTTGGAGGATTGGAATAGTTTGTGCGAATCACACGCTTCAATTGTGAAAGTACGCGAGTAGATTCATCTTTGCTTTGTGTCACGATAGACAGCGCGCCCACACGCTCACCGTACAGTGAGAATGATTTGGAGAAAGAGCTAGATACAAAGAAAGACATGCCTGACTCAGCAAAGAGACGCACTGCAATGCCGTCTTGCTCAATCCCAGCTGCAAAGCCTTGGTAGGCCATATCCAAGAAGGGGATGAGACCTTTGTTCTTGCAGATATCAATCACTTGGCGCCATTGCGCTTCTGTAATATCTGCACCAGTAGGGTTGTGGCAGCAAGCGTGCAACAACACGGTCGTGTTCTTTGGGAAAGACTCTAAGGACTTCACCATACCGTCAAAATCTACGCCACGAGTTTTGCCGTCAAAGTAGGTGTACTCGACAACATCAAAACCAGCAGATTCAAAAATGCCGCGATGGTTTTCCCAGGTTGGGTTGCTAATCGCGCAAGGCGCATTGAGGTTCAGGCGCTTAATGAAATCCGCACCAACGCGCAATGCACCGGTTCCACCAAGGCATTCGGCTGTGACAACGCGACCGTCTTTAATGAGTGCGGAGTCAGCGCCAAACAATAAATTTTGCACTGCACTGTTATATGGGTTTGGTCCTTCGATTGGAATGTAGCTACGTGGCGAGTGCTTTGCAACAATCGCCTCTTCCGCTTTAATCACCGCCTTAAGAAGTGGAACTTTGCCTTCGTCTGTGTAATACACGCCCACACCTAAATTCACTTTGTCAGCACGTTGGTCTGCAACGTAGGCTTCTGTAAGGCCAAAAATAGGATCTTTAGGGGCTAGCTGGACTGAGGCAAACAGGGTCATATGAGTTTGAAAGTGGTAGTTAGGGGGTGATTAAGGATGGTTTTGTTTGTTGTTGACGTTATATTCAGTTTAATTGTCGGTTTTTGAAGCCAGAATCAACTATTTCCTAAGAAAAACGGCAAAATCATTGTTTGTACAAAATTCGCTGTGAATAACTCTCACAGGTGAAATGATAGCCGAGATGCCCCCTAAGTTGCCCAAAACTGGTCTAAATGTTGAAGTAAAAGAAGTGCAAAAAACCCCTGTGGCAGATCCCTTGGGTGAGGCGGGTCACGACCTCGATCCGGCCAAGTTTGTAAGCTTCCCAGACTCCCCCTATCAGCTCTATCAGCCATTTCCGCCTGCTGGAGACCAGCCCCAGGCCATTGACGCCCTGGTTGAGGGTATTGAAGATGGTCTGACGTTTCAGACACTCTTGGGCGTTACAGGGTCCGGAAAGACCTTCACGATGGCGAATGTCATCGCCAGAACCGGCCGTCCTGCCATCATTTTTGCCCCGAATAAGACCCTAGCTGCCCAGCTTTACAGTGAATTTAGGGAGTTTTTCCCGAGAAACGCCGTTGAGTACTTCGTCAGCTATTACGACTACTACCAGCCAGAGGCTTATGTACCTCAACGCGACCTCTTTATTGAAAAAGATTCCTCTATTAACGAGCACATCGAACAGATGCGTTTGTCTGCAACCAAGAGTTTATTAGAGCGTCGAGACGTCATTATTGTTGCGACCGTATCTGCAATTTACGGCATTGGTAATCCTGGTGACTATCACAGTATGGTGATGACATTGCGTCCTGGCGACAAGATGAGTCAGCGTGATATTTTGATGCGCCTCATTGCGATGCAATACGACCGCAACGAAACGGATTTCAAGCGCGGTGTATTTCGAGTGCGTGGCGACACAATTGATATTTTCCCGGCTGAACATAATGAGTTAGCAGTAAGGGTGGAGTTGTTTGATGATGTCGTGGAGAGTTTGCAATTCTTTGATCCCCTCACTGGCAAGATTCGTCAAAAGATTCCACGCTTCACTGTTTACCCAAGTTCTCATTACGTTACACCTCGCGATACTGTTTTGAAAGCAATTGAAACTATCAAAACAGAGTTGCGCACGCGCTTAGATGAGTTTGTGAAGGATGGCAAACTGGTCGAGGCACAACGTCTCGAGCAACGTACTCGTTTTGATTTAGAGATGCTCAATGAGTTGGGTTTCTGTAAAGGTATTGAGAACTATTCTCGCCACCTGTCTGGTGCCGCTCCGGGCGATGCCCCGCCGACGCTAGTCGACTATTTGCCGAATGATGCCTTGATGTTCTTGGATGAAAGCCATGTCTTAATTGGGCAGCTTAATGCAATGTATAACGGAGATAAATCTCGTAAACATACTTTGGTGGAATTTGGTTTCCGTTTGCCTTCGGCGATGGATAACCGCCCACTCAAATTTACTGAGTTTGAAACCAAAATGCGTCAAACTATTTTCGTTTCTGCAACACCGGCTGATTATGAGAAAACGCATCAAGGACAAGTTGTCGAGCAAGTGGCTAGACCAACTGGTTTAGTCGATCCAGAAATTGAAGTGTTGCCAGCAAGTACACAGGTTGATGATTTGTTAGATCAAATTCATGCACGCGTCAAAGTGCATGAGCGAGTTCTAGTTACTGTATTGACTAAACGTATGGCTGAGCAATTAACGGACTATCTTTCTGATAATGGTGTAAAGGTGAGGTATGTTCACTCAGACATCGATACAGTTGAGCGAGTAGAAATTTTGCGTGACTTACGTTTGGGCGTCTTCGACGTACTGGTCGGTATTAATTTATTACGCGAAGGCTTGGATATTCCTGAGGTATCTCTTGTAGCCATTTTGGATGCCGATAAAGAAGGCTTCTTACGTTCAGAACGCAGCCTGATACAGACCATAGGCCGTGCTGCTCGTAACGTTCGTGGCAAAGCCATTTTGTACGCCGATCGGATTACCGACTCCATGAAACGCGCAATGGGCGAGACCGAAAGACGGCGAACCAAGCAAATTGCCTTCAATAAGCTTCATGGGATTGAGCCTAAGGGCGTCAAAAAGCGCATTAAGGACATTATTGATGGCGTCTATGACGTCAAAGAGAAGCGTCAGGAGATGCAGGTTGAGCAGGAGCGGGCTCATTATGAAGATATGAGTGAGAAGGACTTGGCGGCTGAAATTAAGCGCCTAGAGAAGCAAATGAACGCTGAAGCCAAGAATTTGGAGTTTGAAAAGGCTGCCAGCACCAGGGATAGACTCACTAAGGTTAAAGAAATGGCTTTTGGGGCCAGATCTAGGGACTCTGTCTAAAGATTCGGCGGCCAATTCCTGGCTTCCATTGAGGTTTTTTGGGATAATTCCCGAGCAATTTGATAGGGAATATGGTAAAGTTGAGTGGAATGGTCGGGTATTACCCGCCCGACTGTTAGCTGTCCATAACAATCCATTACCAAGGTGACATATGAGACTTACAACCAAAGGTCGTTTTGCAGTAACCGCAATGATTGATTTAGCCCTGCGTGAAACGCATGGTCCCGTAACTTTGGCCGGAATTAGCCAGAGACAAAAGATATCCCTTTCTTACCTCGAGCAATTGTTCGGCAAATTACGCCGTTTCAATATCGTGGAGAGCACTCGTGGTCCTGGTGGTGGTTACACCTTGGCGCGTCCGTCCTCTGAGGTGAGTGTGGCTGACATTATTGTTGCTGTCGATGAACCTCTCGATGCAACCCAATGTGGTGGCAAAGGTAACTGTCATACCGATGAAGAAAATCATGGTCGCTGTATGACGCATGATCTCTGGAGCAATCTCAATTCCAAAATGGTTGAGTACCTGAGTTCGGTGAGCTTGAAAGACTTGGTTCATCAACAAGAAGGGCGCGGCATTGTGATTCAAGATATGCGTCAAAAGAAAATTAAAGTTGAAAGCTCTAAAGCAGATAAGCCTGCTACAGCACTTGCAGCTAAAAAAGAAGTGGCACCTAAAGCACCATTAGTGAATTCTGTATTCAATTTGGCGCGCCAAAGTTAATAACGTATTACCTACCTATAAATAAATCATGAACGCACCACAAGACCTTCCTAAGCAACCGGTTCCAATGTTTAGCCCTAAGCACTTCCCTGTGTACATGGACTATTCAGCTACAACGCCGATTGATCCGCGTGTGGTTGAAAAAATGCTGCCTTATTTGCGCGAGCAGTTTGGTAACGCCGCATCCCGTAGTCATGCTTATGGCTGGGCTGCAGAAGAGGCGGTTGAGTGGGCGCGTTCAGAGGTTGCTCAATTAGTACACGCTGATTCAAGAGAGATTGTGTTTACAAGCGGTGCTACTGAAAGTATTAATCTTGCATTAAAAGGCGCAGCACATTTTTACAAAGATCGCGGTAATCACATCATCACCGTCAAGACCGAGCACAAAGCGACTTTAGATACTTGTCGTGAACTTGAGCGCGAAGGTTTTGAAGTGACTTATTTAGATGTATTGCCTAATGGTCTGATTGATTTTGCGCAGCTTGAAGCTGCAATGAAGCCAGGCACAATTTTGGCTTCAGTGATGTATGTCAATAATGAAATCGGTGTGGTGCAAGATATTCCTGCAATTGGTGAGTTGTGCCGTTCACGTGGTGTAATTTTTCATGTGGATGCAGCGCAAGCAACTGGCAAAGTGGACATTGATCTAGAAAAGATCAAAGTGGATTTGATGAGCTTTTCTGCTCATAAGACTTATGGCCCTAAAGGTATTGGCGCTTTGTTTGTGCGTCGTAAGCCACGTATTCGTATTGAGGCGCAGATTCATGGCGGTGGCCATGAGCGCGGTATGCGTTCTGGAACCTTGGCGGTTCACCAAATCGTTGGTATGGGCGAAGCCTTCCGTATTGCTCGTGTTGAAATGATCGAAGAGAACAAGCGTATTCGCGGACTGCGTGACCGCTTACTCAATGGCTTGAAAGATATTGAAGAAGTCTATGTCAACGGCGACATGGATGATCGTGTTCCGCATAACCTCAACATTAGCTTTAACTATGTTGAAGGCGAGTCTATGTTGATGGCGCTCAAAGATTTGGCGATCTCCTCTGGTTCAGCGTGTACCTCAGCATCGTTAGAACCTTCTTATGTATTGCGTGCCTTGGGTCGCAACGATGAATTGGCACATAGCTCCATACGCTTTACCTTGGGTCGCTTTACGACTGAAGAAGAGGTGGACTTCACTATCAAGTTGGTAAAAGAGAAGATTGCCAAGTTGCGTGAGTTATCTCCGCTCTGGGAAATGTATAAAGATGGAATCGACATCAGCACGATTCAATGGGCTGCACACTAAAAGATATTTAAAGATAAAGAAATTAAAGAGGAAATACCATGGCATATAGCGAAAAGGTCATCGACCATTATGAAAATCCCCGTAATGTTGGCTCATTTGAAAAAGGCGACGACAGCGTAGGTACTGGTATGGTTGGAGCTCCAGCCTGCGGCGACGTAATGAAGTTACAGATTCGCGTGAACGATCAAGGTGTAATTGAAGATGCTAAGTTTAAGACTTATGGATGCGGCTCTGCAATTGCCTCCTCTTCACTAGTAACCGAGTGGGTTAAAGGTAAGACATTAGATCAAGCACTTGAGATCAAGAATTCATTGATCGCAGAAGAGTTGGCTTTACCGCCAGTAAAAATTCACTGCTCTATCTTGGCTGAAGATGCCATTAAAGCGGCGGTAGCTGACTACAAAGAAAAGCACCCAGCGAAATAAAGAGTAAAGAATAAGCAGGCATAACTATGGCAATTACCCTAACTGACAAAGCAGCTGCACACGTAAACCGCAATCTTGAGAAACGCGGCAAGGGTTGTGGCTTACGCTTGGGCGTTCGCACAACAGGTTGCTCTGGCTTGGCATATCAGCTTGAGTATGTGGATGAGCCTGCTGCTGAAGATCAAGTATTTGAGTCTAATGGTATTAAGGTATTTGTGGATCCAAAAAGCTTGGCTTACCTGGATGGAACGGAGCTAGATTTTGTGCGCGAGGGTTTGAATGAAGGATTTAAGTTTCAAAATCCAAACGTAAAAGATGAGTGTGGTTGTGGCGAATCCTTCCGCGTCTGACGATTACTTCCGCTTCTTTGGATTAAATCAGCAGTTCAAAATCGATTTGCCTGCTCTAGATCAGGCATACCTGGCAATTCAGAAAGAAGTTCATCCTGATCGCCATGCGCGTGGTAGTGATGCAGAGCAACGCCTTGCTATGCAGATGGCTACCTTTGCTAATACTGCTGTTCAAACACTAAAGAATCCCATCCAACGTGGCCTCTATATTTGCCAGCTTCATGGCGTTGATGCCAAGCTAGAAACCAATACTGCCATGCCTGCTGCTTTTCTGATGAAGCAAATGGAATGGCGTGAGAATTTAGATGAACAAGCGGAAGACTTGCCTGCACTTGAAGTCTTGATGGCTGAAGTAGAGCAATCAAAACAAGATACGCTTGCAGAAATCGCCCAAGCCATTGATGCCGCCAAAAACTATGTACGTGCCGCGGAGCTACTTCGTGGCTTGCTCTTCATTGATAAGTTTGCGGTTGAGCTTGATGATGCCATCGCAGCCTTAATCTAGTCCCCACTCAAGCTAAACTCTATCTCCTATGGCCTTATTACAAATCTCTGAACCCGGTAAATCACTCGCGCCCCATCAGCGCCGTATTGCTGTGGGCATTGATTTGGGGACCACTAATTCTTTAGTAGCCATTGTGCGTGATGCCTTGCCTAAGGTGTTACCAGATGCGCAGGGGCGCGAGCTACTTCCATCCGTTATTCGTTATTTGCCTAATGGTAGAACTCAAGCTGGCTTTGAAGCGCTTGAGAGCGTGGTCATTGACCCAAAAAACACCATTGTTTCAGTGAAGCGTTTCATGGGTCGCGGCTTGTTGGATGTCGAGAATATTGAAAGCGCCCCATACGACTTTGTTGATCAACCGGGCATGCTTAAACTCAGAACAGTTGCTGGGGATAAGAGTCCAATTGAAGTCTCGGCAGAAATCTTGGCGCGCTTGCGTCAATTAGCGGAAGATTCTGTATCTGATGAGATTGTTGGCGCTGTGATTACAGTCCCTGCTTACTTTGATGATGCACAGCGTCAAGCAACCAAAGATGCTGCTAAGTTAGCTGGCATCGAAGTTCTCCGTTTATTGAATGAGCCGACTGCTGCTGCGATTGCCTATGGATTAGATAATGCCTCTGAAGGCGTCTATGCAGTTTATGACTTAGGTGGCGGAACATTTGATATCTCGATACTGCGCATGAGTCGCGGTGTCTTTGAGGTGCTCTCTACAGGCGGTGATTCTGCTTTAGGTGGTGATGACTTTGACCACCGCTTGTACTGCTGGGTAATTGAGCAGGCCAAGCTTCCCCCTTTATCCATTCATGATCATCGTACGCTGCTACAGGCCTGTAAGCATGCCAAAGAGCTACTAAGCCACAACCCTCTGGCGCGCGTTCACGAGACGCTGGCAGATGGTACGGTAGTTAATGTTGGCGTTAGTCAGGCGCAGCTCTTTGAGATAACCCAAAATCTAGTAACCAAGACTTTGATAGCGTGTAAAAAAGCTTTGCGTGATGCTGGTCTTAAAGCTGAAGATGTTAAAGGTGTAGTAATGGTGGGCGGCTCAACCCGTATGCCAAATGTACAACGCGCTGTTGGCGAACTCTTTGGCACCCAGCCATTGAACAATCTGAACCCCGATCAAGTAGTTGCATTGGGTGCGGCGATGCAAGCTGATTTATTAGCTGGCAATCAAAGCAAAGATGATGAGTGGCTCCTATTGGATGTTATTCCGTTATCGCTTGGTATTGAAACCATGGGCGGTTTGGTAGAAAAAATCATTCCACGCAATACACCTATACCGGTAGCTAGAGCGCAAGACTTCACGACCTTTAAAGATGGACAGACTGCCTTAGCTATTGCGGTGGTGCAGGGCGAGCGCGAACTTGCGCAAGACTGTCGCTCATTAGGTAGGTTTGAATTACGCGGCATACCGGCAATGGCTGCAGGCGCAGCCCGTATCCGGGTCACCTTTCAGGTGGATGCCGATGGTTTATTGTCTGTAAGCGCGGTAGAGCAAGGCTCTGGCGTAAAAGCATCCATTGATATCAAGCCCTCTTATGGCCTAACTGATGCAGAAATTACTCGCATGCTGCAAGACGGTTTTGCATCTGCTAAAGAGGATTTGCTTTCGAGATCATTGCGTGAAGAGCAGGTAAATGCGCAGCGCTTATTAGATGCAGTGCAAACGGCGCTAGCAAGTGATCGCTCTTTACTGAGTTCGGCAGAGCAGAAAGAGGTTGATCAAGAGATGGCAATCCTACAAAAGATCTTAAATGAAGAAACTGATAGCGCTATTGTTCGCAAGGCCGTTGATCATGCCGCCAAGGCGACTGATGACTTCGCACAAAAACGCATGAACGCTAGTATTAAGAAGGCTTTATCTGGCAAGAATGTTGCTGAAATTTAAGTAAATAAAATACAAACTGAATACCAATAGAAAAGAATCATGACTCAAATCGTTGTACTACCGCATAGTGAATATTGTCCTGAAGGTGCAGTTGTTGAGGTTGCCCCAGGCACTTCGATTTGCGAAGCTTTGTTAGAGAATGACATTCCCATTGAGCATGCTTGCGATATGGTGTGCGCTTGCACTACTTGCCATGTGATCGTGAAAGAGGGCTTTAACAGCCTTAATCCTCCTGATGAGAATGAGGAAGATATGCTCGATCGTGCATGGGGGCTAAACCCGCAATCCCGTTTATCTTGCCAAGCCATTGTTGCCAAACAAGATTTAGTGATTGAAATCCCTAAATATTCAATCAATCACGCCAAAGAGAATCACTAATGCACCAAAACAATGCATTAATGCCTACAATCATGCATCCCTAATACGGAGAGCTTTCTAGCGGGACTAATATGAAGTTGTAGTTCATTCTTTAGGTAGTACCTCCAAAAAAATCTTTTAAGCCATCCTTCGGGGTGGCTTTTTCTTTGCTAGTTTTTAAATTATTGCGTAGGAATATTTCTCGCCTTAATTACTTTTTCCCAGTTTGCAGATTCGACCTGTATTTTGGTGTCTACATCCTTGCTCTTCATCATCATTGGTGTCAAGCCGTTGGTATCCATATTGGCAAGTAGAGACGGCGCCTTAAATGATTTCTCAGTTGCGACATAAATTTTGTCAATGATAGATTGTGGGGTGCCTGCTGGAACTGCTAAGGCATACCAGCCGGTATTTTCAAATCCAGGAATACCTGCTTCAGAGGCTGTGGGAACATTGGGGAGTTGCTTCAATCTTTTGCTGCTGGTAACAGCAAGCGCTTTTACTTGACCTGCTTTAGCAAACCCTCCGGTTGCTGGAAAATTCCCAGCCATAAAATCAATTTGTCCAGCAATCAAATCATTTAATGCAGGGTTCTCACCTTTATAGGGCACATGCGTCGCATGAATTCCTGCGGAGTACAGAAAATTCTCGTTAGCCATGTGTATCTGGCTCCCAATGCCAGCTGATCCAAAGTTCAACTCTTTTGTTTTGGCTAAGGCAATAAGTTCTACAAGCGTATTGACTGGTAGTTTTGGGCTTACTGCAATCACCATAGGAACGGTTGCTATGGCAGTGATATAAGTTAAATCCTTTATATAGTTAATAGAGGATTTTTTATAGATGAAGGGATTGACGGTCATCATGCTGCCAGAAGCTAGCAGGATGGTGTAGCCATCCGCTGGCGATTTGGCAACCATTTCTGCGCCGATATTGCCGCCGGCACCTCCACGGTTTTCAACAATCACGTTTTGACCAAGATTCTTAGCAAGTTCTTGGGAAAGTATTCTTCCTAGAATATCTGCGCTTCCACCTGCAGCAAACGGAACAATCATTTTGATCGGTTTATCGGGCCATGATTGCGCAGAGATATTGGCAGAAGAAAATATGCCTAGTGTTGCGCAAAGCGCAAGAATAATTCTATTATTTTTGGTAAAGATGCTATTTAAAAGTTGCATGGTATTTTTCTCCAACTACTTTGTTATGAATATTTTTTATTGATAAAAGAGGATGCCTTAAATTCTCCAGCCCAATTTTTTAGGGTGCTTGCCACATTACTGGGATCTTCATCCCAGCTAAGACGGTGTTGAAAAGCGGGTCGTAATTCTGATCCAATTCCGCAACCCCACAATTGAAGATGGGGTTGCTGCTCACACCAAGAAATAGCCTGCAAAAGATGATCTTTTAGAAACTCTTCACCGTTTGCCTCAATAGTCGCTCGATCCATTGGACACCCATCAGAAAAGAGGATGAGTGTTTTATTGGAATGCTTATTGCGATCAGTCTTTTGCAAGCGCTCCACAGCCCATAGAAGTGCCTCGCCATCAACGCTCTCGGTATAGATTTCTGGGCGCAATAGTGCAGCGATACCAGCTCGAGATCTTCTCCAACTGGTATCGAAGTCTTTAAAAATCCAATGCGCTCGTTCATTGAGTCGGCCAGGATTGGATGGCTGACCACTTTTGCGCCACTCTTTGAAAGGTTTTCCACCTTGCCAGGTATTGGTGCTGTATCCGAGCACTTCAGTTTTAATGCCAGCCCGCTCAAGGATTCTCACTAAAGAATCAAGGCAAGCGGCAATTTTGACGCGCTGCTCTTTCATGGAGCCAGAACAATCTACTAAAAGTGTAACCCTAGCATTTACTTGGCTAGTAGGTATCAGTTGCTTGTACAGTGCTGGCTGCAGTGGGGAAGTTACAGTACGAGTAAGATAGCGCCGATCAAGAACTGCCTCAGCCTCAGTGGTTTGCCAGTGATTGGGGGCATTACTTGAAAATAATTGCTGGTACATGCGAATGAGCTTTGCCCAGGGAATATTTTGTTTGGCTATTTCAGCATTCAACTGATCTTGATAAACAGCCAATTGGGCTAATCTGATTTTTTTCTTAGCCTCAACCTCGGTGTCATAACTTGAGTTGTAAATGACATACTTTTCAAGTGATTTCTGAGCTTGGTGTCGCCTCTCGCTCGAAGATGTTGCTGGACTTTTAAAATCTACCGAAATTTTTCCGGCATGTGGTGGCACCCATTCAATTTTTAGTTGGGTTGCGCTTTGACTTTTGCGTTTGGTGCGAATGCTGGGATTATTGCGGTACTCATTAGCAATTAATCCAGATACTAGATTAATCACTTCATGCGAGGTATTCCCATACTGTGCTTGGTCGTATCGGTTGGCTTTTAGTTTCACTAAAAGAGGCCCCATACTTTCAGCCAATCCAGCTCTGGTGGCTTCCACGATATCTTGCATTAACTGCGGAATAGGTTGGCTATTGAGTTTCATCCAAACCGTTGAAAAGATCGTGATGAGTAAAAGGCCGATACTTCCTTCCACTCCGCCACTGGCAATGAATTGCTGCATCCAAGCGATAAATTGAGTCTGAACATTTTGCTGGCTGCCTTTGAGCTCATCTGGACAATTGCTCTCTACTCGAATTTGCTCTAAGACTTCAAATATCAGCGATTCAATCATGCCTTCAGGTGTTAGTGATGCATGTATATCGGCATCCGAATACCGAAGACGCAATGCAATGCCATCCAATATCCCTCTTGGGAATGCCCATGATGTTTTGAGATTCTCTAAATTGAGATGTGGCGCAATAGAGTCCAGCGGCGCAGATTGATGAAAAAGTTGCCAATCGCGAATTTGCGCGCTTGCTTCCCCAGACAATGAACGAATCATCGCACCATATTGCTGCTGCTGTTCGAAGTCTTGGTGAGTTTGGGTTTGCAAGGTGAGTCTAATCGCGCCTAAAGTTATTTCGTATTTAAATCAAGCTCGCTAGCGAAGCAGCGTTGGTAGTATTCAGCTACCAATGCTTTTTCTTCGGATTCACATTTGTTTAAAAATGCGAGAGCAAATGCAATCTGCAAGTCCTTAAAAATGCGCCAATTTTCTCCCCAGGTAATAAGGGTTCTTGTTGACATTAATGTCGAAATGTCTCCGGCTGCAAAGCCGCTTCTAGTCAGGTTCGCAAGGCTAATCATCGCTTTTGCTTGGGCATCAGAAAGCTCTGGTACTTTTGCCATTAAAATCTTTTGCTCTTCGCTGGGCTCAAGATAGTTAAGCGCAGCGACGATATCCCAACGATCCATTTGGCCGTGGTTTAGTAATTGTGTGCCTTGATATAACCCATTCCAATTTCCTAGTCCAACTGTATTGCTGGTAGCAAAGATGCGAAATGCAGGATTGGGATTAATGACCCTATTTTGATCGAGTAGAGTAAGGCGACCTTCGCGCTCCAACATTCTCTGAATGACAAACATGACATCTGGTTGACCGGCATCGTATTCATCTAGGATGAGTGCAACAGGGCGTTGCAGGCTCCAAGGTATGAGGCCTTCTTGAAAGCGGGTAATTTGCTTTCCATCCTCTAGACCAATGACATCTTTTCCGATGAGATCCATCCGAGTAATTTGGCCATCTAGGTTGATGCGTAAGCAGGGCCAATTTAAACGGGCTGCAACTTGCTCAATATGAGTGGATTTGCCAGTGCCGTGCATGCCCTGAAGCATCACTCTGCGATTAAAGGCAAATCCAGCCAGAATGGCTAAGGTTGCCTCTGGATTGAGTTGATAGCTAGGGTCGATAGCCGGCACAAGCTCGGTGGCCTTATTAAAGGCAGGGATCTGAAAGTCTGCAAAGCCCTTGCACTCTGGAAAGGCGGAGTGCAAAGAAACCCTCTTTTCGGGCTGTAAACCCATTAAATCGATTGAAGATGTGCTTTCAGCCATTTCTTTGCCTTTAAAAGTCTTAATATGTTGTCAAATATATTCCAGATTGGGGTTTATATGCTTGACTTTCCTAAAAATACGCTATTATTATTCATATTGTAGAACAAAATGTTCCGTTTAATCGAATACCTAGGAGAGCTTTATGTCTAAGTCTGGCACTAATTTACCCACTGGCCCGCAGAAAATGACCCCTTCCGAAGCGTTTGTGGAGACCATGGTCGCCAACAAGGTGAAGGATATTTTTGGAATCATGGGCTCTGCCTTTATGGATGCAATGGATATTTTTGCTCCAGCGGGGATTCGCTTGATTCCGGTAGTGCATGAACAAGGTGCTGCACACATGGCCGATGGCTATGCTCGTGTTAGCGGAAGTCATGGTGTTGTCATCGGACAAAATGGCCCTGGCATTAGTAACTGCGTTACTGCAATTGCAGCGGCTTATTGGGCTCATAGTCCTGTGGTGATCATTACTCCTGAAACAGGAACCATGGGTATGGGCTTAGGTGGTTTCCAAGAAGCTAACCAATTGCCAATGTTTGAAGAATTCACAAAGTATCAAGGGCATGTAAATAATCCTAAGCGTATGGCTGAATTTACTGGCCGCTGTTTTGATCGCGCATTATCTGAAATGGGTCCAACTCAGCTCAATATTCCACGTGATTATTTTTATGGCGAAATAGAAGTAGAAATTCCACAACCAAATCGTCTTGATCGCGGGCCTGGTGGCGAGAAGAGTTTGGATGAGGCTGCAGAGCTCTTAGCAAATGCTAAGTTCCCCGTGATCATTTCTGGCGGCGGCGTGGTAATGGGCGATGCTGTAGAAGAATGCAAAGCCTTTGCAGAGCGCTTGGGTGCTCCTGTAGTGAATAGCTACCTACATAACGATTCATTCCCTGCAAGCCATCCTTTGTGGTGCGGCCCTTTGGGCTACCAAGGCTCCAAGGCTGCAATGAAGTTGATGGCGCAGGCAGACGTAGTCGTGGCTCTTGGATCACGTCTTGGACCTTTTGGAACATTGCCACAGCATGGCATGGACTACTGGCCTAAGAATGCCAAGATTATTCAAATCGATGCTGATAACAAGATGCTTGGCTTAGTGAAGAAAATTTCAGTAGGCATTTGTGGTGATGCTAAGGCTGCTGCAGTGGCATTAACCAAGCGTTTAGAAGGTAAGAAATTAGCTTGTGATGCTACCAAAGCAGAGCGCGCTAAGACCATTGCTGCTGAAAAAGCCGCATGGGAAAAAGAGTTGGATGAGTGGACTCATGAAAAAGACCCATTTAGTCTTGACATGATTGAAGAGCAGAAAAAAGAAGTGACTCCAACAGGTGGTCATTACTTGCACCCACGTCAAGTTTTGCGTGAGCTTGAGAAGGCTATGCCTGCTGATGTAATGGTGTCTACCGATATTGGCAATATCAACTCGGTTGCTAATAGCTATCTTCGCTTTGAAAAGCCACGTAGCTTCTTTGCTCCAATGAGTTTTGGTAATTGCGGTTATGCACTACCAACCATTATTGGAGCTAAAGCAGCCGCCCCTAATCGTCCAGCGGTTGCATATGCTGGCGATGGCGCTTGGGCAATGAGTATGGTCGAGATTTTGACGGCGGTTCGTCATGACATTCCAGTTACGGCGATTGTGTTCCACAACCGTCAGTGGGGTGCTGAGAAAAAGAACCAAGTGGATTTCTATAACCGTCGCTTCGTAGCGGGTGAGTTAGAGAGCCCAAGTTTTGCAGGCATTGCGCAATCCATGGGTGCCGAGGGAATTGTGGTCGACCAGCTTGATCAGGTTGGCCCAGCACTCAAGAAGGCAATTGATATGCAGATGAAGGAAGGTAAAACTTGTGTAATCGAGATCATGTGTACTCGTGAACTCGGTGATCCATTCCGTCGTGATGCATTAGCTAAGCCAGTACGTTTCTTGGATAAATACAAAGATTACGTATAAGTCACTACGAGCAATAAGAAAAGGTCCGGTTTAGCTGGACTTTTTCTTTTGCACTTGACTAACCCCATTCGCACTTTGCTGAGGTCTGTTTTTATGAATAGCCTAGTAATAAAAGGTTTTAAATATTTTTTAACTTGCTTTGGCTTAATTTTGCTTTCAAGCAATGTGATAGCGGATGTCTATCCCAGTAAGCCTATCAGGCTAATTGTCCCCTTTCCACCGGGAGGGCCAACTGATATTGTTGCTAGACCGTTAGCAGTTCTTCTGGGTGATCGCCTTAAAGAGCAAATCATTATTGAGAATAAAGGCGGTGCTGGCGGTTCAATTGGCGCTGATCTTGTCGCTAAATCTTTACCAGATGGCTACACCTTGTTTATGGGTACTGTAGGAACAAATGCAATCAATGGCAGTTTGTATAAACAGCTGCCATATGACATGACTAGAGATTTCACACCAATTGCTTTGGTTGCCACCGCTCCTGTTGTCATTGTGGTTAATTCAAGTGATCGCATTAAAACGCTTGCTGAGTTAATTGCTGAGGCCCGTTCAAAACCCGATACGATTGCGTATGGAACAGCTGGAAATGGAACTCCAGGACATTTAACCGCGGCCTTATTTGAATCAACTACTCAGATCAAGCTAAAACATATTCCCTACAAGGGTAGTGCGCCTGCTGTTACAGATCTGATTGGCAACCAGATACCATTAGTCTTTGATCCGATTCAATCGGTATTGCCGCACATCTCATCAGGAAAGCTGCGTGCTTTAGCGGTAACCAGTAAGACGCGCTCACCTTTATTGCCTAACGTACCAACGGTTGCAGAATTGGGATACCCCCAGTTTGAGTCAACTGCTTGGTGGGCCTTATTTGGTCCAGCGAAATTGCCAGATTCAATCACCAAAAAATTAAGAGTCGATACAGAGAGGGTGGCCCAATCAGCTGCGTTCAAAGAGCGGTTGGGTAACTTGGGGGTTCAGCCAAATACAGACTTCAAAGAGAGTTTGGCTAACTTCCAAACTAGTGAGATTGCGAAATGGGCTAGGGTTGTTAGAGATTCTGGCGCCAC
Source organism: Polynucleobacter sp. P1-05-14 (assembly GCF_018881675.1). Taxonomy (NCBI): domain Bacteria; kingdom Pseudomonadati; phylum Pseudomonadota; class Betaproteobacteria; order Burkholderiales; family Burkholderiaceae; genus Polynucleobacter; species Polynucleobacter sp. P1-05-14. Next base: position 434,238 of record NZ_JACVPV010000029.1, on the reverse strand, counting down.
TATTGATTGATAGTAGATGAATGAGGATTGAGAAGAGAACAAGATGAAGCTAAATCAAGAAGAAAAGGCTATGCTTGCTGGTGAGTTTGGTCCAGTAAGGCAAACAGCTATCGCACATCAAATTAAAGTAGGTGAGTTCTTTGGCGCTAAAGATTTGGTGCCTGTATCTCAAGCGCACATCATGGCGGATACCGAGAGCTTGGGTGAAGCTGGTGTTGAGTGGTTAGAAGGCCTAGCTAAGAATGTGATTGAGGATCGATCGGTTCGAATTCCCACTATTACTGATCCAAGAGGCACCGACTTTAGTAAAGCAAAGCAATTAGGTCAAACCGAAAAAATGCTTGAGCTTGAAAGACGTGCAATAGATGCATTTGTAAAAATGGGTGTGTCCATGACAGACACTTGCATTAATTACCAAACTATTATGGCTCCCGTATTTGGAGAGCATTTAGCATTTGGTGACACCGGAGTGGTTATCTATTCCAATAGTGTCTGCGGTGCCAGATCGAATTTTGAAGGAGGTCCTTCTGCGTTGGCGGCAGGTTTGACCGGTAGAACTCCTCGCTATGGTTATCACCTTGATGAACATCGTAAGCCTACGCATCGCTTTAAAACTTCATGGACACCCCAAACGCTCAATGAGTGGGGCGCTTTAGGAGGCTTGATTGGCAAGAAATCAGGGAACTATTGGTCAGTTCCTATTTTGGAGGGGATCGAAGGCCATCCAGGCTCTGATGCTATGAAGCACTTTGGCGCGGCAATGGCGAGTTTTGGATCTACTGCCTTATTTCACGTATTAGGTGTTACGCCTGAAGCGCTTCGCGCTCGAGATTTGGAGTACTTGCATCTGCCAGAGGTTCTTATTACCAAAGAAGAGGTAATGGGATTACAAAATTCTTATCGTATTGCTGAAGAAATTGATGTTGTAGTATTTTCTGCGCCGCAGTTGAGTCTCATGGAGATGAAGAGTATTGCGGAGTTATGCAAAGGTAAGAAATTCATTAAACCTTTGCTAGCCATGACTAGCCCGCAAGTAAAACCAGACTCAGATCGCATGGGGTATACGGAGATGATAGAAAGTGCAGGCGGTACAGTATTTTCTGGAATGTGTTTCTATCAATCCTATGCGAGAGAAATTGCGGAGACTAATGGGTGGAAGGTATTAGCAACCAATAGCGCAAAAATTGTGAATATTTTGGGCGGCTATGGTTATACGCCGATGCTGGCCTCCATGGAAGACTGTGTGCAAGCTGCTGTAACGGGGAGACTAAAGTGAGCGGAAAAATTTATAAGGCTAAACACGCCCAGGGCGATAGTATTGAGGGCGAATGTCTGAGTGCATCCGACGGATTTTCGGCTCGCTATGATTTAGATCGAATAAAAGGAGTGTTTTCACGTCCAGCGCATAAGCTTTTTGGACAATCCTATAAAGATAAGATTCTAGTGCTGGATGCCGCCAAAGGTGGGGTTGCAAGCGCATGGATGCTCTATGAGATGAAATCGAGAAATCTTTGCCCTGCTGCCATTATTTTTAATGCGGCCAATCCAATCTTGGCCCAAGGCGCTGCACATGCCGGCATTCCGATGTTGAGTGGCTTCGATTGCGACATTACTCAGGCAATTGCAAGTGGCGCTAAATTACGCATCGATACTAAAAACCAAACAGTAGAAGTGCTTTAGTGATAATCTAAAAAATAGAGTGGTACTCAGATAAGCTCGGCCGAATACGACCGGGCTTATTTTTTTGAACGGTGCCAATCGTAATGAAGCAAATCGGCTCTTCATCTTTTGTTAGTTGAAATAGCGTCCTGATACGATCACTTTGTAGAGCTCTGCCGCTAGATAGTCCAGAGCCAAAGCCAAAGGCATGAGCACTCAGGAGAATATTCTGAATGGCGCACCCAAGGGAAACCAGCTTTTCTTGTTTACTGATGTCGTTATTTGCGTCTTGGTAGTTTGCTATAGCTAGCAGGAGTAGTGGGCCACGAGATGCTTTGTCGCGCGCTTCTTGCTGTTGTATCTCCGTAGCCTCTTGGTCACGATCTAAGAGGCAGTGGTGGAATACTTCTCCCAGGGCAGGGCGACTGCTTTCCTGAATCTCAATAAAGCGCCATGGAACCATTCTGCCGTGATCAGGGGCGGCATTAGCTGCCAAGAGGATAGTTTCTTTTTGGCTAGGGCTAGGACCCGGATTCCCTAATCTCTTGGGTGATATATGCGCTCTGCCATGAATCAGTTGTTCAGCGAATTGATCCATAGGCATCGGGCGTACTCAAGAGACTCTTTGGTAATACAAGTTCTGCGGATGGTTTGCCTCTGCAAAGAACATCCATCTTTCAGCAAGCAGGCCTAGATAATTAATCAGCAATGCTAGTGCAATTATCAAGATGCTTGGAATAGTAATGGTGTAGGCCATCAATATCATTGGTATTACATAGGCACACAGCAAGATAATTTTACGAAGATTTACAATCACACGATCAGTTTGGTGATGAAAGAATTCGCGGGTATTAAAGCTACCGCCCATTAAACCCATTGATGTTTGACGAATATTGCTACCTTTAATGCCTGTTGCTGTAGAAAGATTTGATTTTGGTTTTAGATCCCGATTGCGTCTCCAAATCCAGAGCTTTAGATTAAAGGATAGGAATAACAGCAAGAATGCAACGATGGAGAGTGGGGCATCTATGATTTGAGCGGAGGAATCACCCCATGCCGCAATCAGTAATTCCAATAAAATTAATCCCGAGGTCAATCCCAAGAGAATGAAGTTCGTTAGGGTGGAGGGGTGTGACCATTCTTGGATAAAGCGTATGCATTGATAAATCTTTGCAGTGCAGACCCAAAGCGCGATCGTAGTAAGCAGCAGGGCAAGCCACAACCATTGTGGCACTACGCTAATGCAGGCATAAAAGTAAGTTGACGCAGTCACCGCCATAAGCGCTGGCAAGGCAATCACTTCTCTGGATAGCCATGAGGTCTTCCACATCATGGCAGCTCGCCAAGCACGCTCAGGGTGGCCTAAGTGAAAGAATGAGGCCACCAAGCCTAACGTCAGAAGTACAAATGCAACTGGCAGTGCCAGATTGGTGAGGAATACATTGGGGGTGGCTTGGCTATATAAATTTGATAAAGCCAGGAAGAATAAAAGACCCTGCGCCATTCCGGCTAGGGTAGTAAAGAAGATGATTGAAAATTGTGGGCGCATTATTTGTCATTCCTTGCTGCATCAATCGTTTCCATGATGGAGCGCGGTAAATAGTGATTGGCAGGTTGGGTTTCCCATTCGGGCATGAGTGCGTAACCTGAGCGTTCTTCGATCGCTTTGCTGGCGGCAGATTCTGGATCATGAACATCGCCAAAGATACGTGCGCTAGTAGGGCAAGCAAGAACGCATGCAGGCTTTTTCTCAGACTCCGGCAAAGTCTCGCTATAGATTCGATCCACACAGAGAGTGCACTTAGTCATTACTTGACGCTCTTGGTCCAGCTCTCGAGCGCCATAAGGGCATGCCCAAGAGCAATAGCTGCAACCGATACATTTATCGTAATCCACCAGCACAATCCCATCCTCTTTGCGCTTATAGCTCGCACCAGTAGGGCAAACAGGAACACATGGCGGCTCTTCGCAATGCAAACACGATTTTGGAAAATGAACTGTTTGGGTATTTGGGAATGTTCCCGCCTCAAAAGTTTGTACTCGATTGAAAAAAGTGCCGCTTGGGCTAGCACCATAGGCGTTCAGATCAGTAAGCGGGCCTGCTGAGCCGGAGGTATTCCACTCCTTACATGAGGTTACACAGGCATGACATCCTACGCAAACATTAAGATCAATAACTAGAGCGAGTTGTTTATTTTTTTTGCTCATTTTGTCTCCCCCGATTTTTTGAGGGCCATTCCAGGAACTTCAAATGCTTTTACTTGTGGCCAAGTTTCTTTGGGTTCATTTTCATCTGCAGGCGCCAATCGCACCCTGACGTCATACCATCCTGCTTGACCAGTAATTGGATCAGAGTTGCTAACAGTAAAACCTCCCAACGGAAGCTCTTCTGAGATGAGGTGATTTAGCAGAAAACCTTTTTTAGATTCATCGGCATCACTAGTCAAACTCCATGCTGACTCTGCTTTGCCGATAGCATTCCAGGTCCATACTGTTCCAGGGTCAACGGCTTCTGAGTGTCTTGCCATACATCTGACCTTGCCCCACTGAGATTCAATCCACATCCAGGCGCCATCTGCAATGCCCCTCTTGAGTGCAGTCGCAGTATTGACGTATAGATAGTTATGACTATGAATTTGTCTTAACCAGGCATTTTGTGAATCCCATGAGTGATACATCGCCATTGGGCGTTGAGTAATCGCATTAAGGGTAAATTTAGTAAGGTCAGTCGCTTCATCCTCAAGTGGCGGATACCAGAAAGGCAGTGGATCAAAATACTTATAGATGCGCTCTTTGAGATGCTCTGGTGGTTGGGCGCCAGGACGTTTGCCGGTTGCCGCTAAGCGAAAACGTTGCAATATGTCTGAATAGATCGCAATCATGATCGGATCATTCTTCTGACGCAGAGCATTGTCTTTGGAGAAATCTAAATAACCTTTGTTCCAGTTGCGCATGTACTGATGCTCGGGAGGCATGTGATATTGATGCACACAATTGTTCTCAGCATATTTTTGCCATTGGTTCGGATTAGGTTCGCCACGCAATGATTTATCACCATCTTTACCGCGCCATCCACTTAAGAAGCCAATTCCTGAATCTGGAGTGGTCTGGAAGCGAGTAATAAAATCGGGATAATCCTTAAACTTACGCTCACCTTCTGGGGTAGTGAATGCAGGGAACTTTAAGCGGGAAGCTAATTCAATCAATACTTCCTGGAATGGTTTGCATTCTCCCAAGGGCTCGAGAACCGGAATTCGAACAGAGTCTACAGGACCGTCAAATTCAGAGATTGGTCGATCGAGCATGCTCATCACATCGTGACGCTCAAGATAAGTTGTGTCAGGGAGCACTAAGTCGGCAAAGTCCACCATTTCCGACTGGAATGCATCGCATACCACTAAAAATGGAATCTTAAATTCACCATCCTCATTTTTAGCATTGAGATGTTCCCGCACTTCCATCGTATTCATGGTGGAATTCCATGACATATTCGCCATGAAGATCATGAGCATATCAATAGAGTAGGGGTCGCCTTTGACTGCATTGGTAATCACGTTGTGCATTAATCCATGGGCTGCTAAAGGATGCTCCCATGAATAGGCTTTATCAATGCGCAGTGGCTTGCCATCGGAATCCAATGCCAAATCTTCTGGCTGTGTTGGCCAGCCAAGTGGAGGTTTAGCTAATGGAGTATTGGGCTTAATGTCATTCTCAGAAGACGGCGGCTTTGCATTCGGCGGAACTTGACGTGGGTAAGGCGCTTTATGTCTAAACCCACCTGGGCGATCAATGGTTCCCAGCAATGACATCAGTACTGCTAAACCACGGGTAGTTTGGAATCCATTGGAGTGTGCTGAGAGACCACGCATTGCATGGAAAGCAACTGGTCTGCCAGTTACAGACTCATGCTTTTCACCCCAGGAGTCTGTCCACTGAATGGGTAGCTCAAATTCTTGACCAAATGCGGTATCCGCCATCTCTAGAGCAAGCTTGCGAATACGTTCCGCAGGAATGCTGGTAATGGCTGCTGCCCACTCTGGAGTGGTTTCACTCACTTGTCGCTTAAGAAGCTCAAATGAAGGAACCACTTTCTTTCCTTGGTGTGGTCCTGGGCCCATGACATATTCACCTAGAAGAGCGGGTGAGGTGCCTTGAGCAAAACAAGGTTTCGCACTTTGGGATTTTTCATCCCAAACGTATTTATTGTGAGGTAAATCCAAGTTAAGCGGATCGGAGTCAGGGTCATACAAGAATAATCCCTCTTCTGGACCTGAGTCCATGCATACCAATTGCGCTGAATTACTAAAACGTTTTAAGAAAGGAGCGTCGTACTTCTCAATGCGAACCAGCTCATGCATCAAAGCCATGAAGAGTGCGCCATCAGTTCCTGGTTTAATCGGAATCCATTCATCTGCAATTGCAGAATACCCAGTTCTCACCGGATTGATTGAGATAAAGCGACCGCCAGCCCTTTTAAATTTGGATAAAGCAATCTTCATTGGATTGCTATGGTGATCTTCAGCTGTGCCAATCATCACAAACAACTTCGCCTGATCTAAATCGGGACCACCAAATTCCCAAAAGCTTCCACCAATGGTGTAGATCATGCCGGCAGCCATATTAACCGAGCAGAAACCACCATGGGCTGCATAGTTAGGCGTACCAAACTGTCTTGCAAACAAACCAGTGAGGGCCTGCATTTGGTCGCGGCCGGTAAAGAGGGCGAATTTTTTTGGATCAGTAGCGCGAATTTTGGCAAGACGCTCAGTCAGGATCTCAAATGCTTTTTCCCAGCTAATAGGTTCAAACTCGCCATTGCCTCTTTCGCTGCCCGCTTTTCGCAACAGTGGTTGCGTGATACGGGCAGGAGAGTTCTGTTTCATGATTCCCGAGGAACCTTTGGCGCAAATGACGCCTTGATTCAATGGGTGCTCAGGATTTCCATCGATGTAAACCAATTTACCATCGCGTAAATGTGCCCGAATGCCGCAACGACAGGCACACATGTAACAGGTAGTCTTTTTTATCTCAGTTGCTGGTGCTTGTTTATTGATAGGGTCATGCACTGGATCATTTGAAAATATTTTAAACATAGGATTACTCAGTTATTGAGAATTTTTAGCAAGAACAATGGCCATCGCGCAGGATGCAACTCTGGAGAAAACAGAGTCAGCTCTTGATGTGAGAATGATGGGAACTTGAGCGCCCAGAACGGCACCTGCGCACTCTGCTCCAGCCATGTAAACAAGGGATTTATAAAGAATATTGCCCACTTGTAAATCGGGCACTATCAAAAGGTCTGGGTCACCCGCAACAGCCGACTGAATCCCTTTTGTTTTTGCTGATGCGGAAGAGATGGCATTGTCAAAGCCAAAAGGACCCTCAATAATCGTATCGGGATGAATAGGATTAATTGCATGGACATCAACAATTTCTTTGGCATCGATTGTGGCTTGCATAGCCGGGTTGACGACTTCAGTAGCCGCAATGACGGCAACTTTTGTGCGCTTTACTCCCAACTTGCCAAGTGCTTCAAGACTGCTTTTAAGAATTTGTATTTTTTGAGCAGCATTGGGTGCAATATTGACTACGCAATCACTAATACCTAGTAGTTTCGGGTAACGCTCGAGCTCAAATAAAAATAAATGACTGGTTCTGCGATCAGTACGTAGGCCATCGCGACTCACAATTGGCCCCATGAGATCTTCGGTATGTAAAGATCCCTTCATGAGAACTGCCAGTTTACCTTCTTTGACCATCTGCACTGCTTTCTTGGTCGCCAAGATTGGATCCTTAGGCGTATCGACAATTTGGATGTCTTCTAAGGAAAGTTTTTCTATGGCGGCCAACTCCTCAATCTCCTTTTTGGGGCCAATAAGGATGGGAACGCACAGCCGTCTTTTGATGAGATCAAACACCGTTCCCAGTGCTGGTGCGCTAAGGGGATACACAACTCCCAGTGGGAGATCGCTCTTAGCCTCCTCAATCATTTTTTCTAAGAGTGGATATTGCACGTTTAGATTTGTCCTGAGGTTGTAGTGATGGGCTGCTGATTAAGATAGGGTTTGAGAAATGCGCTCAGAAGCTTTTTTAAGTTTTGGGATATGCTCCATCGCTTGATTTAATGGGAGTCTCGCGGTGGCAGCGTGGACAGCAATTGCAGCTACTACCTCGCCAAGAGAATCTTTGACGGGGACGGCTACACAAGAAACACCTAAAACATACTCTTCGTTATCGACTGCATATCCAGTGCTAACAATTCTTTCCATCTCTGATTCCAATAGGTGGCGATCAGTAATGGTTCTGTGGGTAAATTGCTCCAATGGAAGATTTTCTAAAATCTTAGTGCGCTCATCTACAGGCTTATAAGCGAGAAGTAATTTTCCGCTAGCGCTGCAATGTGGTGGCAGCACTGTTCCAGGCGGGAGATGCAGGCGTAAAGCCCAATTTGCCTCAACACGGTCCAAATAAAACAATTCACCACGTCTTAAGACCGCAAGGTTGCAGGTTTCACCAAGATCAGCTACTAGGCCCCGAAGAATCGTATGGCGAATTGCTGAAACAGTGTCATGAGTCAAGGTGGATAACGCCAGGTGCGATAGTCGATTGCCTGGCGCATAGGTGCGGCCACCGGGCTCCCTAGCTACCAAACCCGCTTCCTCAAAAATTGCTAGAGTTCTATGGAGGGATGCCTTTGGCATACCTGTTATTTGTATTAGCTGGGCAAGGGTGGCTGGCTGCTGGGTGGCTGCTAAAGCTTCCAAAATGACAATGCCCTTGAGCATTGATGAGTTTTCACTCGAGCTATCTTTTTTGACGCTATCTAGCTGTTCAGTTGTGTCGATTTCGAGCATAAGTTTAAAATCTCAAGAATTGTGCTATTTTGTTCATTCTAATAGAACAAATGTGAAAATAATAGGATTTTTACTAGTGTTTTTACTAATATGAAACAAGTTGTCCTACTGTATAAGATCTATGGTACACAGATTTACTGTTGATAGGAGACGTCATGAAGGGTATTTTTAAGACTCGCCACCTAATTTTGGGTGTGATTTGTTTGATGTACTTCATTACCTATATTGACCGCGTCAATATTTCAGTAGCGGGGCCGATGATTAAGCAAGAATTTGGTCTAACTGCTACGCAACTCGGTATTGTCTTTTCAGCCTTTGCATACCCTTACGCTGCAATGCAGATCATTGGTGGCTGGTGTGCAGACCGATTTGGTCCTCGCATTGTTCTGACAATCCTCAGTATTATTTGGGCCATCGCCACCATCCTTTGTGGCTTTGCTTGGGGCGTCACATCACTTCTCGTTTTCCGCTTCGTTCTTGGCATTGGCGAAGGAGGTGCCTTCCCAACTGCAACTCGAGCATTTACTTTTTGGTTGCCTGCAACCGAGCGTGGGTTTGCACAAGGTATTACCCATAGCTTTGCACGACTTGGGGGCGCCGTAACTCCACCAATCGTCCTTGGGATATCGATGTTATATGGCTGGAGAGAGTCTTTCATTATCCTCGGCGTGATTAGCTTGGTCTGGACAGCATTGTATGTTTGGTATTTCCGAGATACCCCTCTTCTCCATAAGGGAGTGACCGAACAAGAGCTGAGAGAAATTTCGCTTGACACACGTAAGATGCGCTTTAGTCCATCGGTAACTAAAAAAACACCTTGGGCCGAAATGATTCGGAAGATGTGGCTTGTGACGTTTGTAGATTTTTGTTACGGCTGGTCATTGTGGGTATTTTTGACTTGGCTGCCTTCTTACTTGAAGGATGCGCGTGGATTCGACTTGAAACAGTTAGCGCTTTTCACTTCATTGCCTTTGCTAGCTGGAGTGATCGGGGATACTTTGGGTGGAGTAGTGTCAGACCAGATTCTCAAACGAACTGGTAACCTCAAATTGGCTAGAAGATTGATGCTCATCATTGGTATGGGTGGCTCTTTGGCCTTTATTCTGCCTGTGGTTTCGGTTGAAGATCCGATTGCTGCTGTGGCATTACTTTCAGCATCATTCTTTTTCCTGGAACTAACTAATGCGGTTTTGTGGAGCTTGCCGATTGATATCGCAGGTAGTTATGCAGGCACTGCTGGCGGTATGATGAATACTGGATTTGGCGTAGCGGGTATGATCTCCCCAGTGGTATTTGGTTACCTGATCGAGACTACGGGAAGCTACCAAGTTCCATTCTTTGTATCAGCTGGATTATTGGCTATCGGTGTTGTTGCCACTTTATTTATTGATCCAACCAATAAATTGGCTGACTCCTAAGATCCTTATCACTAATTTTTAAAAAAAAGTAAATATGACGCCAGTAGAAGCTATTGTTGAGCGCGGACGTGCGGCTCAAAAAATATATGAACAGTACACTCAAGCGCAAGTCAATTTGGTGGTTGAAGCTGTGGCTTGGTCTATTTTGGAGCCAAAGCGTAATCAAGAGTTGGCTGAGCTAGCGGTCAGAGATACGGGCCTCGGAGATGTGGCTGACAAGTTTAAAAAGAACTTTAGAAAAACCTTGGGCTTGGTCCGCGACTTAAGTTATGCCAAAACAGTTGGGGTAATTTCTGAAGATACGAAAACAGGCCTTACGGAGTATGCCCGTCCAGTCGGGGTAGTGGCAGCAATAACGCCATCAACCAATCCGGGTGCTACTCCGATTAATAAGATTCTCAATGCCATCAAGTGCCGCAACGCGGTAGTAGTGGCGCCATCACCCAAGGGATACTCTACTTGCGCTCGTTTACTAGAGTTTGTTCATCAGCAGCTAGACCAAGTCAATGCGCCTAGAGACTTAGTACAAATGCTGCCGTTTCCAATTACTAAGGATTCCACAAACGAGTTAATGCGTTTAGCGGATTTAGTTGTGGCAACAGGCTCGCAAGCTAATATTCGCTCTGCATACACATGTGGCACACCCGCATTTGGTGTTGGCGCAGGCAATGTATTGGTGATCATTGACGAGCACGCAGATTTTGCGGGTGCAGCTAATAAAATTTTGCAGTCTAAAACATTCGATAATGCAACCAGCTGTTCAAGCGAGAATGGTGCAGTGATTTGCTCTCAGGTCTATGACAAAGCCATTGATGCTTTGGAAGCGGTAGGCGGCTTGATGTTGGATGCTGACGATAAAAAACGTCTCGAAAATGTCATGTTTCATGATGGCAAACTTACCTCTACCCTGACCGCTCAAAATCCTGCAGTCATTACAGAGCGTGCCCAATTGCAAAACCCTAAAGCAAAATCAGCCAAGTTTTTTATGGTTGAAGAGCAAGGGTTTGGTCCATCAGTTCCTTTTTCTGGTGAGAAGCTAAGCCCAGTTCTAACGGTGTGGAAAGCGACTGACTTTGATGCGGCTAAGAAATTAATTGCCGATGTATACGCATACCAAGGCGCTGGACATTCCGTTGGATTACATACCGCAAGAAGCGGCGACATTTTAGAGTCCAGGGCTGCAGCATTAGCGCAGCAGTTGCCAGTGGCGCGAATTATTGTGAATCAGGCCCATGCAATTGCAACAGGTGGCAGCTTTGAAAATAGCTTGCCATTCTCTTTATCTATGGGTTGCGGAACTTGGGGAAAAAACAATTTCTCTGAAAATATGAACTATCGTCACTATATGAATATCACGCGGGTTGTCAGGCCAATCCCTGAGCATGTACCTAAGGTGGAAGATTTGTTGAAAGACTATTTCACCCGTTTTCCTCAGGCCTAATCAGAATATGACGGTTTCTTGTAAGAGTTTGGGTGAGGTGCTATTGCACTGGGAGGCGATTCAGCCTGTCAAGCCATTTCTATTTGCTCCCGAGATTGGGGCTGCGCTAACTTATGGCCAATTGGCTCAAGAAGCCCGTCATTTTTCTACTTGGTTAGATCAGCAGGGCATTAGTGCGCAGGGTCACGTCGGTTTATTTATGCAAAACGGACGTCAGACTAGCACAGTCTTTTTGGCAACCATGTCTTGTGGTCGCGTGATTACTCCATTGAATCTCTTGGCCCCAACCGATCAGTTGGCTTGGGTCTTGGATCACAGTGATATTGAAGTTTTATTCTATTCGCCAGACAAGAAGCAAAGTTTGTTTTTGGCGATTGAAAAAACCAAGCGAAAGTTCTTATTAGTCGAGCTGGATCCAGATGCAGCCGAGGGCCCCTTCATGCAATGCGCCTTGGGAGATCTACCTCTAGTGGAGTCTTCACGACCAGCGCTCTTAATGTATACCTCAGGTACAACGGGTACGCCCAAGGGCGTTTTACTGACCCATGCAAATTTATTACATGCTGCACGATCCATGGCGGCATGGCACTCATTAACACAAGCAGATGTTGTTTTGAGTTCTTTGCCCATTTATCACATTAATGGCCAAGTTATTTCTACCATTACACCTTTTGTTTCTGGTGGATCTGTTGTGGCTCCGCATGCATTTTCTGTTTCAAGTTGGTGGAACTTGGCGATTCAGTATCACTGCACCTGGATCAATATGGTGCCTACCATCATTGCATACTTAATTAACGCCGCTAAAAGTGGTGGGGCATTGCCGAGCCGCGAAGAATTAAAGTTAATTCGGTTTGGACGCTCCGCTTCTGCACCGCTACCACCTGAGCATCATCGCGAATTCGAGAATCTATTTGGAATTACGGTGATAGAGGGTATGGGCATGACAGAGTCTGCTTCAATGGTCTTTTGTAACCCCCATGATGAAAGCAGGCGTTATGGAAGTCCAGGCCAGCCATGCGGGGTTGAGGCTAAAGTGGTTGATCCAGCGGGCAATCCTCTTGGCAATAATACTGTTGGTGAAATTTGTCTGCGTGGCGGCAACGTTCTCAATGCTTATTACAAGGCAGAGACTGAAACTGCAAAAGCCTTTGATAGTGAAGGGTGGTTAAAAACAGGTGATCTGGGAATGCGGGATGATGATGGTTTTTATTTCATCACGGGTCGCCTGAAAGAGCTCATTATTAAAGGCGGGGAAAATATTGCCCCTCGAGAAATTGATGAGGCCGTCCTTAGGCATCCCGCTGTATTGGATGCAGCAGCAGTCGGTATTCCGGATAGCAACTATGGACAAGAGATTATGGTTTGCATTGTTCTCAAGCCAGGAGCAAGCTGCTCCGAGGATGAGATGCGTGCATTCTGCTTAAAGGAGTTGGGCAAATTTAGAACGCCGAAGTTTATTCTCTTTATGGAGGATCTTCCACGTGGCCCATCTGGAAAAGTCCAGCGCTTAAAGCTAATGGATGTGATTCCTAAAGCTGCTTAGTTTGTGATTTAACTTAACGAGCGTGCAATTACCCACACCCCTAGGCTGACAAGGTAGCAACCCAATAAGCGTTGCCTGAGGCCATCTCTCATTCTGACTAATTTTCCCGCTGCTAGTGTTTGTGCCAGCGCAGCACTTACCCCTAGAATGAGTATCAAAATTAACATCGTACTATCTATGCTATCTGCCCCGTGAATTCCTACCCATGCTGAGCTTAGGGTAGTTAAGCTGACGATGGAGGTGGCTGATACAAATAGAATCGAAATATCAACGCAAATCGCAATCGGCAATCCAACCCACATTGTTAAGAGTGGCATCAAGAGAGTTGCTCCGCCGAGACCAAATAAGGCTGAGGAAATTCCAGAAATTGCCCCTACGGTAATGAGTTTATAAGTACTAGGTTTGACGAGAGTAGTAGCTGATTTGCTAGATGGATTTTTACCAAAGAGAGTCCATAGCCCAATTAAAACAATCGTCCCAGAAAATCCTAGGCGCAGTGCTTGATCAGCCAATTGAGTCGCTGCTAGGCTTGCCAGTAATATGAATGGTAGAGCGCTGAGTATTAATAGTCTTGCAATACCGCGTTCATTTTTATCGCCAATTAGAACTTTAATAGCGCGGGGTAGGGATCCTATAACAATGGTGCATAAGCTACCAATGACTATCAGTTGAAAAGGTGGATGAGCAGAATTGGGCACTGCTAAAAAGGCGGCGTCTAATGCTGGAACAATAAATGCGCCACCGCCGATACCAAATAGGGCCATTAACAAGCCTGTCATTACCCCGATCATGGAAAAGATAAAGTAATGCATTAGTGAGATTAAATCTTTCCTAGAATGAGGTCTGATGCTCTTTCAGCAAGCATCACTGCAGGCCAATTGGTATTGCCTGAGGGAAGTGTTGGCATGGCAGAGCAATCCACCACTCTTAGGGCTTCTACGCCCCTCACTCTTAAAGAGGAATCAAGTACTGCCATTGGATCACTGTCTGGCCCCATCTGGCATGTGCCGGTGGGGTGGAAAATAGTTGCGCCGTTATTGCGGCAAAACTCTAGGATTTCTTCATCCGATTGTGGATTGTTAGGCTTTACTTCTCTAACCACAAGAGATCGTAGCGGTTCGGTCTGCGCAATTTTTCTGGCGTACTTAACTGCAGCTATGCTGATATCGCGATCGTAGGGCGTAGACATATAGTTCGCAAACATTTTTGGAGGTACGAGTGGGTCTGAAGATTGAATGCGGACATGACCTCGAGATTCCGGTCGCAATTGACATACCGACATAGTGAATCCAGAAAAAGGGTGAACCTTGCCACCAGCCATTTCAGCAGAAAGCGTTGCTAAGTGAAACTGGATATCGGGCGTTTTGGAGTCTTTCATGACCCGTGTAAAGAGGCCGCCTTGATTGATGCCAATAGACAGTGGACCACCACGGAAAAGCAGCCAATCCAAGCCCATTTTTAATTGCCCAAACCAAGAGGAGAGTTGGTCGTTGGTGGAGATGGGTTGGTTTAGTTCATAAATGAGGCGGTGTTGCAGATGGTCTTGTAAGTTTTCTCCGACCCCTGGCAAATCTTGTACAACAGGAATATTAAATTCTTGTAGTAGTTTGGCTGGGCCCACTCCAGATAGCTGCAGGAGTTGTGGGCTGAGGATGGCGCCGGCGCTAAGAATAACTTCTTTGTTTGCATGGACGACACTCTTAACGCCGTTGCGAATGATCTCAACCCCAACAGCTTTTTTATTTTCAAAAATAACTTTGCAAGCCTGGCTGTCTGTCAGGATCTGTAAATTGCTGCGTTTCTTAGCGGGTTTTAAGTAAGCAACTGCAGTGCTGCAGCGAAAACCTTTGTGAGTAGTCAGTTGATAGTAGCCAACACCTTCTTGCGTTAAGTTGTTGAAGTCATCTGTCTCGGGCACTCCTAGAGCATTTGCCGTCTTTTTGAATGCCTCAACCAATGGATGCTTCTTTGGAATGGACGAAGCTTTTAATGGCCCAGTTTTAGAATGCAATGGCTCGTCTAGGCGATCATTGCCTTCAGCCTTTTTAAAATAGGGGAGTACATCATCCCAGCCCCAGCCTGGGTTACCGAGATCACGCCAAGTGTCGTAATCTTCTTTCTGGCCACGAATAAAAATTAAGCCGTTGATTGAGCTAGAGCCACCCAATGTCTTTCCTCTAGGCCAATAAATTTGCCGATTGTTGACACCAGGATCAGGTTCGGTCTGAAATTTCCAATTCAGTTTTGGATCCCACATTGTCTTCGCGTATCCAATTGGTAGATGGATCCAAGGGGAGCGGTCCTTAGGCCCCGCCTCAATAAGGCAAACGGAATTCTTGGGATCCTCCGAGAGGCGGTTGGCTAAAACGCAGCCGGATGAGCCGCCGCCGACAACAATGTAATCGAACGATGTGTTTGACATGCTGATTAGTGCTTTCGTAATCCTAAAATTTCACGAGCTTGTGCTGGTGTTGCTACTGTTCGGTTATATCTAGGCGCTATTTCAGCTAAGCGTGTCACAAGCTCTGCATTATCTTTTGCCGCACGGGTTTTATCAAAGCGCGTATTGTCTTCGAGTCCAGTTCTAACATGGCCACCTAATTCAAGTGTCCATTCGTTGACAGTTAATTGGTGGCGCGCAATACCTGCTGCAGTCCAAGTAGCATCAGGCATAACGGCTTTTAATTCTGAAATAAGAAATTCCAGTATCGAACGTCTTGCTGGCATCGCGTTAGGAATGCCCATGACAAACTGCACATGAGCTGGCGCCTTTAATAAGCCCCTTTCAATGAGGTTTGCCGCGTTATAGAGCATCGCTAGATCGAATATCTCAATTTCTGGCTTGATGTCATATTTAAGCATCTCACTTGCAAGTCCATCTACAAATTCTGGCGGATTCTCATAGATTCCGGTGGGGAAGTTGACTGATCCGGTTGCCAGTGAGGCCATATCAGGCCGATGAAATAGCATGCCGCCTCGCGCTGCTTGATCGCGACCACGACCACCGGTAGAAAATTGAACAATCATTCCTGGGCAATGTTTCTGTATGCCTGCTTGTACGATTGCGTATAAATCGGGATCAGAGCTTGGAGTTTCGTCTGAGTTGCGCACATGGATATGTGCAAGAGATGCGCCTGCTTCAAAAGCCTTATGGGTTTCTTCAATCTGCTCGCTGGTAGTTACCGGCAAACCTGGACAATCCTTTTTTCTAGGAATCGCTCCGGTCATTGCTACTGTGATGATTACTGGTGTACTCATATAAATTCCAAGAAATTAATTGCTGGTTTCGGATAGGCTGCTTTGAATATCTTGCGCAGCGCGTTTTAAAGGTTTGATATAAAAATCAATGGATTTTTCTTGCATGCGAGGCGCTGGACCATGAGCGGTAATCGTTGCATATGTTTTCTGTTTAGAGTTAACTACTGGTACGGCAATACCAATAAATCCCTCTAGGAAGGCCGATTCATCGAGGGCATAGCCATTTTGACGAATATGTTCTAGCTCAGAAAACAATGTATCGTAAGTAGTGATTGTTTTGGATGTGTAAATTTCAAAAGGCTCATTTCCTAGTGAGCGTTGAACCTGCAATTCCGTCATGCCAGAGAGAAATAATTTCCCGCTAGCGGTGCAGTGGAGCGGAACGCGCATGCCTAGGTCTACGTGTAGCCGAATAGGGGCACTTGTTTCGACGCGATCTAGATACATTACTTTGTTGCCATCGAGAATGTTGAAGTTACAAGTTTCGCCAATTTCCTCTACAAGACGTTTCATTACTGCTACGCGTTGTGATCGGATAGAGTCCACCGAGAGAATATTGATCCCCAGGATTCTGAGTTTTGCGCTGGGTTGAAAACGTCTCCCATTGGGGTCGCGCTCAATAAATCCTTGCGTGACCAATGTGTTTAGTAATCTAAATGCCGTAGGTTTGGCTAAGCCGGTACCCGTCGATATGGTCTCAAGCGTCAGGGGGAATTCTGATTGCGCAATTGTCTCCAGGATAAGCAGAACCTTTTCCGCCATGCTGGATTTGGCGGATTCTTCCAATATTTCAGTTGGAGGAGTGATGCGGGAGAGCTTTTGTGGCATTTATTAAGGATTTTTTGAAGATATTTGCATTTTTAAGTGTTTACCCTTAAAGCATTTCACCTGATGATACTTTAAATTTCATTAGAGAAAATATTAACTAAAAATACGAGACAGTGCAAACAAAAAAGAAAGTCGCCCCTAAAGCGAAAGCAAGCCCAAAGACTTCTAAAAAAGTTCCAGCAAAAAAAGCTGCGACCAAGGTGAAGGTGCCTCCTGAATTCACAATGAAGCAGGTGAAGGAAATTGTTGCCCTCATTAAGGACGCAGGAACATTTACGACCTTTGGTTATAAGACTGAAGAATTTGAGATTGAGATTTCGGTTGGAGCGCCAAGTGCTGCTCCTCAAGCTACTTATGTTGCTTCCCAGGCTACTGTTTCTGCCCCAACACAGATTGTTACCCCAGCGCCTAATGCAGCGCTGACTATTTCATCTACAGAGCGCATGATTGTGAGTCCGATGATCGGTACTTTTTATCGTAGGCCAAGCCCAAGCTCTCCGCCATTTGTTGAAGTAGGTGATAGCGTTACGCCTAGTACGGACCTATGCATTGTTGAGGTAATGAAATTGCTCAACACAATCCCCGCAGAATGCACCGGCAAAGTCTCTAGGATCTTGGTGGAGGATGGTGCAACGATTGAGGTTGGACAGCCTCTAATGGTGATTGAGCTTACGTGATGACCAAGAAAAAGCCATTCGAAATGATCGATGTCACTCTGCGCGATGCGCATCAGTGCCTTTGGTCAACGCGTATGACGACTCCCCATATGTATCCAGCCTTGGCTGATATAGACCAGGCTGGCTATGGCTATATCAATATATTGGGTGGGGCTGTATTCGATGTCATGGTGCGATTCCTGCGTGAAGACCCATGGAAGCGTATGGAGTTTTTGAGTAAGCAACTCAGCACGCCCACAGATGCATTAACGCGTGGCCAAAGTATTTATACGTTTGAGTTATTCCCAGATGACGTGGTTGAGTTGAATGTGGAGTTATTGGCTCAGTCTGGCGTGAAGGTTCTTACTGTTTACGATGCGCTGAACGATAACCGCAATATTGAATCGTCTGTTAAGGCGGGTAAAAAATACGGCATGTTGATTAATGCAATGCTGACTTATGCCTTAAGTCCTGTGCATGATGATGCTTACTTTATTTTTCGCACACGTGAGTTGGTAAAACTAGGCGTAGATTTTATTTCGGTGAAAGACCCAACTGGCTTACTCACTCCTGAGCGGGCCGCAACACTTTTCCCTGCGGTAGTAGCCGCGGCTGCTGGTATCCCGATTAAATTACATTCTCACTGCCAATCTGGTTTGGCGCCATTGGTCTACGAAGAGGCTATCAAGGCTGGTTTTGCTTATGGTTATGTCGCAACTGACTGTTTGGCGAATGGCGCCTCCTTGCCATCAGTCTTAGATGTTTATGCCAGCGCTCAGAAGTTAGGGCGTGCACCAAAGATGAATCATTCTGCTTTGCAAAAAGCGGATGAATATTTTGATTGGATTTGTGCTCGGGATAACTTTTCTCGCGGAGAGAAGGCGAGTTATGACCCGGCCTTATATGAGCATCAAATTCCTGGCGGGATGATCTCAAACTTGCGCGCTCAGTTAGCCACAATGGCAATTTCTCATAGAGAGGCTGAGATTCTTGAGGAGACAGCCAGAGTTCGTGAAGATTTGGGTTACCCCATCTTGGTTAGCCCATTTGCTCAATACATTGTGACCCAGGCCGTTCTGAATGTGATGCAGGGTGAGCGTTACAAAACGATTCCTGATGAGGTTAAGTTGTACCTCAAAGGTCACTACGGAAGATTAGCTGGCACCCCAAGTGCTGAAGTGATGAGTCGTGCCAATGTAGATTACGACGCCTCTCGCAGGCCTGGAGAGCTAATTGAGCCGGCATTGCCTGGGTTAAGAAAAAAATGGGGTCGCTCCATTAGCAAGGAGCAGTTGAGCCTTCATGCTTTCTATCCCGAAAACCTTGCTACAGGATTAAGAGATGGTGCCCAAGAAGCTTTGCAGCAGGGACCTACCTTGCAGCCCTTTACTGAGCTGGTGAAGTATTTAGTTATGAAAAAAGAATATAGAAAAATTAGAACCAAGTTGGGCGGTATAGAGTTAAGCTTCAGCAGTTAGTTTTTTGACCTTTGCTTGTTGTATTCGGTACAAGAAATTTCATTCTTAAGGAGATCGTAATGAAACAATTTAGCGCATCACGCCGTATCTTTTCAGTACTTGCTGTCGCCATGTTATCGGGCGCTCCAATGTTATCGATGGCTCAGAACGCCACCAAATTCAATGACTATGGATGGCCGGAGGGTGCTGATGAGAAGGTATCCGCCAAGTCTGTAGCCTGGCTCAAAGAAAAGGGTTGGTGGCCATTGCAGATTGCATTTCAGCCACCATGGTCAGGTCAAAATACGATTAACTTAGTAATGGATAAAAAAGGTCTATTGGCCAAGCGGGGTATTGAATCGAAATTGCAGGCGTTCCCTTCTGGGCCGGCTATTAACGAGGTCATCATCTCTGGTCGTTTCCAGTTTGGCAACGGCGGCAATTTCCCGTTCACTTCATTAATAGATAAAAATATTCCTGTTAAAACCATTGCAGTGATCAACACGAATTTGATGCATGCAGTTTTGGTGCCATTGGATTCCAAAATTAAATCCTTTAAGGACTTTAAGGGCTCGAATCCCCCAGCAACTATTGGTATCGTGACTGGCTCTTCAGCTGAGTTTTATATTCAAGCCGCAGCCAAGGCTAATGGTATTGAGATTGGAAAAGACATCATCCTAAAGAATATGCCTCCGGGTGAGCAAATGGCGATGCCTAAAGGAATTGATGCGGTAGTACCTTGGGATCCAACCCCAACCATCATGTCGAAGGAGCGCAAGAACGCCAGAATTATTAGCGATAGCTATCCCTACAATATTTATGAGGGAACTTTCTATGTGCGCCAAGAGGTGATTGATAATGCGCCCGACGTGGTTCAGGCCTTTACCGATGCCATTGCTGAAGCAACGCTTTGGATTAGAAAGAATCCGGATGCCGCTGTAGATGTTATGCAAGAAGATCCGAATCTCAAGAATTACTCAAAAGAAATCTTACGTCAGCAAATTTCTGCCTACAACCTCTTGTACAAGCCCAATTACATTTACCCAATTCCAGTGTTCTGGGGTCGTGCAAATGAGCCGATTTATACCTGGCTTTATGAAAACAAGCGCATTCAGAATAAGCTAACGGGTATTGATTTCGCCCGTGCTGTGGATACCCGATTTATGGATAAGACTTTTGAAAAATTAGGTTGGGCAACTATTACAAGACCACCATTCTTGCCGGCTAACTGGTCTGCACCAATGGATAAAACGCCTTACCCAACTTATATGAATCCATTGAATACTACAAAACCTCAGGCTTTCCCAGAAAAGGGCGATCTCACAAGAGATTGGTCTTTTGACGGCAAGGTTTATAAAAAATAAAGCGCTATGCCAATAATTCATTTTTTGAAGCAATTTCGTCGCCTAGCTTTATTGGTTCTATTGCTTGCTGCCTGGGAATATGCCAGTCGGTTTATTCTGGATAAAACAGAAGCCACCTTGTTGCCTCCTCCTTCGGGGGTGGCGCAAGGCGGATTTGAATTAATGAAATCTGGAGAAATCTGGAAACATTTGTTCGATAGTTTGTCTAGAGAGTTTGTAGCATTTTGTTATGCCTCTGTCGCTATCCCTTTGGGGATAGTGATGGGATGTTTTAAGTGGGTAAATGAGCAGGTAGATCCCATCGTAGAAATCTTGCGACCTATTCCGCCAATTGCTTGGATTCCATTAAGTATTTTGTGGTTTGGAGTTGGTAACACTCAAAACCAATTCATTATTTTCTTGGGAATCTTCTTCCCAATCCTAATTAATACAATCGATGCAGTAAAAAATGTAGAGCCGAATCTCATTCGAGCTGCGCGTTGCCTAGGTGCGAGTTCTTGGAGTGTGATTACTCGCGTTATTTTGCGCGCTGCACTGCCTCAGATAGTGACTGGCATTCGCATTGGTCTGGGAGTGGGTTGGATGGCTTTAGTGGCAGCTGAATTGGTTGGTGCTAATTCTGGTCTTGGCTTCCTTATTAACGACGCCCGTACTGTTTTGCGCACAGATTATATTTTGGTTGGCATGTTAGCTATCGGAGTTATTGGTTTATGTTTGGATAGGCTGATTCGATATACCGCGCAGAAACTCATGCCTTGGTCGAGAGCGCTGAATGCGTAAGCAGTATTGTTAATCATTAAACATGTAAATAGATAATCTAATGCCAGCACTTAAAGTAGAACACGTACGAAAAATTTATCCGTCAATGCACGCCAAGGGCCAAGAGGTATTGGCTATTGACGATATTTCATTAGAGGTTCGCAAGAATGAGTTTTGCTCAATCTTAGGGCACAGCGGCTGCGGCAAGACTACTTTGCTCAATTTGATTGCTGGCTTTGAGGTTCCAACGGCTGGCCATATCGAGTGTGCTGGTAAGGTGGTCAAGGGTCCTGGCGCAGATCGCTCCATGGTATTTCAGGATTACGCACTCTTTCCTTGGTTGACTGTATTTGACAATATTGCTTTCGGTTTAAAAATTAAAGGCATTAATGCTGCAGAAATTAAACAAATCGTTACTCGCTTTGCTGCGCTAGTTGGCTTAAGTCAATTTATCAACCATTACCCACATCAACTTTCTGGCGGTATGCGTCAACGTGTATCGATTGCAAGAGCGCTAGTTGTGGATCCGACGGTGCTCTTAATGGATGAGCCTTTTGCAGCCTTAGATGCGCAAAATCGCGCGATGATGCAGGCTGAAATGATTCGAATTCTGAATGAAGAAAGCAAAACAGTCGTATTGGTAACCCATAGCATTGAGGAAGCCATCAATCTTTCCGATGTCATTGTTGTGATGACGCGTCGTCCTGGCAGAGTGAAGGAGATTATTCGCGTCCCTGAGCCGCGAAGAATGGTTGAAGATACTCCTGCTTATTTAGAAATCCGTCGTCAGATTCGTGACCTCATTGCTGGCGAACATGATGTCAGTGAGGCCGTTTGATTCTTGAAAGCTTGCCCTCGATCGGCTTATTGCTAGTCGCAGCAGTTTTTGGCGGATTCATCAGAAGGTTAAGTGGTTTTGGAGGGGCGCTCATCATGACGCCTCTTCTAATGTGGGTGTTCCCAATCCCCTTTTTGATTCCAATTGTGATGTGCTCTGAAGTGTTTGGAGGCGTATTACTTTCCCGGCAATGGAAGCTCCATCAAACAGATCGCCCTCGACTTTGGCTGATGTTGGTTTTTTCTGCAGCGTCTTTACCCATAGGTATTTGGTTGGGAAGATTTATTCCATTGGTAACGCTGAAGACAGCGACAAGTTTGGTTGTTTTGTTTTTTGCTGCTTACTTATTATTTAAGCCCCATGTACGAGTAACTAGCTCTAATGCTTTGGACGGACTGGCAGGCGGCTTGTCAGGCTTGTTGTTGGGAGCCTGTGGAATTGGTGGGCCTCCAGCAGCTTTGTATCTCAACTCAACCAATCAAGCATTCGATAGAACGCGGTCTTTGTTATCCCATTTCGTTTCTGGGATCTCTATATTTGCGATCGTTGCTGCAAGCTTCATGGGTGGTGGATTAGGCTGGATTACCTATCTTGTATTCGCTATTCCAGCATATTGGCTTGGTCTAAGGCTGGCTCAGTGGGTTTTGGGGGTTCATGCTGTTTCAGACAATGCCTTAAAGAGGCTCTGTTTATGGCTTCTCATTGCTAATGCAGGCTTTAATTTGCTCTTTCTACTTATATTTAAATAGATATAAGCAAATGAAATATATATTCTTCTCAGATATAAAAAAACACCCTATTCTGTAAGCTCATTAGGCAAATACGCCGGCATAGATTAGATATGGGAGTTCGACATGGGTTGCACAGTTGAAAATAAACAAGATGCAGTTGTTAAATCCGTTTTGCAGACTACGGAAAAAACTTTCACCTCATCTAAGGTTGCTGATCAAGTTGTGATTAGCCAGGCTAGCAAACAAGCAAACGCTGAAGTGTATTTTCAAATAGAAGATTAATAAGTGAAGCCAAAATAAGTCGCCCTGATGTTAGGTGCTTTTCAGGTCAATAAAAAAACCGCCATTTAGGCGGTTTTTTTATGTCTTAGAAATGACTACTTAAGAGAATGAAGTTTCAAATTCTGCAGTTTTGATGGCATTCATTAAAAAGAGAATTTGGCGCTGAAAACTTTTTCTTTCAGCAATATTGTCATGGGGTAACTGATCGTGTGCACGCAACAGGCTGATAATGGCCGGGTTGTAATGTTCTCTGGTAGGTGACATCTTAATTCCTTGAAACTGATCTCGTTAGAAACACTGTATCAAGGCCGCTATATATTCGCAAGGAATATATAGCGATAACTAAACTACTTTTAGCTATATTGATTCGAGGCTTACTTTTCTACAAAGGCGCGTTCGAATACATAGTCGCCGAGTTGGCCTAGGCTTGGAGATACCTTAAAGCCTTTGGCATCCAGCATCTCAGCGGTTTCCTTGAGCATGGAAGGGCTTCCGCAAATCATAGCTCTATCAACTGCAGGATCCAATGGCGGTAGGCCGATGTCTTTGAATAACTGACCAGATTCGATAGCGGTCGTTAAGCGTCCGGTATGCTTAAAGGCTTCTCTGGTTACGGTAGGGTAGTAGATGAGCTTTTCTCTAATCAACTCTCCCAGATACTCATCTTGAGTCAGCTCATTCTTAATATAGTCCCCATAAGCCAGCTCGCTGACTAGGCGAACGCCATGAATCAGAACTACCTTTTCAAACTTTTCGTAAGTCTCTGGATCACGAATAATGCTCATGAATGGTGCAAGACCAGTGCCCGTGCTGAAAAGGTAAAGATGTTTTCCAGGATTTAAATCATCAATCACTAAAGTGCCAACCGATTTTTCGCTAACGAGGATGGGATCCCCCACCTGAATTTTTTGTAAGCGCGATGTTAGTGGGCCATCCTGGACTTTAATGCTTAAAAATTCGAGATGCTCTTGGTAGTTAGGGCTAGCAACACTATAGGCCCTCACAAGTGGCTTGCCTTCAACCTCAAGACCAATCATCAAAAAGTGACCACTACGAAAGCGCAGACCTTTATTGCGAGTGGTGGTGAAGCTAAAAAGGGTGTCATTCCAATGGTGAACGGTCAGAACGGTTTCGGTGTTATAGGCTGCCATAAATACGTAATCTTATTGAGGTTATCTAATCCTTAATTATCCTCAATCTTGGGGGCATCCATGACTCAGCTACCAATTAACTTCTTATAAGGTACCCACTTTTAGTTATAAAAGCCTTAGTTTGGGTCTTTTGGAAGGCGATCTCGCTATCATCTAGGGATGCGTCGCACCCAATATCTATTTATTTCATTGTTTAGCCTGAGTTTGGTGGTCCTAGCCGCCTTGCTGCAGCAATTTGGCTATCAGAACACTCCTTTTTTGCCATGCCCTTTATGTATCTTGCAGAGAATTGGCTATCTTGGAATCGCTATCAGCTGTTTTTTGGCGGCCGGAATTCCTCCTCTGAAAAAAATCTTCCACTCCTTGGCGCTCACATCTGCTTGTTTTGGAGTGATCATTGCGGGCAAGCAGGTCTGGTTGTTATCTCATCCAGATTCATCTTGTGGAATTGATCCTCTTGAGACGTGGATAAATCAATTTCAGTTGGCCCAAGCTCTGCCTTGGTTATTTAAAGCCGATGGACTTTGTTCGGCTCAGTTGCCTGCCATTTTGGGATTGCATGTTCCGGAGTGGTCATTGCTTTGGTTTGCAGCACTCTTACTAGTATTGTTGATTGCTTTTTTTAGAAAGCCTTAGCCTAAAGAAGATTTGGTTCTTAGCAAATAACCATCCCTTCTTTTACAAAAACTACTTTAACCCATAAGATCTCCATCAATCTCATTGCATTAAGGAATCCCGATGACTTACTTTACCGACAACTCCCAAACCATTGGCAAGACTCCTTTGGTACGCTTAAATCCCGTAACCGATGGCGCTAAAGCAACTGTACTTGCCAAGATTGAAGGTCGCAATCCAGCCTATTCAGTGAAGTGTCGTATCGGTGTGGCCATGATTAATGATGCGCAAGAACAAGGCATCTTGGGGCCAGGAAAAGAATTGGTTGAGCCAACTAGTGGCAATACTGGCATTGCTTTGGCTTTCGTAGCAGCAGCTCGGGGCATCCCACTAACACTAACCATGCCGGAGACCATGAGTATTGAGCGTCGTAAATTGCTCACTGCTTTGGGTGCAAAGATTGTTTTGACCGAAGGCCCTAAGGGTATGAATGGCGCCGTTGCTAAGGCGAAAGAAATTGCGGCATCTGACTCTAAATATGTCTTACTGCAACAATTTAGTAATCCATCCAATCCGGCGATTCATGAAAAGACCACTGGTCCAGAAATCTGGAAAGACACTGATGGCAAGATCGATGTATTTGTAGCGGGCGTTGGTACTGGCGGAACAATTACGGGTGTCTCTCGTTACATCAAGAACACCAAGAAAAAGAATATTGAGGTAGTCGCTGTTGAGCCAACTTCAAGTCCAGTCATCACGCAAAAATTGAATGGTGAAGAAATTAAACCAGCCCCTCATAAGATTCAGGGTATTGGCGCAGGCTTTATTCCGGACAACCTGGATTTATCAGTGGTCGATAAAGTTGAGCAAGTCAGCAACGAGGAAGCCATTGAATTTGCCCGTCGCATCGCCAAAGAGGAGGGTATCTTGGTAGGCATCTCTTGTGGTGCCGCAGCTGCAGTTGCGGTTCGTTTGGCCAAGAGGCCTGAATACGAAGGAAAAACCATCGTGGTTGTTCTGCCCGATACCGCTGAGCGTTATTTAAGCTCTGCCTTATTCGAAGGGGTGTTTGACGAAAAAGGCTTGGCTGCATAATTGCTCTCCAAGCGGAATGCTCGGTAGGCTCTTTAGCCTAAATGGTTTATAAAGAGATTATGAAAAATACTTATAAATTTCTTGCCCTCTTTTTAGCTACATTTTCATTGGCTTCGGCCGCTAATGTTACTGCGCCCACCGTGTACTTCAACGGGGACATTCTCACGATGGAGGGTGATACCCCTAAGTATGTTGAAGCACTGGTTGTCAAAGACAACAAGATTGCCTACACCGGCGACATGCGCGAAGCCTTGACTCAGGCTGGAACCAATGCCGCTCTTCAAGATTTAAAAGGGCACACCCTATTGCCTGGCTTTATTGATACATGGGGCCACTTTGCATTAATCGCCCAAGATACGCTCGGTGTCAATCTTGCCTACTTCTCTAGAAATCCTCCGCAAACTAGAGCCCAGTTGATTAACAGGCTGCGTTCAGAGGCCAAAGTGTTTAATGGCTGGGTTATTGGCACTGGTTACGCTGAAGCAATGTTGTCTGATGGTGGATTGACAATTTCAGATCTAGATGCGGCCTACCCAAATCAACCGGTATTACTTGAGAATATTTCTACGTTGACCGGTATGGTCAATTCTGCCGGCCTCAAGAAGTTGGGGATCACAAAAGCTACAAAAGCTGTTTCTGGGTTTATTCCGGTAGACCCCAAAACTGGTCAACTCACAGGTGAATTGATTGGCATGCCTTATTTAGAGGCGGTTGCTAAGGCGGTCGGGAAGTATTCGCAAGATCTGACATTTGAAACTTACCGCAAAGCCGAGAAGATCTACGTCTCCAATGGTTTTACAACAGCACAAAGTTATGAAGCCAGCATTGCGGATATGCGTAATATGCGATTAGCTATCGATAGAAAAATTGTAGCCATCGATTTAATTGCTTTACCAACTTTCGATATCGTCGATCAAATGTTGGCTTCTAATCCTAATACCCAGTTTGGCGTTTATAGCCACGGAGATGGAGGATTTAAAGTTGCCGGAATTCAGGTGCCAACGGATGGAGCACCGCAACTGCGTTTGGCCTACTTTACCAAGCCCTATCTCGATACCACAGGCTTTCCAAAAGATTGGCGTGGCTTTGCCTACTACCCACAAGCCTTGTTTGATAAGTACACCAAGATGGCTTACGAGAAAAATATTCAATACTTTGGATATAGCAATGGTGATGCTGGCATTGATATGACTCTAGCTGCTTTAAGTAAAACGATTGCGGAGACTGGCATCACAGAAGATCGTCGTACCGTGATTGCCCACTCTTTCTTTGCGCGCGATGATCAGTTAGATGATTACAAGAAGAAAAATATTATGGCGGTAATGATGCCAAACGATACCTGGTTATATGGTGATGTTTATAACAAGGTCTTAGGTGGTGAAAGAGCGGCTAATTTAAGCCCTGCGAATAGCGCTAATGCAAAAGGTATAACACTTGCTCTACATAATGACACTCCTTCATCCGGCCCGAATGTGCTCTTTTCGGTTTGGAGTGCCGTGAACCGTAAGACATTCTCTGGTGCAGTGTTGGGGCCTGAACAGCGGATTACTCCGTATTTGGCTCTACAGGGCTTTACTCGCAATGCAGCCTATCAATATAAGGAGGAGCTCAGCAAGGGATCGCTAGCACCAGGAAAGCTGGCTGATTTAGTAATTCTTGATCAAAACCCCTTAAAGGTTGCGCCAGATGATATTAAGAATATACAAGTCCTTAAAACCATTAAAGGCGGCGTTGAGGTCTATGGCAATTAAGTGATTGCTTGTATGGCAGTAAAAAAGAAGTTAAAAAAAGAGAGGTAGTTGCCTCTCTTTTTCTTTGCTGAAGAATTTATTCTTCTTCGCGCCGCAAGTGCGGAAATAGAATCACATCGCGAATATTAGGTGCATCCGTCAGTAGCATAACTAAACGATCGATGCCAATACCACAACCACCAGTTGGAGGCATGCCGTACTCGAGGGCGCGGATGAAGTCATGGTCAAAGTACATGGCTTCTTCATCACCAGCTTCTTTTTGTTCTACTTGCTTACGGAAGCGGTTCGCTTGATCTTCAGCATCATTTAACTCAGAGAAGCCATTGGCAATTTCACGGCCGGTAATAAAGAGTTCGAAGCGTTCAGTGATGCCTGGGCGGGTATCGGATTCTCTGGCGAGTGGGCTGACTTCAATTGGGTAATCAATGATGTAAGTTGGCTCCCAAAGATGTTCCTCAGCAACTAATTCAAATAAAGCAAGTTGAAGTGCGCCGATACCTGCATTCTTGAGGGTTGGGGCGTCTGGGTTCTCACCACCTTTTTTCAATTCAGCGCGAATGAAGTTGATGTCATCCAACTGAGATGCATCATAGTCTTTGCCTGACTGGCCACAGTATTTGAGGATGGCCTCAGTAATAGTTAGGCGTTGGAATGGTTTGCTCAGATCAAGTTCGCGACCTTGGTGAGTTAGTACAGCAGTGCCTTGGGCATCTATTGCTGCTGCACGAATTAAGCCTTCTGTGAAGTCCATTAACCAGCGATAGTCTGTATATGCCGCATAGAATTCCATCATGGTGAATTCAGGGTTATGACGTGGGCTTACGCCTTCGTTACGGAAGTTGCGGTTGATTTCAAAGACACGCTCAAAGCCTCCGACTACCAAACGCTTGAGGTAAAGCTCTGGAGCAATACGCAAGAACATTTGCATGTCGAGTGCATTGTGGTGAGTAATGAAGGGCTTCGCTGCTGCACCACCAGGGATAGGGTGGAGCATTGGTGTCTCTACTTCCATGAAGTCGGCATCTAACATATGGCGACGTAAAGATGCGATTGCATTACTACGTGCTTTAAATGTATTGCGACTTTCTGGGTTCACAATGAGGTCTACATAGCGCTGGCGGTATTTAGTCTCTAGGTCTGAGAGGCCGTGAAACTTATCAGGCAGCGGACGCAGTGATTTACTGAGTAAGCGTAAGTTGCTGCACTCAACAGACAATTCACCTTTATTGGTCTTAAAGAGATTGCCTTCAGCAGAGATAAAGTCTCCCATATCCCAATGCTTGAAAGCACCATGAATGTCGGCACCGCTGAGCTCATCATTGATGTAGAACTGAATCTGTCCACTGCGATCTTGAATGGTGGCAAAGCTGGCTTTACCCATCACGCGTTTGAGAACCATGCGTCCGGCTACTTTGACATGAACTTTCTTGGCGGCTAATTCTTCTTTAGTCAGACTGTCGTAATGAGCATGTAAATCAGCCGCTAAATGAGTAGGAACAAAGTCATTCGGAAATGCAACACCACCAGCACGTAGCTTGGCCAGTTTTTCACGACGCTCCGCAATGATGTGATTTTCATCAACTACTTCAGTAGCTGGGGCAGTATCTAAATGGGTTTTATCGTTCATATCTATAGTGGTGCAGTAATGGGTGTTAGTTATTACACGCCTTGTTTTAGGCTGGCTTCAATAAAGGCATCGAGATCGCCATCTAATACTTTTTGAGTGTTGGAGATTTCGACGTTAGTGCGTAAGTCTTTAATGCGGCTTTGGTCAAGGACGTAGGAGCGGATTTGATGTCCCCAACCCACATCGGTCTTGCTGGCTTCTAACTTATCTTGTTCGGCACGGCGCTTTTGCATCTCATGTTCGTAGAGGCGAGACTTCAGCATGCTCATCGCTTCAGCGCGATTGCGATGCTGACTACGGTCGTTCTGACACTGCACCACAATTCCCGTTGGTATGTGGGTTAAGCGGACGGCTGAGTCTGTTTTATTAATGTGCTGACCACCCGCACCAGAGGCGCGGTAGGTGTCAGTGCGGATATCGGCAGGGTTAACGTCGATCTCAATCGAGTCATCAATCTCTGGATACACGTAGATAGAGGCAAACGAAGTATGACGACCGTTAGAGGAGTCAAAGGGGGATTTGCGCACCAAACGATGCACGCCAGTTTCAGAGCGAAGATGTCCGTATGCGTATTCACCATCGACTTTAATCGTCGCACTCTTAATGCCTGCAACATCACCATCAGACTCTTCGAGAATTTCTGTTTTGTAACCCTTACGCTCGCAATACTTGAGGTATTGACGATAGAGCATGCTAGCCCAATCACAGGCTTCAGTACCACCAGCTCCAGCTTGAATATCGATAAAGCAATTACATGAATCCATCTCGTTGTGGAACATGCGGCGGAACTCTAGATCACCGATAGTCTTGCTATAGCTCTCAACATCTTTCTCAATAGCGCCGATTGTTTCAAAATCGCTTTCCTCTTTGGCCATATCAAACAGTTCAAGCGCGCTAGTAATATTGGTATTGAGATCGGTAAGAGTCGCCACTACGCCATCAAGCAATTTCTTTTCTTTGCCCAGTGCTTGCGCTTTCTTTTGATCATCCCAAATGGTGGGATCTTCCAGAATGGAGTTAACTTCGGTAAGACGACGTGACTTTACTTCGAAGTCAAAGATACCCCCGAAGAGCTTGCTCACGGGTGAGCAGATCGGACAAGGTATTCGAAATAGTATTTAGTTGTTCAGCTTCCATCCCTTGATTATAAGGGGGTTATTGCCTTCGACCCTTAGGTGCTGGTCGCCTCATCATAGGCTTCAATCATGATCTGTACTCGGGCTTGACCCTGATACCGATCAGTGACAAGGCGATAGGCTAATTTGGCTTTAGCGGGCAGGCTTTGAGTGCGGTTAAACCAAACAGCGGTGAGTGGTTTGCCAGTCGGCTTGAGTTCAGAGCCGCTAATAGGGCGAACCATCAGTCGTAAATGCTTTTCTTTCATGAGGCTTTGCTGGGTAATCTCGAATTCCCCATAGAAAACGGGCTGAGGGAAGCCCTGACCCCAGATCTCTTCAGCAAGTAGATCACCAATCTCAGGGGTAAATTCAGAGAGCTCCAACGTGCCATCGTGGGCATGGCGACGCTCTAGTAACTCATCCGTTAATAGGCTACTTGCTACCTCCTGAAAGCACGCATCAAACTTTTCAAAATCACTTTTTCGAATCGTCAAGCCTGCTGCCATCGCATGACCGCCAAACTTCAAAATCAGTCCGGACTCTTTTTTAGAAACAAGATCTAAGGCATCTCTCAAGTGAAAGCCTGTCAGTGAACGACCGGAGCCACGTAATTCTTCACCGGTGCTGCCATCGGCAGGAGCAAACACAATCGCTGGGCGATTAAAACGCTCCTTCAGTCGTGAAGCCACAATGCCAACAACTCCCTGATGCCATTCGGGATTCCATAAACAAATGCTAGAGCGCTCAGTCATAGTGCCATCAAGTTGATCTTCTGCAAGATGAGAGAGGGCAGTTTCTTGCATCCCCGTTTCAATCACGCGGCGTTCGCGATTAATGCGATCGAGTTCATGCGCAAGATTAAGAGCCTCATCTATATTGTCAGTGAGGAGCAAGCGGATGCCTAAAGTCATATCCGCTAGACGCCCAGCAGCATTGAGTCTGGGGCCGATGGCAAAGCCTAGGTCAAAGGTATTCGCTTTACGTGGATCTCGTGTTGCCGCCTGAAATAGCGCCTGAACGCCTGGCTGGGATATCCCAGCGCGGATACGCTTCAAGCCATTAGAAACTAATACTCGATTGTTGCGATCGAGTTGTGCTACGTCAGCAACTGTTCCTAAGGCAACAAGGTCGAGGAGGTTTTCTACTTTAGGTTGAGTTTCATTGGTGAATTTTCCGCGCTTGCGAAGTTCAGCGCGTAATGCCACCAGCATATAAAACATCACGCCAACACCAGCAAGAGCTTTGCTTGGAAAGCTGCAACCTGGTTGGTTGGGATTAACGATTGCCAGCGCCTTCGGTAAGTTATCTCCAGGTAGATGATGGTCGGTCACAATCACTTCCATACCTAATTCACGAGCACGATCAACGCCAGCCTCACTAGCAATGCCGTTATCGACAGTGATCAGGTATTTCGGTTTAGGCGTTTGCTGTGCTGCTAACTCAACAACCTCAGGCGTGAGGCCATACCCCATCGCAAAGCGGTTCGGAACCAGAAACTGAATTGGGGTGTCAGGTCCGCCGAGCATGCGTAGGCCCCGCAGGCCAACAGCACAAGCGGTTGCGCCATCACAGTCATAGTCTGCGACGATCAGCATAGGCTCTTTTTTCTCAAGGATATCGGCGAGTAAAGAGGCGGTGCTGATGCAATTCTTTAGTTCAACTGGTGAAATCAGTTGCTTTAAATCGAGCGAGAGTTCTTCTGGAGATTGCAGGCCTCGAGCAGCATAGAGTCGAGCCAGTAGTGGGTGTAAGCCACTCTGCGCTAACCAGGTGGCAGTGCGCTCTGAGAAGGGGCGTTGTGAAAATAAGCTCATATGAAACTCATGCGTAACTCATAGCTGACTAATTTCTTTCCAAGTCAGTGGCTCTGCTTTTTTCCAGAAGGCCCAAGATTTTTTATTGAGATCTGTAGCGGTGAAAGTACGTTCACGAACTTTACCTTTCGGAAAATCAATGATGACAACCTCATCTAGTTGTTTGCTATGTAGTGCTGCACTTAACTGAGGCCATGCTGCTTGTGGTTGATCTAGCCAGGCGAAGGCACCAAGTAAATTTTTATCATCTAAATCGATTTCATGCGGAAGGGTTAATAGCTTTGATAGGCCAGCCAGAATGGGGTGTGAGCCGATGAGACGCTGCGATTGTTTTAATAATGCAGGCGCTTGAACATCATTGAGCTTACCGATGCCGCTAATCCAGATTGAGTTGATGCTGGGCATGCCACGTTGTCCGCGCTCTTCATTAACGGGGCCAATATGCCAAAGCATTTGGATTTCATTTTGAAGTTTGCGCCAACGTTTCGCGATGCCTTCTTCTTGAGTATCACGCGGCATCCACCAGTCAATATTTCGGCCATGAGCCTGATCCACGCTATAACTTTCTAAGCTGGAAAATGGGCCAGCAGGAACAAACCAATAATGCTGGTTATGGAAAAGTACAGAACCCTGAAAATCTTCTTCAATAAAAGGTAGCGCTGCTTGTAGAAGCTTAGCTGACTCTTCGGGGGTCAGATCAATCTGGTTTTGACCCATCAAAATGAGGTGATCTCGGGTGGCATGCAGATGAACGGGCTGTAAGCAGGCAATGACTTCGTTTGGGTTGACTGGTTGATTGGATTGACCGAGCAGTAAGACCGGTGCAATAGGAAGTAATTCTCCGAGCAAAAACCGCTCATGAGGTAGTCCCTTGTGGGGGCTATCTCTACTTTCGAGCTCATCCAAGGCATCTTCCCCTGAAAGCATCAGGGTGAAGCGGCGTAGCGGGGCTTTGGGGGAGGTGAAATTCGCAGTCATTCCCCTGATTTTAGGTGGCATTTAAGTATTCCATCAGTTTGTCCGCGCGATTCACTAAACTGTGGCTATGTTGAGACTTCCTATTGAGCTAGAAATTGGCCTACGCTACACCCGATCCAAGCGTCGTAAGACCGTGGGGAAGCGTGATGGCTTCCTATCCTTTATCTCCGGGATTTCTACAGCCGGTATCGCTTTAGGGGTTGCCGCGCTGATTGTGGTTCTTTCGGTGATGAATGGTTTCCAAAAGGAAGTGCGTGATCGCATGTTGTCGGTGCTATCTCATGTGGAGATTACCGCTCCCGATGGTTTGGCAAATTGGGAGCCACTGGCGCTGAAGGTTTCAGCTCAACCACACGTTATTGGTGTGGCACCCATGGTGAGTTCGCAAGGCTTATTGACTCGCGAAGGAGTGATACGTGGCGTTGCTATTCGTGGCATCTTGCCTAGCGAAGAAGGTAAGGTTTCGGATTTACCAAAACAATTTGTTACCGGCAATATTGATGATCTAAAGCCCGGTAGTTTTGGTGTTGCTCTGGGCGCACAACTTGCAGCAATTGTTGGCGCACATGTCGGCGATCGTATTAATTTAATTGTTCCTGAAAGTGATTTAACTCCAGCAGGTGCTATGCCGCGGATGCGTACTTTGCAGGTAGTCGGCATTGTTGATAGCGGTCATTATGAATACGACAGCTCTCTAGCCATCATGCATTGGAAGGATGCTGCCGCCTTGTTACGCCTACATGATCCATCTGGTCTGCGCGTCAAGGTGGATGATATGCAGCGGGCCCCAGAAGTCGCTAATGAGTTAGCAGCGATTGTTCCTCAGGCGCTTTGGGTCACTGATTGGTCAAGATCTAACCGGAATTGGTTTGCAGCAGTTCAGACTGAAAGAAAGATGATGTTCATCATTCTGACTTTAATTATTGCCGTAGCCGCATTTAATTTGGTGTCCACCTTAGTCATGACGGTGAACGAGAAGCAAGCTGACATTGCCATTCTGAGAACTATGGGTGCAAGCCCTGGACTTATTCAAAGAATATTCTTAATTCAGGGATTGGCGATTGGTCTTTTAGGCTCTTTGGTTGGTGTTGCATTAGGTCTGTTGATTGCGCTGAATATTGATGTCATCGTGCCGGTCATTGAGGCCATTTTCCATGTGCAGTTCTTGCCGCGTGAGGTGTATTTCATTAGCGAATTACCTTCTGATGTTCGGGCAAGTGATGTGCTGACAGTGGGATTAATGGCATTTGGTCTTTCTGTATTAGCGACGCTTTACCCAAGTCGTCGTGCTGCCAAGGTCCAACCTGCGGAGGCCCTGCGTTATGAATAATTCAGCTATGAGTGATGTGAATAACTTAGTGCTAAAGGCCAGAGGCTTAGCCAAGACCTATGGTCAAGGACCCACTGCGGTAGAGGTATTAAAAGCGATTGATTTGGATATTTCTACATCGGAGAAGGTGGCTATTGTCGGTTCTTCAGGTTCTGGCAAGAGCACCTTGCTTCACTTATTGGGTGGTTTAGATACTCCAAGCGCTGGCTCCGTCATGTTGGCTGGTTCTAACTTAAATAACTTATCAGTGAAGAGGTTAGATCAGCTGCGTAACCATAGTCTTGGGTTTATTTATCAATTCCATCATCTCTTAGATGAATTCAGTGCTGCAGAGAATGTGGCTTTGCCTTTGCGTATTCGTGGCCTTAGTAATGATGAGTCAATGGATCGCGCTAGCAAGATGCTTAAAGCGGTTGGCTTGGCTGCACGTGAACTCCACACTCCAGGTGAATTATCTGGAGGAGAACGTCAACGTGTGGCAGTAGCTCGTGCCTTGGTTGGTAATCCCGCTTGCGTTCTGGCGGATGAGCCAACAGGCAATCTCGATACCGAGACTGCAGACGGCGTATTTGATTTGATGTTGAACATCGCTCGAGATCAAGGCACAGCCTTTGTGATTGTGACGCATGACCCGGTGCGCGCCAAGCGTTGTGATCGGATCTTGCATTTAGAGCGTGGAGTATTAAAGCCATTCTCAGTGTGAGTGGACATCCCATGTGGATCGATACCCATTGCCATTTAGACGCTCTTGAGTTTGCGATTTCATTGCCGACAATTATTCAGGCGGCCACTGAAAAAAACGTTAAAGCAATACTATTGCCCGCTGTGAAGGTGGCAGACTGTGCTCATGTTAGAGAGTTAGCCCATCAATATAGTCAACAAATCCCGGGTTTGGTTTATACCCTAGGAATACACCCGCTCTATACCAATCAAGCCCAAGAGGGCGACATTGAAACACTTGAGAAAAGAATTGTCGAATCCCTATCTGATCCTCGCTTTGTGGGTGTCGGTGAAATTGGT
This sequence comes from Polynucleobacter sp. P1-05-14, assembly GCF_018881675.1. Lineage (NCBI taxonomy): Bacteria > Pseudomonadati > Pseudomonadota > Betaproteobacteria > Burkholderiales > Burkholderiaceae > Polynucleobacter > Polynucleobacter sp. P1-05-14. Next base: position 398,651 of record NZ_JACVPV010000029.1, on the reverse strand, counting down.
TTGGATTATTTTGTAGAGGATTTAGACCCTCATAAGCAGGAGTTCTTTTTCAATGCGCAATTGGATTTGGCTCAGAAATATCAATTGCCCGTAATTCTGCATGTGCGTCGCTCTCAGGATACGATTCTGAAGGCTTTACGTCGCCGCAATATCCCTGGCGGAATAGCGCATGCTTTTAATGGCAGCTTTCAGCAGGCCGAGCAATTTATTGAACTCGGATTTAAATTGGGATTTGGAGGAGCCGCGACGTATGAGCGCGCTTTACAAATCCGCAGACTTTTAAAAGAGTTGCCGCTTGACAGTATTGTGACTGAAACAGATTCTCCCGACATCCCGCCGGCATGGCTTAGGGGGGAGGGCACTGCTTTTAATGAGCCCGCCTTTCTGCCGCGGATTGCAAAAGAACTCGCCTTAGTTAGGGGTGTAAGTGACGCTGAATTTACTTCGGCGGTATGGGCTAATGCAATGCAAGTGTTGCCACGCTGGTCTGCCCTCTGCGCAGGTATTCCTCAGCTCTCAAGTCTCAACTTAGCCTCTTAATTACTTGCGATTAGCTATTACGGCATTCATCGCCGGGGGATTACTCCTTTTGCTTTTGCCGCAATTGCCAGAATATTGGCTCATTTCCTGCATTACTTTTAACGTAGTTTTTTTGCTGACAATCCTGCTTTCTAATCAAGGATCTCCTCTTAAGAAATTTGCAGTGATTGGCCTGCTATTTGTAGTGGGGTTCGCATGGAATGCTTTGTACGCTGAAAATCGCTTAAAGAATGTTCTCGCCACAGAGTTGGAGGGCAAAGAGTTAACGCTCAAGGGAAGAGTTGTAGCATTGCCGCAAAGTAATTCATCGGGTGCCAAGTTTGCCTTTGAGGTCGATGAGGCCTTCTCTGGAAAAGAAGCCCTGAATCACTTTCCAGAGAGAATCTATTTGAGTTGGCAGCCTGCCTGGAGAAATCCTCAAGCAATTCCAGAGGTAATTCCTGGGCAGCGCTGGAAGATCATGGCAAAGCTAAAGCGTCCATATGGTTCCTTAAATCAACATACCTTTGATTTTGAGCGTTGGTCTTTTCATCAAGACTTTGGAGCTAGTGGATCAGTAAGGTCTGGGGAGTTATTGCTGGATAAAGATATCTTTTGGATAGAGCTTGAGTTACGTATGGAGCTTGCTAGATGGCATCTGCGAAAAAAGATTCAGTCTATGCTGCCGGATGATGCAAGGTATGTCGGTGTTTTGATTGCTTTGGTAATGGGTGATCAGAACGCCATCGATCAAGATGACTGGCAAGTATTTAATGCAACGGGCATTGGGCATCTCATCTCTATATCTGGGCTTCATGTAACTATGTTGGCGGGTGTTGGTGCTTCATGTGCTGCATTTATATGGCGTAGACGCACTTGGCCTCTGATTGCTCCAGTCAGCAAGGTAGCGGCAGTAGCGGGATTTGTAACTGCGTTTATCTATGCGTGGTTGGCGGGCTTTCAGATTCCAGCGCAAAGAACGATGTATATGGTTGGGGTGGTGGCATTTGCGTTATGGACTGGCCGAAATCCACGTTCTTTTGATATCTGGTGGTGGGCCCTGGCATTCGTGTTGCTCATTGATCCTATGGCGCCCTACACACCAGGCTTTTGGTTATCTTTCGGTGCAGTGGCTGCCATACTCTATGCCATGGGGGATTCGTCTGGTTTATTGGGCATCCCTACGGGTAAAGAATTAGAAACGCATTGGATGTATCGCATCGGGCAAGCCCTTCGTGAGGCATGTCGTGTCCAAGCCGTTGTCACACTGGCGCTGCTGCCATTGACTTTGTATTGGTTTTACCAAATTTCAATTGTTTCACCATTGGCAAATGCGTTTGCTATTCCGCTGGTAAGTTATATCGTGACTCCGCTGGCAATTGCCGGCGCCTTACTTCCGGAATTTATCGGCCGCTGGCTCTTATTGCCGGCGCATGCATCCATGGAATATCTTGCAGTCATCTTGGAGTGGATGGCGAGCTGGAGTTGGTCTGTGGCTTGGTCAAAGCAGCCTGAGTGGTGGATGCTGGTGATTGCTGGATGCGGAATTGTGTATGCAATTCGACCTGGTCCGATTGGTGAAACGTGGAAAGGTCGATTGCTTGGCGTCTGTTTATCTGGCCCCTTATTTTTTTGGCCAAGCCAATTATTTGGAGATGCCTCTCGCGCTCAAGGAGAGTTTAGGGCTAGCGTTTTTGATATTGGTCAGGGCACAGCAGTTCTCATCGAAACCGCTAATAGAAAATTGTTATACGACACAGGGCCTATTCAAGGCAAGAAAGATGATGCAGGTCAGAGAGTGATTCTCCCCTATTTACGTGGCAAGGGAATTAATCACATTGATCTGATGGTAATTAGTCATAGCGATAGTGATCATATTGGTGGGGCTGCAACACTTCTGAAGAGTATTCAATTTGATTTGATGATGGGATCTTTACCCAGCGCTAATCCACTACTTCAAAATTTATATAAAAGAAAGATTCCAGCCCTTCCGTGTCGCTTCGGTCAGAGCTGGAAATGGGACGGTGTCGAGTTTGTCATCTGGCACCCTCATGAAGAGACAGTATTTACTGATCAATATCCTGGGAAGCCTAACGAAATGAGTTGTGTGCTTGAGGTACGCAATCAACAAAGCTCGCTTTGGTTAACAGGCGATGTTGAAAAGCAAGGTGAAGCAGAAATTACCGAGCGCTTAGATGAAAAAATGTTGCATGAAATTGGCGACAGAGAATTAATTTTTATGGCACCACATCATGGCAGCAAAACCTCCTCTTCCTTGGCGCTCCTTCAAAGATTGGAGCCTCATCAGGCTTTTGCACAAAATGGCTATCGCAATCGTTATGGGCATCCACATCCAGATGTCACGGCACGCTATCAAGGCTTGGGGATTCCTTTTCATCAAACCCCGAAAACAGGTGCCCAGACTTGGCTATTTAAAAATAATTCAAAATCTTCGACACAGTTTTTGCGGCATGATATAAAACGGATATGGCATCGATCGATGTCAAATTGAGTAAGAGGATTCTGCTGATGAATAAGTTACTTGTCCTATGTTCTCTGGTGGTTGCTGTGACATTTGGATGCGCTGGTGCGAATGTTCGCCCCCTCGTAGATATGAAGGGCGTCAATGAGGCTACTTATGAGAGCGATTTAAAAGACTGTCAAAATTATGCTCAACAACAATCAGGAATGGGTTCTACAGCCGCCAAAGGAGCTGGTGCTGGCGCGGTAGTCGGTGGTCTGCTGGGATTGGTTACTGGCGGCAACGGATCAGGAATTGCGCAGGCTGCTGGAGCTGGCGCCGTAATTGGTGGCGCAGGTGGTGCGTTTAGTGGAAACCAAGCTCAAGAGGCTGTTGTGAAGAGGTGTTTGAGTGGTCGCGGTTACAAGGTTTTGAACTAAAGCCACCCTGAAATAGCTAAAAAGCCCGAGTAATCGGGTTTTTTTATGCCCAGAAAAGCAAAAAGCCCTTAAAGATTAAGGGCTTAGTACGTAAATCTTGGTTGCGGGGGCAGGATTTGAACCTACGACCTTCGGGTTATGAGCCCGACGAGCTGCCAGACTGCTCCACCCCGCGTCTGAAGCTAAAATTCTACCATTTTTTGGGGGTCCCTGTCGAGGTATTCCTGTAAATAACGCATAAATAAGGCGTTTTATCGAAGAAATTCTCGTTTTAATCGCTGCCGGCAAGGAGTAACATATTGCCACGCAACATCACGCCAAGGTTTAATAATGTCAGTTAGCAATCCTGAGTTTTCAGAATCATCCTTATTGCGGCCTGTAGAGATTTCTCGAGAGGATCATCCTCACAAAAAAGGCGCCTCGATCTCCCTTATGTTCGCGGCTATCGGCGTTGTCTTCGGCGACATTGGTACAAGTCCCTTATATGCGTTAAAAGAATGTTTTAGTCCCGAGCATGGCATTCCGTTTTCTGCAGATGCTGTGTATGGCGTGATCTCGATGGTATTTTGGGCTTTTGCGATTGTGGTCTCGCTGAAGTATGTTTTATTCGTGATGCGTGCAAACAATCATGGCGAGGGCGGTATTTTGGCGCTTATGGCTTTGGCATTGAGAACTGTAAAGACTGGCTCAAAGCGTTCCTTGGTAATCATCATGGCTGGCGTCTTTGGGGCCTGTATGTTTTATGGTGATGCCATCATTACCCCAGCAATTTCTGTGCTTTCTGCTGTTGAAGGTCTTGAGGTGATATCCAGTGATTTAACGCGTTATGTCATACCGATCACTATTTTTATTCTAGTCGTCCTGTTTTTTATTCAGAAGACCGGAACCGATTTAGTTGGCAAACTTTTTGGCCCGATCATGATGGTCTGGTTTATTGCTATCGGATTGATGGGGGTGCATCAGGTTATTCAAAACCCAGCTATTTTTGCTGCCATTAATCCTCTTTTTGCTATTCGATTCTTGATCGAACATTCATTGCAAGGCTTTATTGTTTTGGGAGCGGTCTTCCTGGTATTGACTGGTGCTGAAGCTTTATATGCCGACATGGGTCACTTTGGACTCAAGCCTATTCGTATGGGTTGGTTCTTCATTGTTATGCCTTGCTTGCTCCTGAATTACTTTGGTCAGGGCGCCATGTTTTTGAACAACCCAGAGACGATTACCAACCCATTCTTTTTGATGGTTCCCGAATTCCTGGTATTTCCTTTGGTGATATTGGCCACTGCTGCAACTGTGATTGCTTCGCAAGCGGTGATTTCTGGTGCGTTCTCAATGACCAGCCAAGCAATCCTTTTGGGCTTTGTCCCACGTATGAAAGTGCGTCACACCTCTGATAGAGAAATTGGTCAGATCTATATGCCCTTGGTGAACTGGGCTTTGTTGATTCTAGTGATCGCCGTGGTTTTAGCATTTAAGAAATCTGAAAATTTGGCGGCTGCATACGGTATCGCTGTTACAACTACGATGATCGTAACCACCTTCTTGGCCGCTATTGTGATGCGTGTTGTGTGGCGTTGGAATACTCTATTGGTAACTTTAGTTATTAGTGCTTTTTTGGTCGTGGATTTAGCTTTCTTAACTGCTAATCTCTTAAAAATTATGGAAGGCGGCTGGTTCCCGCTGCTACTCGGTGCCGCATGCTTCTTATTGCTGATGACTTGGTATCAAGGTCGCAAGATTTTGCGTCACAACGCAATGAATAATGGTATTGAACTGAAGAGTTTTATTGAGGCTTTGATGAAACATCCTCCGCATCGTGTAGAGGGCACTGCTGTTTTCTTGACGGCGCACGTGGATTACGTACCAGTTTCTTTCCTGCATAACCTAAAACATAACCATGTACTCCATGAGAGAGTATTTTTCTTAAAGGTCAGTATTTGGGATGTGCCGTACGTAAAAGACAGTGAGCGTATTACCTTGCGCGATCTTGGTAATGGCATTTATGTTGTTCGTGCGGTTTATGGTTTCAATGAAACTCCAGACATGGGTCAAATCATTGAATTAATCGAGAAGAGTTCTGGATTGAATTTTGATTTGATGAATACCTCATTCTTCTTATCGCGTGACACGATAGTTTCTACTGAGATACCGGGTATGGCTATGTGGCGTGAAAGATTATTTTGCTGGATGTATCAGAATGCCGGTCGCCAGTCAGACTTCTTCAAAATTCCTGCAAACCGTTTGGTTGAGATGGGTGCGAAGGTCGAGATTTGAGAAAGAGTCTTTTGCTCCAATCAAAAATATTGATTTCAATATTTTTATTGGCTTCTGCACTGAACGGTGTTGTATTGGCCACTCCTGCAGAAGAGGCTGACCTCGATCAGTTGAATAAGATTGAGCAAGAGCTTGAGGTGCAGCGTGACTGGGCTAAATATCGCTGGGGCAAAGCATCCTCTGAGTGCTACCAGAATTACTGGGTTAACTCTTGCTTGAGAAGTGCTCGCGCAGACTATCGCAAGGAAATCGATCCGATTCGTGAGCAAGAGGTGGCTTTGCATGAAGTGCAACGTAAGCTTCGTGATAGTTTAAAGACTCAAGAAGACGCTAAGCGTGCTGCTGAGAGGGCCTCGCCTGAAAAAGCGGCTGAAAGAGCAGCCAATCAACGTGAGTTTGAGCAAAAGCAAAAAGATGCTGCAGCCAGAGCGGCTGATCTAGAGCAACGACGTAAGGATGCCCCTAAGCGCGCACAAGAAAATAAAGCGGGCACTCAGCTCGATTAATTTCGATTTAATTATTTTTATATTTCATTAGGTAACTCTTGGCTAAAGTCAAATCGGTTTATATCTGCCAGTCTTGTGGTGGTACCTCTGCTAAGTGGCAGGGCCAGTGCCCATCTTGCCAGGCTTGGAATACTTTGGAAGAGGGTCTGCCAGAAACAACATCTAATTCTCGCTTCCAGGGCTTGGCGCAATCTCTTCCAAGACAAAAGTTATCCGCTATTAGTGCTGAAGACCTGCCGAGATTTAGCACAGGCGTTGAAGAGTTTGATCGCGTTCTAGGTGGTGGCTTGGTTCCTGGTGGCGTGGTGCTTTTGGGTGGCGATCCTGGTATTGGTAAATCTACCTTGCTACTCCAGGCATTAGCAGAGATGAGTTCTGCGGGCATGAATGTGCTCTATAGCAGCGGCGAAGAATCCGCTGCGCAGATTGCTCTGCGTGCAAAGCGTATTGCTTTAGATGCACCTCAGCTTGAAGTGTTGGCGGAGATTCAGCTGGAAAAACTGATTTCGATTATGGATACCGTGAAGCCGCAAGTATTGGTAGTGGATTCGATTCAGACTTTGTATTCAGAGGTGTTAAGTTCAGCTCCTGGCTCTGTTGCGCAGGTTCGTGAGTGTGCGGCGCAGCTCACTAGGGCCGCTAAATCAAGTGGTATCTGTGTGCTGATGGTCGGGCACGTTACCAAGGATGGTCATCTTGCTGGTCCTAGGGTCTTAGAGCACATTGTCGATACCGTTTTGTATTTTGAGGGTGATACACATTCCTCTTTTCGCTTAGTGCGTTCAATTAAGAATCGTTTTGGCGCAGTCAATGAGCTGGGCGTATTTGCAATGACTGAAAAAGGTCTGCGCGGTGTAACTAATCCATCAGCAATTTTTCTGTCACAACATGAGCAAATGGTTCCGGGCGCTTGTGTATTGGTGACCCAAGAGGGTAGTAGACCTTTGCTGGTAGAGATTCAGGCTTTAGTAGATACGGCGCATGTGCCTAATCCCCGTCGTTTAGCGGTTGGCTTGGAGCAAGCTCGTTTAGCGATGCTCTTGGCGGTACTGCATCGTCATGCTGGCGTCGCTTGTTTTGATCAAGATGTTTTCTTAAATGCGGTAGGTGGCGTCAAGATTTCTGAGCCAGCCGCTGACTTAGCCGTTCTTCTGGCGATTCAGTCTTCGATTCGCAATCGCGCATTGCCAAAAGAGTTGATTGTCTTTGGTGAAGTAGGTTTGGCTGGTGAGATTCGTCCTTGTCCTCGTGGTCAAGAGCGCTTGAAAGAAGCCGCTAAATTAGGCTTCACTGTGGCCATTATTCCAAAAGCAAATATGCCCAAGACCAAGATTCCGGGATTGAAAGTAATTCCAGTCGAGCGAATTGATCAAGCCATTGCTGCGGCTGCTGAGCTGGGTTAATTCCCTAGCGTAAGTCTTCCGCTTGAATTAATAAGACTTGCTCTTCTCCTGCGGAGACTTCCATCCAGATTGCTGGAATTTGTGGGAAAGCTTTTTTGAAATGCTCATACTCATTACCAATCTCGAGCAAAATAGCGCCGCGCTCAGATAGGTAGTCGGGTGCTGAAGCAATAATTCGCCTGATGATGTCCATGCCATCCTCTCCACCAGCTAAAGCCAATTCTGGTTCCGCGTGATATTCAGTAGGAAGCGCATTCATCGAAGCGGCATTTACATATGGTGGGTTACAAATAATGAGATCAAAGAGGTTATCTTCATTAGGCTCTGGTAGGGCATCCCACAGATCGCCATCTAATAGCTCTACTTGAGAGCTGAGACCGTGACGATCTAAGTTACGGGCAGCCACAGAGAGTGCGGGCATGCTGATATCGCATGCACTTACATGAATATCCGGGCATGACAGAGCTAAGAGGATTGCCAGCGAACCGTTGCCAGTACAAAGATCAAGCGCCTTGCCATCAGCTGGCAGCCAGGTCTCTAGTGAGCCATTTACGATAAGCTCTGCAATCCAGGAACGCGGCACAATACTTTGCTCGCTGCAGAAAAAAGGCACACCCATGAGCCATGCTTCACCTAAGATGTAGGCAAGTGGTTTGCGTGTCGAGATTCTGATATCGGCAATAGCGGATGCTTTTTGCTGTTGCTCATCAGAGATTGAATCATCTAGATGATCTAAAGCTTCTGCTGGACTGAGATTGAGCTGCTTGCTCACAATCCACAAGGCTTCACTTTGGGCATCAATTGCCCCGTGGCCATAATGTAAGTTTGCTGCTTCGAGCATTTGTGCGATCTGATTAACGCACTGGTTTACTGTGACGTGTTGCTGAGACTCAGGATCCATGATAGAGGGGTTCTTTAGAAGAAAAGGCAGGTGCGCAATTAATCGATCAAGCGATTAATTGTTCGAGTGTCTTGCGATAGATATTTTTGAGTGGCACCACATCATCAACAATAACGCACTCATCGATCTTGTGACTAGTCGCATTGAGGGGGCCAAACTCCACTACCTCTTTGCAAATCTTGGCGATAAAGCGGCCGTCACTAGTCCCACCAGTAGTAGAGAGTTCTGTATCAATATTCACTTCTGCTTTGATAGACTTGCGTAATGCTCCAGCCAGGTCACCATCACCAGTGATGAACGGGCTACCGCCCAATACCCAGTCAATCTCAAATTCAAGACCCGCATCTTTCAGAATCTTTTCTAGACGCTCACGCAATTGCTCTGGCTTACTCTCAGTAGAGAAGCGGAAATTAAAGTCGACTACGAGTTCGCCTGGGATGACGTTATTAGCGCCAGTACCAGCATGCACATTCGAAATCTGAAAGCTGGTGGGTTGGAAGTATTCATTACCTTTGTCCCACTCGGTTTCTACTAATGCAGAAATCGCTGGTGCCGACAGATGAATTGGATTCTTGCCTAGGTGAGGGTAGGCGATGTGCGCCTGAACACCTTTCACCTTCAGCTTGCCAGATAGAGAACCGCGACGACCATTCTTAATCATGTCGCCAAGCTTATCCACTGAAGTAGGCTCACCAATAACGCAGTAATCCAAACGCTGACCTTGTTTTTGCAAGCGATCGCACATAATGACTGTGCCATCGTTAGCAGGACCCTCTTCATCGCTTGTAATTAAGAACGCAATAGTGCCCTGATGATCTGGGTGTGTAGTGACAAATTCTTCTGTAGCGACCACAAAGCCTGCGAGGGATGTTTTCATATCCGCTGCGCCACGACCATAGAGCATGCCGTCACGAATGGTTGGGGTAAAGGGGTTGTTGGTCCACTTCTCCAATGGGCCTGTAGGCACCACATCAGTATGACCTGCAAATACTAAGACTTTGCCTTGATCACCAGACGTACCTTTTTTAATTGCCCACAAGTTGGTTACCTGGAAGTTTTCAGGACCACTCACCACGCTTTCAGTATGAAAGCCAATCGCTTGGAGGCGTTTTGCAATTAAGTCTTGGCAGCCACCATCGGCCGGAGTTACGGAATGGCAGGCGATGAGAGCTTCGGTGAGCTCAAGTGTGGCGCTCATGGATTTAACTTAGTCGCGGAGTAATTCGTTAATAGCTGTCTTTGCTCTTGTTTGAGCATCAACCTTCTTAACGATGATTGCGGCATACAAGCTGTATTTGCCGCAAGCGGAGGGAAGTGAGCCTGGAACAACTACTGAGCCAGCTGGAACGCGGCCGTAGTGGACTTCGCCAGTTTCGCGGTCATAAATCTTGGTGCTTTGGCCAATATAGACACCCATGGATAAAACAGCGTTTTCTTCAATCACAACGCCTTCAACCACCTCAGAGCGAGCGCCAATAAAGCAGTTATCTTCAATAATCACTGGGCCAGCTTGGATTGGCTCCAAAACACCGCCAATACCAACGCCGCCAGAAAGGTGAACATTTTTGCCAATTTGGGCGCAAGAACCTACGGTTGCCCAGGTATCGACCATCGTGCCTTCGCCTACATAAGCGCCAATATTGACGTAAGAAGGCATTAAAACAGCGTTTTTGCCAATAAATGAGCCGCGGCGGGCCATGGCAGGGGGAACCACGCGGAATCCACCGGCAGCAAAGTCGGCGGCAGTGTAGTTTTCAAACTTGCTGGGAACCTTATCGTAGAACTGGGTAAAGCCACCAGCACTCATAGGTTGATTGTCTTCTAGGCGGAATGAGAGCAAAACAGCCTTCTTAACCCACTGATTTACCTCCCATTTACCGACGTCACGTCGCTCAGCCACACGGATAGTGCCGGCATTGAGGCCTTCTAAAACGGCATTTACGGCATTACGGACATCCCCCGGGGCGCTGTCTGGGGAGAGGTTTGCGCGGTTTTCCCAGGCTTGTTCAATGATGTTTTGTGGTGATTGGCTCATGCTTTTTAGTTAACTATCAGATTGTTAAGGGATTTTGTCCCGGGAGGTAGATTTATCATTATATAGATGGGGCAAAAACGCGTCCAAGCAGGCAAGAGCTTGCTATCATCTTCCCACTTTAGCTTTAATTTTTACCCCTTTATTTGAACCCCTTTTTTCCCTGCAAAGTACGCCGTGCAACTGAAATCCATCAAACTTTCCGGCTTTAAGTCTTTCGTAGACCCAACCCATTTTGAAATGCCTGGCCAACTCATTGGTGTCGTGGGTCCTAACGGTTGCGGAAAGTCGAACATTATTGACGCCGTCCGCTGGGTTTTGGGAGAGTCCCGCGCCAGTGAGTTGCGTGGCGAATCGATGCAGGACGTTATTTTTAATGGGTCTGGTTTGCGTAAGCCATCTGGGCGCGCTAGTGTTGAACTCATTTTTGATAACACTGAAGGGCGCGCTCAAGGCCAGTGGAGTGCTTTTACAGAATTGGGTATTAAACGCGTTTTAACTCGCGATGGAAATTCAAGTTACTACGTGAATAACCAAGTAGTACGTCGTAAAGATATTCAAGATATTTTCTTGGGCACCGGTATGGGTCCAAGAGGTTACGCCATTATTGGTCAAGGTACGATCAACCGCATTTTGGAAGCAAAGCCAGAAGAGTTGCGTGTGTTTTTGGAAGAGGCCGCTGGTGTTTCAAAATATAAAGAGCGTCGCAAAGAAACTGCCTCACGTTTAGAAGACACGGTAGAAAATTTAACGCGCGTTGAAGATATCTTGCGTGAACTCGATCAACAGTTAACACGCTTAGAAAAACAAGCCACTGTTGCTGAGCGTCATGCTGAGCTTTCTACACAGATGAAGTCCCAGCAACAACTGCTTTGGTTTGTGCGCCAGACCGAGGCGGGTAAAGAGCAAGAGCGTCATGCTAACGGTATTCGCGATACGCAAGTTGGCCTGGAAGAACAGACAGCTAAGCTACGCCATGTCGAGGCTGAACTAGAAACTATGCGTACACAACAGTACGCATTACAAGATAAAGTTTCTCAAGCGCAAGGTGATTTATATCAAACCAATTCTGATGTGAGTCAGGTTGAGGCACAGATTCTTTATGTGCAAGAAGCGCGTCAACGTTTGCAGCAGCAAACTCAGGATCTACAAGCGCAGTTACAGCGCTGGACCGTGCAAGAAACAGATGCAGCACAAGCGCAGCGTACTACTGAGCATGAGTTGTCTTTAGCTGCTGAAAAAGAACAAACACTCTTAGCCGATTTAAATGGTTTGCAAGAGCAAATGCCAAGTCGTGAAGAGGCTTATCAAAATGCCTCACGCGAACTCAATAGCGCACGTGATTCAGTCGCATCTATTGAGCAACGTTTAGCCAGTTTGGGTGAACGTCTTCGTTCAATGTCAGCTCAATCAGATGAATTGAAGGGGCGCGAAACTCGCCTTGTTGGTGAATTCGATGGCTTACGCCGTCCTGATGCTGAAGCTTTACAAACAGCAATGGATCGTCAGGTCATGGCCGCCCGCAAAGTGGAGGAGGCTAAGCAGCACGCTGTTGAAACCCAACAACGCGTTCCGGCTGCTGATGAAGCCCGTAATACTGCGCAACAACAGATTCAAATGGCCAATCAAGATCTTGCTCAAACTGAAGCCAAGTTGACGGCATTGACTGCCTTGCAGGCAAGCGTGCAAGCTCAAGGGAAGATTGGGCCTTGGCTTGAAAGCAAGGGCCTTAAAGAAAGCAAGCGCCTCTGGCAAGAACTTAAAGTAGAGAGTGGCTGGGAAACTGCGCTGGAATCCGTACTGCGTGAGCGTTTGGCTGCTGTGACTGCAAAGAGTGTGCAAGAAACATTGGCCCTGGCTAATGATGCGCCCCCAAGCCGTTTAGCAATTTTGCTTACAGAAGAAATCACGCCAGCGCATACCTCTGCTCCTGCGGACTTCACACTATTATTGAGTCGCGTGCAAAGTGCGGGCGCTCCAAGACTCACATCTGTATTGCAAGAGTGGTTAGACAATATCTATATTGCTAGCAGCCTTGAGGATGCTTTGCATCGCCGTGAAAAATTACCGGCTGGTGGCACATTCGTTACCCAGCAAGGTCATTTAGTGAGTCGTGTTGGCGTACAACTTTACGCAGCCGATTCTGAGCAAGCCGGTATGTTGGCGCGTGCTCAAGAGATGGAAAGTCTCGAGAAGCAATTGCGCGCACAACAACTGATGCAAAGTGAGCTCAAGGGTGAGTTGGATCAATGTGTTGCTAACTATCAAGCAGCTCACCAAGCAGCAGAACATGCTCGTGAGAATGCAGAACATGCTGTTCAGGAATCGCACGGCTTTGAAGTGGAAAGAATGCAATTAACTCAAGCTGAAGAGCAATACAGTCAACGTGCAGCACAGATTCAGAGTGAGTTAAGCGAGTTGCGCCAACAGATGGAGCAATTGAGTCAGACCCAAGAGCAGTCTGCTGCTGAGTTGCTTGAATCCGAAGAATCTAAAGAAGGCTTGCAAGAAGCTTTGCAGGTAGCACAAGAAAAATTAGAGCACTCCACTGATGAGCGCGATCGTTTGCGTGAGTCTCTCCGTTCTGCTGAAATGGCTGCTCAAGAGGCGGCCTTTGCAACGCGTTCATTGCAACAGCGCATTACTGATTTGCAACGTGACCAAAGTACCGCCCGTACTCAGATCATGGAAATTCAGGATAAGCATGATGCCGCTGCTCATGAACTAGAAACTTTGAGCGACGAAGAGGCGCAAGATAAATTACAAGGTCTATTACTAGCCCGCAGTGCACGTGAAGCAGCTTTGGCAAATGCGCGTACTGAGCAGGATGCTTTATTGCATCAACTGCGTGAAGCCGATGAGTCTCGTATGCAGGTTGAGCGCAGCCTACAGCCAATGCGTGACAAAGTGGTGGACTTGCAATTGCGTGAGCAGGCTGCTCGTTTGAACTTTGAGCAATTTGCCACATTGCTATCTGATGCAGAGGCTGACCTTACTGCACTTGAAGCAAATTTCAGTGCTGACTTAAAAGTTGGCGCCTTGCAGAGCGAAGTTAATCGCTTGAATACTGAAATTCAGTCTTTAGGCCCAGTCAATATGGCTGCTTTGGATGAGTTATCAAGCTCTCGTGAACGCAAGCAGTTCTTGGATGCGCAGTCTGCCGACTTGAATGAAGCAATGCAGACTCTGACAGATGCGATCGCCAAAATCGATGCTGAAACACGTGATCTATTGCAGGGCACCTTTGACCAGGTCAATACCCACTTCGGTAAGCTCTTCCCTGAGTTATTCGGTGGTGGTCATGCTGAATTGGTAATGACTGGTGAAGAGATTTTGGATTCTGGCGTACAGGTAATGGCCCAGCCTCCTGGCAAGAAAAACAGTTCCATTTACCTCCTCTCTGGTGGTGAAAAAGCCTTGACTGCGATTGCCTTGGTATTCTCGCTCTTCCTCTTAAATCCAGCCCCATTCTGCTTGCTCGATGAGGTGGACGCTCCATTAGATGATGCAAATACCTTGCGTTATGCACAGCTAGTAGCCAAAATGTCAGATAAGACACAGTTTTTGTTTATCTCACATAACAAGATCACTATGGAAATCGCACATCAATTGATTGGTGTCACGATGCAAGAGCAGGGCGTATCCCGCATTGTTGCGGTAGACATCTCTTCTGCTGTTTCAATGGTGGAGGCCGCCTAAGTGTACATAGAACAAATCATGACGATGTTGGGTTTGTCTGATTTGCAATTAGCATTGGCTGTTATTGGGCTATTAATTCTGATAGCAGTCGCGGTTCTGAATATTAAGTATGCTCGTGCTCGTCGTAAGGCAAAAGAGCTCAGTGAATATTCTGTAGATGATCGCTTTGGAAAAGAGCCGAGTTTTGGTCAAGGTTTTGCCGATGGCGATGCAGGGCGCACTGAGCCTAGTTTCGGCGAAGTGATCACAACCATTTCTGCCCCAGAAAAGTTTACGATTGATCCACGGATTGATTGTGTCATCACACTGCGCTTTGATGAGGCTATTAGCGGCTCAGAAATTCTAGAAGAAATTAATGCCTGGACGGATCTTGAGGCGCAATCGACTGCACGCTGGATGTGTGAGGGCTTAAATGCCAATCTAGATGTTGCTGAGGACTGGGAAGTACTCCATCCTGACTCTAAGTATTCTGATTTACAGCTAGCCATTCAGCTAGCAAGCCGCAAAGGTGCTATCGGCGTTCTAGAGCTATCTGATTTTTGCTCTCGCACCCAAGCGCTTGCTGAAACTTTGGGCTCCCAAATCGATATGCCTAGCGTGAGCACAATGTTGGAAAGTGCGAATGAATTAGATGTCATGGCTGCTGAGAGCGATATTCAGTTGAGTATCAATGTTCTGTTTGATGAACCATGTCCATGGGGTAACTTTGATGCGCTCATGCGTCAACGTGGCTTTAAGTTATCTCGTAATGGCCGCCAATATGAATATCTCAGCAAAGGCGTAGTACTTTTTAGTAGCACTGATTTTGATCCAAATAAATCGGTAACTCAGGTGACCTTATTGCTTGAAGTTCCCTTGGTCCCGCAAGAAGAGCGTGCATTTGAGCGAATGCTCTCTGAAGGTGTGGAGATTGCACAAGCTGCTCATGGGCGCTTGGTGGATGACAATGGTATCAACTTGAGTGAGGCTGCGGTCATTAGCATTCGTCAGCATCTCGATGTTCTCTATGCCAATCTTGAGAAATCTGGCGTTCCTGCTGGATCTTCTACAGCTAGCAGACTATTTAGCTAGGAAATCACTTTGTCGTTCACCAGTCCGACAAATTTAGCGGAGCGTTACGCATTCTTGCAATTAGAGCTTGCTCGTCTAGAGCATGCCTATTATGTTTTAGATAATCCGCTTCTTCCGGATATTGAATACGACCGCCTCTATAGAGAGTTAATTGATATTGAGACTGCTCATCCCGAGTGGATTACCCCAGAATCCTTGTCTCAGCGGGTAGGTGGAGCAGCATTAAAAGAGTTTGATTCTGTTACTCATGCAGTGCCAATGCTTTCATTAAATAATGCATTTGAAGATAGTGAGCTGATTGCCTTTGATCGTCGTTGTCGTGAGACTCTTCATGCTGATCATGTGACCTATGCAGGTGAATTGAAGTTTGATGGCTTGGCAATCTCACTTCGCTATGAAAATGGCTTGCTCGTAACTGCTGCCACTCGTGGTGATGGCGCTAGCGGTGAAGATGTCACTGCCAACATTAAAACGATCCGTGCTATTCCTCTCAAGCTCACTGGAAAAAATATTCCGCAGGTCCTAGAGGTGCGCGGTGAAGTCTTTATGTATCTCAAAGACTTCGAGAAAATGAATCGACAAGCGGCAGAGTTGGGTGAGAAAGAATTCGCTAACCCTCGCAATGCAGCAGCAGGTAGTCTTCGTCAATTGGACTCTAAGATTACTGCGAAGAGGCCACTCTCTTTCTTTGCCTATGGCTTAGGTGCTCTAGAGCCTCAGTCTTGGTTGCCTAAAACCCATGCAGAATTACTCAATGCTTATGCTGAATTGGGTCTACCGGTTTGCTCGGAGCGTAAGGTATTGCATTCTGTAGAGGAGATCTTGGCATTCTATAACGATGTAGGGGCCAAGAGGGATTCATTGCCCTATGACATTGATGGCGTGGTCTACAAAGTTAATTCTTTTGCCGAGCAAGCTAAGTTAGGATTTGTTTCAAGAGCTCCCAGATTTGCATTGGCACATAAGTACCCAGCGCAAGAAGCCCTCACTACCGTTTTGGGTATTGACGTCCAAGTAGGACGCACAGGTGCAATTACGCCCGTAGCAAGGCTCGCTCCTGTAGAGGTGGGCGGTGTCACAGTTACCAACGCCACGCTACACAACGAAGACGAAGTGAAACGTAAAGATGTGCGGATTGGCGATACCGTTTCAGTGCGAAGAGCGGGGGATGTGATTCCAGAAGTGGTTTTAGTTATCAAGGATCGTCGCCCCGCAAACACCCATGAGTTTCAAATGCCAACCCGCTGCCCTGTATGCGATTCACATATCGAGCGTTTGGCAGATGAGGCGGTGGCCCGTTGTAGCGGCGGTCTTTTCTGTGGCGCACAGCGTAAGCAGGCATTAATTCACTTTGCCCACAGAAGAGCGCTGGATATTGAGGGTTTGGGAGAGAAGATTGTTGATCAATTGGTCGACCACAATCTAGTCAGAACCCCCGCAGATCTTTACAGACTAGGATTCACAGCGCTAGCTAACCTAGAGCGTATGGGTGAGAAGTCTGCTGATAACCTCATTCAGGCAATCAATCAATCCAGAAACACCACCTTAGCCAGATTTATCTTTGCTTTAGGTATTCGTCACGTAGGCGAGACTACTGCCAAGGATCTAGCTAATCATTACCAGTCCATGCATGCCTTAATGGATGCAAATCTTGAAGATCTGCTGACCGTTAAAGATGTAGGCCCCGTTGTTGCGGATTCCATCACGAGCTTTATGCAAGAAGCGCATAACCGAGAAGTCATTGAGCAGTTACTAGCCTCAGGAATGCAGCTCGCTGTAGAAGCAAAAGTTATTAGTGAAGCAGTTGCAGGTAAGACATTTGTCCTGACTGGTACATTTCCAACAATGACTAGAGACGAAGCTAAGGATCTCCTGGAAAAAGCTGGTGCCAAAGTAGCGGGATCCGTCTCTAAGAAAACAGACTATGTTGTTGCTGGTGCGGATGCTGGAAGTAAGCTCACAAAGGCTGAAGAGCTAGGTGTGCCAGTGATTGATGAAGCAGCAATGCTCAAACTTCTTAAATAGTTTCTTTCAGCATGAATATTTTTTCTGAAATTGCCATTCAGGGCCGCAAAACTATTCATCATGTTCAGTGTGATGCTGTTCTTAAGTCGTCCAATCCATTTTCTCGCTCAACAACCCAGGGCCACATTACAGCCAGTGGCTTAGTAATTAAGGATGACAAAGTGCTCTTAATTTTTCATCCATATATAAAACGTTGGTTTCAGCCTGGAGGCCACATTGATGAAGGGGATTCACCAATTGAGGCTGCTATTAGGGAGGTATATGAGGAAACTGGCTATATCTGCGAGCTAGATGCCAACAGTCAAGAGCCCATTGACATTGATATTCACGAGATTCCTGAGAATTCCAAAAAGGGTGAGGGCGCTCATTTGCACATAGATCTACTTTATAGGTTGCGAGCCCTACGACAAGAGCAATCTGCAGAAGATATTGAATGTAAGTGGTTTGCTTTTAGCGAGGTTGAAAGCATTCGCATCCAACGTGCTTTAGCTAAATTGGCTTAAGCCCCTAAAGCCTCAAGTAGTTCAGTTTCTAGCTGGATCTGCAGCTTTGGATTCTTACCCAGGTTTGCTGCATCCAAGAGTAGGATATCTTCCACTCTTTCTCCCAAGGTATTAATTCTGGCAGTATGAATCGATACCTGATGCTTTGCTAATACTCTAGAGATGGTGTAGAGCAGTCCGGTACGGTCACTTGCAGAGAGTGCCAATGTGTAATAGCGGCCACGATCATCCGGAACCATATGCACGCGTGGCTGAATTGGGAAAGTGCGCGACTGTCTTGAAAGGCGACCCATGCTTGGGTTAGGTAGTGGCTCCGCATTCGTTAAAGCCTCGGTCAACTCAAATTCAACGAGTTGAATAATGTCGCGATAGCTACCACCTTCATCTACCAGGTTGCTGCCTGAGATTTGGAAGGTGTCCAAAGCATAGCCGTGCCGTGTTGTATGAATGCGGGCATCCCAAATGGAGAAACCATGTCTTTCAAAGTAGGCGCAGATACGAGCAAATAAATCTTCTTGGTCTTTAACGTAAACAGCCACTTGCAAACCTTCACCAATGGGGGACAGTCTTGCCCTCACAATCGGTTGGTCGCTATTCACCTTGTTGTATAGATGACGTGTGAGCCAAGCAATGTCAGATGAGTCCTGCCTTAAGAAGAAGGCTACATCTAATTGCTTCCATAAATCTTCATAAGATTCGTCATTGATGCCATACAGACGTAATTTAGCTTTGGATTCTTCTTGGTGCTGCGCTAATTCTGATGAGGCATCTGTCTTGGCTCCGCCGAGCACTCTTAAGGTCGCGCGATAGAGATCTTCCAGGAGCTTGCCTTTCCAGGCATTCCATACTTTAGGGCTGGTTCCACGCACGTCAGCCACAGTCAGTAAATAGAGTGCAGTCAGGTGGCGCTCATCACCCACCTTTTTAGCAAATGCTCTTACTACATCTGGGTCGGTGATGTCTTGTTTCTGAGCGGTTTGACTCATGTTGAGATGCTCAGCGACCAACCAAACTAATAGCTCAGTATCTTTTTTTTCTAAGCCGTGATCCTTGGCGAACTTGCGCATGTCAGCTCTGCCCAATTGAGAGTGATCACCGCCACGTCCTTTGGCAATATCATGAAAGAGTGCGGCGATGACCAGTAACCAAGGTTTCTCAAAGTGAGCAATAAGGCTGCTGCAGAAAGGGAACTCATGCGTATGCTCAACCACCATAAAGCGGCGTACATTCCGCAATACCATCAAGATATGTTGATCAACGGTGTACACGTGAAATAAGTCATGCTGCATCTGCCCAACAATCTTGCGGAAGGCTGGGAGGTAGCGACCTAGCACGCTGCTGCGATTCATGAGATGGAAGGCGCGACTGACGCCTTCGGGTTGCTTTAGCAACTCAATAAAGAGGGCTCTATTGATCGGGTCGGCACGCCACTTGCTATCCATCTTGGTACGAGCGTTATAGAGAGCTCTAAAAATAGTTGCGGACAGACTCTTTACATTCGATGCTTGGGCAAATACCAAGAAAGTTCTCAGAATCTGTTCAGGATGATTTTGAAAAAGCTGGGGATCGGTAATATCCAATACCCCTTGACGCTCAATAAAGTGCTCGTTACCTTCGCCTGGAATGGTGAGAATCGTTTTGGACTCTTGCGGAAAGAGCAGGGCTTCAATGTTTTGCAAGAGAACGTCATTCAATTGGGTTACTGCTTTAGCTGCCCAGTAGTAGCGACGCATGATGGCTTCGCTGGCTTGACGTGAAGATTCCTCTTTAATCCCCATCGATGCTGCTAATGCTGCTTGCAAATCAAATGCAAGAACGTCTTGCCTACGTCCCGCTAACAAATGGAGGTTGGCGCGCAGGGTTTCCAAGAAACGTTGATTGCGTTTGAGCTCAGTGAGTTCGCGCTGCGTCACCAGACCAGCTTCATTGAGGTCCTTGAAGGTGTCCCCCAATAGCGCAGCCTTACTAACCCAGGTGATGACCTGTAAGTCACGCAAGCCCCCAGGACTCTCTTTGCAATTAGGTTCTAAAGAATAAGGGGTGTTTTGATATTTGTAATGACGCTGAATTTGTTCAGCTTGTTTGGCCTGAAAAAAGGCTTTTGGATCCATCGCCGCTTCAAAAGCTTTGGCAAAGTCCTTGAAGAGCTGCTTCTTGCCACAAATGAGTCGCGCCTCTAAAAGGGAGGTACGCACTGTGATGTCTTGTTCTGACTCAGAGATGCATTCAGCAACATTTCTGACTGAGGAGCCAATTTCTAATCCAGTATCCCAGCAGCTGGCAACAAATTGCTCAACTTGCTTTGAAAGGGCTCTAGCCTGTCCTTCATCAGCAGGCAGCAGAATCAGAATATCAATATCGGAGTAAGGAAATAGTGCGCCCCTACCGAATCCGCCAACTGCGATTAAGGTGGCTTCATTATTTAAGCCGCAGCTATTCCAAAGATGGGAAAGGAGCTGATCGCTTAATTTAGAGAGTTGCTTAGTTAATTTACCAACAGACTGTGTTTTTCTAAACTCGTCGTAAGCAATTTCGCGAGCGGCACGTAGACTAGCTGCATCAATAACATTGCTAACTGCTTGCGACTGACTCATTCTATTAAGCGCTTACTAATGTCGGTCTAAATGAAAGGCCTTTAACGCAATCAGGAGGTGGGTTGCTTCCTTCTGACCAAGTCAGCACTTCAACGCCTGTTGGGGTAACCAACAGCGTATGCTCCCATTGGGCTGACAAGCTGCGGTCTTTTGTCTTCACGGTCCACTGGTCAGGCATGGTGCGAATATCTCGTTTGCCCGCGTTGATCATTGGCTCGATCGTAAAGGTCATGCCGACTTCTAACTTTTCACCAGTACCTGGTTTGCCATAGTGAAGAATCTGTGGGTCTTGGTGGAATACTTTGCCAATGCCATGACCGCAGTATTCGCGCACGACTGAGTAACCTGCTTTTTCAGCGTGGGTCTGTATTACGTGACCGATATCGCCAAGTGATGCACCTGGTTTCACTTGAGCAATTCCTAACCACATGCACTCAAATGTGATTTGTGTAAGGCGTTTTGCCATGACAGAAACTTCGCCCACCATGAACATGCGACTAGTGTCGCCGTAGTAACCATCGGGGGTAATAACGGTAATGTCTAAGTTCACAACATCACCATTTTTGAGAACCTTGTCGCCTGGAATTCCGTGGCAGATCACATCATTCACGGAAGTGCAGATGGATGCTGGAAAGGGAGGGTATCCAGGCGGCTGATAATTTAATGGAGCCGGAATGGTCTTTTGGACATCGCGCATGTATTCATGACAAATCCGATCCAATTCGCCCGTGGTAACTCCCGCCTTAACGTGGGGAGCCACATGGTCCAAAACTTCGCTAGCTAAGCGGCCAGCTTCGCGCATCCCAAGGATGTCTTTTTCTGCGGTAAATACACTATTCATGCCTTGATTATCAACGACTTGGATAGTTTTGGCTTGGTCATATTGCCTAAATTTTAGGCAAATATCCCATTTTTGGGGCTTCTAGGGCCTATTTTGAGAGTTGACCCCTTTTATTGCTTGGGGGTGAGGGTGGCTAGAGCATTGATATTTAAGCTATAATTTTGGTCTCGGGTCTATTTTGGACTTGAAATCGCGAGTTGAGCCTTCCAGGGTGGCGTTTTTTAGCGCAGCTAGGACTCAACTTTAGAACCAACCCTTAGGAGAAGTTATGTCAGTAACTATGCGTCAAATGCTGGAAGCCGGTTGCCATTTTGGTCACCAAACTCGCTTCTGGTCCCCAAAGATGGCCCCATTCATTTTCGGTCATCGCAACAAAATCCACATCATCAACTTGGAAAAAACATTGCCAATGTTTCAGGACGCCCTGAAATTTGCAAAACAAGTTGCTTCTAATCGTGGCACTATTTTATTTGTTGGTACTAAGCGTCAATCACGCGAGATCATTGCTGAAGAAGCTGCTCGTGCTGGTATGCCTTACATCGACAGCCGTTGGTTGGGTGGCACACTCACCAACTTCAAAACTGTTAAAGGTTCCCTCAAGCGTTTGAAAGATATGGCAGTTGCTAAAGAAGCTGGTGACTGGGAAAAGCTCTCCAAGAAAGAAGCTTTGACTAATGACCGTGATCTCGACAAATTGCAAAAAGCACTTGGCGGTATTCAAGATTTGAATGGCGTTCCTGATGCAATTTTTGTAGTGGACGTTGGCTATCACAAGATTGCTATTACTGAAGCTAACAAGCTTGGTATTCCAGTAATCGCTGTTGTAGATACCAACCACTCACCAGAAGGTGTTGATTACATCATTCCTGGTAACGATGACTCCAGCAAAGCGGTTCTCCTTTACGCACGCGGCATTGCAGATGCAATCCTCGAAGGCAAAGCTAACTCTGTTCAAGAAATCTTGACAGCAGTTAAAGAAGGCGAAGAAGAGTTTGTTGAAGAAGGGAAAGCTGAATAATGGCCGCTATTACCGCTGCAATGGTTGGCGACTTACGCGCCAAAACTGATGCTCCGATGATGGAGTGCAAAAAAGCTTTGACTGAGGCTGATGGTGATATGGCTCGTGCAGAAGAAATTCTGCGTGTAAAGCTGGGTAGCAAAGCTGGTAAAGCAGCTTCTCGTGTTACGGCTGAAGGTATTGTTGCTACTTCTATCAATGGTACTACTGGTGCCTTGTTAGAAGTGAACTGCGAAACTGACTTCGTTTCTAAGAACGACGATTTCTTGGCATTTGTAAATGACTGCGTGAAGTTGGTTGCTGAAAAGAACCCGGCTGACGTTGCTGCATTGTTAGCATTGCCATTGAATGGTCAAACTGTTGATGAGGTTCGTAGCGCACTGATCGGTAAGATCGGCGAGAACATCATGCCACGTCGCTTTAAGCGTTTTTCTGGTAGCAACAAGTTGGTTTCCTATCTCCATGGCGCTCGTATTGGTGTCATGGTTGAGTTCGAAGGTGACGAGACTGCTGCTAAAGATGTAGCAATGCACATTGCTGCAATGAAGCCAGTGGCCCTGTCTATGGCTGACGTTCCTGCTGAAGCAATTGCTGTTGAGCGAAGCGTTGCTGTTCAAAAAGCTGCTGAATCTGGTAAACCACCAGAAATCGTTGAAAAGATGGTTGAAGGTTCCATTCAGAAGTACCTCAAAGAGGTTTCTTTGTTGAACCAAACTTTCGTTAAAAACGACAAGCAATCTGTAGAGCAAATGCTCAAGGCTGCAAATACAACAATCAAGGGTTTCACCATGTTTGTTGTAGGTGAGGGCATTGAGAAGCGTCAAGACGACTTTGCGGCTGAAGTAGCCGCACAAGTGGCTGCCGCTTCTAAAGCAACAGCTTAATAGGCTAGTTTGGGGCTTGCCCCACTGCTTGGTAATACCCAAAAGGGCATAGAAACCTTAGTTTCTGTGCCCTTTTCTTTGATCCTTCTCAAGCCCTTTATAATTTGGCAGAGATATTAAAAAGTGCTTAAAGATCAATAAGCTAAGTAAGTAAATTACTTGGCAAATTACGGAAAATAAAAAACATGCCAGCCTACAAACGAGTCCTCCTAAAACTATCTGGTGAAGCCCTTATGGGCGATGATGCTTTTGGCATCAATCCAATCACTATCGATTCCATGGTTAAGGAAATCGCCGCTATTGTGAATATCGGAGTGGAGCTAGCGATTGTGATTGGCGGCGGAAATATTTTCCGCGGAGTTGCAGGTGGTGCCGCCGGCATGGATCGCGCAACTGCCGATTACATGGGTATGTTGGCAACCATGATGAATTCTTTAGCATTGCAAGATGCGTTGCGTCAAAAAGGTGTTGAAGCGCGCGTGCAATCTGCACTCCGTATGGATCAAGTGGTTGAGCCCTACATTCGTCCACGCGCAATTCGCGCGATGGGTGAAGGGAAAGTGGTTATTTTCGCAGCGGGTACGGGTAATCCATTCTTCACTACTGATACTGCTGCCGCTCTGCGTGGGGCTGAGATGGGTGTTGAGATTATGCTCAAAGCAACGAAGGTGGATGGTATTTACAGTGCCGATCCAGTAAAAGATCCAACTGCCACCTTATATAAAACCATTACGTTTGACGAAGCATTAATCAAGAATCTGCAAGTCATGGATGCAACTGCATTTGCATTGTGCCGCGATCGCAAATTACCAATCAAAGTATTTTCAATTCTCAAGCCAGGCGCATTAATGCGTGTAGTGCAAGGTGAACCTGAAGGTACTTTAGTACACGTTTAATAGGAGGCCTGATGTCCGCAGCAGAAATTAAAACCAATACCGATCAAAAGATGCAAAAGTCTCTTGAGGCTTTGAAGACCAATTTAGCCAAGATTCGCTCTGGCCGTGCTAACCCAGGAATTCTGGAGCATATTCAGGTGGATTACTACGGTAATCCAACACCATTAAGTCAGGTTGCCAGCCTAGGCTTAGCGGATGCGCGCACCATTAATGTTCAACCATTTGAAAAGACGATGGTTGCGGTTATTGAAAAAGCGATTCGTGATTCAGACTTGGGTCTAAATCCAGCCTCTCAAGGCACGGTAATCCGCGTGCCAATGCCTGCTTTGACTGAAGAGCGTCGCCGCGACCTCACTAAGGTTGTGAAGAATGAGGGTGAAGAAACTAAGATTGCTGTTCGTAATTTACGTCGCGACGCGAATGAGCATTTAAAGCGTCTCACTAAGGATAAAGAAATTTCCGAAGATGAAGAGCGTCGCGCTACTGATGACATACAGAAGATGACGGATAAAGCAGTGATCGATGTCGATAAGATCGTTTCTGAAAAAGAAAAAGAAATCATGACGGTTTAAGGCCGTTTTGTATTTTTAGCCCCCATGACTCAACACTCTAGTTCCACCCTAGCCATCCCAGAGGTGAGTGCTATACCTCGCCATGTGGCGATCATCATGGATGGTAATGGGCGTTGGGCTAGTAAGCGCATGATGCCTCGCGTTGCGGGGCACTCAGAAGGTTTGAGCGCTGTGCGAAAAATCGTTGAAGAATGCCGCAAGCTTGGTGTTGAATACCTTACGGTATTTGCCTTTAGTTCAGAGAACTGGCGACGACCACCAGAAGAGGTAGGTTTCTTGATGAAGTTATTCCTGAAGTCACTGAAGGGTGAAGTGTCTCGTTTGGCGGAAAATGATATTGCTTTGCGTTTAATTGGCGACTTGAGCCGTTTTGATTCTGCTATCCAGGAGATGGTGCAATTCTCAGAACAAAAGACTGCCGGGTGCAAAGGGTTAACTTTTACGATTGCTGCTAACTATGGTGGTCGCTGGGATATCTTGCAGGCAATGCGCCAATGCCTTTCTGCTAATCCCAATTTAAAGCCAGAACAGGTTACTGAAGAATTGCTTCAGCCACATCTTTCAATGGCTTACGCACCAGAGCCGGATTTGTTTATTCGTACCGGTGGTGAGCAGCGTGTAAGCAATTTCTTGTTATGGCAGCTTGCATACACCGAGCTGTACTTCACAGATATTTTGTGGCCTGACTTTGATGAAAAAGAATTGCACAAGGCGTTTGACTGGTTTAGCCAGCGCGAGCGCCGTTTTGGTCGTACCAGTGCTCAGCTTGCATCTCAAGCCGTGAGCGATGCAGTTTGACGCTGCTAATTACTAAGTTTAATTCCCCATGTTAAAAACCCGAGTCATTACCGCCCTTGTTCTATTGGCGGTATTGCTGCCTATTCTATTTTTACTCCCCGCAATGTACATTGGCGTATTCTTTTTGGTGGCATTGTTGGCCGCTGCTTGGGAGTGGAGTCGCTTATTAGCGCCTGAGGCAGGACGTGCTGCCTGGCTATACGCATTATTTTGCTTGGCCATTATTTTGTTTTTTCTAGGCATGCAGAATGCCTCCTGGCAATTCGCTTTATTACTTCTAGCTGTCATTTTCTGGTTCTTTATTGCGCCATTTATATTAGCCAAAGGCATGAATCTTTCGCTGGAAAAGCTGCGACCTTTTTATGTGGTGCTCGGCTTCATTTTATTGCCAGCCACTTGGTTTGCATTGGTGTTCTTACGTGAGTTAGGCCTGATCTTTTTGCTTAGTAGTATGGCTCTAGTGTGGATTGCCGATATTGGTGCTTACTTTGTTGGTAAGGCGTTTGGTAAACACAAGCTTGCCGTGCAAATTAGTCCGGGTAAATCGATTGAAGGTGCTATCGGCGGTTTAATACTTTGCTATGTTTATGCATTCTTGTGCGTTTACTTTTTGCCTTTTGAATCGACTTTGTTTGGCGCCTGGGCCATTCGCTTTGGTTGGGTTCCCATGTTCCTCATGGTGACGGTATTAACGGCCTTCAGTATTTTTGGGGACTTATTTGAGTCTCAGTTAAAGCGTTTAGCTGGCGTCAAAGACTCCAGTCATTTATTGCCAGGACATGGTGGCGTATTGGATCGGGTAGATGCTTTGATTCCGGCAATGCCCATCGCAGCGCTCTTGGCGGGATTTGTGTAATGCCAGTCAAGCAGGTCGCTATCCTAGGCTCTACTGGCTCCATCGGCGTTAATACGCTCGATGTGATTCGTGCCCACCCAGATCGCTTTAGGGTAGTCGCACTTACCGCAGCAAAGCAGGTAGATTTGCTGGCTGAGCAATGTGCTGAATTTAGACCCAATATTGCGGTAGTAGCGGATGCTGATGGCGCCGCTCGCTTAAGTAAGATTTTGCTCGAGAAAAAAATCAATACCCAGGTCTTGCATGGACCGCAAGCTTTAGTTGGCGCTGTTACTGAATCGAATTGCGATACCGTTATGGCTGCGATTGTAGGTGCCGCAGGATTGGTGCCTACCTTGGCTGCTGCAAAAGCTGGCAAAAGAGTGTTACTCGCCAATAAAGAAGCCTTGGTGATGTCTGGCGATTTGTTTATGCAGGCGATGAAGGCGGGGGGCGGAGAATTACTGCCAATCGATAGTGAGCACAATGCCATCTTTCAGTGCCTACCAAATCAATTTTCTAAAGCCCCTAATCCGAGTTTGGGGGTTGAAGAGCTATGGTTGACTGCCTCCGGTGGACCATTCAGAAATACGCCACTTGATCAATTGGCCGGCATTACTCCCGAGCAAGCTTGCGCACATCCGAACTGGGTGATGGGTAGAAAAATTTCGGTTGATTCTGCGACGATGATGAACAAAGGCCTTGAAGTGATCGAGGCGTTTTGGTTGTTTGGTTTGCCTTTAGAAAAAATTAAAGTATTAATCCATCCGCAAAGCGTTGTGCATTCAATGGTTCGTTATCGTGACGGTTCTGTGCTTGCTCAACTGGGTCAGCCCGATATGCGAACCCCTATTGCTTATGGTCTAGCATGGCCAGAGCGTATCGAAGCAGGTGTAGCCCCGCTCAGTTTGACGCAGTTGGCAAACTTAAGTTTTACTGATCCAGAGCTAGAACGTTTCCCTTGTCTTTCTTTGGCGTTTGCTGCTGCTACGGCTGGTGGTACTGCACCGGCTGTTCTGAATGCTGCTAATGAAATTGCAGTAGCAGCATTCTTAGATGAAGGTCTGCCGTATTTACAAATTCCGCATGTAGTGGAGAGCGTGTTGAACTCTATTTCTTCCGTCAATGCAGACTCGCTAGAATTAATTTTGGATGTGGATGCTCGTGCTCGTCAGGCGGCACAAGTGGTAGTGAAGGATATTCTTTGCAGGCATTAATTACTCTTGCAGCTTTTTTGTTAACCCTGGGCGTGTTGGTTAGCTTTCATGAGTTCGGCCATTTTTTTGCAGCTCGCTGTTGCGGGGTTCGAGTCCTTCGCTTTGCTGTTGGCTTTGGTAAACCGTTATTCACTTACCGCGCAAAAAATAAAACAGAGTGGGTATTGGCTGCAATCCCATTGGGCGGCTATGTGAAATTGCTCGATGGTCGAGATCGTCAGCAAGTGATTGCTCCCGCTGATGAATCTGAAGCGTTTGATCAAAAGTCCTTATGGCAGAGATCTTTGATTGTGGCCGCGGGCCCATTAGCCAATTTCTTTTTAGCGATTGTCTTTTTTGCCCTGATCTATATTTCTGGCGCCCCACAATTACCAGCCGTTCTGCAAAACCCCCCTGAGCATTCTGTTGCTGCCAAGCTGGGGGTAATAGCGGGTGATCGGGTAATTGGTTGGCAGAATTTGGGGTCTGAAGAGGGTGGCACGCCCCTTTTGGGGGATTTTGACCCCGTACCGAGCTGGAATGCCTTGCGTTGGAGCTTGATGGATGCGCTTACCGGAGCGGGAGGATTTGCTCTAGAGTTAGAAACGCCTACTGGTGGAAGCTCAATAAAGTCCTTTCATGCTAATGAGTTACCCAAAATTAGCCCTCATCAGGATCCGATATTGGCCCTGGGCATTCTGCCTGCACTAACACCGCTGGCGCAATGGCAGGACCTGAAATTAGGGCCGGTAGACGCCCTCATTTTTGCCACAAAGAGGGTGTGGGTAATTACGAAGGTTTCTGCAAGGCTAATGGCTGGTTTGTTTGCCGGTAATACCTCCTTAAAACAGCTGGGTGGACCCCTCAGTATTGCGGACATGGCTGGGAAATCAGCCCAGGTAGGGTGGCAGCCATTTTTGGCCTTTTTGGCACTTATGAGCATTAGCATTGGTTTGTTGAATTTGCTCCCCTTTCCGATGCTTGATGGGGGTCAGCTACTGTATGATGCATGGGAGTTGGTCGCTGGTAAGCAGATTTCGACATCAACGCAGGAGCGCCTCCAAAAAGTGGGCTTTATTTTGCTGATCTCTATGTCATTACTGGCCTTGTTTAACGATTTACAACGCTATATTTCGCCTTGAATCCTCTGACACGTTCTTTCCGTATTTTTGCCCGATTTATTACCCATATCTTGGTATTTTCCGCGCTTGGGTTGAGTTTGAATGCCTCTGCGGCCGAGTCATTTGTGGTGAAAGATATTCGCGTTGAAGGTTTGCAGCGCGTAGAGGCTGGAACGGTATTTAGTTATTTGCCCGTTCAAGTAGGCGATACCTTTACCGAAGAAAAAGGTGCCGAATCGATTAAGGCCTTGTATAGCACTGGGTTCTTCAGGGATGTGCAAATTCAAGAGCAGGGCAACGTTCTGATTGTGATCGTGGAAGAGCGCCCAACCATTTCTCGTATTGAATTTACGGGAATGAAAGAGTTTGATCCCGAGATCGTGCGTAAGTCCTTAAAAACAGTGGGTGTTGCTGAAGCGCGTTTTTACGACAAAGCCCTGATTGATAAGGCCGAGCAAGAATTAAAGCGCCAATACGTTGGTAAAGGTATGTATGCGGCTGAGGTAGTCGCTACGGTTACCCCGGTTGAACGTAACCAAGTTGCTATTTACTTTAATATTGATGAAGGCCCTGTTGCCAAAATTCAAGAGATTAACTTTATTGGTAATGAAGTCTTTAGCGAGGGTACGCTAAAAAGCGAGATGCAGTTAAAAACCGGCGGTTGGTTGTCTTGGTACAGCAAAGACAATCTTTATTCTAAGCAAAAGTTAACTGCCGACTTAGAGTCCATTCGATCTTATTACCTTAATCGTGGTTATCTCGAGTTTGTAATTGAGTCCACTCAGGTGTCGATTACCCCGGATAAAAAGGGCATCTACCTCACCATTAGTATTCGTGAAGGTAAAAAATTTACCGTTAAGGATGTGCGCTTAGCAGGAGAAACTTTAGGCAAAGAAGCAGAGTTGATGCAGTTGGTTGTTTTGAAGCCTGGGGATACTTTCTCATCAGCTAAATTAACCGAGAGCACCAAGGCAATTGCTGAGATATTGGGTTCTTATGGCTATGCATTCGCAACCATCAATCCGCAACCTGATATTCGTCGTGACGTTGCCGAGGTTGACCTTACATTAGTGGTTGATCCGGGGCGTCGTATCTATGTACGCCAAGTGGCAATTTCTGGAAATGCAAAAACTCGTGACATGGTGGTTCGCCGCGAAATGCGTCAGTTCGAAAGCTCTTGGTTTGATAGCGACAAAATCGATTTATCTAAAAAGCGTTTGGGTCGCTTGGGTTATTTCACTGAAACTGATATCACCACGGAAGATGTTCCGGGTTCCCCTGATCAGGTGGATGTGAATGTGAAGGTTACAGAAAAGCCAACGGGTGCCGTCACCCTTGGTGCAGGCTTTTCTTCAACTGAGAAATTGATTTTGTCTGCCGGTGTTAATCAGGATAACGCGTTTGGTACTGGTACTGCGATTGGTTTGAATGCGTCGCTAGGTAAGATTACTCAAAATCTAACGCTCTCAAATTACGACCCGTACTTTACGGAAGATGGCATTAGTCGTTATACCGATCTTTACTATCGTTCATCCAAGCCTTTGTACTATGCTGGCGATCCGGATTATCAAATTAAGTCAGTTGGCTCCAACATTAAATTTGGTGTTCCGTATACCGAAGTTGATCGCGTGTTCTTTGGAACAGGTATTGAGGTGTTCAGTATTTATGCCACCACCAATACGCCGATCCCTTATCAGAATTATGTAACTAGCTATGGTGGAACAGTGCCAGGCCGTTTGCAAACATACAACGTACCCCTAACAGTCGGTTGGGCGCGTGATGGTCGCGATAGCACTTTGATTCCTTCTGACGGTTCATTGCAGCAGCTCTCTGCTGAAGTGGGAACCCCTGTTGGAGACCTCACTTTTTATCGTATTTATGGCCAGTACCAGAAATACCACTCATTCTCAAGAGGCAATATTTTGTCCTTTAATGGTGAGGTTGGCTATGGCGAGGCTTATGGCAGCAAGCCCTTCCCGATTACTAAAAACTACTATGTGGGTGGTATTGGCTCTGTTCGTGGCTATGCTCCTGGCTCTTTGGGCCCTCAGTACTACAACACCATTATTGGTTCCTACCAGCCTACGGGCGGTCAGTCGAAAATTGTTACTAATGTGGAATACACCTTCCCTGTTCCAGGTTCGGGCGTTGATAAGACCTTGCGCCTATTTACCTTCGTGGACGGCGGTAATGCGTTTGGGGAAAACATCAATCTAGTTCTGAGATATTCCTATGGATTGGGTTTATCATGGATATCACCTTTAGGGCCACTGAAATTTAGCTACGGTATTCCGTATAAGTCACAACCAACGGATAACGTTCAGCGTTTGCAGTTCCAAGTGGGTACAGCGTTTTAATTGTTTAAGGAAAGTTTTATGAAGCTTTATCAATCTTCTAAATGGATTCAAGTTGGCGTGATTGCTGCCATGACAGCAATCGCAGCCCCTCAAGTTTTTGCTCAAGATGCAGGAACGCGCGTTGCGGTTGTGAATTCTGAGAAAGTCTTCAACGAGTCCAACCTAGCTAAAGCAATGCAAACTCGTTTGCAAAATGAATTTACTAAGCGCCAGAACGATTTGCGCGATAGCGCTCAAAAAATTAAATCTGCTGCTGAAAAGTTAGATCGTGATGCTGCGGTTATGAATGAAGCTGAGCGCGTGCGTCGCCAACGTGAGTTGGCTGATCAGGATCGTGAACTACAACGCAAGCAACGCGAATTTACTGAAGATCTTAATCAGCGCACTTTTGAGGAGCGCGCCAAGATTGCAGAAAAAGCAAATGCAGTGTTGAAGCAAATTGCAGAACAAAGAAAAATTGATGTCATTGTTCAAGAAGCAGCTTATGTCAGCCCTAAGGCCGATGTAACCGATGACGTTATCAAGGCTTTAAATAGCCAGAAGTAAGCTTTATGCCGACCGCCATTGAGCTGGCCGAACAGTTTCAAGCAAGCTTGGTGGGGGAGGCTTCCCATGGATTTACTGGCCTCGCTCCTTTGGAGCGAGCGCAGCCAGATCAAATCTCCTTCCTTTCCAATCCGCTTTATAGACGGCAAGCTAGTGATAGCGCTGCTGGAGCATTGATTGTTGGCAAGTCTGATTTAGAGTTTTTGCAGGCAAATCCTAGCGCTCATTCCGCAAAGCGGGTGTACTTTGTTTCTAAAAATCCATACGCTACTTTTGCCAGAATGGCGCAACACTTTGCAAAAGTGATTAGCCCAATCTACGCCCCCGGAATACATCCTAGTGCAGTTATTGATTCCACTGCAAGCGTTCCATCTTCCTGCCACATCGGACCATTTGTTCAGATTGGCGAGGGCGTAAAGTTAGGCGAACGTGTTTCTATTCTGGGAAATTCCATCATTGCCAGGGATAGCATTATTGCAAGCGATACGCTGATCTATCCATCTGTTTCTATTTATTACAACACTCAGATTGGTGAGCGTTGCATTATTCATAGCGGCGCAGTCATCGGCGCCGATGGCTTTGGTTTTGCCCCAGACTTTTCTGCTACGGGCGGTGAGTGGGTCAAGATTCCTCAGACGGGGCGAGTGGTCATTGGCAATGATGTCGAGATTGGCGCTTCAACCACAATTGATCGTGGCGCGATGAGTGATACGGTTGTGGGCGCAGGAACAAAAATTGATAATCAGGTGCAAATAGCGCATAACGTAGTAATAGGTAATTGCTGTGTTGTCGCTGGGTGTGCAGCTGTATCTGGAAGTACCAAAATTGGCAATTTCTGCATCATTGGCGGCGCAGCAAACTTTGCGGGTCATCTCACGATTGCCGACAGAACGACGGTGTCTGGTAATACTTCCATTATTCGATCTATTACAGAGCCTGGACAGCATTTCACAGGCGTTTATCCATCAATGCTCCACGGCGCTTGGGAGAAAAACGCTGCTATCTTGCGTGGGCTAGATAAAATACGTCAGCGCTTGCGCTTGTTAGATAAAAACAAATCTACAGAGTCTTGAGATTCTGTAGAACCAAAATTAATATTTACTTTTCAGCGGGTCATTTATGAGCACACCAATCGCAATCGACATCAATAAGATTCTTCAATTGCTACCGCATCGCTACCCATTCCTATTGGTAGACCGCGTATTAGAAATTACCCCGCGTGAAAGCATCACCGCATTAAAAAACGTCACCATGAATGAGCCTTTCTTTCAGGGCCATTTCCCAGATTTCCCAGTCATGCCTGGTGTCTTAATTATTGAGGCTTTAGCTCAAACTGCTGCTTTGCTAACATTCTCTGAAGAACGCGCGGAAGATGCAATCTATTACTTTGCCGGTATTGATGGCGCGCGCTTTAAAAAGCCTGTGTTACCTGGTGATCAGTTAATTATGACTGCCACATTAGAGCGCGGTCGCGCTGGTATTTATAAGTTTGCTGTTAAGGCAACTGTGGATGGTGAGATTGCTGCAGAGGCTAATATCACTTGTGCGGTTCGTACGAAAGGCGCGTAATGACTCGGATTCATGCAACTGCTGTAGTAGACAGTAAGGCTGAGCTAGCTGGCGATGTTGAGGTTGGCCCGTATTCCGTCATTGGTCCTAACGTGAAGATTGGCGCTGGAACTAAAGTGGGCTCTCATACAGTGATTGAGGGTTACACCACAATCGGTGCGCAAAATAGCTTTGCCCATTTTGCGGCCATTGGCGGCCCTCCGCAGGATATGAAATACCGTGGCGAGCCAACCCAGTTGATTATTGGCGATCGCAATACTGTGCGTGAGTTCACTACGATTCATACGGGTACGTCACAAGACGAAGGCATTACTCGCATCGGTAACGATAACTGGATCATGGCTTATGTACACATTGCTCACGATTGCCAGGTTGGCAATCACACGATTTTTTCAAGCAATGCGCAAATAGCTGGCCATGTTCAGGTCGAAGATTGGGCCATCATGGGCGGTATGTCTGGCGTACATCAATTTGTTCGTATTGGTCAACATGCGATGTTGGGTGGTGCTTCTGCACTAGTACAAGATATCCCGCCATTCGTGATTGCTGCGGGTGATAAGGCTTCTCCTCATGGTATTAACGTTGAGGGTTTAAAGCGCCGAGGTTTCTCAAGTGAAACAATTTCGGCCTTGCGTCAAGCCTATAAAGTACTTTATAAGGATGGCCTGAGTTTTGAAGATGCGAAAGTAGAGATTCAGAAGCTGGTTGTTGCTTCAGCGGCAGATGCAGTTACTGCTGAGAAGCTCGCGCAGTTCCATGACTTTATTGCCGCATCAACGCGCGGCATTATTCGGTAACGGAATTACTTTGCCAAAGTTAGCTTGTGTAGCTGGCGAACCTTCTGGCGATCTATTAGCAGCGCCAGTTCTTAGTGCGCTAAATCAAATTCCGGATATGGCCGGCCTTGAAGTTTATGGCATTGGTGGCCCACGCATGCAAGCCGAGGGAATGCGATCCGATTGGCCCATGGAAACCTTAAGTGTGCGAGGTTATGTTGAGGCTATTAAGCAGCTCCCAGCTATTCTGAAACTTCGCAAAGAGCTCATTCAAAATCTCCTCAACGAAGGTCGCCCAGATGTTTATTTAGGAATTGATGCGCCAGATTTTAATTTGGGTGTCGAGTTGCAATTACGTAAAGCAGGTATCCCAACTTTGCATTTGGTCTCACCTTCTATTTGGGCTTGGCGAGCAGGGCGGATCAAAAAGATTTCCCAAGCAGTGGAGCGCATGCTTTGTATCTTTCCTTTTGAGACTGAAATCTATGACAAAGCTGGGGTAGCATCCACTTATGTAGGGCACCCCTTGGCCAGCGAGATTCCACTTGAACCTAATATTCAGCAAGCGCGAGAAAAATTAAGCAAACCCCTCAAAATTCCTACTACTTCACTTGAGGGATTGGTAATTGCCGTCTTGCCTGGAAGCCGTGGATCAGAGATTGAGCTTATAGCCCCCGTCTTTTTTGAAACGATGCAGTTATTAGCCAAGAGATTAAAGGGGCAGAGGCTCAACTTTTTAATTCCGGTGGCAACACCACAATTACGCGAGCCTCTTGAGCAACTTTTACTCAAGACAAAAAACAGCAATCCAGATATTCAGATTCATCTGCTAGATGGCATGGCCGATGAAGTGCTAGAAGCTTCAGACGTAGTGTTAATTGCAAGCGGCACAGCTACCTTACAAGCGGCTTTGTGGAAAAAGCCGATGGTGATTTCTTATAAGGTGCCTTGGTTAACTGCGCAGATCATGAAGCGCCAAGGCTATATGCCTTATGTAGGTCTACCAAACATCTTGTGCGGCGAATTTATTGTTCCTGAGTTTCTGCAAGATGATGCCACTCCAGAAAAACTAGCTCATGCCGTACAGGCTTGGTTAGAGCATCCAGCTAAAGTTGCTAAGCTCAAAGAACGCTTTGCCCAGATGCATGAAACTTTGCGTCGTCCTACGGGTTTATTAGTTGCGCAAGCGATAGCACAAACTATTGCCAATCAACGCAAGAACAAAACAAGCATATGAGTCTGATTTGGATCTGCGGCGTAGATGAAGCAGGGCGAGGACCATTAGTTGGTGCGGTGGTTGCTGGTGCCGTAGTGCTCGATCCCAGTAATCCAATTGAAGGTTTAAAAGATTCTAAGAAATTAACTGCTATTCGTCGTGAATATCTCTATGAGCAGATCATGGAAAAGGCAAAGGCTTGGGGTGTTGGTGAAGCCAGTCCAGCCGAGATTGATGAGATTAACATTTTGCAGGCCACGATGCTGGCAATGCGCAGGGCAATCGAAGATCTAACCACTCGCTTAGGCGCTTGGCCTGATAAAGCGTTGATCGATGGCAATCTTTGCCCAGAGTTGCCAATTGCTGCAGAAGCAATTGTTAAGGGTGATGCTAAGGAGCCTGCAATATCTGCGGCATCGATAGTCGCCAAAGTTACTCGTGATCGACAGATGCAAATATTGCATGAGCGTCATCCAGAATATGGATTTGCACAACATATGGGTTATCCAACGGAAGCCCATTTTGCTGCACTTAAACAATATGGCACATGCGATCAACACAGAAGAAGTTTTTCACCAGTGCGCAAAGTTCTCGAAAATCAAAACCATTAAGTCATGAACTTCGATCTCATCACCTCCAAAGAGAATCCGCTATTTAAGGAGATTCGCAACCTACAGGCCACCGGATCTAAAGGGCAGAAGGCTAGGCTCGCTAGCGGCCAAGCATTATTGGAAGGCATTCATCTAGTTCAAACTTGGGTGGGTGATCCTGCTTTAAGAGCTCTCCTCACATCAGAAGTCGGTCTCAAGAATGTAGAGATCGCACAAGCCGTCTACGAACATCTCGAGATCTGTCCAGAGACCAAGGTATTCCAGTTAGATAGCGCACTCTGGGACTTGCTTTCTGATTTGGTGAATGCGCCACATATTGCAGGCTTACTCGATCTTCCTAGATCCACGCTCACAACACCTCAATCCGTTGCAACCTTTAATGGCGATGTGGTGATATTGGATCGAGTACAAGATGCGGGTAACGTAGGCTCTATTCTGCGCACTGCAGCAGCCGCAGGCTTTACCCAAGTGATTGCTTTATCAGGCTGCGCCCATCTATGGTCTACAAAAGTATTGCGTGCTGGTATGGGCGCTCACAAACTTCTAGATTTATATGAGGGCTGGTCTAACCAACAATTACTGAGTGCCGTGACTGCACCTTTATTGGCGGCTACAGCAGATGCAGAGCAAGACCTTTATTCCCTTAAAAAAGATTTACTCCACCCAGTTGCTTGGGTAATGGGTAGTGAAGGGCAGGGTGTATCAGATGATTTGCTTGCTCAAGCAAGAGGGGTATCGATCCCAATTGATCCAAGGGTGGAATCGCTCAATGTATCTACTGCCGCTGCAGTGTGCCTATTTGAGACTGCACGCGTTAGAAGAGCTTAAATCGCGCTCTTAAAACTTACCCCAGTATTGTTTTATCTGACTTAATTGCCTGCAGCACTGTAGTGGCAATTTCTTCAATGGATTTGCTGGTAGTCAGCACCCATGGGATGGATTGCTTTTTCATCATTGCCGTTGCTTCATTGATTTCATAACGACAGTTTTCGAGCTTGGCGTAGTTACTACCAGGTCTGCGCTCATTACGAATCTCTGAGAGTCGTTCAGCATCAATCATTAAGCCAAAGATTTTTTGACGGTAAGGCACCAGATCTTTCGGGAGCTGTCCTCGTTCAAAGTCTTCTGGAATGAGTGGGTAGTTAGCTGCTTTGAGCCCATACTGCATAGCCAGGTAAAGACTGGTTGGCGTCTTGCCAACCCGGGAGATGCCAATCAGAATGACATCGGCTTCAGCCAGGTTTTGATTGGATTGACCATCATCATGGGCCAAGGAATAGTTAATGGCCTCAATCCGGTTCTTATAGGCCTCGGTATCGGCATTATGGTGAAGGCGGTTCATGGCATGGGTGGATTTCATGCCTAAAGCCTCCTCTAGAGGGGCTACGAAGGTCTGAAACATGTCCAAAATAAGGCCATTTGCCTTGGCCACGATTGCATTGAGCTCGGAGTTCACCAAAGTGGTGAAAACGATGGGTTGCACCCCATATTTAGTGGCCGCTTGATTGACGCTGCTAACGGCATCGTAGGCCTTATCAACGCTATCCACAAAAGGCACTCGAATATGCTTAAAAGTAGCCTCAAATTGGGCCAAAATCGACTGGCTGAAGTTCTCGGCAGTAATGCCGGTGCCGTCAGAGACAATAAAAACAATGCGGGTTTCGTTGGACATGGATTTGGCTTAAAAGTCAGGGTCAGCACTACAATAGAGTCATATTAAAGCACGCCCCCTTTAGGGTGGCCGCTACACCAGTTTCCTTATCTTTTGAGAGTATTTTATGTCCAACCAACAGCAACAAAATAGCAGTATGGCTGATGCCTACGTTTTGCCTTTTGAACAACTCCGCATGACTGATGTTGAATCGGTTGGTGGTAAGAATGCGTCATTAGGAGAGATGATTTCTCAGTTGGCGTCTACTGGGGTTCGTGTTCCTACAGGTTTTGCAACGACTTCGTTAGCATTCCGTGACTTTCTAAAGCACAACAATTTGACTGAGCGCATTCAACAGCGCTTGGAAGGCTTGAATATTGATGATGTGCGCGCATTGGCGCAAGCTGGTGCAGAAATTCGTAGCTGGATTGAGACAGCGCCATTGCAACCAAAGTTGGACGAAGAAATTCGTAAAGCATTTTCTGTATTGGATGACTCTGGTAAAGGTTCATTTGCGGTACGTTCATCAGCTACTGCCGAAGACTTGCCAGATGCTTCTTTTGCTGGTCAGCAAGAAACCTTTTTGAACGTCGAAGGTATTGATGATGTTCTAAAGAAGATTCGTGAAGTATTTGCTTCTTTGTATAACGATCGCGCGATCTCCTACCGTGTTCATAAGGGCTTTGCCCACGCTGAAGTAGCCTTATCTGCTGGTATTCAACGCATGGTTCGTTCTGACTTGGGCGCTGCTGGCGTGATGTTTACTCTGGACACCGAGTCAGGATTTGAGGATGTAGTTTTCATTACCTCAAGCTATGGCTTGGGCGAGACCGTTGTCCAGGGCGCAGTGAACCCGGACGAGTTTTATGTATTTAAAACCACTTTGGCTCAAGATAAGAAGGCGATCATTCGCCGCTCCTTGGGTTCAAAGTTAATTCAAATGCAATTTGCCCCAAAAGGCTCCGCAGAAAAAGTACAAACTGTTGATGTCACCCCAGAAAAGCGTAACCGCTTCTCTTTGGAGGATGCGGATATCACTGAGTTGGCTAAATATGCAGTGATCATTGAAAAGCACTACGGCCGTCCAATGGACATCGAGTGGGGTAAAGATGGTCAAGATGGCCGTATCTATATCTTGCAAGCGCGCCCTGAGACTGTAAAGAGTCAAGCTGCTGGTCAAGTGGAGATGCGCTACAAATTAAAAGGTAGCTCAAAGGTATTGGCAAAAGGTCGTGCGATTGGTCAAAAGATTGGCGCAGGTCCAGTACGCATTATTCGTGACCCAAGCGAGATGGATCGTGTTCAGCCAGGAGATGTCTTGGTTGCCGATATGACTGACCCGAACTGGGAACCAGTCATGAAGCGTGCTTCAGCGATTGTGACTAATCGTGGTGGACGCACATGTCACGCAGCGATCATTGCCCGTGAATTAGGCGTACCTGCGGTTGTTGGTTGCGGTGATGCCACTGAGCACTTGCAAGACGGCATGATGGTGACGGTTTCTTGTGCTGAAGGTGACGAAGGCCATATTTATGATGGCTTGATCGAAACCGAAGTGACTGAAGTATCTCGTGGCGTATTACCAGAGATTCCAGTGAAGATCACCATGAATATCGGCAATCCTCAGTTGGCATTTGATTTCTGCCAGATCCCGAATGCTGGTGTTGGCTTGGCTCGCCTTGAGTTCATTATTAACAACTACATTGGTGTGCATCCACGTGCTGTATTGGAATATCCAAATATTGACCCTGACCTCAAGCGTGCAGTTGAGAGTGTTGCTCGTGGCTATGCAAGCCCACGTCAGTTTTACGAAGACAAGTTGGTTGAGGGTGTAGCAACTATTGCTGCTGCTTTCTATCCAAAGCCAGTGATTGTTCGTTTGTCAGACTTCAAGTCCAATGAATATAAGAAGTTAATTGGCGGATCGCGTTACGAGCCTGATGAAGAGAATCCAATGTTGGGATTCCGTGGTGCGTCACGTTACGTTTCTGAAGACTTTGGCGAAGCCTTTGCTCTCGAGTGCGCAGCAATGAAGCGTGTTCGTGAAGATATGGGCTTGGATAACGTAGAAATCATGGTTCCGTTTGTACGTACTATCAATCAGGCTAAGCGCGTGATCGACATGATGGAGAAGTTTGGTCTGAAGCGTGGTGTGAATGGTTTGCGTCTCATCATGATGTGTGAGATCCCATCTAATGCGATTTTGGCTGATCAGTTCCTGGAGTACTTTGATGGTTTCTCAATCGGCTCAAACGATATGACTCAATTAACATTGGGTCTGGATCGTGACTCCGGTATGGAATTGTTGGCTATCGACTTTGATGAGCGTGATCCAGCGGTAGAGTTCATGATTGCTCGTTCAATTGATGCTTGCCGTAAGCAAAACAAATATGTTGGTATTTGCGGTCAAGGTCCTTCAGATCACCCAGACTTTGCCCGTTGGTTGGTTGAAAAGGGAATTACCTCAATCTCATTAAATCCAGATAGCGTAGTGGCTACTTGGGAGATGTTGGGTAAGAATTTAAAAGCCTAAACCAAAGCAGATAGCGTTAACGCAAAAGGCCTAGATTTTTTCTAGGCCTTTTGTTTGTAAATGCATCCAACACTTCATTAATGGAGGATTATTTTCTCTTTGCAGCCACCTTCTTCGGTGCCATCTTCTTTACGGGGGTAGCCTTAGTTGTTCTTGTGGCCTTTTGAGCTCTCGCCTTAGATGGTGGATGATTGATAGGAACAATCCCCATTTTTTTAGCAGGAGTGGAGATATCACTCGATTTATGAGCGCCGCTCCAGCTGGGTTCCGCTATGGAGTTAAAAGCCTCGCGTAGTTTCTCGCCCCAGGCTTGATGGATCATTGCGAAATAGGGGTTTGCATCATCTAGAGTCACGAGCTTCGTGGCTTTCAGAGAATTTATTTCGTAAACCAACATATCCAGAGGTAGTCCAACCGAAATATTACTTTTCAAGGTGGAGTCCATGGAGATGAGGGCGCACTTAGTTGCCAGATTAAGCGGTGTATTGAAATTGAGTACTCGGTCTAAGATGGGCTTGCCGTACTTAGATTCACCAATCTGGAAATAGCAAGTCTCGGGTGTAGCCTCAATAAAGTTCCCAGCCGAATAAATATTAAATAGGCGCGGTTTCTCACCTTTTACTTGACCACCAAAAATCATATTGCAGTTAAATTCAAGGCCCGATTTTTCAAGTGCGGCATGATCACGTTCATACACTTGTTTAATAGCATCACCCACAACAACAGCAGCTTCATAGGAGTTTTTGGCTGTCCAGAGGTTCTTGCCCTTAAAAAGCTGTCCTTGCAGCAGGATTTCTTTAACGGATTGGGTAATGGCGAGATTGCCCGCACTCATTAAGGTAAAGAAGCGATCCTTGTTTTGAAACAAGGTCATCTTTCTAAAGGTGCCGATTTGGTCGACGCCAGCATTTGTCCGGGTATCGGATAAAAAAACAAGACCATCTTTTAGGCAAAGCCCAACGCAATACGTCATACACAGACCCTCTTCATTATTTCCTGGGATTATCTCTTAAATATCCCAGAGGGTTGCTATAGCAGCTGTTGAATCGAAATGTTAGCGCTGAGTTCTTCTCCACCGCCGCCAGAGCGGACCCCTTTAACAGGCGCGGCGGAATAATAATCTCGACCAATAGCAAGGCGAATATGACGTGAGTCAACTAAGCAGGCGTGGGTGATATCTACGCCAGTCCAGATGCCTTTATCGATATCGCTACAAAAGTCAATCCAAGCATGGCTAGCAAGATTTGGAGATTCTTCTGCAAAGAAATAACCACTGACATATCGAGCGGGAATTCCAGAGGCGCGACAGAGACTTAACATAATGTGGGCATGATCTTGGCAAACACCAGATTTCATGGCGAAGGATTGAGCTGCAGTAGTGGCAAAGTTCGTTTGGCCAGGAGAATACACAATCAAGCCTTGAACTGCCTCAGCAAGTTTAAGTATTTGATCAACTGAATTTTTCTTTGGAATGCCATAAGAGAAATATTCCAACATTTCGTCTGTAGGCTCAGTCAGATTGGTTTGTTGCAGTAAGTAGTAAGGCGAAACTGCTTTAGCATCATCTAAAAACTCATATGCATCTTGTGTATGCACTTCACCTTCAGCCTCAATCATCATTGAGGTGTAAGGGCTCTCCTGCACGAATACACTGCAAAGATTGCCAAAAGTATCTATAGAGCTAGATGCTTTAATTGGCGTGCTAATTCTCCATTTGTCGACTTGTTGGCCAGCGAGAGTAGGAGGCGTCAAGCGCAACTCTTGTATGGAATAACGCACCGGTGTTTCATAGCGATATTCCGTGCGATGGCGAATTTTAAGATGCATATAGTCTTTGTGATTTCTTAGGCAACAGCCAGTGGAATGAGATAAGCATTGCTAAACTCATCGGCTATGTAGTTAATGCGCTCTAAGAAAGCCTCAATAAATTCTTCCAGGCCTTGCTCAAATACCTCATCAATATCAGAGTAATCCAAACTTGCCTTGAGCTTTCCAAGCAAACGTTCAATTTCTTTGGATTGCTGATTCTTAACTTCGGAAATGAGGGGGATTAATTCATTGACGCAGGATACCAAGGAGCGAGGCATCTGTTTATTGAAGATGAGTAGTTGTGCGACTTGTTTTGGTGTGACTTGATCAGAATAAATTTGACGATAGATCTCAAATGCTGAGACGGAGCGCAGTAACGCCGCCCAGTGATAGAAGTCAAAGAATTCACCGTCTGTACCATCTTCCGAGGATTTCTTGGCGCCAAGAACTCTCAGGGCTGCTGGGTCCTCATACTTAGTTTCCAAAATACGTGCGGTGTTGTCGGCGCGTTCTAGCAGGGTTCCCACATTGATAAAGTAAAAGGCCTCATTCTTCAGCATCGTGCCGTATAGAACACCCCTAAAGAGGTGGCAGCGGTGCTTGACCCACTCCAAAAGGCGACTAGGATCAGCTTGATGTCTTGCCTCTAGGATGCGCTGCAGCTCAAGCCACGTAGTGTTTTGGGTTTCCCAAACCTCGGAAGTAATCTTGCCGCGGATAACGCGTGCGTTCTCACGCGCTGCAAAAAGGCAAGAAACGATACTAGAGGGATTACTGGTCTCATAAATCATGAAGTCCAAAACATTCTCACGATTAACGACATCATATTTGCTGAGGAAGGCTTCTTCCAACTTAGAAATAGTGAGTAATTTTTTCCAACTCTGCTCTAAAAACTCTGCAGGCTGTGGAAGTAGTGAGGTTTGATGGTTTACATCGAGCATGCGGGCAGTATTCTCTGCGCGCTCGGTGTAACGGGCCATCCAATAAAGACAATCAGCGGTACGACTCAACATATTTTCTTATTCCCCATACTCTTCATTCACTCTTCCAATACCCAGGTATCTTTAGTTCCGCCACCTTGGGAGGAGTTCACTACTAAAGAGCCTTCTTTGAGTGCAACCCTAGTCAATCCACCAGGAACCATCTTGATAGTTTTGCCTGAGAGAACAAAGGGTCTTAAGTCGATATGTCTTGGAGCAACGCCTGATTCAACAAAGGTAGGGCAGGTGGATAGTGCCAATGTAGGTTGCGCAATATATTTATCTGGATTAGCGATGAGATGAGTTCTAAATTCTTCAATCTCTGCTTTGGTTGATGCCGGACCAACTAACATGCCATATCCACCGGCACCATGGGTCAGCTTCACCACCAACTTATCCAGATTGGCTAATGTATAAGCTAAGTCATCTGCCTTACGGCACTGGAAAGTGGGAACGTTATTAAGAATCGGTTTCTCACCAAGATAAAACTCGATCATCTCGGGTACATATGGGTAGATAGATTTGTCATCAGCAATACCAGTGCCAATTGCATTTGCCAGTGTCACGTTACCAGCGCGGTGTGCAGATAAGAGTCCTGCAACACCCAGAGTGGAGTCAGAGCGAAATGCCAACGGATCCAAGAAGTCATCATCAACGCGGCGATAGATTACATCAACGCGCTCAGGCCCTTGAGTAGTTCGCATAAAGACTTGTTCATTTTTCACAAATAAGTCTTTACCCTCTACTAACTCAACACCCATCTGCTGCGCGAGGTAGCTGTGCTCAAAGTAAGCGGAGTTATACATGCCTGGAGTCAACACAACAACGTTTGGTTTTTTAACGTCATCCGGTTTAACTGACTTGAGGCATTCCAATA
Source organism: Polynucleobacter sp. P1-05-14 (assembly GCF_018881675.1). Taxonomy (NCBI): domain Bacteria; kingdom Pseudomonadati; phylum Pseudomonadota; class Betaproteobacteria; order Burkholderiales; family Burkholderiaceae; genus Polynucleobacter; species Polynucleobacter sp. P1-05-14. Next base: position 355,137 of record NZ_JACVPV010000029.1, on the reverse strand, counting down.
AAAGATCGGGGTAGTGCTCTACAGGAGCAATGCGATATTTTTGAAAGAGGTCAGGGAAGAGTCGCATCATCATCTTGCGGTCTTCAACCATATAAGACACGCCAGATGGAACTCGCAAGTTATCTTCTAAAACGTAGAACTCACCTTCGCCGGCGCGAACGATATCGATTCCAGCAATTTGTGCGTAGATGTCGCGCGGTATGCTGACGTTGCGCATTTCGGGGCGATATTGCGCATTGTTATAAATCTGTTCAGCTGGAACAATGCCTGCCTTAATAATGTCTTCATCGTGATACACGTCGTAGATAAAGCGATTAAGTGCTTTGACTCGTTGGCGTAATCCAGCTTCTAATTGCTCCCACTCTTTGGCAGTAAAGATGCGCGGTACTTGATCGAAAGGAATGGTTCTTTCTGAACCTAGGTCATCTCCATAGACGGCGAAGGTGATGCCCACTCTTCTAAAGATCAGATCTGCTTCAGCGCGTTTGAGACCCATGAGGGTGTCACTTTGCTGCTTCAGCCAGTTGTGAAAGATTTGGTAGTGGGGACGCGCTTTGCCTGCGGCGTCGAGCATTTCGTCAAAAGGCAATTTCATAGTTACCAAACTAATGCCTTTATAAAAGCTGGAATGACTCATTTGAAGCGGCTTGGTGCCGAATTGCACTATAAAGGTGCATAAATGCTCAAATATTCGCTCCTAAGGGTAGTCTACCCCAGTTTTTCTGGGATTAAGCGTTTAAATCGCCTCTGGCAATGCGACCTTTTTGGACTTCCCACTCACGTTCTTTAGTGGCTGCGCGTTTGTCATGTTGCTTTTTGCCTCTGGCTAGACCAATCTCACACTTCACATTTCCTTTGGAGAAATGTAGGTTGAGCGGCACCAGGGTGTAGCCCTTTTGCTCTACTTTGCCGATGAGTTTTTTAATTTCGATAGCATTGAGCAGGAGCTTTCTAGTGCGGGTGCTATCGGGAACGATATGGGTGGAGGCTGAGAGTAGGGGGGTGATATGGCAGCCGATCAAAAATAGCTCCGCCTTGCGAATGACAACATACGCTTCTTTGACGTGCACGCGCCCTGCTCGGATGGCTTTCACTTCCCAGCCTTCCAACACAAGCCCTGCCTCAAAGCGCTCCTCGATAAAATAATCAAAGAAGGCTTTTTTGTTATCGACGATACTCATATTTATTTAGCTCTCAAGAACGATTATGGCAGACGTCTACAAGACCGTTTTAATTGGCCAATCAGCCGACCGTATGTACGGCTTAGTGACCGATGTCGCCCACTATCCTGAGTTCCTGCCTTGGTGTGGCGGGGTAGAAATTTTTGAGCAGACTGAGACCGTGCTCGACGCCAAAATTAATATTCATTTCAAGGGCATTACCCAGTATTTTCATACTCGAAATGTGAATCACCGCCCTGAAACGATTGATATGGTCTTTGTAGACGGCCCGTTTAAGCACTTCTCTGGGCAGTGGAACTTTATCCCTTTGCGGGAAGATGCTTGTAAGGTGGAGTTCAAGCTGCACTGGGAGTTCAAGAGCGTCATTCTGGACAAGATTATTGGCCCAGTATTTGGACATATAGCCGGCACCTTTGTTGACTGCTTTGTAAAGCGTGCCGAAGACCTCTATGGCTGAGCGCTCGCTTGACCTCATTCTCTGTGATGCCAGGCAGGGTAAGCCAGAACTTAAGGCGTTCAAGCTCCTTCTATCAGCCAAAGAGTCACCTACGATTGGTCTAGCCCTCATTAGAGCTGGAATCGCAGTTGGTCCAGACGACCCTGTTTTAGCCAGAAAAGGCTGCTTCGGGGTCTTTGGTAAGCGCAAGGACTGGGATAGTCCCATTTATCCTGGAGATCGTCTAGAGCTCTATTCCCCGCTATTAATCGACCCTAAGACGGTTCGGCGTAAGAAGGCTAATCAGAACCAGGATGCCAAATTCCAGGCTGCCGCAGCTAAAAGAAAGGCTAGGAGGCTATAATCTGTTTTTGCGACTAGGGGTTTTGCATGCGACTCATTCAAAAAGCACTCACTTTTGACGATGTGCTCCTCGTACCGGCTTATTCATCGGTACTCCCTCGAGATGCCAGCTTGGCAAGTAAGTTAACTCGAGATATTTCACTCAATACACCATTGGTGTCCGCAGCTATGGATACCGTCACTGAAGGTCGTTTGGCAATTGCTATGGCTAGTGAGGGTGGCATTGGTATTGTTCATAAAAACTTAAAGCCTGCTGAGCAAGCGCGTGAGGTGGCTAAAGTGAAGCGATATGAATCTGGTGTTCTGCGTGATCCAATCACGATTAGTCCAGATGTCACTTTGCGTCAAGTGATCCAACTTTCTCGTGAACATGGTTTCTCAGGATTCCCAGTGCTCGTTGGTAAAGAGGTTGTTGGCATTATTACGAATCGCGATTTGCGTTTCGAAGAAGACTTAGATGCTCCAGTAAAAACCAAGATGACTCCACGTGAGCGTTTGATTACCGTGAAAGAAGGCTGTTCATTGGATGAAGCAAAACGCTTAATGAGCCATCATCGTTTAGAGCGTGTATTGGTTGTCAATGACAAGTTTGAACTGCGTGGCCTCATTACTGTTAAAGACATCCTCAAGGCAACCGAACATCCGAATGCTTGTAAAGATAGCGAAGGTAAGTTGCGCGTTGGCGCAGCAGTAGGTGTTGGTCCTGATAATGATGAGCGTATTGAGTTATTGGTGCGCGCTGGTGTTGATGTGATCGTAGTTGATACAGCTCACGGCCATAGCCAAGGCGTATTGGATCGCGTGAAGTGGGTTAAGAAAAACTATCCACATGTGCAAGTGATTGGCGGCAATATTGCTACTGGTGATGCTGCTAAGGCATTAGCTGATCATGGCGCTGATGGTGTCAAGGTTGGTATTGGCCCTGGCTCAATTTGTACAACACGTATTGTTGCTGGCGTAGGCGTTCCACAAATCACTGCGATTGTGAATGTGGCAACCGCCCTTAAGGGCACTGGCATTCCATTGATTGCTGATGGTGGCATACGTTACTCAGGTGACGTTGCAAAAGCATTAGCTGCTGGCGCCAGTTCAGTCATGATGGGTGGTATGTTCGCTGGAACCGAAGAAGCCCCAGGCGAAGTATTCTTATACCAAGGACGTTCTTACAAGAGCTATCGCGGTATGGGTTCTTTGGGCGCGATGGCGGATGGTTCTGCTGATCGTTACTTCCAAAGCGATATTGTTGCGAATACAGAGAAGCTAGTGCCAGAAGGTATTGAAGGTCAGGTGCCATACAAAGGTAGCGTATTGGCAATCTTGCATCAGCTCACTGGCGGCATTCGTTCTTCTATGGGCTATCTCGGTTGCAAGACCATTGATGAGCTCCATGAAAAAGCTAACTTCGTAGAAATCACTTCAGCTGGCGTGCGCGAGTCGCATGTTCATGATGTGAAAATCACTAAAGAAGCGCCAAATTACCATATTGATTAACAACTAAAAAAGCTGAAATAAAGGCTGATCTTTTCGTGCACGACAAAATACTGATTCTCGACTTTGGTTCACAAGTAACTCAACTTATTGCTCGACGTGTGCGCGATGGACGTGTGTATTCAGAGATCCATCCTTACGATTGCGATCCTGAATTCATTCGTAAGTTTGTTCAGGAGCAAGGTGGCAAAGGCATCATTCTTTCTGGCGGTCCAAGTTCGGTAACCGAAGATGGTAGCCCCCGTGCGCCTCAAATCGTTTTTGAGCTTGGTGTTCCTGTTTTAGGAATTTGCTACGGTATGCAAACCATGGCTACTCAGTTGGGTGGTGCAGTTGCCTCTGCAGAGTCCTTAGGTAAAGCGCGTGAGTTTGGTTACTCCGAAGTGCGCGCTCGTGGGCACACAAATTTACTTAAAGGCATTCAGGACTTCTCCACCAGCGAAGGTCATGGGATTTTGAAGGTGTGGATGAGTCATGGCGACTCAGTCACCTCAATGCCGCCTGCGTTTAAGTTGATGGCCTCTACTGAGTCTTGTCCAATTGCTGGCATGGCGGATGAAGAGCGTCGCTTCTATGCATTTCAGTTTCATCCAGAGGTCACTCATACCATTCAAGGCACTGCAATCATTGAGCGCTTTGTACACGAGATTTGCCAATGCAAACCTGACTGGGTAATGGGTGACTACATTGCAGAAGCAGTTGAGAATATTCGCAAGCAAGTTGGAAATGAAGAAGTCATTCTGGGCTTGTCTGGCGGTGTCGACTCCAGTGTTGCGGCAGCTTTAATTCATCGTGCGATTGGCGATCAATTGACTTGCGTATTTGTAGATCATGGCTTGCTTCGTTTAAATGAAGGCGATATGGTGATGGAAATGTTTGCACGCAATTTGGGTGTGAAGGTTATCCGCGTTGATGCCAAAGAAAAATTCATGGGTGAGTTGGCTGGTGTTGCCGATCCAGAAGCTAAGCGGAAGATCATCGGTAAAGAATTCGTAGAAATTTTCCAGACTGAGTCTGGAAAAATCGAGAATGCTAAGTGGCTTGCCCAGGGAACGATCTACCCTGACGTCATCGAGTCTGCAGGTAAGGGCAAGAAGGGTGCACACACGATCAAGAGTCACCATAACGTTGGTGGCTTACCTGAAGACATGCATCTCAAATTGCTTGAGCCCTTGCGTGAGCTCTTCAAGGATGAGGTCCGTGAACTTGGAGTGGCCTCAGGTCTTCCTCGTGAGATGGTGTATCGCCATCCATTCCCAGGGCCAGGTCTTGGCGTGCGGATTTTGGGTGAGGTCAAAGCAGAGTTTGCGAGCTTGCTGCAACGTGCTGACGCCATTTTCATTGAAGAGTTGCGCAATACGATTGATGAAGCAAGTCAAAAATCTTGGTATGACCTTACTAGCCAAGCGTTCGCTGTTTTCTTGCCAGTGAAGTCTGTTGGCGTGATGGGCGATGGCAGAACTTATGAATATGTTGTTGCTCTCAGAGCAGTCCAAACCCAAGACTTTATGACAGCGCATTGGGCCCACTTGCCACATGAGTTGTTGGGCAAGGTTTCAAACCGCATCATCAATGAAGTGCGCGGCATTAACCGTGTTGTGTACGATATTAGTGGAAAACCACCCGCAACGATCGAGTGGGAGTGAGAATTTTAACGTAAGTTATTGATTTTTATAGGTTTTCTACTTACACAAAAGTTTCACACTAATCATTAAGTCATTGTTTTTCTTAGCTTAATAATTTACAGTTACACATAAAGCTACACAAAACTGTAGCTACTCGTAATCGTAGTTATTTAAAGCAAGCAATGCCGTCCAAAAAAATCAAATTTAACGAAAATGAAATAGCCATATTTGACGACGCTGTTATTTACAAGCGTGGTGACTATTGGCAATTTAGGATTTGGCTGACTAAAGAACGTAAGTACGCACGCTTTAGCTTAAAGACAAGAAACAGAAGTACAGCAGAAGATAAAGCCAAGCTGCACTATCACGAGCTGATGGCTTTGCAAATGCAGGGCAAGAGTTATTTTTCACTCACTACAAAAGATGGTGTTGCTATGTATTTGGAGCAACGACAAAAAGACGTAGATGCAAAATTAATTGTTAAAGGCAGATACTCAACAATCAGCACACACTTAGAGCATTGGCTTGAATTTATTAAGCGTGACACAAAGCTAAAGGAATTGGAGCGTACAGATTGTGAAGATTACTTTGCAGAACGCACTAAGACTAAGAAAGGCTTAAAGATAAGCCAAACTACAGTAGAGAATGAGCAAAGCACTATTAATGCAATGATGGCTTGGTTGTATAAGCGCAAAGAAACATATATTGATGGCTTTGACTTTAAGAAGTTACCAAAAATAGATAGAGGCAAGGAAGAAAATAGAAGAGACTTGTTTACTGACGCTGAATTTAAGGCTATTGGAGTTGCATTAGATGGCTACATTAAAGAAGCTGAAAAAGACTTAACGAATGCAGAAAACTTAGTGCAAGCTATAACAGGCTACTACTTAGGGTTTAACTCAATTACAGGCTTGCGACGTGGAGAGCAGTTACAACTACGTTGGAGTGATATTGAGGAGATGGAGCACAAGGAAGCACGTAATAAGAAGTTTGATTTGCTAAAGATAACAGTAAGAGGCGAGACAAGTAAGGTTAGAAAAACAAGAAAAGTAGTTGTTAAAGACACTGGCTACTTTACTGGGTTGCTTAAGTTGCAGATTGGCAGGCTTGACGAGCAGGTTAAAGAAAAAGATATGCAAAAGCGTTTGGGTGATAACTTAATGTTTAGCGTTAATGACAAAAATCCCATTACTGCACGTGCAATCGGCTATCACTTTAATAAAATATTAAAACTGGCTAAGGTTAGCAGTATAGAAACACGTGACTTAGTGCCGTATAGCTTTAGGCATTACTTCATTACGCAACGTGTTAATAGTAATTTGCCACCCGCAGCAGTTGCAGAAATGTGTGGCACAAGTATTACGCAAATTGAAAAGACTTACTATCACACAACGGAAGAGAAGATGGTGAGTAATGCGCTTGCTGACTACGAATACAGGGATGGCTTACTAATTCCAAAATAGTATCTAAGCTATGCCTGTCATTCCCTTTATCTAAAATTCTAAATCTACTAACAAATCACCAAAAAACACCCAAATTTATGTGAAATCTCACTTTCTTGTAATAAGAGTTATTAAGAATACGAGGTGGGGTTAGATTAAAACTGGTGGGGGTTAGGTTCTCCACTGGCGCTAAAAATTGCGCAGTAACTTTTTAGTGGGTAGCTTTGAAAATTTGTTGCTGTGCTTTAGCTACATTCTGCCTATCCTTCTCAGCCTTATAAGCTTGCTTAGCATTGTCAGCATTGCGCTTCAAACTGGCTGTCCGAGCTTGTTGGGGTTTAAGCGGCTTAGCGGGCTTGAGAGGCTTAATAGTGGAGATGGATTGAAATTCATAAAATCGCATACAAGTATTTAAGCCTCTCTTGCCAAACTTATTAATTACTTACTTCTATATAGCTGAGCACATTGCCTACGCCAAACTGATGTTCCCCAATTAACTTCGCCGCATAAGCATTATCCGCATACACAATCGTATTGGTAGTTTGCGTTTGACTAATACGCACCCATAGCCTGTAAGTTTTCATTTTCCAAATGCCTCACGTGTGGCTGTGCTCACTGCTGTAATAGCCTCATCAAGCTCACCCTCTAATACCGCAGCTTTCAGCGTTTTTAAAGTAGCAATCAACTCGTCACCGCTAGCTAGCTCAATAGCATTAGCACCTTTCTTATTAAGCGGTAGTGTTTTAGCGCCGTACTTAACAGCTAAATTGATTTTGCCGTTATCTCCAATCCAAAACCACTCTTTCACACGTTTGACTACTTCCGTAGTCATACGTTCACCTGTTTGTTTATTAGTAAAGGTTTTCAACTTCTTAGGTGCGTAAGTATTGCCACTCTTTTGTGCTTCACATAATTCCAATTGCTCATGTAGCTTAGCTACTAGCTTGTTGCGGCGATGGACGATTGGGCTAGCAGTGACGTGTTTCTTACTTGCTACCAGTTTTAAGTTATTCAGCGTACTCATTTCAACTCCTTTATTGTTAGTGGAGTTTTAACTTTAGTTTCAGATAACAGCTTTTCCTACCAAAAACCCCAATAACCTAATGCCGTATCGCCTTGATTGATATAAGGAAAGATAAGAAATATTCAGGTTTTATTTGGTTCGGCTAAATAAACATATGAACCTAGAACAAATAAGACAGAAAACAGCCTATTGCCCTACTGCTACGCCTACGCAAAAGCAGGCTACACGCACTTGGTTAAACAGCTTGCATAAGCAATATCCACTTGCCTTAACCCTTACGCTTAAACAGTCCAATGTCGTTAAAAACGCTAATGGTGCGTACATACAGAAATTGGACAAAGACGAAGTAAGACGCATAGCTAGACACTTTACGCAAAAGCTAAACCAGCAAGTGTTTGGTAGTAGCGCAAAGCGTTATGGCAAAGGCTTGAAATACTTAGTAGTGGTGGAAGGTGAGCGTACAGGCAAGAACTTACATTTACATATGGCTATTGGTGACTTGCCTAGCTATGTGAAGTGGAATGAAGTAGATGGATTGGTACGCAACGCAAAACTGAAGGTGGCAGAACTAGATGAACAGCACAAAGTAGATATTGTTGATAGCGGCTGGATGGAATACTTAACTAAAGAACTAGGAATGAAAGACACAGACAATGTTCTGTGGGATTTAGCGTAATACAGCACTACTGACTTAAGTTGTCTCTTGCTGAAAGCACTTAAAGCTGAATGAAGCTTTAATTAGCGAAGCTTTGTTAAAATTTGTTACAAAAACTATGAACTGTTAAAGTAAAGAGTGAATAATATTAATAGAACTAAAAACTTACACTGGGCTTGATTATGAAACTTAATCTAAACATAGCAGGTGCTCTAACGATTTTGCTACTGCTATTCAATAGTTCAAATTATGTATACGCCCAAAATAATGGTTCAAGTACTTTTAGTAGACTGCCAGAAACTAATGACTATATTGGAATAGTAAGCAATGAAGAAATAGTTGGACCGAATAACTTAAGAACATCTTGTACTGACATAGCAAATTTATATGGCAGCAATATTCTTAAAAATAGAAACAAACTAACGACAAGCGATGGCAAGGAATTATTCAACGCAAATGAAGGATGGGCAGGCACTAAGTTTATTAACTGGACTCCTGACACAGTAGCGTTCATTAAAAATCAAATTGATGATTGTGTTGAGAAAAATTCTTCATTTCTTAATACTGTCATACGGATGAATGGGGGCTATAGAAATACCCAACTATCGCCATCTCGCACTAAAAATTTAATTGATGACATATACCAAGTTGCTGTAAACACGCAAAATTATCAACAAGCGCAAGAATTAAACAGGAGACAGGCTGATAAGGAAGCTGAACTAAATGCTATTGCTGAGAAAGAGCATCAGCAAAAAATTAAATCTGGCGCACTAAAAATTCAAAATGTTAATGACGCTTGTATTTACTACTCAGCAAAGCCATTAACACCAATTATCGCCTCTCCATTGCTTAATCCTGACAATCAATTTTATTGTGGAGATATAACTATTGATTTACAGGAGACATCAAATTTAATAAGAGGAAAAGTATTAAATGTATTCAGTAGCAATGGTCAATATCCCACTATACTTCCTGTTGCTTACGCTTTTTTGAAAACTGATGGGAATACTGTTACATTTAATCCAGATGCTATGCGGATTGGCTATAACATTAAAGTAGCAGGAAAATATATTGGCAACACAAAATACACAACAGTTATTGGAGTAACAAAAGAATCTCCCGTGCTACAAATTTATTACATTGGAACGAAATAAATCACAAGGCATTGGAGGGTTGTTATGGGTGAGAATAAAAACGCACGGGGCAGTTCAGCACAGTTTTTTGTTGCTGGTGAGCTATGTAGACGAGATTTAGTTGCTGTAGTAACTATGGGCAATACACCTAATACAGACATACTCTGTAGCAATACAGAAGGCACTAAGTTTGTACATATACAGGTTAAAACTTTTGTGCCTGGCAACAAGACTGTAACTGTAGGACAAAAGGCAGAAAAAGAATTTGGTAAAAACTTTATTTGGGTATTAGCAGGAATTCCTAAAGCGGATAGTGATAAAGCATTTGAGTACTACATCATCCCATCAGATGAACTTGCTAAGCAAGTAAAGTCAGCGCATGAAAAGTGGATGAGTACAGAAGGAAAAAACGGACAGAAGCACAATGAAACAACAATGCGTACTGTTCATATACCTCCAGCCACATCAATTACTGGCTGGAGCATTGAGAAATATAAAAATAAATGGGAAATAATAGAGAGCTTATTAAAGTAATCAAAACCTAAACATCTCGTAAGTAACCCACTTCACTCCATCCTTTAGTTTTGTAAAAGCCTCTTTCTTTGCCTCATCCCTAATTGCGTTAATTACCTTGTCCGTTTCAAGCGTATGCTTTTTGGGCGGTGTAATTTTTCTTGTAGCAACAAACTCCTTAATTTCATTCTTATCCATCACTACATAGCGTGTGGAGCAAGAGTTAATGGGAATGGTATGGCTACTGTTACAGACAATTAAATGAGAATCTAATACGCTTGCGAAAGTAAGCAAGTGATTTTGTAAATCAAACAATGGTTTTGGTTCACTTATCAAAGTAAAGCCTGTAGAGGTAGGCATATATTGCGTGTCATTGCTATAGCGCACATCAGTAATCACATCACGCTTACGCAGTTCTTTAGCTTCTGCTGTAGTTAAACCATAAAAGATTCTGTAAACAGTTAATGGGTTGCTATGTCCGTGTTTTGCGTGATCATCAATAAATCTGTAGTTAATTTCGCTGTTAAGTATTTCAATAGCCCTATTGCCAGTTAGCGTAAGGCGGTTGTAGTAAGCATTTGACATTTTTAATCCAAGTTATTTCTTACATACTGCCACAGCACAATTTGTTAGTAAGCACTTAAACCACGCTACAAGCGCATAACGCATAACAGCTAATAGCAATACAGCAGAGAACGACTTAAACAGCGCATAGGGCTTATAAGCAAGTCCGTGTAAATCTGTAGTCAATAAGCCACATCCCCAATAAATACAACAATGTAAGGATTTATAGAAAAGCTTACATATACGCACTTAGACAGTGTAACCACTTGATTATTGGAAGAAAAAACTAATGACAGCGCACAAGCAAAAAGAGGTAGGAATAGATAAACAAAGAAAACATACTAATGACATAGCAACTATTACTTTAGAGGTGAATACTATGTCAAAGCAAGCAAAAACACTAACAACTACAGAATTACGTAGGGTTTTAGATTACACAGCTACACGCAAGCACAGCGCACGGAACAGGGCTTTGCTAATGACTACGCACTTAAGTGGTATGCGTGTAGGCGAGGTAGCAAGTTTACGTAACAGCGACGTTTTAGATGGTGAAGGTAATATACGCAATGAAATACGCCTGTCCGCAGAGCAAACTAAGGGCAATGAAGCTCGTGTAGTGTTTGTTAACGATAAGTTGCGTAAAGAGCTTGAGCTATACACACGCTTATTTGACAAAGCCGCTATAAATCCAGCAGTTAAGTTCTTTTATAGTCAAAAGCGTAGCAGTGATGGCTTTACAGCAAATACATTAACGCAGTTCTTCCACTACCTATATAAACGTGCTGGGGTTGATGGTGCTAGCTCACATAGTGGACGCAGAACATTTATTACCAACCTAGCAAGCAAGGGAGTGGGTGTGCGTGTACTGATGAGCTTAGCTGGACATAAGAACATCAGTACAACGCAGGCTTACATAGATGTAAATGACGATATGAAGCGTAAGGCTGTGGAATTGGTTTAATCTTTATCTAAAGCATCTACTAAACGTTGGTGCTTTAGTGGAAGTTCTTTAGATGGGAAATAACGTCGCATAAGACAAATCTTGTTCAATATTTTATGTATGTAGTCAAAGTGTTCATCGTTCAGATTGTTGGCGGAATACATTGTTAGTTCCTCAATATATCTCTCAAGCTCTCTAGCAATGCTTTTATTGGGATCAACATCATTACAGTAATCGCAAGAGCAGTTTAAGTTATGTTTCTGTGTATGTTTAAAGTAAGTCATACTATTCTCCTTAAGCTGCTAACAAATGTTTGTGAGGAATGCCATGCTCAATACACTTTGCTGTGCTGATTGCTTTTAGTTCGCTGATTGTGTTTAGAGCTTCTGTGCTTAAGTTAGAAAGAGAGACATTTTCTAATAACACTTTCCATCCACCATCAAATACTTCCAAGCTAAAGTTCTCAAGTGTTAGATCTTCTGTAGCAATCCAAAATGAACGCACATCATCATCTACTTTGTTTGCTACGCTTTCCATTCGCATCCAAAACTGATTATTTTTAAGATGTTTACGTTCTTCGCTAAAGAACCATTTTTTAATACGTGAGTCAGAACTATCAAAGCTAAATCTATAAAACTTACCAAAGACAGCACCAATTTTGTCTAAATCAACGTGAACGTGTTTATTCATGACATGTATTAATAAGTCTGTTTCACGAAACGAACCGAGTAGAGGTAATGCTGTTTTGGGATATTGAAGCTTCTCAGTCAGCCAGACGTAGTCAGTGAGGTTAATTCCACCTCCGAGCGTACGCTTCATTTCAGTAGCAATAAAGCCATCCGTAAAAATGCTGTTCAATCTGTTACATTTTGTATAGTGATAAATCTTCATTTCAATTCCTTATAAAGTTGATAAAAAACTTGCTGTTAAACAAGTTGATCGGACTCTATAGAGCATCGTCAGAAACATCGAGCAGATAAGTCATCTATCTGCTCCTTCATACGTTTTTAATTAAAAACGGCACTTAGAGGAAATTGCTCCTGTGCTCGCTCGATCTATCAGTTAATGCTCTATAGAGTCAGAGAGACAGTAAGTTCTGTCAATTTTTTAACTTAAAAAGGACTTAAAAATGTTACAAATTAATACAACTGAATTACTAGATGAAACTAAACGTAATAGCTATGTTGAAACGCTGCTTGAAAAGTGCGGTATTACACGCAATGTTGAAAGCTTGGTTAACTACATTGAAGATGATATTGCTGGGATATATACACAGCACAATGAAGATGACGAAGACAATGAAATTGCATCATATGGTGGCGGTGTTATATACGAAGGCTATGACTTAGTAGAGGGCGGACAGGTTACTACGATGCTTAAGCGTTTATTGTCATCGCAAGAAATTGCGTTTTTACAAGACGCAAGTAATGGTGATTTGCGTTTAGTTATTGAAAGAACGGATTATGATTTTGAACAAGTATGGTCAATGGCATTTGAAGTAACAGATGGCAAGAGTGATAGTGATGCATTTATGCTAGATATTGAAATAAAAGTATCACTGTTTACGAGTGAGATTAAGAGTATTGAATCGAGCTTTTTAATTGAGTCATTGGCTTTGAACGACTTAGAGCATAAAAGATTAGTTAATGCTTAATTTTTAGTTTAGGATTAATTCACGACGCGATCACAGTGTATTTTGTAATTGCGTCGTGTTAATCATTAAGGTTTATAAAAAATAAAGATAGGCTCGTATTTCCTCCATCTACCGTTTACTACACAGAAGTTTTTCATACTGGGCTGACGTGTTTCTTTTTTAATTTTCATAGACGGGCTAATTGCCAACACCATCTTTAGCTTTCCCTGATAACTTAGTCCACACTCTTTTAGTATCTCAATTAAATCATTTTCAAGCGGATATTGAGTCGAGCCTACATTTATATCGGCAATATTAAAAGCTAAGATTCTGTCGTGTTTAAGCCAATCTGCAGCAGTAGTTAGAGTGGGGCGTAAAAAGTTATCCCGCCAACCACCATACTCTTTGTATTTGATTGAGCTTTGGGTGGGTTCATCGCTGTATATTTCAGCTGAGAAGTAGGGTGGTGAAGTAAAGACAAAATCGACTTTGCCTTTATACTTTTTAAATTCAGTATTCTTAGCCACATCCTCACTGCCACTACAGATATAAGTTCCTTTGAACAGTTCTCCATAACGCACATGGCTTTTAAATATCCGTTCCATATATTCATAACGAGATATGCCTAGCTCTTTAATCCAATTCTCAGTGTTAGGGTCAGTGCCAATATAGTGAATGGGTCTGTCTCGTAAACTCATTGCGCCAAGTAAGCGTCCACCAAAGCCCATACTGGGGTCATAGATAACAATTTCATCTTGCCCAATACATTTATCGGTAGCGTATTTGTACAAGAGTCTAGCTACAGCAGAAGGAAAGTTGTTAGGGGCAATACCAGCGCCTAATTCTAAGTGTCTAAAAATAAGAGGCAATACTTTTTGATTGATGTTGTAAACACGAATGCGATAGAGGCTATCCTCATCGACTTTATTTAAATCAATACCATTCAAATGCTTCTTTTTAAGTAAACCCTTTTCTTGTAACTGTTTTAATTCTTTGGCATTAATACGAGGTGTACGTCTTTCAATCTTTTCTGAAACGTCCAACCAAAGACTACGAGTGCCAGCACCACTTTGTTCTTCCGTTAGTATTTCCTCAACAATGCGACGGGCTTCACGTCTTAAATCACCTTTATAGGTAGTGGGGGGTCGATAGATGGGGGAAAAGTCGTAAAAGCCGTCATCACGGATACATTTATCAAGTACCGCTAATGTTTTCGGTCTTGCTGACTTTTTGGCAAATAAGTCGTACACACTAATCGCTTTATCCTCACCCACTGTATCTTTGGCTTTAAGGATGTTAGGGAAGAAGCTATTAGCAATGGAGACTCGTGCCCCGTCCATCACACAGTCAAGTTTGCGTGTCTGCTCATCTTTAAACCACATCTTGCTCGTATCAACACGACAGATGCGCTCAAACTCACTGCCCATCTCCTCTAGCTTCACTCCAGCTTTTGGAGGCTGTCCTTTTTCATCCCACTGTTTTGTAACAGCAGTACATAGCTCATTAACCCACACCTCAAATTGTTTTGGGCTACAAGTAAACAACTCGCCAAATGTTTTATTAATGTTCGATTTAACTAAGTCATCATTCTTTGTGTAGTAGTAAGCCATCGTTAAGCCTTGTTATCAAAACGAGTCAGCTCTTTTAATACTTTCTGCCCCAATGTTCTAATCTTTGGAAAACGACTACGACTTGCCATATCGTTTAATCGTTTCAGAGAGCCTTTAATATCTTTCTTCTCTAGTATCAGTCTGACTTGTTCCCATATATAAAATTCCTTATCCATACTTTTTAAATCAGTAAATTGATTGGGAACTTTATTTTCTTTGCACCATTCATTAATTGATCCTTTGGTAATATCCTTTTGCTTAATCAATTTAGAAATACGTTTGTAGTCTTTATATTCGGGAGATAGGCAAGTGCGTGTTACTAACTCACCATTAATCACAATTTCAGATTTGTATTTTTGATTTTTATCTTTTGTTAGAAAGAAAGCCGCATCTTCAAGCATTCGTAAATCATCAATATCAATATTTGTTAATTCTGATTCACATTGCTTAATTTTCTCTAGTGCTTGATTAAGCATTACATGCCGATGCCAGTCTAATAATGAATTTTGTCTACCAGTGTATGTGATTGAACCTTTGTATTTTTGAATGAGAGCATCTAATTCAGCCTGAAAAGCTTCTGTACTTCGAGGCTCAGCAATCGATAGTGTTCCCACTTCAAATAATGTGACTTTTGGTTTTTTGCTATTAGGGACTTTAGCTAATGATTTGGTTGGGGAAGCATCACGTAATGTTTTGGCGCTAGCTAAGGTATAGCTGGGATTAATTTCCCCACTCTCAATTTGCTGTACTAATTTTTTAGGGTCAACACTGGCTAGGTGATATAGCGTGTTGTAAGCATTGGGAAGTCGGGAGAAGTAAGCTGGGTTACTAAGGACTGGGTTTTCAGCAATCTTAATGAGGAATGCGGCTACCGTGGAACTGAAAGGTAGTTCAGTCTCCAAAAGACTGTAACTAACACCCAATTCTCCTTTTGCCTCTTTAACTAGTCTGCCAACCTCAATAACGCTCGCCACGCTTTTCTGCCAAGCTGTCTCTATTTTGATGCGCCAGCTTGTAAGCTCTTTTTGACTGTGGACGACTACTGTATTCATTGACAGCTCCAATCTGCGTTTTTGGTTAAAAATAACACTTACAACTTTATACTGTTAATTAGAAGTAAATTGGTGATTCACGCCATATACGGGCTTTAAAATTATTAAAAACCTCGTTAATACCCTTACTGATAGGCAATCCATTATTCCTAAGTTATGACAAATAAACGCATAAAATAACGGGATGCGCCCTTACTCTATATACCAATCTAAGCTATGGGCAACACAATTAAGCCTTAAGCAGCAATCCAACTCAATTGATAAGCTAAGTAGGGCAATAGCTACCGCCCGTGTTGACCTTAATCCCCACCAAGTTGACGCTGCTTTATTCGCTGTCCGTAGCCCATTATCTAAAGGCGTGATATTGGCTGATGAAGTTGGTTTAGGTAAAACAATTGAAGCTGGTATTGTGATTAGCCAAAAGTGGGCAGAGCGTAAGCGCCGTATTCTGCATAAAGTCATTAGTGTTTATCCTTAGTCCCATACAAGTTAATATGTAATTTATGGCAGATATAACAATTAACGAAGTCCGCAGACGCTTACAGCTATTTGCGAAAGAACACGAGAACGACAGGGAAGAGAAACAATACGCACAGCAATTTATGCGTGATTTCTACGCTTGCTTTGGATTAAGCAAGAGTTCTGCGTCAATGTTCGAAAAGAAGGTTATTAAGTTTGGCAATGCACGGGGTTATATAGATAGCTTTATACCTGGCGTGTTATTGGTTGAGCAAAAGACAACTGGTGAAAACTTATATAAAGCATATGAGCAGGCGCTTGATTATGCAATGGCAATTACTAATGAGTTTGAAAAGCCGCAGTACATATTAATTAGTGATTTTCAAACATTTCACCTATATAACCTACACAGCTTAGATAAAGAGCCACTTATATGTAGCTTAAGTGAGATTAGTAAACGTGCTGATTGGTTTATGTTTTTGGTTGATAAGCGAGTTATTGCTTACAGCGAGGAATTACCAATTAACCGTAAAGCTGTAGAGCAGATTGCCAAGCTACACGATGCTTTACTTAAAGCTAACTACACAGGTAGGGATTTAGAGAGCTTCTTAACTAGATTACTGTTTTGCTTGTTTGCAGACGATACAGGCATATTTGGTGAGGATGGACAGTTTAAGAAGTTAGTGGCTAAGACTAAGGAGGATGGCAGTGACTTAGGAATGGCTATTGCTATGCTGTTTCAAGTGCTTAATACAGCACACGACAAACGGCAAACAAACTTAGATGAAGTACTTAAGGCTTTTGAATATGTAAATGGTGGATTATTTGCAGAGCAAATATCTATCCCTAGCTTTGACTTTGACTTAAGAACAATATTAGTTAAGTGTTCAGAATTAGATTGGAGTGGAATTTCGCCAGCTATTTTTGGTGCAATGTTTCAAAGTGTATTAGAGGCTGGTGCTACTGACACAGCACATCGCAAAGAGAGTAGACGAGAGTTAGGAGCACACTACACAAGCGAACGCAACATACTTAAAGTAATACAGCCGTTATTTTTAGATGAGTTGCATAAGGAATTCGAGCAAGCAATCACTAAACCTAAATTACAAGCACTTTACGATAAGTTACATACACTTAAGTTCTTTGATCCAGCTTGCGGTTGCGGTAACTTTTTAGTTATTGCTTACAGGGAATTAAGACGTATTGAGAATGACGTTATTGCTAAGCTGTACTTTAAAGGTGAACAAGGCGGCTTGTTAGACGTTAAAGAGTATTGCAAAGTAAGCATTGAACAGTTTTATGGAATTGAGATTGATGAGGCGGCTGTGCATATTGCACGTGTAGCAATGTACATAACAGATCATCAACTTAACTTAGAAAGTGGTAATAGGTTTGGTGAAACTCGTGCAACTGTTCCTTTAGTTGCTACGCCGCATATACATTGCGGTAATGCATTGCGTACAGATTGGAACAGCATAGTTAAAGCAGAAGATTGCAATTACGTGTTTGGCAATCCCCCGTTTATTGGAAAGAAAGAGCAAACTACAGAGCAGAAGAACGAGCTACTTACTGTTGCTAAAGGTATTAAAGGTAGCGGAGTATTGGATTATGTGTGTTGTTGGTATTTACTAGCTGGTGAATATATTAAATTAAACAATACAATTCGCTGTGCATTTGTATCAACAAATAGTATTACACAAGGAGAACAAGTTGGTATCTTTTGGGGTTACTTAAACGCAAGAGGTATTGCAATAGATTTTGCACATAGAACATTTAAGTGGAGCAACGAAGGTAGAGGTGTTGCCGCTGTTCATTGCGTAATTATTGGATTTAGCATTGGCAATACGAGTAAGAAAAAAGATCTTTATTACTATGCTGATGAAGATGACGCAAATAGTGGTGAGCAACACATAGTTGATAATATTAATCCTTATCTAGTTAATGCTCCATTTGTTGCTATTGATAAGCGTAGTAATCCGCTATGCAATGTTGCGGAAATGAATTACGGCAGTATGCCAATTGATAATAATTTTTTCACCTTAACACCAGAAGAGCGTGATATTTTTATTGCGGAGAATGCTGATAACGATAAGGTTATAAGAAAATACATAGGTGGTAATGAGTTTATTAATAGCGTAGAGCGATATTGCTTATGGCTTGTAGATGCGGAGCCCAACTTAATTAGCAAAAGCCGCCTAATAAAAGAGCGTATTGAATCAGTTAGACAATTTAGATTAGGTAGCGAAAGGTTGGCTACTAACAAGTTAGCAAGTTATCCAATGCTTTTTGGCGAAATTAGACAGCCAAAAGCAAGCTATCTTATTTTACCTAAAGTTTCATCACAAAATCGTGACTATATGCCAATAGGTTTTGTCGATTCTAGTGTAATAGTTAGTGGTAGTGCGTTAGTTATTCCTAATGCAACATTGTATGAGTTTGGGGTTTTACAAAGCAAAATGCATATGGCTTGGATGCGAACAGTTTGCGGAAGAATGAAGAGTGATTACCAATACTCTGCAAGTATTGTGTATAACAATTTTGTATGGGCTAAAGACGTTAGTGATAAGGCAAAAGAAGCTTTGAAGACTAACGCTAAGAATATTATTGATTTAAGAAAATCGTTTGTTGATACAAATTTGGCAACTTTATATAACAACTCTTCAAGTCCACCTGTGTTAATAAAGGCACACAAGGATTTAGACAAAGCTGTAGACGAAGCATATGGCTATAAAGGTGGGGATGATGATGCAAGCAGAGTTGCATTTTTGTTTAAGCGTTATGAAGAGTTAACTAGCTTGTTACCAGCTACTGTGGTTAAGAAGAAGCGTGTAAAGAAAACTGATGATGGTGCATTGCTAATTTAAGGATTGCTATGCTTGGCTGGGAAATACACATAATTAACAATAATACTAAAGTTGAGTATGGTGACTGGTTAGGTGGACTTGGAGCAACTAAGTGGATTGATAGACTGGTTGATGTTGGCAAAGCTGAGAAAATCTATCAAGTAGCTTCTTCCTATTACTTAATTAAAGCTAAAGATTTAATACCTGAAATTGCCTTAGTTGAAGCCAATGCTAAGAATGGGGCAATAAAGGATGGCTGGATTAGTGACTTTGTTATGGATACAAAGGCTTTGAAACAATGTGCACTAGATGATGTAATCGTAGTGCAAACATATGACGCAAGTTGAGGTTAACTATGGAATTGCAAGAACACTTAAATACGTTGTCTACGTTAGAGCTACAGGATGCTATTAAATACAGCAAACTTAATGATGAAGCTGTAGTAATTGCAAAAAGTATATTGTTAAGCCGTAATGCCACTATTCCCGATGTAATACCTGCTGAAGTGCTTGAGGAAAATGCAAATCAAGTCATAAAGCAATCCAATAAGCTGTTCTTGTCTATTGCAATCACAGTTGTTATTTGGTTGGCATATGAATACGCTACTGGACTATTTGATGGAAATGATACAAAGCGGATTACTGATAGCATACGTAATTTAGGCTTATTTGTTATGGCTGAAGCAGGGTTATTTACATTAGCTAAGAAGAAGAAATAGGCATATGGGCTTACGATTACAAAAACGCATTACATTGTTTAAAGGCTTATCACTTAACTTAAGTAAGACTGGTGCAAGCATTAGCGTTGGTACACGTGGAGCAAGACTTAATATACGTGGCGATAAAGTTACTGGTAGCGTCGGTTTGCCTGGCACAGGCATAAGTTATAGGCAACGCTTAGATAACTTAGGCAGTACAGAACAAGCACAGCAATTAGAGCCAATACAGGATTTACACGCAGTAAGCGATAGCGTTACAGAACAAGAAGATAGGGAATTAACTTGGAAGCTACTTGCATTGCTGTTTTTTATTGGTTTTGCTGTAGTTACAGCACTTTACCTAACTAAGTAAATGATCGTATTTGGTGCATAAAGACTTTAAAATACAGTTATGACACAAGAAATGCTTACTGTAGGCTTTGACGATAACGAAGATAAGCTGGTGTTTAAGTTTGATATGAACTACATAAACACGGATGACGCTGTTAGGTTGAAGGTAATGACAAGACTTAAATCAATGATTGATGCTGAACTTGATTACTTAACAAGTGAGCGAGTCATACTTAAGTAATACCTGTTAATGAGGCTATTAACTTTCGTTTTTTGTCGCAAGTCGTGTAACCGCAATTTGCTTAAGTTGTTGTTATCATTGTGTTTTACGACAGTTGCGTAAGTTACGTTTACATAAATGCTGTTACACAAAAGTTACACACTTGGATATTGGAGAACGTAAGTGATTGATTATAAAGAGAAAATTACTTACGTTGTTATTGAGTGGGAATAAGGGGTAGGCGATTTAAGCCTGCCAATATTCATGCTTGAGTTACGCGAAGCTTCACTCGCAATCCTAGTAAGCACTGATGCACAAAACAAAGTAAGTCAGTTATTCAGTTTGTTTGGTAGCTATCACAAACAACAAATTACTCTGGATGTTGCCCATAAGATAGATGCTCAAGGCCTTTCTTTGCCTGGGCGTCCGCTAAAGCCAGAATTAGTGCTTCCTAAGCTTGTTCCTAAAAGAAGAATGGATACCCCTGAAGGAAGGGCGGGCTTATTGCACTCACTCGCCCATATTGAATTTAATGCGATGAACCTTGCGCTAGATGCAATCTGGCGTTTCCCAGATATGCCCAAGGAATACTATGAGGACTGGTTAAAGGTTGCCAAAGAAGAGGCCTATCACTTCAGTTTAGTAAATGAGTATTTGCATGCGCTGGGGTTTTCTTATGGAGATTTCCCCGCCCACAATAGTTTGTGGGAGATGGTCGAACGAACAACGGATTCTGTAATTGCCAGAATGGCCTTGGTACCCAGAACAATGGAAGCAAGAGGCTTAGATGCGGTACCAGCGATTCGGGATCGCTTCAAACAAATTAAAGAAGTTCGTGCGGTGGAGATATTGGAAATTATTCTCAATGATGAAATCGGCCATGTATTGATTGGCAATCGTTGGTTTAATTTCTTATGTACTCAAGATAATATTTCTCCAATCACTGCTTATCGAGAGTTGGCTGCCAAATATCGTGCGCCTGTTTTAAAGCCCCCATTCAATATGGAGGCCCGCAAGCAAGCTGGTTTCACATCCGAAGAGTTAAGCCTTCTCGGGGCATAGCAGATGAACATGAAGGTATTGAGCCTCATTCCACCCATGACCCAACTGAACACGCCGTATCCTTCTACGGCGTATCTCACGGGATTCTTGAGGTCTCGTGGTGTTGTTGCCGTTCAAGAGGATCTTGCCTTAGCTTTAGTGCTCAGTTTCTTTACTCCAGAGGGCATGTCTGAGATTCATGCTCAAGCCCTCAATGTTCCTGAGGAGAGTCGCAGTGCCAGCGTCAATTTTTTCCTAGACTACTTTGATTCCTATCAATCTACTATTGCCCCAACGATTAGCTTCTTACAGGGGCGCGATAGCACTTTAAGTCATCGCATCAATACCCGGGATTTTTTACCGGAGGGCCCACGCTTTGCTTCTCTTGATGCATTTGATGATGAAGAGGCGGGCGATCCTTTGTCTTGGGCCTTTGGCGCTTTAGGGTCTCAAGATAGGGCGCGTCATTTAGCCACCCTTTATCTCAATGATTTATCTGATGTATTGCGTGATGCTGTTGATGACCGCTTTGAATTCGTGCGTTATGCAGAATCCTTGGCAAGTAGTCAGCCTACCTTTACACCTTTGGCTGGTGCGCTCCAGGCTAAACCAACGCTCATGGACCTGCATTTACAAGAGTTAGCCAGTAAAGCGATTGAGCGTCACCAGCCGAATGTAGTGCTCCTATCCGTACCCTTCCCCGGGGCAATGTATGCGGCCTTGCGTATAGCTCAGGTAATTAAAAAATCACATCCAGAAATCAAGATTGCTTTGGGTGGTGGTTATGTCAATACTGAGCTTCGAGCGTTATCCGACGCTCGTATCTTTGATTATGTGGATTTCATTACGCTAGATTCTGGGGAGAGGCCATTGCTTGCTTTACTTGAGCATATCAGCGGCAAACGCTCCACCGAAAGATTGGTGCGTACCTTTATTCGCAATTCTAGCAATCAAGTGCAATACCTCAATTGGCAAGAACTTGATGTGCCTTTTGAAGAGGTTGGTACTGCCACTTGGGATGGGTTGCCGCTAGATTCTTATTTATCTCTTTTGGATATGCTTAATCCGATGCATCGCCTATGGAGCGACGGCCGCTGGAATAAGCTGACTGTTGCGCATGGCTGTTATTGGAAAAAGTGTAGCTTCTGCGATGTATCTCTTGATTACATCTCTCGTTATGAAACTGCGTCAGCCAGTTTATTGGTAGATCGTATTGAGCAAATTGTTGAGGAAACTGGGCAGACAGGATTTCATTTTGTCGATGAAGCTGCGCCACCTAAAATATTAAAAGCACTGGCTGAGGAGCTCATTCGCCGCAAGGTGCTCATTTCTTGGTGGGGCAATATTCGCTTTGAGAAAACCTTCACACCTGAATTGGCGGAGCTGTTAGCCAAGAGTGGATGCATTGCGATGTCTGGAGGTCTCGAAGTGGCCTCTGATCGCCTACTCAATCTCATGAAAAAGGGCGTATCGGTTGAGCAGGTTGCTCGGGTTACCAAAGGCTTCTCTGATGCCGGCATCTTGGTTCACGCTTATTTAATGTATGGCTTTCCTACTCAAACCGTACAGGAGACGGTGGATGCTTTGGAGTATGTGAGACAGTTATTTGAGAATGGCTGCATACAAAGCGGATTCTTTCATCGTTTTATCTGTACCGTACATTCTCCTGTAGGTCAAAATCCACAAGAGTATGGAATTGAACTCATTCCTTTGCCAGAAATCACCTTTGCCAAGAATGATGTTGCCTTTATTGATCCTACTGGAGTTGATCATGACATCCTTGGTCAGGGGCTAAAAAAGGCCATTTATAACTATATGCACGCCGTAGGATTTGAGATCAAAACTCAGTCTTGGTTTGATGGTTTGGGCATCTCCATACCCAAGACAACTGTCCCTAAAAATTTCATTCAAAACGCCTTGTATCGCTAGCTCACCTCTATAAATCAGACTTACAATTATTTTGTAAAGTTCTCAATTAACGTAGGAGATATCAATGAATTTATCACGCCGTACTTTTATTGCATCAGCCGCATTAGCTCCCGTCGCTTGTGGCGTTCCTCTCTCATATGAGCGTGGGACACCAGTTGCCCAGCCAAAACCTTTGCCAGCAGTGCGCGCCCCTCAAGTAGGTCAGGAGTGGTCTTATATCAAGCGCAATGTATTTGATGGGAAAAACCTAGGAATTATTACTGAGCGCGTTGCTAGCGTTGGCTCTGCCATTGTGATTGAGCGTACGGACGAAACCGGTGGCAAGCTGCCAAATGAAGTGCAGGGCCCATGGGGTGTTGTGCAGACCGATCCACAATGGTCTCGAACGATTAGTTTTAATCCAGCTATCCCGTTATGGCCAACAGAGCTGACTTCCAGTTGGAATAAACAACTCAACACTAAATACAAAATTGCGGGCTATTCCGATACGGCTTATGGCTGGCAGGAATTTATGGGTGCGCATGGCTGGGAGCAGATTACTGTACCTGCAGGAACATTCTTAACCTTGCGTTATCAAAACCTCATTAACTATGAGAGCAATGATGACAATAAGGTCAATTGCATTCGCAAAGAAACGATTTGGTTTGCGCCGAGTATTGGGCGCTGGGTAGCACGAGAGTCCTCTGGTTCGTACATGATTCAGGGCCAGTTAGGCATGCCAAATTTAGAGGATAGTTTTCAATGGCAGCTGACTTCTTACAAGTAAGCACGTTACGTCGCTTTGTCTTATTGATGCTGCCCGTCTTGCTGGCGGCATGCATCTCATCCCAGCCCTACCCCCGGGGTATTCTTGAGCCTCAGCCCATACTGGCTCCAGTTGTAAGGGCACCCAAGGTTGGTCAAGAATGGGTTTATCAAGTTCGAAATGTATTTAATCAAGAGATTGTAGATACCGTCACCGAAAGAGTAGTTTCCGTTGGTAATGAAGTACGTATTGCTCGTACGAGTCTTAAGGCGGGATCGCTTCCTGATGAAATCCAATCACCCTGGGGTTTTGTTGTGCAAGACCCCCATTGGAAGCCAGCTCAGAAATTCTCAAAGCCTATCCCGATATGGCCCCTACAATTGCAGGCCGGCTGGAATGAATTCTTTACAACCCAATATCAAGTGCCGGGATACCCTGATGGCAGTTATTACTGGGGTCTTGGCATGACTGCATCGCAATGGGAGCGCATTCAGACTCCTGCAGGGCAATTTTTGGTATTTCAGATTCATAATGAAATCCCAAATTTTGTCAGCAACGACCTATTTAGGGTCGGCAATGAGCGGCAAGAGGACTTGTGGTTTGCGCCAGAAATCGGGCGCTGGGTTATTCGGCGTTCTTCGGGCCGTTACATCACTCCCGGGGTCTATTGGGCTAATGCCTACTGGGAGGATTATCTGGAGTGGGAGTTAATCTCCTGGAAATAGGCATTGCGCTTAAAATAGGTGCACTGCTATGTATACCGTTAAAGAACTATTTCCCACACTTCAAGGCGAAGGCACCCACACTGGTAGAGCTGCCGTATTTTGTCGCTTTGCTGGATGCAATCTTTGGAGTGGACGTGAAGAAGATCGCGCCACTGCTATTTGTCAATTTTGCGATACCGATTTTGTAGGTAGCGATGGTGCTGGCGGCGGTAAGTTTGAAACTGCTGCCTCACTTGCTGATGCAATCGAGGCTTCATGGCGTAGCACTTCGGCTGGTCCGCAGCAGCGTTATGTGGTTTTCACAGGTGGAGAGCCGCTCTTGCAATTAGACGAGGAGTTGATTGCAGCACTTCATCAAAAAGGTTTCGAAGTGGCGATTGAAACGAACGGCACCATTAAAGTTCCTAAAGGAGTTGATTGGGTTTGTGTAAGTCCTAAAGCTGGTTCTGATCTGATTGTTCTTCAAGCGGATGAGTTAAAGCTAGTGATCCCGCAAAATGACCATAAGGCATTAGAAAAACTCATGGCCCGCTTTGAGGGTATGGATTATCGCAATCGTTTCTTGCAGCCCATGGATGGGCATAACCTCAAAAGTAATACTGAGTTAGCAGTAAGCTTATGTCAAAAGCGTCCCTTGTGGAGGTTGAGTCTGCAGTCTCATAAGCTGATTGGGATTCGATAGTTGACCAAGCTCAAATAGGATTAATTAAGCACCGAATGACAAATAAACAGCCTGCCATCTCCATTACCCGTCGCCTTGAGTTTGACTCCGGGCATCGTATCCCCAATCATGATGGTCAATGTCGCCATCTGCACGGACATCGTTATGCAATTGAAGTTACGCTAACTGGTGGTGTAGCTGATCATCCTGGTAAAGCGGATGATGGCATGGTACTCGACTTTGGCGATATCAAGCGCTTAACAAACCAATATGTAGTAGATCTTTGGGATCATGCATTTTTAGTGGCCAAAGAGGATGAAGGTTTGGTTACTTTCCTGTCGACTTTGCCTAGCCACAAAACCGTCATCATGGAGCACGTTCCTACTGTTGAGAACTTGGCTAACGCGGCCTTTGCAATATTGAAGCCAGTGTTTAGCAAAGCTTTTAGTGGTCGCCTAGAACTCTCTTCTATTCGTCTTTATGAGACGCCCAATTGCTGGGCTGACGTTCATTCTGTCTAAATGACGCAAACAGAGCTTGACCTGCAATATATGCGTATGGCAATTGAGCAAGCTCAGTTGGCAGCGCAATCAGGTGAGGTTCCCGTAGGCGCAGTGCTAGTTCGGGATGGCCAAGTCATCTCGAGGACATTTAACAAGCCGATTGCAAACCATGATCCTAGTGCTCATGCTGAAATGCTGGCCTTGCGAGAAGCGGCGCTAGCCGAAGAGAATTACCGTATCCCAGGTAGCACCATATATGTCACTCTTGAGCCTTGTGCAATGTGCTCCGGTGCTATGCTCCATGCTAGGATTGATCGAGTGGTTTATGGGGCACCAGATCCCAAAACAGGCGCTGCTGGTAGCGTGCTAGATATATTTTCTTCAAAACAGATTAATCACCAGACCAGTGTTGAAGGTGGCATCATGAGTGAAGAGTGCGGTCAATTGCTGCGTGATTTTTTTAAGGGGCGACGTTGAAATCTATTCACCTCATTGCTCCCTCTGGGGCAAGCTTAGATAGTAAAAGTCCATTAGCTGGTATTGACTGGTTTGGACGTCAAGGTATTGCTATCCAAAACGTAGATTGCATACATCGTGTCCATGAGCGCTTCGCTGGCAACGATGATGAACGTCTTACTGAGTTAAATGCCATATCCAAATTAGAGCCTCAGACTGTAGTGATGTCTATGCGCGGGGGCTATGGTCTCCATCGCTTGCTACCCGGTATTGAGTGGCAAGCAATTGAAAGGGCTATTAAAAACGGCTTGCAAGTCTGTGGTCATAGTGATTTCACTGTCTTTCAGTTGGGATTGCTGGCAAAAACTGGCGCCATTTCTTTGGCTGGTCCGATGTTGAACTATGACTTTGGAAGGTTGGGTGATGATGGTGTACCGGTAGTGCCGGATGAGTTTATGTGGAAGCATTTCCAGGCCGCAGTGCTAGACCGAAAGCTGGATTGCCAAGTATCGACCCCTCAGTCTTTCTTAGGTAAAAAAGATGCACGCCCGATCGCGGGTTTATTGTGGGGCGGTAATTTAACGGTTCTGGCGGGTTTAGTTGGCACTCCATACCTTCCAAGCACTAAGCAAACGCAAGGCGGGATTTTATTTTTGGAGGATGTGAATGAGCATCCATATCGAATTGAAAGAATGTTGATGCAACTTTTAGATGCAGGCATTCTTTCAAATCAAGCAGCCATATTGTTGGGTGGATTTTCTGCCTATCGTCTTTATGACAACGATAAGGGGTATTCGTTCGAGCGCGCTATTGAGGCGATTTGCAAACGTCTGCCTGAAGCAATTCCAATCTTGACTGGGCTGCCATTCGGGCATCAGGCCAATAAATTAACCTTGCCTATTGGTGCCCAAGCTGATTTAAATTGCAATTTATATGGATTTGAACTTAAAGCGCAGTGGTAATGTTTACCGAGGCCCATGCGGGAAACTCTTTGTTTAAAAGTCTTTTATTTTTCATTGCGCTCACCCTTACAGGAGCAGTCATGGCAACCGAAGAGCCAAAATATGCTGTTCTCGAAAAAGAATCACCTTTTGAAATCCGCTCTTATGCACCAATGATTGTTGCTGAGGTGCAGGTTGAAGGTGATTTGGATGAGGCCTCGAGTCAAGGATTTCGCTTGATTGCCGCTTATATTTTTGGTCAGAATCAAGTGAGCGAAAAAATTGCAATGACTGCGCCAGTGACGGTCGAAGATCAATCCGTTAAGAGCGCAAAGATTGCAATGACTGCACCGGTGGGTATTGAGTCTAAATCCGGAAAATGGACAGTGTCGTTCGTGATGCCTGCTGAATATACTATGGAATCAATACCCAAGCCTATGAGTCCGCAAGTGCAATTACGCCAAATTCCCGCGTTGAAAAAGGCAGTCATTAGTTTTAGTGGTTTTTATAATAGCCAGAAAGTGGCTGAGAAAACGCTAGAACTAGAGCAGTGGATGAAGTCTCGTAATTTGCACAGTGTGGGAAGTCCTAATTTCGCGCGTTACAACCCGCCTTGGACTTTGCCCTTCATGCGTCGCAATGAAGTCATGATCACTTTACGTGACTAATTCTTAGCTTCGAAGCTCTTCAATAAAAATTGGCCACCGCCATTGACGCCTAAAGCCTTTGTTAACGTAGGTAGTGCCTGCGCTAAATGTTTTTCTAGAGTCCAAGGTGGATTGAGAATAAACATCCCACTGGCTTGCAAACGGCGTTCGCCAGGCGCATTTTCAATTCGTAATTCTGTATGTAACCATGAGCGTTTATGTGCGGTAGCAATTTTTTTCAGACGGTCAGGTAGGGCTGCCGATTCTCTTCTGGAGAGTACTGGATACCAAATCGCATAGCAGCCCGTGGCAAAGCGTTGCAGCGCCTCTTCCATGGCAAGCTCAAGATAGCGATAGTCTTGCTTGTGTTCGTAAGAAGGGTCGATTAATACGAGGCCGCGACGACTGGGAGGGGGCAGTAGTCCTTTGAGTCTAGCAAAGCTATCCTCGGCATAAATATCAATCTGTTTAGATTGCTTTAGTTCGCCAATATTGTGACGCAAAATATCGATCTCTTTAGGGTGTAACTCAAAGAGCTTGAGTCGATCTTGTGGACGTAGCAGGCGCGCCAGAATAAAGGGGGAGCCAGGATAGGTACTCAGTTGCCCTTCAATATTTTCGGCATCAATACACTTCAGATACTCATGAATACTCTCAGGGACTGGGGTGTTTGCGCGATGGCAAGCTTCCACATATTGCTTGAGGCGAAAGATTCCGCCGTCAGCCTCTTTGCTTACTGTAGAAAAGCCATCTTGCAAGCTGTAGATGCCCGCACCTGCATGGGTATCAACAAAGGTAATGGCAACAGGCTTCTCTTGAAGGTATTGAACCAAGTGAATTAAGGTCAGGTGCTTTAGGATATCTGCGTGACTTCCCGCATGAAATGCATGTCGATAGCTAAACATCTTGAATTATTCTGCCTTGGGAGGCGCTTGAGTAAATTGCGCCTTCACATAAAAGAGAAGTGTAGAAGCTAGAATTACGATTGAGACATATTGCAATGGCAGATTTAACTCTAGATCCATGATTTGGGTGAGGTGGGCATAAATTGCCACTACGCCTCCAAGAGCAATCAGATGCGACCAGATTTTTCTTGGTCCCAGTTGATTTTCCGGAAATCGATTAGCCGCTAAGGCCCCGAGCATTCCACACCAAATACCAACACCTGCGCCACCTAAAACGTCAGTAAGCCAATGAGCCCCTACAGCGCTGCGTGATAGACCCACTAAAGTGGCAAGCAAAAATAGCGGCAATAATAGGGTGCGCCTTTCTTTAGCTGCGGAAAAGTACAGGGCGCTTGCAATAGCAAATGCGGTCAGAGTATGTCCAGACGGAAAGGCTTTGTAAAGTAGCGCTTCACCAATACGATGAAAGCTGCCATCAGTCAAGACGCCTGCAGGTCGGGGTAAATTAAACAAACCCTTTAAGGCTGTACTTGCTAATGCAGCTAGTCCGCCAGCAAAAATTCCAGCAGTCAGCATCCTCGGCGCAAGCAACAGTAATGGAAAGGTAAGCGCAAACACTCCCCAACCATTACCTAAAAAAGTAAGCCAAGCCCAAAGGGTGTCTGGCAGTAATTGTGTAAAGCGGTTAATGAATAAAAAAGTACTGCTTTGAAACTCGCCAAAGAAGATTGCGCAAGCAAGCGCAAGAGGGGTTAATGGAATGAACCACGCAAACGTGGGGATTGCTTTTTTGCTCATCTAGCTTAGCGAGCCTTTGCCTTATCAGCGTCTTGCAATTGCTTAATCACTTTATCCAGCACTTGTGGAACGGTGATGGCTTGCATGCACACGTTGTCCTGACAGGGGGTTTTACGGTGATTGGCAGCACTTACGCAGGGCGAGCAAGCTAGGTTGGCGGTGATCGCGATGGAGTTACCAACTGATCCATAAAGGGCTGGAGTCTCAGGCCCAAAGAGAACAACAGTTCTCAATGGCGTCACGGCTGAAAAGTGACCAGGACCAGAGTCGTTCGTAACCATAACATCTGATAGCGTGTACAACGGTGGCAGCTCAGCAAAGCCGACCTGTCCAGCAAAATTCAATGCATTTTTAACATTGGCAATAGCACGAACTTTTTCTACGTAAACAAACTCAGCAGGTGAGCCAGTAATTAAGATGAGGTCGTTGGGATATTGCTGATGGATTGCTTGAATCAATTCAGAAAAACGCTGTTGTGCCCAACGACGTTGTGGAAGTAGATCACTTGCATTCGGATTAATGAGGATAAGGCGATCCTTCCCCGGGGTGTAATTGATGCGGGCCTCTTTAGCCATTTTTTCAATACGCTCGCGCACCTTTTCGAGCGCGCTTGGGTCGATGATGGCTTGCTCTAAGCGTACTTCAGAGTCCAGAATCTCAATCTTGCTGAATGGAACCTCTATTTTTTGTGCAAATGCTGCATGAATTAAGGATAGGAAATTTTTGGTAATGTGAATATGTGGGTTGTAATGCACCTTGCGAGTGAGCATGAAGCCGCGCCACAATCCTTCACCATGAAAAATGTGATAACCGACGCGACGACGAGCGCCACACATGCCAGTCAGTAGGGCGGTAAATCGAGAGAACAACTCTAGGTCAATAACGGTATCAATGCGGTGCTTGCGAGCAAGTATCAGAAAGCGCAGCGTATCTTTAATTAAGCCACCTAAGCTAGATGAGTCAATTGTGAAGATGTTTTCCGGTTTAACAGTGTTCAGCAAAGTCAGGCTGGCGCGATTGCTTTTGAAGATCAAGAAAAACAATTCCGCTCCACGAGCTTTCGCATTACGCATTGCGGGATCTACCAGAATGGCGCTTCCCATTTCCGAGAGTTCAATAAAGAGTAATTTTTTTGGAGTCTCTGGGCCGTGATTGAATATATTCTTTATGCGATCGATCAAAGCGATAAATGGGCTAACGATTGCACAAAGAGGTACACCGATCCAATGATCAATCGCGCGCATAGTGTTGACACTAATAGTCATATTTTGGCTCTAAAAAATTATTTTCGTTTTAATAAGAAATAGGCGCCTGGTAGCACCGATAAAACAGTAATTGCTCCGTAGCTAATAGAGGCTAATACTGTTAATGAGGGATTCACACCCCATAAGGCCAGAACCGATGAAAGGGTGGCTTCACGCAAGCCCCATCCCGAAATGCTAATTGGCAACATGAGCAACAGGCTGAGCGCAGGTAAGCCAATCATTAAACCTTCGATAGGTGCATCCACACCGTAAGCCTTAAGACAAAAGAGTAGCGTCAAAATAGTGAGGAAATGAATGCCAATTGCCAGGCATGCTTGTGCAATATTATTGGGCCATGCAAATGCTAACTGGATGCCAGGCATGGCGTTGTTCATATTGAAACGCTCTAAGAGTTTTTGCAGGAGTTCCTTGCTAGGCCCCCAGGCGAGTATCAGGGCAATCGCTACACCAGCTAGCAGCATGACTGCCATTACCGCGTAGCCCAAATCTTGACCCCAAGCTGCGAGTGTAGCGCCGCCCAATATCAAACCAATTCCGCCTAGTAAATTATTGCCCGCCAAGCCAAGAAGACGGTCGACAAGCACCATCGAAAAACTTAAACGCAATTTAGGGGTGGCGTGCTCAAGGTCTACTGAGTGATGAAGTTCATCGTCTAATTTTTTGGTTTCGGAGAGATTGCCGGTGCTAGTCAAATGCGTTGCAGTAATGGCGCGATAACTGTCGCCACCCAAGGTACTAGGCAGACCTTGGTTAATGAGACCGCCTGCAAAGTAGAGGCCAATGTAAGAGCGAATACGGCGGGGAAATCCCACCCTTTGCATAAACAAGCCCCAGCGATATCCGCCACAAATAAATGCCAATATCATGCTTGCTAGAGCCGCCAAGAACCATAGAGGCTGCATCTGAATATGGGTATCAAATAGTAAGCGCCAATCAATTCCACTCGTTGCTTTCCAAAGCAAAGCAACGGAGAGTAGCACGCGAATAGTAGGCCAAGCCTTCTTGAGAATGGATTTCCACCCCGATTGGGATTTAGGGGCGGGTTGGGCTTGTGAACTCATAAGCGTAAGGATAATGCCTCGGGCGCCTAAGGTCTTGAATTTGGGGGAATTACTCCGCTTGGGCAGGGCCTTGCCAATGACTGCAAAGGCTAAAGTCAAATTTAGATAGAACTCGGCCAAATCGTACGATTTCTAGGCTATCCAAGGGCTCGCAGGCTTGAAATGCAGATTTATTGCCTATAGGCAGAGGGTATGACATTCCAGACCAGTTCATCAGGAGTACATTTGCCCCTTTTGGTAAATCCCCAAACCAGAGATCAAACTGATCCTGTCTCTGGTCTAAAACATAAACTGGCATAGGCGAAGCGTACCAAGCAGCTCGACTTCCTAAGGTCCAGTTTTGAACAGCAATGCCATTGGCTTGAGTGGCCTTAGCAAGGTCCGCTGCTTTTTGACCCGCCACTTTCCAGCCATACAAATCAGCAATCGGATTGGATTTAATTGAGGTCGAACTAATGCCACCTGACAATACGTATCCAAAGCCGATACAACAAAGAGCAATTTGAATAAAAAATAAAATGCGAATCCAGTAACGATGTTGTGTGGCCCAAGCTTTTGCTAAACCAATTCCGGCAAATGGTGCGAGACAGAACCAGGCCGGTGAAGTCCAGTGAGGAAGTCCACCTCCGCCAGAGAGGCTGACAAAGATTGCAAATGGAATCAAAAAGAAGCCGAAGAGCGCAAGCAATGACTGTTTTGTGGCGTGCATGCAGTCTTTTAAAAACACAACAGACCCCAAAATAAAAAGAGGACCAAAGACCAGTATTTGAATGCCGATATAAGCGCCTAGCCTGCGCCAGAGCCATTCTCCACCGCCACCATGGGCAAGTTGATATTTGAATGAAATCCAATCGTTAGCCCAATTCCAATACAGGACGGGGGTGATCAGGAGTAGAGCGCTTAGTGTGGCAATCCAAAAACCTACTTTTGTGATCCATGGTTTTCTTGGCGTACTTAAAAATACTAATAGCAATGCAAGCGCAGTAAAAGCAGCTGTGTATTTACTTAACCCAGCCAGACCCAATAGGAGGCCAGTAATAATCCAATCGCCAATGCTAAATTGTTCTTTGCTTAGCCAACGCAAAGCCATCCACATCAGACCAAGGCTTAATGGCGCAAGCAATGTATCTGGGAGTAAACCGATTGCCAGAATGTGCAACATGGGTGCAGCGATAACTGTTAAGACCGCCATTAGTCCGCATAAGTTTGCTGATGGCAGTGCACTGGTGAGATAGCCAGCGTTGCGCCCACGAATAAAGTGGTGCACTTCAACCGTAACTTCATAAACTAAGTAACAAGAGAGAATCCACAACAACTCTGGAATGAGGCGAATAATGCCTTCTGAAGAAGTGAGTGTTACCAAAGGCCACTGAATCCAACCCACCAACGGTGGGTGATCAAAATAACTCCAGGCTAAATGTTGGGCATAAAGCGCATAGTGGGCCTCATCAACTGAAAACTCTATTGAAAAGCCCAGGGCCAAGTGCACTACCGCGGTAATGAGGATGCAGATTGCAGCCCAGCTGGAAGGTGATTGTTGGCGCATTCGATGATTTTAGACTCACAAAGACCATTCTTTGGGACAATTAAGGCATGCTTAAGCAAGCCCTCTCACTTTTAATCCTTGGCGCAGTCGTATTTTTGACTGGTTGTGCTGGGCTGAGCGGCGAATCGGTACAAAACGAGGCAGGACAGGCATTTAATGTGGATCAATTGCCGGCGCAAGAAGAGTTGCCAAAGTTCTCGGCCGAAACTGCCCGGGCCAGCATGCCGAATGGTTGGAATTTTTACCGCATTGCACCCTTTAAAAAGAACACGGTGTATCGCCTGGAAAACTATCAAGGTAAAACAGTGCTAAGTGCTAATTCCAAAACATCTGCCTCCGGGTTGGCTGTGAAGTTACGCCCTCGTCAGGTCAATAATTTGTGGCTGCAGTGGGAATGGAAGGCCATCAACCCAATCATCAATGCTGATAATTCTGATGCTTACGCAGATGATGCTCCGCTACGTATCTTGGTTGCATTCGATGGCAATAAGTCAAAGTTACCCTTAAAAGAAAAAATGACTTTTGAAATGGCCAATCTGATTAGCGGCCAAGAAATGCCGTATGCCACATTGATGTATATCTGGTCTGGAAAATCCCCTGTGGATACCATCATTCCAAATGCGCATACCTCTCGCATCAAAATGATTGTGGTGGATTCTGGTTGGGATAATTTGGATCAGTGGCACAAGCATCAACGTGATTTAGCGGCTGACTATAAGCGTGCTTACGGTGAAAGTCCCGGCCAAATCATCGGTATCGCCTTATTGACTGATACAGACAATACCAAATCAGAAACGCGTGCTTATTACGGTGATATTGAACTTATTCGCAAGACTCAAAAATAAATAACATTCAAGTTGGCAACAACATGCAAGTAAGCGATATTTCTTATTTGTTAATGCGTAGGGCGCCAACGCTTGAGTAGAAGTGCGTTGCTAAGAACGCAAAAGCTCGATAAGGCCATGGCGCTACCAGCTAGCATCGGTGAAAGATATCCTAGTGCGGCCAAGGGAATGCCGGTAGCATTAAAGATAAAAGCCCAGAATAAATTTTGCTGAATCTTTTTCCAAGTCCGCTTGGAGATATCAATAGCATTTGCTACCAGAGTGGGGTCGCCTCGCATCAAGGTTATGCCGGCAGCTTGCATGGCCACATCAGTGCCAGTAGACATTGCCATACCCACATCTGCAGTTGCCAAAGCGGGGGCATCATTTACACCATCCCCTACCATTGCAACAAATTGACGCTCACCATCTTTTGATTGGAGTTGACGAATGATTTCCGCTTTATTACTTGGCATAATTTGTGCAAACACTTCTTGAATGCCAATCGTGTTGGCAACACGATGGGCAGCGGCAATATTGTCACCAGAAAGCATGACTGCGCGAATATGTAGATGATGTAGTGAAGCAACCGCTTGTTCAGCGTTATCTTTTAACTCATCACCAAATGCGATGATTGCAATGGGTGATGAAAGATTTTCATGACTCATTAATACGGAGACAGTTTGACCGGCATCAAAACAGGCTTGCGCCTTTGCAAGTATTGCGGAGTAATGGGGATTCTCTTCTAACGATGCAATGCTTTGTAGGTTCAGACTAAGGCCCAGAAAAACGCCAGCGCTTGGCCTACCGCTAATACCAATGCCGGGCAGGGCTTTGCTGTCTGTTGGCGTGATGGGATTTAAGCCCCTTTGTTTAGCAGCATCTAACAGTGCTTTTGCAAGAGGGTGCTCACTACCAAGCTGTAAACCTGCTGCACTCGCGAGAATGTCATCAACCGCATATGAATCACCAAAAGGAATAATTTCTAGTAGTCTTGGTTTGCCAATGGTGAGGGTGCCAGTCTTATCGAAGGCCACTACATTTAAGCGATGTGCCAACTCTAATACCTGCGGATCTTTAATGAGGATTCCAAAGCGTGCTGCAACGCCAGTGCCTGCCATGATGGCTGCAGGTGTTGCAAGACCCAATGCACATGGACATGCAATAACGAGAACTGAAACTGCGCGCAGTATGGCGACAGATGCAGAGTCTAAATAAAACCAGTTCGCTAATCCAGTAATAAATGCAATCCCAATCACGCTTGGTACAAAAATTGCACTTACTTTATCGACTAATTTTTGTATCGGTGCTTTTTGGGTTTGCGCATCTTCCACCAAAGAAATAATTTTTGAGAGAACGCTCTCAACGCCTACCGCCTGGGCCTCAATCACCAACAGGCCCTCCCCATTAAGAGAGCCGCCGATAACTTTTTTACCAAGATGCTTTTTAACGGGGTCGCTTTCTCCGGTGAGGAGGGACTCATCAACATGACTGTTGCCAAGTAAGATGATTCCATCTACCGGTATACGTTCACCTGGCAACACTAAGATGCGATCTTTAGGGAATACTTGATCTAGAGGAAGATCTCGAAATTGGTCTAATGCAGAGTTCTCGTTGATAACAATATTACGATCGATGACTTTGGCATGCTCCGGCCATAGCTTTTGTAATGCGCGTATTGCTTCACTAGTTTGCTGCTTGGCTCTGGCCTCCAACCATTTACCAAGCATGACCATGCAGATAATGACAGCTGAACCTTCAAAATAGAGCTCGTGACTGGCATGGGGCGATGCAATCATTTGATACACGCTTAATCCATAGGCTGCACTCGTGCCGAGTGCGACTAATAAATCCATATTGCCAACACCCGACATCAGAGATTTGAAGCCCGCTTTATAAAAACGCCAACCTAAAAAGAATTGCACTGGAGTTGCAAGTAATAGTTGCCATGTCGATGAAAGTGACCAGTGAATGCCAA
Organism: Polynucleobacter sp. P1-05-14; assembly: GCF_018881675.1. NCBI lineage: Bacteria > Pseudomonadati > Pseudomonadota > Betaproteobacteria > Burkholderiales > Burkholderiaceae > Polynucleobacter > Polynucleobacter sp. P1-05-14. The sequence continues at coordinate 318,883 of NZ_JACVPV010000029.1, read as the reverse complement.
AAGGCATGAGGAGCATTGGTAAAAAGAGTGGGGCTGAAAGACAAAAACCTAGAATGACGCGACCCAGACCATCGGCCCCCCAGAACAATTTAGAAGGGGCTAACTCAGGAATTGCGTGAGGGGCGCTGATTTTGGCTTCATAGCCTGTTTTTTGTACCAGAGCGATGACTTCATCGATTTTGACTCCAGAATCGGCGTTTACGCGAATTTTGGCTTGTTCGGTTGCTAAATTCACACTTGCAGCCTCTACCCCAGGAATCTTGTCTAAGGCCTTTTCAACCCTACCAACACAGGACGCACAGGTCATCCCGCCGATATCTAGAGTAAATAGCTCTGAATGAGTGTCTTTTTGGGGAACCATATAGAAGATAATCTACTCCATACAAGCCATATTCAAATCAAAAAGGCCTATATGTTGAGTTTAAAAGTATCCGGAATGACCTGTGGGGGCTGCATTAATGCCGTAACTCGGGCAATCCAGGCTCAGGATCCCAAGGCTAAAGTTCAAGTGGATTTGGCGAGCCAAACTGTCAATCTTGAAACCACTTTATCTGAGGCGCAGGCTAGTGAGTTGATTGTTGAAGCAGGGTTCCCCGCATCAAATTTGGCCTAGATCTTGGGGGTGGTAAGCAATTTTTTGCTAGCACCATTAATCTACCCACTATTTAAGAAATATTACATTTAACAATTCTAGGTCTTCATTCCCAGAATTGCACTTCACAGGAGAAGGTAGTGTCAGTAACTGTAGAGGCCGTTCAAGACGTGCTCAAGGGTCTAGTAGATCCAAACACAAAGGTGGATTTTGTTTCAGCAAAAAATATTAAAAATCTCCGCGTAGAAGGCGGTGATATTTCTTTAGATATTGTGCTGGGATATCCCGCTAAAAGCCAGTTCGATTCGATTCGTAAATCGGTAATTAATGCCTTGCGTGAATTATCAGGCGTCAAAAATGTGAGCGTCAATATCTCCAGTCAAATCGTTGCGCATGCAGTACAACGTGGCGTGAAGTTATTGCCTGGCGTAAAAAATATTGTTGCAGTCGCTAGCGGCAAGGGTGGAGTAGGAAAGTCCACAACAGCCGTGAATCTCGCTTTAGCTCTTGCTGCTGAGGGTGCACAGGTCGGCATTCTGGATGCAGACATTTATGGTCCAAGCCAGCCAATGATGTTGGGTGTTACCGGTAGACCGGACTCTATTGAAGAAAATACGATTGAGCCAATGGAGGCCTATGGTTTACAGGCAAGTTCAATAGGTTTTCTGATTGATGATGATGCTCCTATGGTTTGGCGTGGACCGATGGTGACTTCAGCTCTGGAGCAGTTACTTCGCCAAACTCGTTGGCGTGATCTGGATTACCTGATCGTAGATATGCCGCCTGGCACGGGTGATATTCAGCTGACTTTGGCGCAAAAGGTTCCCGTTACAGGCTCAGTCATTGTTACTACGCCTCAAGACATCGCTTTGCTCGATGCCCGTAAAGGTCTCAAAATGTTTGAGAAGGTGGGTGTACCTATTATCGGCATTATTGAAAACATGAGCACTTATGTTTGCACTCAATGCGGACACGAAGAGCACGTGTTCGGCACTGGCGGTGGTGAAAAAATGTGTAAAGAATACGCAGTAGATTTCTTGGGCTCCTTGCCCTTAAACCTTTCGATTCGTGAGCAGGCTGATGCTGGGCGCCCAACAGTAGTGGCTGACCCAGACGGCGCGATTAGCGCAATCTATAAAGGCATTGCTAGACAGGTCGCTATCCGTGTTGCTACTCTATCTAAGGATATGAGCAGTAAATTTCCGAACATTGTGATTCAAAACACCTGAGGCTCTGAACATTTATGCGCTTTGCAGTACTAATGCGTAAACAGAATATCGATAACCCATGGGTCTCGTTTCGCTGGGTACCTCAGGAAGTGTTGCCTGATTTTGGGCAATTCAATAGTCAGCAAAGTAAATCCATTGTGGGTCAGTTTCTTGGGCGCGATGCCGATGGTGAATCCTGGCTATTCACAGGCTATGAACTTGATCTCTTTCCGGATGAGGCTGAGGGCTACTATCTCAATGTTTCTGCTACAACTCCTGCATGGTTTGTCATGTGGCGCTTGGAAGAAGATATTGAGCGCTATATCGATGAGCAATCACTCTCCTTGGCAAAGTCTGAGACTTCGTTTGCAGTGCCCCATCGTATTTGTGTTAGTTATAACGAAGCCGCTCGCTTGCTGGATGGCGGTGAGTCGGTTGATACGATTCCGCTGAGTGAGCAGCATGCGTCATGGTTGCAAGAGTATGTCAATGACAACTATCGGCCGGAACCTAAAAAACGCCATAAGCCTGCTTCATTTAAGGGCGCTCAACGCCCTATGGAGGAATAATGGCCGATGGATTTCTGGGGCGTTGGTCTAAGCGTAAAGCTGGTAAAGAAGATGTCTCGCTAGAGAAAAAAGTAGAGATTCCTAAAGAAGCTTCTCAGACTACATCCATTGAGGGCGCTCAAGAGGCCGCACCTCCGCCAGTTACCCTAGAGGATGTAGTCAAGATCGATCGTTTTGATCCAGACTTTTCTGCTTTTATGAAGCCAGATGTAGACCCCGCTGTTCAGCAGGCTGCCCTAAAGAAAATGTTTACCGATCCCCATTTCAACATCATGGATGGATTGGATATTTATATTGATGACTACAGTAAACCGGATCCGCTGCCACCTGGAATGCTTGAGAGAATGGTGCAGAGCGATATGCTCAACCTTTTCCGCAAACCAAGCGAAGAGCTTACTCAGGAATCACAACAAAGCGTGAACAAAGCGCCTAGCCCCCAACTTGAGGGCGACACAGTGACAGCCCAACAGCAAACTGATTTAACATCCACACAACAAAAATCTACAGATCAGTTGGAAGAAGTGCCCAATAAGGTCTCAATAGAGTCTGAACAGAAAAAAACCTAAGAAGATAGCGCATGAGTCAAAAATTAGTCTGCAACTGTAATGGCACCATGCCTTTGGATGCAAAAACTATCGGGGTTCCGATTCACCAATCCTTGTGCAGGCAGGAGGTCGGCTCTTTTTTAAAGGCCCTAGATGGCTCTGATTCTCTGGTGATAGCGTGTACGCAAGAGGGCGCACTTTTTAGTGAGCTAGCTGACCAAGCTGAAAAGCCATTGGTTGCGCCACTGCGTTTTGTCAATATTCGTGAAGTAGCTGGTTGGACTCAAGAAGCTAAAACATCCGGCCCTAAAATTGCGGCTCTGTTGGCCTTGGCTGATATGCCAGAGGCTGAACCTGTTCCTGTTGTGAATTACGAAAGCCAGGGTAGGTTGTTAATTATCGGCGCTGGGTCACAAGCCATTCCTTGGGCTGAAAAATTAAGCCCATCTTTGGATGTGTCTGTCTTATGTACACAGCCCGGTGACTTACCGCTGACCCGAAGCTACCCAATCTTTACCGGAGCAGTTACCAAGTTGGATGGTTATTTAGGGAACTTTTCAGTAGATTGGCAGTTGCAAAATCCGATTGACCCAGAGATGTGTACTCGCTGTGGGGCCTGTGTTGAAGTATGTCCTGAGGGAGCCATTAATCTTTCCTTCCAGATTGATTTAGGTAAATGCAAATCCCATCGCGATTGCGTTACTGCATGTGCCGGCATTGGTGCAATATCGTTTGATCGCAAAGAGCGTGAACGTAATTCAGAATTCGATTTAATTTTGGACCTACGTGTAGATCCCAAGATGCGCATGAGCCAAACGCCGCAGGGGTACTTCGCTCCCGGTGTTGATCCCCTTGAGCAGGCGCTGGCAGTTAATCAACTCTCCGAGATGGTGGGGGAGTTTGAAAAGCCCAAATATTTTGCCTATAACGAAAAAATTTGTGCTCATGGCCGCAATGGCAAAGTAGGTTGCAGCGCTTGTATTGATGTTTGTTCAACAGGCGCTATTGGTTCAATCTTTAAAAATGGCCAAGGTTCTGTAGAGGTCAATCCAAATCTTTGCATGGGTTGCGGAGCTTGTGCAACTGCATGCCCTTCCGGTGCAATGCGTTACAACTACCCAAGCGTTGCTCATCAAGGTAAAGAGCTCAAAACGGTAGCGAGCGCCTTTACCGCCGAAGCTAAAAAGATCAATCAGGCGATGGCTCCCAGCTTACTTTTGCATACCCTAAAAGCGGGTACGCAAATGATTGATGGCTTGGGTAGGTCTGCGCATGTCATGCCAAAGCAATTCGAAGGTCTCCCAGCATTTGTGATTCCTTATGGCATTGAGCATATCGCCTCCACTGGCTTGGACTTATGGTTGGGTGCGCTGACGTATGGTTTTGCGGAAGTGACTTTGTTGTTAAGTGGAGACGAGGATCCCGCATATCGTGCAGTACTTGAAGAGCAGGTAGTTTTAGCAAACAGCATTCTCAATGCGTATGGGTTTGAAGATCGCGTTCATTTGATCTTGGCTAGTTCTGCTGAAGATATAGCGACTGTTTCTAAGGCAATGGGCATATTGCGTCAGCGTGGATCACTCAGTCCAATCTGTACTCCTGCAAGTATTGGTTTATCAAATCAGAAACGCGAAACGCTTGAGGCAGCTTTAGAGCATTTGCAAAAACAAGCGAAGACTCCGTTGCCGGAGATGGGTGTTGTACTTCCAAAGTCCTCCCTATTGGGTGGTCTAGCAATTAACAAAGATGCTTGCACCTTGTGTATGTCTTGCGTCAGCTGTTGCCCTGAAGGCGCGCTTTTAGACAATCCCGATGAACCCATTCTTTCTTTTATTGAGAAGCAGTGTGTTCAGTGCGGCATCTGCGTGCAAACCTGTCCCGAGAAGGCCTTAACCCTTATGCCTCGTTTGCAAACCGTTGAGCAACGCAAGCAACGGACTACCTTGAATGAAACCCAGGCATTCCATTGCATCAGCTGCGGCAAGCCTTTTGGAACACTTAAGATGGTTGATTTGATGCTCAGCAAGCTTGGTGCGCATGGTGCTTTTGCTGGAGCTGCAATGGATCGATTGAAGATGTGTAGTGATTGTCGAGTGGTAGATATGGTGAAAAAAGAAACATGAGCGAAATTGCGAAAGAAGCAGCAAAAGAGAATCTATCCGCCGAAGTAGGCGATGTAGGCTTGCCTGAGGATTTGGCTAGGGCCGATTTATATGGCTTGATCGCCCGCTTTTTTCAGATGCCGCCCGATCAAGAGCTTTTAGATCAAATTGCCGCTACCGCCGATCAACAAGATGCTGCCGATGAGGCGCCCTTGGCTAAGGTTTGGATGGACGTAGTGGAGGTCGCTAAAAATAATCCCGCTAAAGCTTGGCATGATGAGTTTGATTTGAATTTCATCAGTGTTGGTAAGCCGAATGTCATTTTGAATGGCTCCTTTTACATGGCAGGCCATCTAAATGAAAAGCCCTTAGTGAATATTCGCAAGGCTTTAGAGGGTTTTGGGCTTGAGGCCGCAGAAGAGGTGACTGAAACTGAAGACCACATCTCAGCCCTCAGTGAGGTCATGCGTTATCTCATCGCTGGGGATGACGTGGAGATCTCAAACCTTACAAATCAAAGGGGTTTTTTCAATGAGCATATTCGTCCCTGGTATGACGAATTTTGCGATGCTATAGAAGGCATACCGGAGATGCATCTGTATCACCCAATCGCAGCCCTAACTAGGGAGTTTCTAGCAATCGAAGGGCAAGGCTTTGACATGATTTGATGTTGCATCGCAATATAAATATTGCCTTAATAACTAATAGTTACACCAATATGTCAAAAATGCGATTTCCTATTACACTTGATGCAAATCAAGAATAATCCGATAGGAGCATGCAATGACCACTAAATCCAAGGTTGCTTTAAGCGAAGAAAACAAGCCATCGCGCCGTAAGTTCTTTATTGGTGCAGGCGCTGCAGTTGGGGCCGTTGCCGTAGCGAGCCAAACTCCAGTTGGCAAAGCAGTCATCCAAGAAATTACTGGCGCTAAAGCAGTGCAAGATGTTGGTCAAACGATGACTGCTCACATGCGCAAGTACTACGAATCCACTCTGATTTAACCATCATCGTTTCACTGTTCTAAATAAATAAAAAAACTTTCTCAGGGACATCATATGAGTCTGACTCGTAAATCCAATACCCCACAAAGCAGTCGTTCTACATCGCGCCTGATCGGTAGTCTGTCGCGCGGCTTAAAAGCTGCTGTACCAACGATGGACCGCCGCACTTTCCTCAAGCGCTCAGGTGTGGGAGTTGGTGCTGGTATCGCAGCTAGTCAATTGAGCTTTGTGCAAAAAGCATCTGCTGAGCAAAGCAAGGCAATGCTGGATGGCAAGGGCAAGATTGAAGTTAAAAGATCTATTTGTACTCACTGTTCAGTGGGATGTGCAGTAGATGCCACCGTTGAGAATGGTGTATGGGTCCGTCAAAACCCAGTATTTGATTCCCCAATTAATATGGGTGCTCACTGCGCCAAAGGCGCCGCCTTGCGTGAGCACGGACATGGTGACTACCGTTTGCGTTACCCCATGAAGTTGGTTGATGGAAAGTACCAGCGCATTTCTTGGGATCAAGCCTTAACTGAAATTACCGCTCAGATGAAGGATATTCGCCAGAAATATTCTCCAGATGCAATGTTCTTCATTGGCTCCTCTAAGCACAATAATGAACAGTCCTACTTGCTCCGTAAATGGGTCTCTTTCTTTGGCACAAACAATACAGACCATCAAGCTCGTATTTGTCACTCCACAACAGTAGCGGGTGTTGCAAACACCTGGGGCTATGGTGCGATGACCAATAGCTACAACGACATGATGAATTCCAAGGCCGCTTTGTACATTGGTTCAAATGCAGCTGAAGCTCATCCAGTTTCAATGTTGATGTTGTTGCATGCAAAAGAAAATGGTTGCAAGGTCGTTGTAGTAGATCCGCGCTACACGCGTACTGCTGCTAAGTCAGACCAGTACATCCGCATTCGCTCGGGTACTGATATTCCTTTCTTGTTCGGCATGCTGTATCACATCTTCAAAAACGGCTGGGAAGATAAGAAGTACATCAATGACCGTGTTTATGGCATGGAAGAGATTCGTAAAGAAGTGATGGAGAAGTGGACTCCCGCCGCAGTTGAAGAGGCTTGTGGCGTGCCTGAGGCTCAGGTTTACCAAGCCGCTAAAACGATGGCGATGAATCGTCCTAGTACCGTTGTTTGGTGCATGGGTCAAACCCAGCACACGATCGGTAATGCGATTGTGCGCGCCTCTTGTATTTTGCAATTAGCTTTAGGTAACGTAGGTAAGTCTGGTGGTGGTACTAATATTTTCCGCGGTCACGATAACGTTCAGGGTGCAACTGACGTTGGTCCTAACCCAGATTCGTTGCCTGGTTACTATGGTTTGGCTGCTGGCTCATGGAAGCACTTCTCAACAGTTTGGGGTGTTGACTACGAGTGGATTAAAGGTCGTTATGCGCCTGACATGATGGAGAAATCGGGTACTACTGTGTCTCGTTGGGTTGATGCTGTTCTCGAGAAGAATGACATGATCGACCAGCAGACTAACGTAAAAGGCTTGTTCTTCTGGGGTCATGCTCCGAACTCACAAACTCGCGGCCTCGACATGAAGCGTGCTATGGATAAGCTGGATCTCTTGGTGGTCGTTGATCCATATCCAAGTGCTACTGCTGCAATGGCAGCAATGCCTGCTGCAGAAGGTCAAGCGGTTAATAAGAATCGCAATGTGTACTTATTGCCTGCTGCAACACAGTTTGAAACTTGCGGTTCAGCGACAGCTTCCAATCGTTCATTACAGTGGCGTGAGAAAGTAATTGATCCATTGTTTGAATCTGTTCCTGACCACGTAATCATGCAGGCTTTTGCTGATCGCTTAGGTTTCGGCGAAGAATTGTCTAAGAACTACAAAATGCTCAGTTCCAAGTTTGCTGGTAAGCAATGGAAAGAGCCGCAAATTGAGGACATCCTGCGCGAGATTAATCGTTCTTGCTGGACTATTGGATACACCGGTCAGACTCCTGAGCGCCTCAAGGCTCACATGAGAATGGTGGCAACCTTTGATCCGAAGACGTTGAAGTCTCGCGGCGGTGTTGATCCAGTAACTGGATATGACACTACTGGTGACTACTATGGCTTGCCTTGGCCTTGCTACGGCACAGCAGCTATTAAACATCCAGGCTCACCAAATCTGTATGACACAAGCAAGAGCGTGATGGAGGGCGGTGGGAACTTCCGCGCCAACTTCGGCGTTGAGCGTGAAGGCGTCAGCTTGCTTGCTGCAGATGGATCTCACTCTAAGGGCGCCGCAATTACTACTGGCTACCCAGAGTTTGACCACGTGTTTGTGAAGAAATTAGGTTGGTGGGATCAGTTAACTGAAGACGAGAAAAAGCTCGCCGAAGGTAAGAACTGGAAGACTGACCTATCTGGTGGTATCCAGCGCGTAGTCATGAAGAATGGCTGTCATCCGTTTGGTAACGCCAAAGCGCGTGCAGTGGTTTGGAACTTCCCAGACCCAGTTCCAATTCACCGTGAAGCGCTCTACAGTACAAACGCGCCAATGATGCGTAAGTACCCAACAGCTGCTGATAAGAAAAACTTCTGGCGCTTGCCAACCCTCTATAAAACTGTTCAAGATCAAAACTTGAATCAGAAGTTATATGAGAAGTTCCCAATCATTTTGACTTCAGGTCGTTTGGTTGAGTATGAAGGCGGTGGTGATGAGACTCGTTCTAATCCATGGTTGGCAGAGCTCCAGCAAGAAAACTTTGTGGAGATTAATCCTAAGGCTGCAGCAGATCGTGGCATTAAGAACTGGGATTACGTTTGGGTGAAATCGCCAACGGGTGCCAAGATTAAGGTGCGCGCATTAGTGACTGAGCGTGTTGATCAAGGAACCGCGTTTGTACCATTCCACTTTGCTGGCTGGTGGCAGGGCGAAAATATTCGGAAGTATTACCCAGAAGGCGCCGCCCCAGTAGTTCAGGGTGAAGCGGTTAATACTGCAACTACTTATGGTTATGACATGGTGACGATGATGCAAGAAACGAAAACCACAATGTGTCAAATCGAGAAATTTGCCTAAGTCAAAAAAATAAGGTCAGGAGAACACAATGGCAAGAATGAAATTTATTTGTGACACGGAGCGATGCATTGAGTGCAATGGTTGTGTCACAGCCTGTAAGAATGAAAACGAAGTGCCTTGGGGTGTTAACCGTCGTCGCGTTGTAACGGTGAATGACGGCATCATTGGTCAAGAAAAATCAGTTTCAGTTGCTTGTATGCACTGTAGCGATGCCCCATGTATGGCCGTATGCCCAGTAGATTGTTTCTACCGCACGGACGAGGGTGTTGTTCTGCACGATAAAGATATCTGTATCGGTTGCGGTTACTGCTCTTTTGCCTGCCCATTTGGCGCGCCACAGTTCCTCAGCAAGGGTGCTTTCGGCTCCCGCAGCAAAATGGATAAGTGCACATTCTGTAGTGGTGGCCCAGAAGAAAACGGCAGCGTTGCAGAGTTTGAAAAATATGGCCGTAATCGTTTGGCAGAAGGCAAGTTACCGCTTTGCGCTGAAATGTGTTCTACCAAGGCATTGATTGGTGGCGATAGTGATGTCATTAGCGGCATCTTTAATAATCGCGTTGCAACGCGTGAGAAGAATGGCAAGTATCCAGGATCCAAAGCCTTTGGTTGGAATACTGCTTACGGTGGACCAGATGTCCCAGCGCCTACACCAACGCCTGCTGCAAAGATTCCAGGAGCTCAATAATGAAAGTCAATTTCAAAACTCTCGGCTTGTGTTTTGCAGTAGCTGCTTTCTTGGGGGCTTGCTCTGAGCCGCCAGAAATTGCTGCTAAAGCTGCTAAGCGTCCAGATGTAGCTCCTTATATGGGCGCTAATGATGGATTTATGACTAAGAATTGGACGCCAGGCAATCTGGCTAGTTGGACCGAGTCAATTGACAAGCGCAATCAAGGTCAAAACGAATACAGTCGCGTTAAGTGATCAACTAAATAACAATAAATAAAACGAAAACGTTTAAGGACATGTGTATGAAACGATCATTTTCTAAAGTTCTACGCACTTTGGTGGTGGCTGTAGGTTTGTCACTAACTCTAGCGAGTGGTATGAGCTTTGCTGAACGTGCACCGATGGCGCCTTTGCCTTCTCCTAGTGGAGTAGACGTGCCTCCTGCATCTGTGCCGGCAAATCCAAACACTTTGGCCAATGGCACTCAAGCGCAGGCTCAGCCAGCTAATCCATCCATTTTCACGGCGCCAAACAGTGATCCACAAAACTACGTCAGTATTCCGGATAAACAAGCAGGTGTTTTAATCCAGCGTGCTGGTCAAGAATGGCGCGTAATTCGTAACGGCATCATTACTGTATACGGAGGCTGGTTGTTGGCGATTGCCTTCTTTGGCATTATTGCTATGTTCACCATCAAAGGCTCAATCAAACTACACGAGCCATTGTCAGGCATTAAAGTAAAGCGCTTTAGTGCATTGGACCGCATCACTCACTGGGTTATGGCCTTTAGCTTCCTGGCCTTAGCGTTTACTGGTTTGATGATTTTGTATGGCAAATATTTTGCAATGCCATTGATGGGCGGTGTCGCATATGGATCCTTCTTGTTTGTTTGCAAGAATATTCATAATTTTTCCGGCCCATTATTTACCCTAAGCATTGTGATTTTCTTCTTGCTCTTTGTCGGTAAAAATATTCCAGAAAAAGGCGATCTCAATTGGCTGTTAACTTTCGGTGGAATGTTTAGCGGCAAGCATGTGCCTGCTGGCTTTTTCAATATGGGTGAGAAGTTTTGGTTCTGGTTCGGTATGACTTTCTTAGGCCTGGTAATTTCTGCCTCAGGATTTGTGCTCGATATGATTGTGCCGTTTATGCAGATTGAGTACCTGCGCGGCACTATGCAAATCGCCAACATCATTCACAGTAGCGCTGCAATCTTGATGACTACCATGGCGATGGGCCATATTTATATCGGCACCATTGGTATGCAAGGTTCAATCGATGGCATGAAGACCGGCTATGTAGATGCTACTTGGGCTAAAGAGCACCATGAGCTCTGGTATGACAAACTGAATAAATAAGGATAAGGCCATGAAAAGAATCATTGCTCTTACGTTTTGCGCATTTGCTGCCTCCTCGGTACTTGCGACTTTGCCACCATTGAGCCCAGAGGCACAAGAGGCTGCTAATTTGGCTAAAGCTAAAGCCGCTTATGGGGACAAGGTTGGCGCATATAAATTGTGTTTAGTCCAAAATAAGGTGGCAGATCAATTTAAGGTCTCTGGAACTCCAGCGCCAGCAGCGTGCACTGCACCACCACCATTTACTCCGCCTGTTGCAGCTGTTGCCAAATAATTAGGTGGAAAGTAATTCTTGCCGTAAGTAGCGTTTAGCTGCTGGAGTTTGAGGATTGCTAAAGAAGGGGCCTACGGGTCCCTTTTCCTTTATTTCCCCTTGGTCAATGAAGATAATGTACTCAGCTAGTCTTTGTACTTGGGCAAGTTGATGGGATGAAAAAATCACATCTACCCCCTGACGGTCAAATTGACGAATCAGCTCTTCAACCTGTTCGGTAGTCTTGGGGTCGAGATTGGCAGTAGGCTCATCTAGTAGAACCAAATTGGGTTTTTGCAGAATAGCTCTTCCAAGGCAAACCTTTTGTCTTTCGCCTGCGGATAATTTATGTGCTGGGCTGTTGGCTAACTCGCTTAAACCTACTTGCTCAATCACAGAGTCTATATCAGCATTCGTAATGGACGCGTCCGCATCACAAACCATTGCGATATTTGTTTTTGCTGAGGCTTTGATCATCGGGGTGTGATGTAAAACCAAAGCCGTTTTTGTTTTAAACGAGTAACTCACTGTTCCGCCATCTGGCTTAACGAGCCCATCTAGAAGTTTCAGAAGAGTAGTTTTGCCAGCGCCATTGGGGCCAATACAAGCAGTAATTCTGTCTGCTGGAATGAGGGCGTGCTGGATATTCAGAATGGTTCTGCCATTGCTTTTGACGATGATGTCTTTGAGCTCAATGAACTTTTCAAAAGTTTCCATTGCATTAACCATAGCGATGCTCCGCAATTTGGCGAACTGCAAAGGTAAATAAATTGGCCAGAAGAACAATGGCGAGCAAGACGATGCCAAGGGCAAGGGCTAAAGGTAGGTCGCCTTTGCTAGTCTCCAGCGCAATCGCAGTTGTCATTGTTCTGGTGGAATGATCAATATTGCCACCAACAATCATGACCGCTCCAACCTCGGATATGGCTCTAGCTAGGCCGGCAAGCACGGCAATGGTCAGCGAGAAGCGGCAATCCCATATCAGCCATTTAAAGCGGGAAAGGGGTGGCAATTTAAGGCTCAGAAAGGAATCGCGATGTATTTTCCAGGAGTCCTCCAGGATTTGGCGGCTAAGGGCTGCGATTAAAGGGGTTGTGAGCAATGTTTGAGCCACAGTCATACCCTTTACTGTAAATAGCCAGCCCCACATGCCAAGGGGCCCTGTACGTGACAGCATGAGATATACCAATACGCCAACTATGACTGTAGGCACACCCATGAGGGTGTTCAGGATCACAATGATGGTCCTTTTGCCCGCAAAACGTTCGGTGGCCAGAAGGGCGCCAATCGGTAGACCCAAAAGCGTTCCAACCAGAAGGGCGGTAAGGCTGACCTGTAGAGAAACCCAGACGATCCCCATTACACCGCCATCGAGGTGGGCTAACAAAGAAAGGGCATCTTGAAAAGCTTTTAACATGCGCCTGATTCTATCAAGGCAATGGCAAAATGACTGTAATGAAATTGATTTCCCTATTTTTGACCTATGGCTGAAGTGGTGTGCCTCTGCAATGAGGTCCTCGACGTGGATTTGCGCGAATATTTAGATACTCACCCGATAGACTCGATTGACGAGTTGCGGGAGCGGGCATCCATTTGCAATAAATGCATGCAGTGTCAAGATTTAGTCGAGAGCGAAATCTACTTGGCGCGCGTTCGACGTCAACGTGCCGCAGGTCAGTTTTAATGAGCCCTAATAAAACTTCTCGTTTCACGGTGCTGAGTATGAATGTCCATAAGGGGGTATCTCCCTTACATAGACATTCCACGATTTACCAGCTGCGAGAAAAAATGCGTAGTCATCACCCAGATCTACTTTTCTTGCAGGAGCTGCAACAGGAGCATCGGGGTAGAGTGCGTCGCTTTAGCCAATGGCCGTTAATAGAGTTGACTCACTTTCTTTCGGAAGACTTTTGGCGCGATTGGCATTATGGGAAAAATGTCGAGTATCGCGATGGGCATCATGGTAATGCCATCCTCTCTAAGCACCCTCAACAAAAAGGAAATAACTACGATATTTCAGCATATCGTTTTGAGAGTCGTGGCCTGCTACATAGCGTTACTACTTTGGATGGCATGGATCAACCGATTCATTGTTTCTGTGTGCATTTGGCGCTTTTCGAGCGGGGCAGAGAGCGACAGTTGGAGGCTATCATTGGGCATATCCAGGAACTCACTCAAAATGGACCTACGATCGTGGCTGGAGACTTCAATGATTGGCGCAATCGTGTGAGCGCTCCCATGAAGGCTGCCGGCTTTGATGAAGTATTTGAATTGCTGACTGGCTCTCCAGCAAAAACGTTTCCTAGTATGAAGCCATTGCTTTCAATGGATAGGATTTATGTTCGAGGAATAAAAGTACATTCAGCGGAAATTTTGTATGAATGGTTAAAGCTATCAGATCACCTAGGTATTACTGCTGAATTGGAACTTGAATGAATGACTTCTTAGGATTTTTTATTAATACACAATCTACATTTAATTTGAGATTGATTTTATTAATCCATTTCTCATTTGTAACGTATTTTATTTTCCTTATTATTTCTGTAAGAAGACCTGTTGGCGTAGCTTTTGCGTGGATATTTATTGTGATGACGTTCCCTCTATTGGGAATAAGTTTGTATATTTTGATTGGTGAGCGCCCAGTTGGAAGAGTCTTGACTCGAAAAATTATTCGGATGAATCGCGAATACCAGGAAACTACTGAGCTGATGAGGAAGCAATTTATTGGCGATAGAGAGAAATTGCCAATGGAAGGTAGGGCCTTGAGTCTGCTTGCAGAATCTAAGAACGGCTCACCCGTGGTTGCTGGCAATAAGATTAAATTGCACACAGAATCATTAAAAATTCTACAAAATTTCATTGATGAAATTAACTCAGCCAAGAAAAGCCTCCATTTAGAGTTCTATATCTGGGCATTGGGCGGTGATGCGGATCGGGTTTGCGAGGCTTTGATAGCCGCAGCCAAGCGTGGTGTTGCATGCCGTGTTTTGTTGGACTCACTCGGAAGTAAAGATTGGTTTAAGTCTGCTTGGCCCAAACGTTTTAAAGCGGCTGGCATTCAAGTCACTGAGGCATTGCCGATTCAGATTGGCCGCTTCCAGTTCCGCCGTGCAGATCTGCGCTTGCATCGAAAAATATTTGTGGTGGACGGATCCGTGGTGTGGACTGGCAGTATGAATATGGTCGACCCTCGTACTTTTAAGCAGGACTCTGGAGTGGGAGAGTGGGTTGATGCCATGGTGCGCATTGAAGGTCCAGTTGCATCTCAGTTTGAACTCACGTTTTCTTTTGACTGGAGTGTTGATAACCCTAAAATTACCCACTTCAATGATCGCGAGCTACCAGTATCGCCACATGAGGGTGGCGTTTTAGCTCAGGAGTTTTCATCTGGCCCGGTATACCGAGACGATATTCTTTATCAAGTGCTCTTGTCAGCCATTATGGATGCTAGACAAGAGTTAACCATTACTACGCCATACTTTGGCCCAGATGATGGCTTGCTTCAGGCATTGATGGCGGCTTCAGCCCGTGGAGTAAAGGTTACCCTGATCGTCCCTAAGTTAAATGATTCCAAATTGGTCGCCTGGAGTAGCAGAAGTTTCTATGGTGATTTAATGAATGCAGGCGTCAAAATCGCAGAGTTCCATGGAGGCCTCTTGCATACCAAGAGTTTGTTGATTGATAGGCGGATTGCAATCTTTGGTTCAGTGAATTTTGATCAACGTAGTTTGCGTCTGAACTTTGAAATTAGCTTAATTGTGTATAACGATGACTTCTGCGCCAATCTTGGGAAGCTGATTGCGTCCTACTTAGAGCAATCAGATTATGTTGATCCTAAGGCCTGGGCAAAGCGCCCGCGCTGGCATCGTTATCTCGAAAACGCAGCGCATCTTACTTCACCACTGCTTTAAATCGCGCCGCTTGCCTTCATGCTAGCAATGTCAGACTCTCCCAACCCTAATTCTTTAAGAATGGAGTCGGTATGATCTCCAATCGCAGGGATGGGGTCCATACGATAGTCATAGCTGCTATTTAATCCTGGGGGCAGCAAGGCAGCAATCGCACCGTTGGGGGTATCCACCTGGGTCCAACGATTGCGCGCTTTAAACTGCTCATGCTTCCAAAGACCCTCCATATCATTAAGGTGGGCATTTGCAATCTGCGCTTTTTCTAGTCTTGCAATTAATTGCTCGGAAGTAAGGCCGCCAAAGCAAGTGTCAATAATATCTAAAAGTTCTGCGCGCTTTTCATTGCGCTTGAAGTTACGATCAAAGCGTTCATCTTGGGCAAGTGCAGGGTTTTCTAAAACGGTTTCGCAAAACTGCACCCACTCACGTTCATTCTGTAAGCCGAGCATGACTGTCTTACCATCGCCTGCCTTAAAGGGGCCGTATGGATAGATAGTGGCGTGAGAGGCGCCATTGCGCGGTGGCGGTTCTGCACCTTTGTAGGCGTAATACAGAGGAAAGCTCATCCATTCAGTAAGAGACTCGAGCATAGAGATATCGATGACCGAGCCTTTACCTGTTTTTCCTCTTTGCAAGAGAGCGGCTAAGATATTGGTATAAGCATACATGCCGGCAGCAATGTCAGCAATGGAATTTCCAGCCTTGCTAGGGTTTTCAGGGGTTCCGGTAATCGACAAGAATCCTGCTTCACTCTGAATAAGTAAGTCGTAAGCTTTTTTATCACGATAAGGGCCGTCATTACCATAGCCCGAGATATCACACAGAATGAGTTTTGGATTGTCTTTCTGCAAAATTTCAGCTGTGAGTCCCATACGTGCAGCAGCACCTGGCGCCAGGTTTTGCACTAAGACATCGGCGGTCTTCAACAAAGTCTTGAGTGCTGCAATTGCTGATGGCTGCTTAAGATCTAGGGTCAAACTTTCCTTAGAGCGATTGACCCATACAAAGTGAGAGCAGAGTCCATCTACTTGGGTGTCATAACCCCTCGCAAAGTCACCGCCGCCAGGCCTCTCAACTTTAATGACTCGTGCGCCTAAGTCCGCTAATTGGCGCGTACAGAAAGGTGCGGCAATAGCATGCTCTAAAGAAACAACAGTAATACCATCCAGTGGGCGAATGCTCATATCAACGTCTTCCTAGAAGGATCTTGGGAGACCAAGAACATGTTCAGCAATATAGGAGTAAATTAAATTCGTTGAAATAGGCGCCACTTGGTAAAGGCGAGTTTCTCTAAATTTACGTTCAACATCGTATTCATTGGCAAAGCCAAAGCCACCATGAGTTTGCAAGCAGACATTTGCTGCTTCCCATGAGGCTTTTGCGGCTAGGTATTTCGCCATATTAGCTTCTGGGCCACAGGGTTGGTGATTGTCAAATAACTCACAAGCTTTAAAGCGCATGAGATTTGCGGCTTCGGTTTCAATATAGCTATCAGCAATCGGAAATTGAATCCCTTGGTTTTTACCTATTGGGCGATCAAAAACGACTCGGTCATTGGCATAGCGACGGGCGCGATCAATAAACCAGTACGCATCACCAATACATTCAGCAGCGATCAAGACTCGCTCGGCATTTAAGCCATCCAAAATGTATTTAAATCCTTGGCCTTCGGTACCAATCAGATTCTCTGCGGGGATTTCTAGGTTATCGAAGAACACTTCGTTAGTTTCGTGGTTCACCATGTTAGCAATGGGTCGCACTTCCATGCCTTTGCCAATGGCGTCAGCGAGATTGACGATAAAGATCGACATGCCTTCTGACTTGCGTTGTACTTCACTAAGTGGAGTAGTGCGCGCCAGCAAAATCATTAAGTCAGAGTGTTGAATTCTGGAGATCCACACCTTTTGACCATTGACTACATACTTATCACCTTTTTTAACTGCCGTCGTTTTCAGTTTAGTGGTGTCGGTACCAGTGGTTGGTTCGGTAACGGCCATGCTTTGAAGGCGAAGTTCTCCAGAAGCAATTTTGGGAAGATACATTTTTTTCTGCGCGTCTGAGCCATGGCGAAGTAGGGTACCCATGTTGTACATCTGCCCGTGACATGAGCCTGAGTTACCCCCAGAAAAATTAATCTCTTCCATAATTACTGAGGCTTCAGCAAGGCCTAAGCCGGAGCCACCATATTCTTCCGGAATTAAGGCAGCCAGCCAGCCAGCCTTAGTCATCGCATCCACAAAAGCCTCTGGATAACCTCGTTCGTGATCAATCTTTTGCCAATAGGCAGAATCAAAAGAGCCACAGAGATCTCGCAATGCTTCACGCATTTCTTGGTATTGGTCTGGCTTAGGAATAGGGTGATTCATAAAAGTCTCAATTTATAGGTTTTATGGTTTATTTGCTGATTTGGGTACTAGTTTAAGCAAGATTTGAAAATCTTGGAGATTGCTTAAAACAAGGCAAAATAGACTTCATGAGATCTAAAAAAATTCACTCGTATGGCAGCTCCTTAGAGGCTATGACTTAATGGACACGGTATTCGAGCATTTTTTTGGGTGGTTTGAAATGCCTTCTGTTGGCTTGCCGGCAGTATTTATCAGCGCGTTTATTTCCGCAACATTAATACCGGCTGGTTCCGAACCTATTCTGTTTGGCTATATCACTCTTAACCCCCACTTATTTTGGGCGGCGATTGCAGTTGCCACGGTTGGCAATACATTAGGGGGGATGCTAGATTGGTGGCTGGGGGTGATAGCACGCAATAGCTTTAAGGTAATGGATGAGCCCCGCAATACCCGCCTAAAGCGTTGGCTTGAAGAGTGGGGGCCTAAGTTGTTGTTGCTGTCTTGGTTGCCTGTATTGGGTGACCCCTTATGTCTAGCGGCGGGATGGTTAAAGCTCCCGTGGCAGCCATGTCTGATTTACATGTTTATCGGTAAGCTCTTGCGCTTTATTACGATTACCTGGTTACTTACTTTGGTCCCTGAAAGTTTTTGGCACCAGCTAGGTCACTGGCTTCATCTCATCTAAACGGCGCAATACTTCTGCTGAACCTCGTCATTGTTTAAGAGGTTCTGAGCAGTGTCATGAAAAACAATCTCGCCTTGATCAAGAATATAGGCGCGATCAGAAATTTTCAAAGCTTGTTGTACGTTTTGCTCCACCAGTAGAATGGTTAGACCTTCTTGCTTTAGTTTTGCAAAGAGCTCAAACATCTCTTCAACCAAGACCGGCATGATGCCTTCTGAGGGTTCGTCGAGCAGAATGACTTTAGGCTTACCAATCATGGCTCTGGCAATAGCCAACATTTGTTGCTCGCCACCAGACATTGATGTGCCGTCTTGATGTAAGCGCTCTTTTAGTCTGGGGAAGGTTTCAGCAATCTCATCAACTAATGCACTCATGTCACCTGAGTTCTTCTTGGCGATCACCCCAAGCTCTAAGTTTTCTTTAACAGTCAGCCCGGGAACGATGCGGCGATCCTCTGGAACATATGCCAGACCTAAATGAAAGCGCTCGTGAGCAGGTAAATCTAAAAATGAAGTGCCATCAATGGATGCTTTACCTTGGCGTTTGGATAACAGGCCCATCAGAGACCGTAGGGTAGTGGTTTTGCCGGCACCATTGCGGCCCATCAAAGTAACGATCTCACCTTTGTTCACCTCAAGTGAGATGCCTTGCAATACGTGACTACGGTCATACCAAGCGTTTAAGTTTTCTACACGCAACATAGTTTGCTTTCTGATTAACCTTGACCTAGGTACACACGACGTACCTCTGCATTATTTTGGATTTCTTCTGGAGTGCCTTCTGCCAAGAACTCGCCATGGTGCAGTACGATGATGCGCTTACAAAGGCCCATGATGAGTTTCATCTTGTGTTCAACCAAAATAACCGTGCGCTCACTAGCAAGTGTGCGAATCAATTCCATCATGACCAAAGTTTCTTCTGGAGACATGCCGGCAGTGGGTTCATCTAGCAATAGAAGGCTGGGGTTGCAGGCCAATGCCATCGCAATTTCCAGGGCGCGCTGTTGGCCATGCGCTAAGTCACCCGTCTTCTTATTGCGTAAGTGCTCTAGATTAACTCGATGCAGTAATTCATCGGCGATCTCAATTGGCTTGGGATAGCTTTGGGCGTTACGAAAGAAGTTATAGCGTGCAGTTTCCATCTGTGCAGCCACGCGGACATTCTCATGAACGCTCAACTGCTTAAAGACGTTAGTAATCTGAAAGCTTTTAGAGATTCCAATTCGAGCAAATTCATGCTGCTGCATACCAGTGATATCTTTGCCATTAAATAGAATTTGACCGCTTGTTGGAGGGAATGCGCCACTCAAGACATTGAAGAAGGTGCTTTTGCCTGCGCCATTAGGGCCAATAATGGCCGTAAGTGTTCCAGGCATAAAGCAAGTAGACACATCCTGCAAAGCTTTGAACTTACCAAAGCTCTTACTAACGTGACGTGCTTCAAGAATAGGGGTTGTAGTTGCGCTATTCATTATTTCGAATCCTGATTAATTTGTAGCTTGCTCAGAATGGTTCCCCAAATGCCTTTAGGGAAGAACAGCACAAAGAACATGAACACTAAACCAACAACAGCCATCCAATGCTTGGTGAAGGTGGTGACCACGTCTTCCAAGTAGAGCATGACTGCTGCGCCGATAAATGGACCAAAGAAGGTGCCCATTCCACCGAGAATGCTCATCATGACTGCCTGACCAGACTGCAGATAGTGCATAGAATCAATTGGCACGATAGAGAGGTGGAGGGCGCGCAATGAGCCTGCTAAGCCACAAATCGCCGCTGACAATACGAAAACCAATAGTTTGGTACGGGCTACATCAAATCCACAAGCTGCTGCGCGCTTCTCATTCTCGCGAATCGCTTCCATTACGGCACCTAAAGGTGAGCTTAGGATACGGGAAATAAGCCAAATGGTAATCACTACAAAGAAAAGAATAATGTAGTACTTGATCAATGGATTTAAGAAGTCGACTGGGATGCCTAAAATGTTGAATTCATCTACGCGGACACCTCGTAAACCATTCTCACCACCAGTAAGGCTCTCTGCCTTATAGAAGATGTAGTACACAATTTGACCAAGCGCTAAGGTCACCATGGAGAAGTAGATGCCACGAGTGCGAATGGCCAGGTAGCCCATGATGAGGCCGCCAAGAGCGGCGCCAATGACGCCAACCAGAATGGCGGCGCCCCAAGGTAAACCATAGTGAACAATGGCTATGCCGGTGATATAGCTACCAATGCCTAGGAAGGCTGCATGACCAAAAGATAGTAGGCCCATGTAACCAAACAGCAAGTTAAAGCCCATGGCGAATAAACCAAAGATCAAAATATTGATCGCCAAGGCTTCATACGGCATGATGAATGGAAAGATTGCTAAGAACAGCATGCAAGCTAGTACGCGATGACGTGCAATGAGTTGGAAAAATGAATTCATAAATATTCGGAGCCTTAGCCCATTGCTCCTGCTTTGCCAAATAAACCTTGTGGGCGAATTAACAGCACTACAGCCATCAGTACAAAAATGGAAAGTTCTGCTAAGTCGGGGAAGAAGAGGGAGGTCATGCTGTAGACCACACCCACTAACAAGCCAGCCAGCACTGCGCCGACTGGAGAGCCCATGCCGCCTACAACGGTCACCACAAAAGATTCCGCCAGAATGGGAATACCCATCTCTGGATTGACTGAGCGTGTTGGTGAGGCAAGAATTCCTGAAAGACCGGCAATTGCGCAACCCAACCCAAAAACCAAAAGCCAAACCTTAGCAATATCGATGCCTAAGACCTTCACAATTTCTTGGTCGGCAGCGCCGGCTTTAATGATGAGGCCATAACGCGTCTTTTGAATGAAGAACCAAACACCCAAAATGACGACTGCAGTAGCCGCAATGAGGAAGAGGCGATATTTAGGGAAATAACCAATGCCTACATTCACTGTTCCGCCAAGACCCTCTGGGGTAACTGACGGAAGGCCTTCGATGCCAAAGGTTATACGTATAACTTCGATCAAAACATAAGAAAGACCAAAGGTAAGAAGAAGGGGGTAATCGAGACCGCGACCATAGAGCGGCCTAACTAAGAAACGCTCGGTTACAAGACCAATACAGCCTGTTATTAGGGGTGTTAGTGCCAGACTGAACCAAAAGCTTCCGGTGATACCCAGGAAGTAGACGCCTAAAAATGCGCCCACCATAAAGAAGGCGCCATGTGCAAAGTTCACCACGTTCAGCATGCCAAAAATGAGACATAGGCCAAGGGCTAGAAGTGCATAAATACTGCCTAAGGCGATACCTGTAAGCAATTGCATGCAGAGAAGTTCGAATGTAATACCGGTCATAAATGTACTCAGAAAAAACTCCCCTCCACCAAGTGGTTTTGAGGAGTGAATCAGGGTGAATTAGAAATTCACCCTGAAGTTTTGGATTAGGCCTTGTGACCTAGCTCTGCACAAGAACGCATGTTTTTCTCTGTAGTAGGTTCAATCGTCAAAATCTTGAAGACGTCATACTTATCTTTCATATCTTTTGATTTTGACTCGATGATGATGACAGATTGAACTGCTTGATGATCGCATTTACGATAGTATTCGGGACCCTTGTACCAGTCATACTTGAGATTTTCCATTGCAGCGACCACCTTCATAGTGTCGCTAGATTTTGCAATTTTGACTGATGCAAGTACGCTTTTAACGCCTGCATAACCTAATGCACCGTAATCAGAAGGAACGGAGCCGTTGTATGCTTTTCTGTAGGCATCGTTAAATGCTTTTGCTTGCGGGATACGATCCTCCAGACCCCAATAGTAGGAGGTTCCACCAGCAATGCCTTCAAATGCTTCTGCTCCACCGGCAATGCGTGAGGTGTAGAGCAAAACAGGCGCCACAATTTTCATGCTGGATTTCAAACCAAAATCAGTACACTGCTTTGCTGAATTCACCAGGTCACGTCCAAAGTTGCATAAAACTAAAATATCTGGATTCAAGGCTTTGATACGCGGTAAGAATGCTGAATAATCTGATGTGCCCAATGGATGGCGAATATCAGCCAGGGTTGTAGCACCCATTTCTTTACCAGCACGCTCAAACGCGCGCACCATTTCATGGCCGTAAGCATAGTCAGCTGTTAAGAATACAATCTTCTTTCCAAAACGTGGAATAGAGTAACGTGCTACAGCGCCAGCAGTCATTGTTGGGTTTAGTGCTTCGTGGAATGTATAAACACTCCAGTCTTTCGCTTCGTTAATTGCATCAGATTGACTAATGGAGTTAAAGAGAACTTTACGCTCTTTGCAAACGGCATTGATAGAAAGTTGTGTTGCCGCTGAAAGTGAGCCAACGACAAAGTTAACTTTGTCTTTTTCAATCAACTCCAAAGTACGAGTTGCGGCTTCTCCAGCGTTGAGCTTGGTGTCTCTCACTAGAAGCTCTGCCTTACGTCCGTTAAGGCCGCCTGCATCGTTAAATTCTTTGATGGCTAATTCAGCCGCCTTCACCTGATCCTGAGCTTCTGCTGAGAAGGGTCCTGTCAACGGCGTTGGAAAGCCGATCTTAATAGTGTCAGTCTGAGCATTTGCCACGTTTAACCAAAGTGGGGTGCTTGCTGCTGCGGCTCCACCAATTAACATCTTGCGTCTTGTTTGATTCGTTACTTTTTGTTTCATGGTTGTCTCCTCCATATAAAACTTTGTTAAATAAGAATACTTTTTATTGTTTTAAATCTTAACTGAATGCACCTTTTAATGCGCAGATTCAGGCACTGCTTTCCCTTGAGCTAATAGATCGCTGATATCAATCGCGGTTTCCGCCATCACAGTATCGGCATTTCTTTTTAACTTCTCGTTATCCCTATTGCCCTTACTTCCTTGGGCTTGCATATAGCGACCCAAATATTGGGCTCTAGCCACTACTTGTTGGCCTAGCTCTAAGCGCTCTTCGCTGTATGTGTTGAGCGCTGCTGGGGTAGCGCCATGTGCGGCAATATGCTTTGCAATCACTATTGCCTCATCAGCGGCCTTGGTAACACCCATACCTACGTGCGGCCTACCAACAAAAGCGGCATCGCCCATGAGTGCGATTCTGCCAAAGACAATTTGTTCGGAGCGGACGTCATAAATGGCTTGTAAAAATGGTGCGGCTGTTTTTTCTAATATTTCTGCGTATTGGGGTGCCAAGATCTCCTGCGCCACTTTTCGCATGCGAGCGATATGCTTCCAAGACACTTTGAGTGGTGGGATGCCGGTAGGGTAGTGATGACCATCATCGTCTGTAAGAAGGCTTACCAACTCCTCATGCTCTGAGGCTGGGCGATACCAAACAAAGTTATAGCGACGCTTGCCTGGACGCGTGTCATTGCCAGAACCAGCAACTGGATAACCCAGCATTTGCTCGCCATTGGGCAAACAAAAGCCAAAGCGATTGAATAGAGTCTCTAGAGTGTTCCTTGATAGGCAGGCTTCGTCACACACGCCACGCCAAGCTATATAGCCTGCATATTCAGGTTGAATCTTTGGTGCGACTTGCGCTCGCACTGCAGAGCGTATGCCATCGGATGCAATGAGTAGCTCTGCGTCATACTGACTGCCATCTTCACAAAGTACCTTTACGGCGTTCGCATCTTGCGTAACCGACTTCACTGTCTTGCCTTGAAGGTAGCGCTCGCTTGGAAAGCTTTCTTTGAGCATGTGATAAAGGCGACTCCAAGAGGTTAATACTTGAGGTAACTCCATTTCACCAAGGCTTTGACCGTCAGCACCCAAAGTGACACGCTTAGTCACGGGTACGCCGAGTGTTTCATCAACAGTCACTCCAGCAGCGCGTAGTGCTTCAGCCAAAGCATCATGGGTGACAATGCCGGCGCCACGACCGTCCAAGGATCCAATAGTCTTTTCTAGCAAAGTAACGTCATGCCCTTGGCGCAGCAAAATATTTGCCACGAATAAACCACCAAGAGAGCCGCCTACAACTAGAATTTTTGCCATCAATAACTCCTAAGCCGCTTTTGCATCCAGGGCTGCTTTTTCTTCAGCTGGGTAGTTGAGTTCAATAACTACACCATTAGGATCATCCAAAAAGATTTGGTGGAGCTTCAGGACAGGTACAGTGCGCTCGCGATAAGAAACATTGAGTTTCTTTAGGAGAGCAATTTTTTCTTCTAGGCCGGTCGCAAAAAAAGCAATGTGATCTACTGCGCCAGATCCATGGAGTGTGCTGGGGTCGCGTTCACCTAAATATTTTTTCAGTCCGTTCAGATCATTTTTGTCGATAGCAATGAGGTGCAAGACTGCATTAGCCCAACTACTCTCATCACCGTTGTATAGCCAGACGCCTGGGAAAGGAAACTCAGGTCTTGGACCAACAGTTAAGCCAAGGAGCTTGCTAAAAAATTCAGTCGTTTTTTCAATCTCTAGACTGCGGATGGAGAAGTGATTTAGGCTTAGATTAGACATAGATACCTTTTGAATTAAGCAAACAGTGATTTAGCAGAGTGAAGGTAAGACTGCACTCGGTCGCGAATGATCTCTTGTTCTGTATTGGGGCTTTCGGCGGCATAGATGGCTTGCCCGTAGATCCAACGTCTCATGCCGATATAGAAAACGCCACCATGCAATCCCATGAGAAATTCAAGTTCACGCTGGGTGGGCTTTGATGCATCAGACCTGCCGCAATACTTGCGAGTTTCGCGAATGAGTCTTGGTAATAAGCGCGTGCGCAAGAGCTCGAAGAAGCGATCGCTAATAGAGTGATCACTTAAGCCAGAAAAAATCAAAATGCGCACAAAGTCATAAGTTAAGACTGTGTTGGAGTAGTCCAAATAGAACGCATTGAATTTTTCTTCGGGAGTAAGGGAATCATCATCCAGCAGTTCTTCCCACTCTGGCTTCCAGCGAGATTCAAAGACCTCTTTATAGACTTCTTGAATCAGCGCATCTTTGGTGGGGAAGTAGTGATAGAGCAGGGTGTGAGTGATACCCAACTCTTTGGATAAATTTCTTAATTGGCCATCGATACCATTTCTGGCAAAGAACTGAATAGCGCTATCCAATATTTGGCGTTTCCGCTCGGCTGTACCCATTCTTTTTCGGATGGGCGCCAAAGAGCCCTCTGAACTTTCAGCAGTATTTGGGCTGGAAACACTATCTTCAGTAAAACGCATGGATTCTCAGGGTTTATCCGAATTTGGACTTATTGACCAAAAGTTAAATAATGGTACATTGTTGAACAATTGGTAGATAAGACTCTATTCGTACAAACCCCAAGGAGATCAAATGGAATTAAATGGCGAGCAACTCATATCCGCTCCAATCCCTGAAGTATGGAAGGGTTTGAACGATATTGACGTGTTAGCCAAGTCCATTCCTGGCTGCGAGGAGATTAGTCGCATCTCCCCAGAAGAGATTCATGCCAAGGTGATGTTCAAAATTGGACCCGTTAGAGCCCGTTTTGCAGGGAAATTGCTCCTAAGTGACATTATCCCGGACCAGTCTTGTTCTATGGCCTTTGAAGGGTCTGGTGGGGCGGCAGGGTTTGCCAAAGGTAAGTCACGAGTGGAGCTAAAGCAAGCCGAAGGAGGTACTTTGGTCTCTTATACGACGGAAGCCTCGATTGGCGGCAAGTTAGGTCAAATTGGCGGTCGCTTAATTAGCGCATCGGCAAAAAAGATTGCAGATGATTTTTTTCAGAAATTTGCAAAAGAATTAGGCGGGGAGACAGTGGCGTTGGAGTCAGACGCTGGCGGTAAATAAAGAGCGGTAATAAAAAAGTAGCGCAAAAAAATAAAAAGCTAGAAAAGCTTAATACATTGGTGGTGGAGGAGACTTAATGAAATCTGCAGCATTCGATTATGTAAAGCCCAAAAGATTACAAGAGGCATTATCTTTGCTTGAGCAGGGCGGCGATGATGCGCAATTAATTGCGGGTGGGCAAACTTTATTGGCCACGTTGAATATGCGTTTGTCTGAGCCCAAAGTGTTAATCGATATTACTGATATCGCTGAGCTCAAAGGTATTTCGGTTGTTGGCGATAGTTTGCGTATTGGCGCTCTAGTGACCCATACTGAAATTGAAGATTCAGAATTAGTTGCAAAACATGCACCACTTTTAAAAGCTGCCGCTCCACATATTGCCCATCGCGCTATTCGTAATCTTGGCACTTGGGGAGGCTCACTGGCATACGGTGACCCAGCCGCCGAATGGCCCGCTTGTAGCTTGACTCTGCGTGCCACCATGGTGATTCATGGTCCAGCGGGCGAGCGCCGAATTTCTGCAAACGATTTTTTCATTGACTTGTATACGACCTCATTAGAGCCCGATGAAATTCTCGTGGCGACTGAGATTCCAATGGCAAGCAAGCAAGCAGTTTTCTATTTTCATGAGCTGGCTAGGCGTCATGGCGACTACGCGGTTGCTGGTTTAGCTGCAGTTGCAGAGAAGCAGGGTGATGTTTTGACTCATTGCGCCTTTACATTCTTTTCTGTTGGCGCTACGCCAGTAATGGCAACTAAAGCGCAGGATTTAATCAATGGCCAAAAACTCAACGTTGAGTTAATTACCAAGGCCGTAGCCGAAGCGCGTAATGAAATCGAAGCCATTGCAGACATTACCAATAGCGCAGAAGCGAAACAACATTTAATTGGTGTATTGCTTGAGCGTGGACTCAAGCACATGATTGCTTAATACTCAAACAGCAAGCATCGGCACAAGAATTCGGAGATCAAAATGAGTTTGAAGAAAAAAATTTCAATGACCGTGAATGGTCGACTCGTCAATGCAGAGATTGAGCCACGCAGACATTTGGTGGATTTCTTACGTGAAGATTTACATTTAAAAGGCCCTCACTTGGGTTGCGAGCAGGGCGCGTGCGGAGCTTGTACCGTCAAGGTAGATGGACAAATCATTCGCGGATGCCTATTTCTGGCAGTACAGGCCGATGGCAGCGTAGTCGAGACCGTGGAAGGTCTAACTAAAAACGGTGTTTTGACTGATCTGCAAGAATCTTTCATGCGCCACAACGCTATGCAGTGTGGCTTCTGCTCCTCTGGCATGTTGTTAGCTGCAGCAGAGTTGATTGAGAAACAACCAAAAGCAACGCGCGAACAAGTGCGCGAATGGATCTCAGGTAATTATTGTCGTTGCACTGGTTACCACTCTATCGTCGATGCAATCGTCGATGTATTGGATGCTCGTGCCAAGGGCCAAAAAATTAAACCTGTCCTTGCTAACGCCTAAGGTATTAAGGAAAACGCATTATGAATAAGCCAAGTGATTTAAAAGGAATGGTGCTCGATCCCGTAACAAATGATCAGCGATATATAGGCCATAGCGAACCAAGACATGGGGCTCGTCGTCTGCTTGAAGGTCAGGGCACTTACATTGACGATATTCAATTGCCTCGTATGGCGCATGTGGTGTTCTGGCGTTCCCCGGTAGCACACATGAAAATCGGCAAAATTCATACAGAGCATGCCAGTAAGATGCCTGGTGTTCTTGCAGTTGTAGATGGCGTGCAAATGGCGAAAATTTGCAAGCCTTGGGTAGCCACTTTGGGCCACCTAGCTGGTATGAAGTCTGCCCCTCAACACGCCTTAGCAATTGATCGTGCTTGTTGGCAGGGTGAGCCGGTGGTGGCGGTAGTTGCAGAAACTAGAGCGCAGGCGGAAGATGCTCTGCAGCATATCGATGTTGAGTGGGAAGAGTTGCCGGCGGTCGTTTCCATGGAAACCGCGCTTGATGCAGATACTCCGGTTATTCATCCCGACCTTGGCGACAATTTATGCTTCACCCGTACTTTAGATGTCGGTAATGTGGAAGAAGTATTTGCAACTGCTGACGTGGTAGCAGAAGCTACTTTTGGATTTGGGCGCCATACCGGCGTAACACTTGAGCCGCGCTGTCAGATTGCAGATTACAACCCAGGCGATCGTCGCCTCACTGTGTACCATTCGCAACAAGCGCCACACATGATGCAAGATCTATATTGTCGTCAGTTTGGGCTTTCGGAATCAGATGTGCATGTCATTTGTAAGGATGTGGGCGGATCATTTGGTATTAAGGTGCATGCCTATCCAGATGACTTTGCTACCGTAGGGCTTGCCATGATGCTTGAGCGCCCGGTGAAGTTTGTTGCAGACCGTCTTGAATCATTTACCAGTGATATTCATGCGCGTGAGCATCGTATTAAAGGACGTATAGCTGCCAATAAGGCAGGCGATATATTGGCTTTTGAGATCGATGATCTGACTGCAATTGGCCCATACTCCATGTTCCCTAGAACTAGCGCTATTGAAGGCAATCAAGTCGTGAACTTGGTCGGTGGTCCTTACAAGCATCAAAACTATCGCGCTAAGCTGAATGTCGTTTTTCAGAATAAAACACCCACTTGTCAGTATCGTGGGGTAGGTCATCCGATTGCTTGTGCTGTGACCGAAGGTTTAGTGGATTTGGCTGCGCAAAAATTACAAATGGATCCGCTCGAGTTTCGTAAACGTAACGTCATTCCGGATGATGCTTATCCTTGCTCTGGAATTTCTGGAATTAAGTTGGAAGTTCTCTCACATGAGCAATGTTTGCGAACAATCGAAAAGATGATGGATTATTCTGCATTGCGTAAAGAGCAGGCTGAGTTGCGCAAAAAAGGGATCTATCGCGGCATTGGGTTTGCAACATTAATTGAGCTAACCAATCCAAGCCCTGCTTTCTATGGCGTAGGAGGTGCTCGCATTGCCTCTCAGGATGGCGCTACCGTTCGCATGGATCCTAGTGGTGTGGTTTCAGTCTTGATTGGTGTTGGTGAACAAGGTCAAGGTACTGAAGGTATCTATACCCAGATTGCGGCTGATGCTGTCGGTGTTTCAATCGACCAAGTGCGCGTTATTACTGGTGATACCGATGTGACTCCTTACGGCGGTGGCACGTGGGCTTCACGTGGAGCAGGTGTTGGCGGTGAAGCGGTTCTCTTGGCTTCTCAAGCCCTACAAGAAAATATTATTAAACTGGCGGGCGCCATTTTGAATCGGCCTGTTGCAGAACTCACTGCGCGTCGTGGATACATCTTAGATAAAGCGACTGGTGAGCAATTGTTGCCGTTTGGTGAAGTGGGTAGAGTGGGTTATTTCCGCACTGATACTTTACCGGCAGGATTTTCTGCAGATCTCATGGTGACACGTCACTACACTCAAAAGGAATACCCATTTATCTTTACGAATGGGGTCCAAGCATCTTATGTTGAGGTTGACCCAGACACAGGCTTTGTAAAGTTATTGAAGCATTGGGCGGTAGAGGATTGTGGACGCGTTATCAATCCAATGTTGGTCAATGAACAAGTGCGCGGTGCAATCGTTCAAGGTATTGGCGGCGTTCTGTTTGAAGAGTGCCTCTATGACGAAAGTGGTTTGTTGCGCAATGGCAGCATGGCAGATTACTTAGTGCCGATGGCTAATGAGATGCCGGATATTGAGGTTGCTCACGTTGAGACGCCTACCCAATCTTCCAAATTGGGTGCTAAAGGGGCGGGTGAGGCTGGTACGGCCGGAGCGCCAGGTGCAGTTCAAAACGCTATTAATGATGCCTTGGCGCCATTAAATGCATCCGTCTTTGATCAGCCCATCACCTGCGAAAAGATCCTGCGGGCTCTCAAGAAAATCTAATATTTATAGGTTCTGACTACCCCTGGTGCATCGCCTCCAGGGGTAGTTCAGCACATCCTGTAACATCAAGTTTTGGGGCCATAAAGCAGTCTGCAGCCCTTTTAATTAACTTGATACGGTAAATGATATGTCCACATTAAAAGGTAAAACAGCACTAGTTACTGGTTCCACTAGCGGTATTGGCTTAGGAATGGCTATTGCACTGGCTAAACAAGGCGTCAACATCATGGTCAATGGTTTTGGCGAGAAAGATGAAGCCATTGCTCAAATTAAAGCTTGCGGAGTAGAGGTTGATTACCATGGCGCAGACATGATCAAGCCCGCTGAGATCGAAGATCTAATTAGGCAAACAGAGAAGCGTTTTGGTTCGCTGGATATCTTAATCAATAATGCTGGCATTCAATACACTGCAAACATTGAAGAATTTCCAACAGATAAGTGGGATGCCATCATCGCCATTAACTTAAGTTCAGCATTTCACACAACACACCATGCCTTGCCTGGTATGAAAAAACGTAACTGGGGCCGCATTATTAATATCGCCTCAGTACATGGCCTAGTAGCTTCTACTCAGAAGGCTGCCTATGTTGCTGCAAAACATGGCATTGTTGGATTAACCAAAGTGACGGCCTTGGAAAATGCTCGCACTGGTATTACTTGTAATGCAATTTGTCCGGGCTGGGTTCTTACTCCATTGGTTCAGAAACAGGTAGATGCTCGTGCAGAACGCGAAGGCATTTCCAATGAGGCCGCTAAGATTGCCTTGGTATCCGAAAAGCAGCCATCTGGAGAGTTTGTGAGCCCAGAGCAATTGGCAGCCTTGGCGGTTTTCCTATGTGGGCCAGATGCCTCTGAAGTGCGTGGAGTAGCTTGGAATATGGATGGTGGTTGGACTGCTCAATAATCCTTAGTAAACACTATTGAAATTAATGCCAGTAAGCTGCTTTACTGGCCTTTTTCTTGGATCAAACAAAAACCGCAGAATAGTCTATAGTTATCCAAAATTTGTCTATATTTGGCGTAATGTAATTAAAAGGAATACAAATGGAACATACCTTACCTCAGTTGCCATATGCACTCGATGCTTTGGCCCCATATATCTCTAAGGAAACTTTGGAGTATCACTATGGCAAACATCACCAGGCTTATGTCACTAATTTAAATAATTTGATTAAAGGGACTGAGTTTGAAAATTCATCTCTTGAAGACATCATTAAGAAATCTACAGGCGGTGTATTTAATAACGCTGCACAGGTCTGGAACCATACCTTTTATTGGTCAAGCATGAAGCCAAATGGTGGTGGAGCACCTAGCGGCCCATTGGCTGATGCTATCAATGCCAAGTGGGGCTCATTTGATAAATTCAAAGAAGAATTTACAAAGTGTGCTGTAGGAACTTTTGGCTCAGGCTGGGCATGGCTGGTTAAAAAAGCAGATGGTAGTCTTGATCTTGCTTCCACTAGTAATGCTGCAACGCCTCTCACCACAGATGCTAAGCCATTAATGACATGTGATGTTTGGGAGCATGCCTACTATATTGATACACGTAATGCACGTCCAAAATATGTAGAAAATTTTTGGAATGTAGTGAATTGGGATTTTGCTAGCCAAAATTTTGCTTAATTTAATTTATCTCATTTAGGAAAATCTAATGACATCAATCTTGACCTCTTTGGGACGCACTATTTTTGCCGGTTTTGTCCTGCTCGCCCTTATTATTTTGGCTTTAGGCGGCAACTTTAGTTCTGCTGAACTTCCGTTTGTCTTCCGCTGGTTGCACGTGATGTGCGGTGTGATGTGGATTGGTTTGCTCTGGTACTTTAACTTTGTGCAGATTCCATCAATGCCAAAGATTCCCGATGAGCAAAAGCCAGCGATTGGCAAAGTCATTGCTCCAGCAGCATTGTTCTGGTTTCGTTACGCGGCTTTGTTTACTGTGCTAACGGGTTTGATTGTGGCCGCTTTAAATGGTTACCTTCATCAAGCCTTCACATTGCAAGCCCCGTTCCGCGCAATCGGTTTAGGTATGTGGATTGCCTTGGTAATGGCTATTAACGTTTGGTTCATTATTTGGCCAAATCAAAAGCGCGCTCTTGGTATCGTTGCTGTTGAAGCTGACGTTAAGGCAAAATCTGCTCGCGTTGCGATGTTGACATCCCGTTTGAATACATTGCTATCCGTACCAATGTTGTTCTTGATGGTTGCTCAATCACACAACACTACATGGTTCGTGATCGTTTCTTAATCACTACCAGCTGCATAAAGAAAAGGCCCGCATCGCGGGCCTTTTTGTTTGATCAATCAAATAAATTCCAGAGAATTTAAGCCAGAATAGCCGGCAACTCCTTGGTGAGGGCACCACGTTGTGCGGTGGCAGTTCCCATTAATACAAAACCCAACAACTTGCCATCAGCAGATTCAAAGCGAGACTCCATGCCACCTTCAATAGGTGTTGTGGTCCATTTACCTTCGGCACCTTTAGCGGGTGGAGAAACAATTGTGGCTAGGGAGGGGGTTTTGACCATGACCGGCATCGCTGGATAGGTGAGTGCAGTAGTTTGTCCAATTAAGGTTGGCGCCAACGCTCTTGCTGCTTGCATGATGGGCATCACGTAAGGCAGAACTAAGCCGTCCACCTCTGCGCAATCTCCAATTGCGAATATGTTTTTAATGTTGGTTTCGAGTTCGCGGTTTACCTGAATGCCAGCTCCTGTATTCATGCCACTTTCTTTAGCTAATTCAATTCTGGGCTTTAGACCAACGGCCGATAAAAATACGTCGCAAGAGATTGTATTGCCATTGGCTAGTGTGACCTGCAAAGCGTCCCCATGACGATCAATTGCTTGCACGGTTGTAGATAGGTGCCAATGCACGCCAGCCGCACTGAGTTTCTCCTGCAGCTCTAGGGCTGCAGCTTCAGGCAAAAGGCGACCCAGAGTTTGTGGAGATAAGTCAATCACATCTACCTCATAACCTCCCAGCACAAGATCATTGGCGAATTCACAGCCAATCAGGCCCGCACCCAGAATGGCAATCTTCTTTTTTCCGGTGATTGCATTACGAAAGCGTGCGTAGTCTTCCAAATCATTTACTGTGATGACTTCGTTCGCAGCGCTCCCTTGAAGTGGGAGACGAATTTGATCGGCACCCAAAGCCATTACCAGTTTTCCATAAGGTACTTCACCTTTACTAGTTTGAATGGTTTGCGCACTAGGATTAATTGAGATGACATCACACTCACCCAAGACAGTCATTTCTAGTTGCGTTGCCATGCCATCAGCTGGCGTAGAGATTAATTGCGCCGCTTCTTTCTTGCTTGCCAGAGCGGTAGAAAGCATAGGTTTGGAATAAAAATATCCAGGCTCACGCGTTACCAGCGTAATTGGAACTGCTTTATCCAATTTTCGGATTTCACGAATGACGGTGTAGCCAGCCAATCCACTGCCAATAATGACAATTGTGGATTGGAATTGAGGGGTGGTTTGATCCAAAGCTGGGCTCTCCAAATAACGAATAGGTAAACAGGGTGAAGGGGTGCTGAAGTGGCCTTAGCTTACCTGAACCATTTCAAAATCTGCTTTTGCTACACCGCAATCAGGGCATTCCCAGTCTTCTGGTACATCAGCCCAGAGTGTGCCAGCTGGAATGCCATCTTCTGGGATTCCTTTTGCTTCGTCATAAATATAGCCGCACACGATACATTGGTAAGTTTTCATTTTGATTCCTTAAATAGTCTGTTGATTTTAAATTTAATTTCTAATTATTTCTGGGCCCGTCTTATTGGGCCGCAAAACCCTTTGCTTTTTCCAAAGCCTGCTTGTAATGGTTTGCATGACGCTCTTCAACGTTTGCCAACGCAGCGAAGCGTTTTGCTGCTTTTGCCAATAACGCCTGAAATTGCTCAGCATGCTCTTTAGATTCCGCAATTTGCTCATCGATTTCTTGTATGGCCGCAGCATTGCCTTCTTCGACTGCCGTTTTCCGAAAGGATGGGTACATCTCGGTGTATTCATAGGTTTCGCCTTCAATAGCAATCTCCAAGGCACGTGCAGGAGTAATGGCGCCAGCGGGGTAGAGTAAATCTAAGTGGCCAAAGGCATGCATCACTTCTTGGTCAGCGGTAGCTTCAAAGATCTTTGCGGTTTCTTCGTCACCAGCAGCGCGAGCTAATTTTGCAAAATAACGATACTTGATATGAGCCATAGATTCGCCGGCGAAGGCGGACTCTAAGTTTTGGATAGTTTTGATTTCTGGACGTGTCATTTTGATTCCTTTATTAAGACATAAGGTTTGTTGAGTATTCCTTGCTGCTTTCTCAACTATGGATGCAGTGTGCACCTTATTTATTGATCAGTCTAATGAATCATTATGATAGTATTTATCTAATTATTCGATAAAGGAGGGAAAATGGCCTATTTACCGTCTTTAAGGCAGCTGGGGTATTTCGTTGCATTGGCAAAAGAACTCAATTTTACGCGCGCAGCACAGGCTTGTTTTGTTGGCCAGTCCACTTTAAGTGCCGGCCTGAAGGAGTTGGAGGATGCGCTGGGAATCCATTTGGTGGAGCGTGATCGACAGAATGTATCCATCACTCCAATAGGTTTGGAGGTTCTTGAGCGTGCCAAGCTCATCTTGGCGGCATCTGAGGATTTGGTGGAGTATGCAGGCGCAACCGGCAAGCCCATGACTGCCACAATTCGTTTGGGCGTCATACCCACTATTGCACCATTTCTATTGCCAACAGTGCTTCCGGAAATTCGTAGCCGTTTTCCAGAACTTAAAATCACACTCAGAGAAGATCTCACTGCCAATCTCCTTTCCAGATTAGCTGAGCATAAATTGGATTTTGCTCTGATAGCACTTCCATATGATGTTGAGGGTCTTCTCGTTCAGGAATTATTTGACGACCATTTTTGGTTGGTTGCGAAAGAAGGTGATCCCGCCTTGAAGGGAAAAGAAGTGACCTTACCTGCCAAGATGGCCGAACGCCTCTTGCTACTTGAAGAAGGGCATTGTCTACGAGAGCATAGTTTGCAAGCGTGCAGGCGCACTGACATTCGTAAGGCTGAGGGGATGGAAGCCACTAGCTTGTTGACCTTGTTGCAAATGGTGGAGTCTGGACTTGGCATTGCTTTACTTCCCGGAATGGCAGTTAAAAGTAGTCTATTAAATAACTCTGAGTTAGTGGCAAAAGAGTTGGCCTCACCAGCGCCCAAGAGAGTGATTGCCTTAGTTGCAAGACCTTCTACCGCGCACACTCAAGAATTTAATGCGCTGGCAGATTGCATACGCGAACAATTTGGAACCGCATAATCACATGCTCAGCAAAATTTGTTAATCCTTGTTACAGTCAATCCTCTTTTTACTCATTTAAAAGGCAGCAAATGTCAGGCAAAGAAATTATGTTCACCCCGGTAAATCTGGGAGCACTTCATTTAAAAAATCGTTTAGTGATGGCACCGCTCACGCGGATGCGTGCTGTTGGTGGTGATGTTCCTAACCCGTTAGCGAAAACCTATTACGCACAACGTGCGAGTGCTGGACTCATTATTACTGAGGCAACACAGATTTCTCCATTGGGTAAAGGTTACCCAGCGACGCCTGGAATTTATTCGCCCGAGCAAACCGCTGCATGGAAAGAGATTGTTGAGGCAGTTCACGCTAAGGGTGGTGCGATTGTTGCGCAGCTATGGCACGTAGGCCGCATCTCCCATTCTTCCTTGCATCCAGAGCAGGGTGCACCTGAGGCGCCTTCCGCAATTGCTGCGGCTGGTCAAACCTATGGCGCAGACTGGAAGTTGCATGATTATGAGATGCCAACCGCGATGAGTTTGGAAGATATCGCTCGCTTGCTCAAAGAGTTTGAGTTAGCGGCACAAAATGCAAAATCTGCAGGCTTTGATGGTATTGAAATTCACTCGGCTAATGGCTACTTGTTAGATCAGTACTTGCAAGACAAAACCAATCAACGTACGGATGAATATGGCGGTTCGATCGACAATCGTCTACGCCTATTGGGTCAAGTCATTGAAGTTGTAAGTAAAGTATTCCCGAGCGATAAGGTAGGAGTTCGCCTTTCACCATACGGCACTTTTAACGATATGGGTGATAGCGATCCAGTAGCGTTATTCACTGCTGCAATTAAGAAGCTCAATGGCTATAACTTAGCTTACGTGCACATGATTGAGCCACGTTCAACTAGCGCTGGTGGTGGCGATCAGGTCTTGGAAGATGCCCCGATTACTTCAGAGATGTTCCGTGCCGCTTATCAAGGACAATTTATTACTGCTGGTGGCTATGACCAGGCAATGGGTGAAAAGGTGCTAGAAGATAGCTTGGCTGATGCGGTAGCTTATGGCCGTCTCTATATTTCTAATCCAGATCTAGCAGAGAGATTTCAGCAGGGTGCCGCACTAAATCCATATAACCGCGCTACTTTTTATGGTGGCGAGGAAGTGGGCTACACAGATTACCCAACTCTGTAATAGAAGTCCCAGATTCTGGGATGGTTGCTAATAAATCCCGCTCTTAATAAAGCGGGATTATTTTTTGTCTTCAGGGTCTTTAAGAAGACCGTATTGGTTTGCTGCGAGTAAAAAGGCAATAGATGCGCAACCCATAGCAAAAAATTGCCATTGATGCAGCAATGCGGTGCCCACCACCGTCATTAGGACTGTCCAGCCTATTGCCATCTTGGCTTTTTTAGAGAGAGGTTTCATTTTAAGCATCAACTTTATTCAACATACGACGAAGTGTATCGTCCTTTACGACGTAATGTTGCCACAAGCCTGCTAAAGCATGAATGCCAATCAAAAAGTAGAGCGAGTTTCCTAGGAATTCATGGATGCCTTCAACTACTTTTTTCATCTCTGGATTAGGGGTGACTAGTTGAGGCCACACCAGGCCAAAAAAGTAGATTTCTTTGCCGCCATACTGAAAATACAGGATGCCAAAAA
This sequence comes from Polynucleobacter sp. P1-05-14, assembly GCF_018881675.1. Lineage (NCBI taxonomy): Bacteria > Pseudomonadati > Pseudomonadota > Betaproteobacteria > Burkholderiales > Burkholderiaceae > Polynucleobacter > Polynucleobacter sp. P1-05-14. The sequence continues at coordinate 282,026 of NZ_JACVPV010000029.1, read as the reverse complement.
TAGGCGATATCAAGAGCAGGGCATACAGCAGCCAATGCATGACCTTGGCTAATGAGATGAACAAAGTCTTTGGGTTTGTGGGCTCGGGAACACCATAAGTCAAACGGATGATGAGGCGAAGAGCCATAGCTATAAAAATGAGCTGTCCAATAACGCCATGAATTGATTTGCACAGCTCACGAGGCTCGCTGCCTTTGGGAAATTGTCCTTTGAGCTCAATCACTGCAAAAGCAGCGACAACTAGGAAGAAGACAAGCCAATGGAAGAATATGGAGGCTGGGTGGTATTTGGTTTTAGGCATTACATGAGAATGTTAAGTGGACTCATCACAAATGATAATGAATCTCATTAACAGCATTAATGCCAGGGGCTTTACCCCTTAAAAAGGCAATTCAAGCTCAGTTATTAAGTCTGACTTTAGCGCTAAGCTCATTTACTAAGCCGCGTTTATCTATTTGTGAGAGTCTAAGAGCTTCAACTTCGAAATCTAATTGCCCGGGATGGAATTCCTCGTCATTCTGAAGGTGGATGACATAAGTCCACACCAGTTCACGCCCCCGGTTTTTAAAAACATCGACTACTCGTTTCATTTAGACCGCCTTTGCGCTGAAGCTTATTGATTGCCGATAGATGGACTGGTAATCTTCATCTGCTGGCTTAAGTTAATTTTTAGTGCCACTAAGTTCCTCGCTTCAATGCGAATGACGCCGCCTCGTGGGCTATCAATATCAGCAATCAAAAAGAAAGATACTGAGATAACAAAAGGAAAGATCATAAATAGAGCGATGTTCTTCTCAAAATTCCGAGCGCCAAATCCGACTAAGAGATTGGCGCAAATAGCGATTGCTGCCATCAATGCCCAGGCCGTAAGGGGGATACGATTCCACCAAGCTGCTTGTACATAGCCTTGAGAATTCAAAACATCATTCATACCCGCGGCAACTAGTGCAATAGAGGCAGTGTGTTGCGTGCGAACAGTTGGAAGAATCTCATTCCAGAGGGCAGTTTGCAATTGATCTGTTTTACTGCGAATCTCTTCAATCTTTTCTGGGGTCTGCTTGGAGTAAAACAAAATACGTTGATCTACATATTGAAGCAAGAGACCCTTCGTTGCGTCAGCCGCCTTTGGTGGCAGTAGATCAGCCCTTAAGAATTCGGTGCCAATGGCATTTGCCTCGCCTTCCTCAAAGATCTCTCGCTGATCATGGCGATTGATAGCCATTGAGAAGGTAAAGCCAATAATTAAGGCTAGCAAGGTTAAGGTAGCCGTCTGAATAATGCCAAGATCTGCGGATGTCTCAGTATCTTTTGTGCGGTAGCGACTCAGTGCGGCATATCCAAACCAAACAGAAAAGGCAAACACTATAAGTGAGATGCCAAAGACAGCAAGAGGGTGGTTGAGGATGGGGAAAATTTAAAAGGTTCCTGGATACAAAATATCTTTAGTCACATTCTGAATATCGCGATGGCCTGTGAATGCCATGGTGATATCCAACTCATTGTGAATTAACTCTAAACACTTAGTGACACCAGCTTCACCCATGGCGCCTAAGCCATATAGGAATGGGCGGCCAATCATCGTGCCGCGCGCACCCAAGGCCCATGCTTTTAAAACATCTTGACCCGAGCGAATGCCGCCGTCCATCCACACTTCAATATCTTTGCCAACGGCATTCACAATTCCAGGTAAAGCCTGAATACTAGAAATCGCACCATCTAATTGACGGCCACCATGGTTAGAAACAATTAAAGCATCGGCGCCAGAGTTTGCCGCTAAGCGCGCATCACCTTCATCTAGGATGCCTTTGATAATTAATTTTCCGCCCCAGAGTTTTTTAATCCATTCCACATCACCCCAATTGAGGCCCGGGTCAAATTGTTCTGCAGTCCAAGAGGACAGTGAAGACATATTACCGACACCAGTAGCGTGACCAACAATATTGCGGAAGGTTCTACGTGGTGTCATAGCCATACCCAAGCACCAGCGGGGCTTAGTCGCCATATTGATCATATTGGCAATTGTCAGCTTAGGAGGTGCGGACAGGCCATTCTTTAGGTCCTTATGGCGTTGACCTAAGATTTGCAAATCCAAAGTTAAAACCAGTGCTGAACATTTGGCTGCTTTAGCGCGCTCAATCAAACGCTCAATAAAGCCGCGATCTTTCATGACATAAAGTTGGAACCAAAAGGGTTTTGTAGTGTGCTCTGCTACATCTTCAATTGAGCAAATACTCATAGTAGATAAGCAAAATGGCACACCAAACTTTTCAGCAGCCTTGGCTGCCAAAATTTCACCATCGGCATGTTGCATGCCAGTAAGGCCTGTAGGTGCCAGTGCCACCGGCATGGCAACTTCTTGACCAACCATGGTTGTCTTAGTGGTGCGGTTAGTCATATTGACCGCTACACGCTGACGCAATTTAATCTTTTGAAAATCGGATTCATTGGCGCGGTATGTTGACTCAGTCCACGATCCTGAGTCTGCATAATCGTAGAACATCTTGGGGGTGCGCTTTTGATGGAGGACCCGCAAGTCTTCTATATTGGTAATGATTGCCACAATGTATCCTTCTTTTTGATGCTATTTTGTAGAAGCAAAAGCTTAATTTAAGCTCTATCTTAGCAATACCGGGGATTTGTTTCTACAATGCTAGGTTATCCCTTGCTTGGGGACCTCAAATAACTACTTCCCCATTAAGCCCCTCTGTATGTACCAACTGAATTTCGCCACCATTGCCTACTTGCTCATAGCCACCGCTTTATGGGCGGGTAATGCAATCGCCGGGCGAGTATTGGTTGGAAGTATCTCCCCTATTACCTTAAGTGCGGTCCGCTGGGGATTGGCCGCCTTACTTTTGCTTCCTTTGGGTTGGCGTGTGCTGATGCCGGGAAGTGCCTTATGGCAAAACAAGAAACGTTTCCTTCTCTTGGGTTTATTCGGGGTAGGTAGTTACAACGTACTGTTATATCTCGCTCTTCAAACATCTACCGCTATTAACGTCACCTTGATCGGCGCTAGCATGCCAATCTGGATGCTATTCATTGGTGCAGTGTTTTATCAAGTAAAGCCTAGCATCTTGCAGATGATTGGCGCAGTGGTGAGCTTATTAGGTGTGGGTATTGTGCTTACCCGTGGAGATCTAGCGGCCTTACTGTCTATGCAATTAGTAGTGGGCGATCTTTTAATTATGTTGGCCACAATCTTGTGGGCTTTTTATAGCTGGATGTTGAGTCGTCCGGGTTCTAGTTCAGAGCGTCAATGGCCATGGGCTGAATTTTTAATGGCGCAAGTAACAGTGGGTCTGTTGTGGACGGGATTTTTTGATGGTTTTGAAATTGCAGCTGGGCATGCTTTTCTGGATCTCAATTGGTGGACCGCCTCTTTAATTGTCTTCGTGGCAATTGGCCCGTCCTTAATTGCTTATCGTTGCTGGGGCCTAGGTGTGAATGGGGCGGGGCCTACGGTTGCCGCCTTTTTTGCTAATTTCATACCCTTATTTACTGCGCTGTTATCGGCCGCCATTCTGGGTGAACCCCCCCAACTATTTCATGGGCTCGCCTTTGGTCTGATTGTGGCGGGTATTGTTATTTCCTCGAAAAAGGAAAAGTAAAACTGCCAAAACTGGCAAAAACGCCCTTTTAAGCAGGGTTTTGGACCACAGCCCCCAAGAAAGCCTTAAATCAGTATCATTTAGGGCTAATCACAGAAATCCCTAGGAAATTACTATGCCAGGCTTACTCCCCAATGTTGATCCAGATGGTTTATTAGAGTTCTCGGTTGTTTACACCGACCGCTCCTTAAATCACATGTCTGAAGAGTTCAAGCGCGTGATGGTCGACATTTCGAGTGTCCTTAAGGATGCTTATAACGCTAGCTCTGCAGTCATCGTGCCTGGTAGCGGAACTTTTGGTATGGAGGCGGTAGCTCGCCAATTCGCTAACAATGAAAAATGCTTAGTCTTACGTAATGGCTGGTTTAGCTATCGCTGGACGCAAATCTTTGATTTGGCCAACATTACTAAAGACGTGACGGTTATCAAAGGGCACCAATTAGAAGATTCAACGCAGGGCGTATTTGCACCAGCTCCAATTGAGGAAGTGGTTGCCTATATCAAGAAGGAAAAACCAGCAGTGGTATTCGCGCCGCACGTAGAAACTTCTGCCGGCATTATTCTTCCAGATGATTACCTCAAAGGAGTCGGTGAAGCAGTACGCTCTGTAAATGGTTTGTTTGTATTAGATTGCATTGCCTCTGGCGCAATGTGGGTTGATATGAAGGCTTGTAATGTTGATGTATTAATTACTGCACCTCAAAAAGGTTGGAGCAGCTCCCCTTGCTGCGCATTGATCGCTCTAGGCGACCGAGCACGTGAGCGCATTGATGCAACCCAAAGCAGCAGCTTTTCTATGGATCTCAAAAAGTGGCTTCAGATTATGGAAGCATATGAAAAGGGTGGTCATGTGTATCACACCACCATGCCGACTGATGCCTTAAAGATTCTGCGTAATGTGATGAAAGAGACTCAGTCGCTTGGCTTCGCTGCATTGAAGGATAAGCAAGTAGAGTTGGGTGCAAAAGTGCGCAACCTATTGGTCTCTCAAGGCTATAGCTCTGTAGCCGCCAAGGGCTTTCAGGCCCCTGGCGTGGTCGTAAGCTACACCAAGGACCCTGATATTCAATCTGGTAAGAAGTTTATTGCTCTGGGTATGCAAACAGCTGCAGGCGTTCCCTTGCAGTGTGACGAGCGTGCAGATTTCCGCACCTTCCGTCTTGGATTGTTTGGTTTAGAGAAGTTGGCAAATGTTGATCGCACAGTTGGACATCTTGCTACCGCATTAGAAAAAATTACCGAGACTGAAGCGCAGCCTGCGTAATCAAGCAATATAGTTCAGCATTAAGAAATAAAGGCCATCATCTGATGGCCTTTATTACATTCTAGGGTGATAACTAATTTTATCTAGCTAAGGGATTAGGAGTGGCTTCACCGATCTTATGCAGGGTGTTGTTATCAACGTGATGAAATAACGCTGCTTGATCTTTAATCTTCATCACCGTGTCTTGTTCATAAGACCAAGTGCCATCATCGTGAATTGAAACTTGAATATGAAATTCAACTGTTCTGAAGGCGTAATCTAAAAATGGATTGGATGAGATGCCTGCGCAGCGATCATCTTCCTTTGCATGCAGTTCAAATTGCCTTGCATTTATAGCAGCATTACCAGAGGCCATCGTAATCATGCCCCGAGGAATACTCAGTGTATGAATGATGTTGCCAGTTGCAGGCTCCCATAGCCAATACCCCACTTGATCATGATAGGTCTTTACTTGATCGGGTTTGGTGATGTGGGTGTGGTATCTCAAACCATAAAACAGCTGAGGACCATTAGTTTGGGGGTCAATTGGCTGAAGCTCAATTCTTTCTACATAAGCTTGCTTCTTGGGCCCTTCTGCTTTGGGCTTTACGTCTAACCCACGAATACCTTCCCAAATCCCAGCCATGCCAGTCAAGGGCCCAAGCTGGTCTAGGGTATTGACGGAGTAGCCTTGGGGTTCGGTAAAAATGTCGTTTGGAAAATCACTCATCAGCAACCCTTAAAAAATGAAGCATTTTTCTCAAATTTTTGAGTATTATTAAATTATCCACAAACTATCTTGGAGAATTACATGATTTCTCGTATCGCGCGCTTGAGCCTGGCAACCCTGATTTCTGCTGCTATCGGTATCGCCCCTATCTCCGTGATGGCTGCTGATCCAGCTCCTGCAACTGCACCAGTAGCTGCACCTGCTGCCGCTCCAGTAGCCGCACCTGCCGCCACTCCGGCTGAGAAGTCTGCTGAGAAAAAAGCAAAGAAAAAAGCAAAGAAAGAAAAGAAAGCTGAGAAAAAAGCAAAAAAGAAATCTAAAAAGAAGGCTAAAGCAGCAGCTGACGCCGCAGCTCAGTAATACACTTAAATGAGTCCCTCTTAGTTGAGGGGCTCTGCACCATCGAAGTCATCAGATCTTTTGGGGTCTGGTGACTTTTTTCTTTGCGCATCATTGCGTACTAACAACCACATTGCAGCCATCACCAAAGTCATGCCGCTAATTTGCGTCCAAGTGATTGGTTCCGCAAGAATGAGGTATCCCATGAAGATAGTGGAGACTGGGCCAAGTATTCCAGCTTGAGCTACGAGTGGAGATCCGATGCGATTGATGGCAATAATAATCAGCAGCATTGGAATAACGGTGCATAAGCTGGCATTCAGCAGGCTAAACCAATAAATGGGTAGAGGCTGTTCAAATATAGCCATTGGGTTATGGATGGTTGATTGCGCTATGCTCAAAAATGCCGAGGCTGAACTGGCATAGACAACTAAGCGCACGCTACCAATACGCCTTACCATTTCTCCAGCACCAATCATGTAGGCCGCATAAGAGCAGGCGCTGCCGAACACGAGAGCCATGCCTAACCAGGCATCAATGCCGGTGGAACTCGCATCTTGAATAAAGACGATAAACACTCCAATGTAGCCAACGATGAGTGAGAACCACTGTACTTGAGATACGGGTTTCTTTAAAACAAAATAAGAGATTAATAAAACAATGGTTGGCGTGAGGTAAAGAACAATTCTCTCCAGGCCAACTGAGATGTATTGAAGTCCCAAGAAATCAATATAGCTTGATAAAAAGTAACCTAAAAATCCAAGAAAGAATAATTTTGCGCGATCAAGCCAAGTGATGGGGTCCATTGCCTTACGGCGGGACTCCCACCAGAATATTCCCCAGAACAAGGGAAGTGCCATGAGCATGCGTAAGGCTAGAAGCGTCTCCGCATTTGCACCATAACCAAAAGCGAGCTTGACCAAAATCGCTTTGCCAGAAAACAGCATGGAGCCTACTCCGGCCATCAAAATGCCATAGAGGTAGCGTCGGTGATGATGTGCTGCGCTTACTGAATGCATAACGATTTATAACAGCTTATTGAGTAGCGCTCGCATTTCTAAAATGGTCTCGGAGGGGGTTAGGCCTATAGGCCCAATCCCTTTATTCACTAAGCTATCTGCAGCGCTAGCGTGTAATTCAACTGCAATCCCAGTAGCTTGCCATAAATCCAGTTGATGCCGAATTCCTTGGGCAGCAATGGCAGCAATGCTTCCCGTCAGAATATCCCCCATGCCTCCAGTGCCCATTCCGGGATTTCCAGCAAGGCATTGAACCGGAGGATGTTGTGGAGAGGCAATCAAAGTATGTTGTCCTTTGAGGACAACAATCGATTGAGTGAGCTCAACCAATTGTTTAATTGCGCCCACACGATCTGATTGCACTTCTTCGGTTGTGATCTTCAAAAGTTTGGCTGCTTCACCAGGGTGAGGCGTGAGAACAGTCAGCCCTGGAAGTGCTTGATTGCGAACTTGTAGTTTCTCGAGTAGCTCGGGAGATTCGCTGATTAAGTTGAGGGCATCAGCATCAATTACCAGTGGAATGTCAGGATATGAAAGTGTTGCACCTAGGCATTGAATTGCTAAAGCGGATTTCCCAAGGCCTGGGCCAATAGCAATAACATCGGGCTGTGCAGCATTCAATGTTTCATGAATATTATCTGTCGCAAGGCGAATCATGAGTTCGGGGTGATCGATATCTGCGCGTGCTGAAGCAGGATCTAGAATTTCTAAGATGGTCCACCCGGCGCCAAGATGTAAACAAGCATTGCCCGCCAAAATTAGAGCGCCCGCCATTCCTGGTGCGCCACCTATTAAAACAACTTTTCCTGCATTACCTTTATGTTCTGAAGCCTCACGCTCAAGAAATTGAACCAATTTAAGGGCGTCAAGGGTCGCTGGTTTGATAGTCATATCAATAGTATCGCTCTGATTTCAGGGGCTCTTGAGCAAATTATAGGAAAGAGTATGCTGAGCATATGAAGATCCAATTTCTTGGTGCGGCAGGTGAGGTAACAGGCTCTCGCCATTTGGTTGAGGTCATGTTATCTAGCATGCCAAGGCGTTTCATGGTGGACTATGGCATGTTTCAGGGTGGCCGCGAGGCAACAAATAAGAATCTCGAGCCTTTACCATTTCCACCAAAAGATCTCGATTTTGTAGTGCTAACGCACGCGCATATTGATCACAGTGGTTTATTACCTCGTCTATGTGCACAAGGTTTTGCTGGACCGATTTACTGCACAAATGCCACCCTCGAATTATTGAAAATTCTTTTGCTCGACAGCGCGCATTTGCAGCGCACAGATGTGGAGAGGGCCGAGAGAAAGATCAAGGCAGGAAAGTGGCGTGGAGAGGTGCCCGTTGTGCTGTATTCCAGAGAAGAAGTTGAAATGACTCTAGCCCAGTTTGAGCCCTTGGAATATGGGCAGTCATCAGAGTTGATGCCTGGAATCCAGTTGGAATTTCATAATGCTGGACATATTTTGGGTTCTGCTATTGCTGTAATCGATATTGCAGAAGATGAGCTTGAGAAAAAGCGCTGTGTATTTTCAGGTGACATCGGCATGAAGGGTAAAGTCTTAATGCCTGACCCTGATCTAATTCAAGAGGCTGATGTTGTTGTGGTTGAATCTACTTACGGAGATCGATTACACCGCAGCTTGCAAGATACCGAGGATGAGTTAGTTGAGGTGATTACCTCAACCATGACCGCCCATGGCAATGTAGTAATGCCAGCTTTTGCAGTAGGCCGCACCCAAGAGATTTTATTTCTCTTAATCGACTTAGTGAGAAGAGGACATCTACCCCATTTAAGTATTTGGGTTGATTCGCCTATGGCCACTGCAGCAACACATCTCACACAGCATTTTTTCTCTCAATTAGATGGCCAGTCTCAAGCTACTTTTGAATGGTACAAAAATAACCCAGAGGCTGTGGATCTTCGCTTTATTGCGGATGTGGAAGAGTCAAAAGCCTTAAATAAAATTAAAGGTGGAGCAATCATTATTTCGGCGAGCGGCATGTGTGATGCTGGTCGTATTGTTCATCACTTAGCCAGTAATTTGCCACGTGCTCAAAATGCCATTGTCATAACTGGATTTCAGGCTTATGGAAGTCTGGGTAGACGATTGGTGGATAAGGTGGAGAAGGTTCGACTATTTGGTGAAGAGATTCCGGTTAAGGCCTCGATTCACACAATTGGTGGTTTATCTGCTCACGCTGATCAGGCGGGTTTACTAGACTGGCTTAGAGGATTCAAGCGGGAACCAAGTGCTGTCTTTGTTGTGCATGGTGAACCAGAATCATCATCAGTTTTAGCTCAATGCATCAGGGACGAATTGCATTGGACTAAGGTCATTATTCCTGAACGCTTGCATTCTTATCGGTGCTAACTCAATAATCTTATTTAGTCGGCTACTTTTGCGCCTTGGATATTGTGACGTTTCATAGCGTCCGCCACAAACCCAGACTGCTTGAGTTCCGCGATGACATTGCTTAAATAGGCGTTTGTACTTTCATAATTGGCTCTAGCCTTCGGAATGCCAATCGCTTGATTGATCACCATGAAACGACCGGGCAGCATCCGTAAGCCCCCATAGCGCTTGGCATCACTCTCTAGCTGCTGTTTGACACCTGCTGCAACATTGCCTGTTCCAGACATAAAGTCATCCACTACGGCTTGTGAGCTAGCGGCTCTTAATAGGGCGGCATTTTTAATCTCACGCGTAAGGTAAAGATCATAAGCGCTGCCTTTGCCTACGACAATTTCATTGCCGGCAGCATCTACTTCATCATTCGTCTTTAAAGCAGAGGAGGCCTTCACCATATAGGCGCCTTCAATTTGTATATAGGCTGGGGTATAGCTAATATCAGCGCCACGAACTGGGTCGATCGCCACAAATACCAAATCAATTTCTCCGGTCTTCACTGCATCGACTGTTGCCCCTGCCGTTTTGAATGGGATCAGTTGGACGGGTAATGAAATATGTTTCCCAATCTCATTGGCAATATCAATGGTTACTCCGTATAAGCTTTTGGAGTTTGAATCCTGATTGGCCAGAATCGGATTGCCTAAATTAATGCCGACGCGCAGAACGCCATTTGGCGCAAAAGAAGTTAAGGTGGATTGGTCAATAGTTTTCATAGTCTTAGGTGATTGACTTATAGCGAGTTGTGATAAGCACAAAAGCGTCAGAGATAGGAGTGAGGAAAATATCAGCTTCATTAAAAGATGGAGATAAAAAAACCGCGGCGGACCGCGGCTTTTTGTGCAAAAGAAGGAATTACTTCTTAGCGTCAGCCGCTGGAGCAGCAGTAGGTGCTGTTGGAGCAGCGGCGGGAGCATCTTTCTTAGCTTCTTCCATATGAGTAGCTTCTGCACCATGCTTCTCGCCGCCCATATCCACGTTGCCGTCGCCTTTGAGGAGTAAGTAGGCGGTGGCACCAATTAAGACTAGCACCATGATGATAATTGAACGGTTGCTCATTGCTTTTCCTTCGATTTAGTTGAGATTCAGCCAATCTTAACTCTGCTTAAGTGCTAGGTAAATCCTGATAAGCCCTAAGCCCTCATATCCTTGGTTAATCTAGGTGTTAATACTGATTTAGTTCACAGAGTAAGATGACCCTAAATAGATGTCAAAAGGTTGCAATATGAGTCCAAAACTCCCCATTAATAACTCACAGACGATTACTGAGTTTTTAAATCTACACAAGAATCAAATATCGGAAGAAGATTCCGAGGATTCTTATAAGTTTGCTTTTGGTGACGAGGCTTTTTTGTCGCGCAGGGAAACGATTGGCATTCGTTTTGAATTGGAGTTATTAAAGCCAGAGATCCTACTCAAGGAGCATGGTATCGAACATACGATTACCGTATTTGGGTCGACTCGATTTATCAGTCATGCTGAAGCATTAACTCTGAAGGAAAATGCAAAGACACCAGAGAAGATTGCAGATGCCAACAGAGCGCTTCTGCATAGCAAGTATTACGAGTCAGCCCGAGAGTTCGGCTCATTGGTTGCTCATTACAACGCTACTCAAGAGAATAACTTTAATAAACTTCATATTTGCACAGGCGGCGGCCCCGGAATTATGGAGGCTGCTAATCGAGGTGCATTTGAAGCGGGCGATAAAACCATTGGTTTTAATATCAGTCTACCTAGGGAGCAGCACCCCAATCCTTATGTCAGCCCCGGCTTAAGTTTTCGCTTTCATTACTTCGCGTTGCGCAAGATGCACTTCATGTTGCGTGCTAGAGCGATTGTTGCCTTTCCTGGCGGATTTGGGTCCTGTGACGAGTTATTTGAGGTGTTGACACTGATTCAGACCAAAAAAGTCGTCCCCATCCCCGTGATTCTGGTGGGCAAAGAATATTGGAATGAGATGATTAACTTTGATCACATGGTGGAATTTGGTGTGATTGATCAAGAGGATATGCAAACCATTCACTTCTCAGAGACTGCCCAGGAGGCTTGGCAGGTGATTCAGGATTGGTATCAATTGGGTTAAGAAGTACTCGCCTGTAAAATCCCACTATGAATCCAGCGCAAACTAGCATCGCCACATCTCTAGATCTTCCGGGCTATCTCTTGGGTGGTACCATGCTTTTATTGGTTATGATTTTTCATGGAGTGGTGCTGCTGCAGATTTCGAAGCGCTATGAAGTCAAAACTTTTCTATATTTGGCCGAAAAGAAATACTCTGCCGTAGCTCTCTGTTTTTACGCAAGCATCTTCTGCTTATTCTTAACCCATATCGCTGAAATACTGATTTGGGGTGTTGCTTTGTATGCATTCAAGTTGTTGCCTGCTCTGGGGCAAAGTATTCTATTTAGTGGTAGCACCTATACTGCAATGGGATTTATGGAAGATATCCTTCCTGATGGCTGGAAGATGCTGGCAGTGATCATCGCTTTTTCTGGAATGTTTTCCTTCGCATGGACTGCATCAGCCATGATCTCCATGACTAAGAACTTCCGCCAAGCCTATACCAAGCTTCATATGAGAAAGCTCAATATCTCATCTGACATCATTGATCGTTTTGAGTAATGCATGAGTAAAACTTGGGATGCCATCATTATCGGTGGTGGAGCAGCTGGCTTATTTTGCGCAGGAGTTGCTGGCCAGTTAGGAAAAAAAGTACTTGTACTGGATCATGCTGAGGTATTGGGTGAGAAGATTCGTATTAGCGGTGGCGGCCGTTGTAATTTCACCAATCTTCATTGTAGCCCAGCTAACTTTTTATCTCTCAATCAGCATTTTGTTAAAAGTGCACTCGCTAGATACCCCTCAACAGAATTTATCAAGCTGGTGACATCCTATGGTATTAATTACCATGAGAAACATCAGGGTCAATTATTTTGCGATGAGTCTGCCAAACAAATCATTGATCTATTGTTTGCAGAGTGCGCCAAGGGGAATGTGACTGTTCGTCATCCAGTCTCAGTGCAAGCGATTGAGCAAGAAGGTGATCGATGGTCCATTCAAACGAATGCTGGCACTGAAAAATCTAAGTCAGTCGTTATGGCAACTGGAGGGTTGCCGGTTCCCGCCATCGGAGCCACGGCCTATTCATTGGATATTGCCAAGCAGTTTGGCTTGAATGTGATTGATCCTAGGCCCGCTTTAGTACCGCTCTCATTTACTGCAGATAACTTCGGCGATCTCAGTGAATTAGCTGGTCTAGCTGTCCCAGTCAGAATCGCCTCCGGCTCTAAGGGATATCGATATGGCGCCTGTAGATTCAATGAGGACTTACTTCTGACCCATAAGGGCTTATCTGGTCCCGCAGTTCTTCAGGCTAGCAGTTATTGGGAAGAGGGCGAACCGATTCACATCGATTGGCTTGGCGCAATTGAGCGTCCTGGAGGATTTAACTGCGATGAGCTTTTTAATAATGAAGAGAATCGCTTAAAGCTTACCGAAACGATTTTGGCTTCTGTGCTTCCTCAGCGCTTAGCTAAAGTATTTGCAGAGCAGCGCAATCTAATGGGTCGAAAATGGGCCGAAGTCTCTAAAAAGGATCGTCAAGCTCTCAAGGAGCTGCTCACGAACTGGTCTGTAAAGCCAGCGGGTACCTTGGGTTGGAAAAAAGCTGAGGTCATGTTGGGTGGGGTGGATACAAAAGAGTTGGACGGTCAAACGATGATGTCGCGCAAACACCAAGGGCTATTCTTTATAGGTGAGTGCGTTGATGTCACTGGTCATTTGGGTGGGCAAAATTTCCAATGGGCATGGGCCAGCGGCTATGCTTGTGCGCAATCCCTATAAATTTCTCATCGCACCAGGGCTTACTTCAGTTTTTTCTTCTTTTCACGCGAGCGGATATTTAAAAGCTCAACAGATAAAGAAAATGCCATAGCAACGTAGACATAGCCTTTAGGAATGTGAACGCCCATTCCTTCTGCGATCAATACCACACCAACAACAGTCAAAAATGACAGGGCCAGCACTTTAATAGACGGGTGGCGCTGAACAAAATCCCCGATGGGTTTAGCGGCAATCAGCATGATGAGCACCGAAGCAAGGACTGCTGCGATCATGACGCTAATTTGATCCACCATACCTACAGCTGTAATCACGCTATCTAGGGAAAAAATAATATCTAGCAAGCCAATTTGTAAAACAGAGCCAATAAATAAAGAGAGCATTGACTTGGCGCGGTCTTTCCCCTGAGAGTCAATTTGTTCATCACCATGTTCACCCACCTCTACTTCAATATAAATTTCTTTAGAAGCCTTCCAGATCAGGAAGAAGCCACCAAGCAATAAGATTAAATCTCTGCCGCTAATCAGGTGGTCGGAGATACTTAAGAGGGGATTGGTAAGGCCCATTACCCACGATAGACTTAGCAATAAAAGAATGCGGGTGACAAGCGCAAACAAAAGACCAAAGCGGCGCACCTTCTCCCGAATTTCAGAGGGGAGTCTGTTGGCGATAACGCTAATAAAAATGATGTTATCAATGCCGAGAATAATTTCAAGGGCAGAGAGTGTCAGAAAGGCAATCCAAGTATTGGGATCACTCAGGAGCTGCATCGTGCTTTCGATCATTTTCTACTTTACTAATGTAACTATTGATGAGAGTTTAGCGAATAACACCAACCCCCTATTTCAATTTAATGACCACATCATTAGTTGGGTTGATTTCTCATCCAGTCGGCAGTATTGAAAAAGGATTCTTCTAATTGCTTGGCAACGTTGCCATCAATCCCGCAATCTTCCATGGCCTTATACATGCAAGCAAGCCATTGATCTCGTTCTTTTAAGCCAATCTTGAATGGCAGATGCCGAGCCCTTAGCATGGGGTGGCCATATTTGGGTGAGTAGATATCAGGACCGCCCATCCAGCCGGTGAGGAAGAACTTGAGTTTTTCCCTAGAGCCGGAAAGATCTTGCGGGTGCATGGACCGTAGATCCTCAAAATGGGGTTCTAGGGCCATTAAATCGTAAAAACGATCTACTAACGCGTCAATTTGGTCTATGCCGCCAATGGACTCATAAATGGATATTTTTTCACTCATTTTGTCATTTTAATGCGGTAAATTCGGGGAATTGGCAGTTCTTCTATTTCGGTATAGAGTTAAATGCCAAAGCTTTATTAACCCTTGTTTATAGGAGTGTACAAATGGATGCAAAAGAACTTCAAAAATGGCAGCGTGAAAAAGCAAAAGAATTATTCGATTACTCACATACTTTGCTTGAGGCGGCAAAAAAATTAAGCGAGCATCATATGGCGGAGATTGAGTGGGGCATGAAAAATGCTCTCGATAGCGCCAAGTCAGCCGCTAAGAACGATTTAGCTAAATTAAAAGACTTACAGGAAGAAGCTACAAAAGAAACTGCGAAACGTGCAGCCGCATACCAAAAGAAGGTGAAAGCAGTTTTAAAAGAACTCGGCGAAGGTGCTGCTGATGAAACGGAAAAGCATTTAGAAAAGGTTCGTAGCTCTTTGGTAACATGGCTTGAGGATGCTGAAAATAAAATGCCAGCACATGCTGACAAGTTATCCAAGGTAGTTCATGAAATGTCCACGACAGGACAAAATATGTTCAAAGAAGGGCGTCGTATTGTTAACCAAGTTGCCGAGACTGCGGAAAAGAATATCGATGAACTAGTTAAAAAATCCGGGGGCAAGAAGAAGGCTGATGAATAGGCCTGATTAAGCCAAGGAAAAACAAAGCCGCCTCACAACTGGGGCGGTTTTTTATTTCCAACCTTGTAGCCATAACTCACTGTTGATGAGATCGCGCCATGCGATTTGTGTGGTTTTCTTGGAATAGACTGCTTCAATTTCCACAAACTCAATTTTTTCGTTTGGTGGTTCTGGCAGAATTACTTTACTCACCAAGAAATGCTTTTGTTTAGCAATCGGTTGAACTGCGGTCCATTTGGTGAGGAGTAATTTCTTAGGGCTGAGTCGATTCATCGGTAATACATTCCCATTCTTTTTTATAAGGCAGTGCACTGGAATTCTTGACCATTGATCAAGAGCGCACCTGAGGAGGGTGAGAATACGGTCTTCGATTGATCGGTTTGACCTGAGCATTTTTCATCAAAGTAGCTTTGGGCGCCCAAACTTCCGCAATAATCAAGTGCCACCCCCTTAAATTCCATTTGGGCCTTTCGGAGCACCATGGAAACTTTAGACTCGGAAGGGGCGCTACAACTCCAAGTAGTGTATGTCTCTCGACCACAGGCACTAAGCCCGAGAAGGATCGCAAGGTAGAAGGCTAGACGAATTTGGGGGGGATTCTCAAGGATTGCACCCCTAGAGGATAGCGATATTTCCAATATTTCGCCCAAGAATCAGGTTTGGTATTAATATTTACTGCAGATTGTTTAATAAACAACGCTTAGTCTTAATAAGACATTTAAAAACAAAAATATTGAAGGAGACGCTGTGGATACAAATCGGAGAGATGCGCTTAAATTAGGTGCATCTGCTGCTATTAGCGGTATGTTTATTTCTAATGCCATTGCTGCTACTGATGGTCAGCCGCCGATTGTGGTGGAGCCACTAACCGGTAAAGCAGGTCTTAGAATTGCTAACTATTTGCCAAAAATGGGTGCCACCTCAAGATTGGGATTGGTTACTAATGACGGTATGGTGGTTGATATCCCTGCGGAAGCGGCTCGTCAAAAAGTACAGCTCTCATTCGATCCTACCTCAATGATTTCATTGGCTGCCTCTGGCAACAAAGGCTTGAGTGAGTTGGCAACATTATTTAAAGGTCGTGGAAGTAATTTAGCCAATGTGAATAATGTGGTTTTGCTATCACCTATCCCTAAGCCACAAAGCAATATTTATTGCGTGGGCTGGAATTATCTAGACCATTTTGAAGAAGGCCTCAAGCATCGCGCCGATACTGCTGTGAAGGAGTACCCAAAGGTTCCTGTGCTCTTTACTAAAGGCACGCAAACTATGAATGGCCCATTCGATAACATTCCTTATGATGCCGGCATCTCCACCATGATTGATTGGGAGGCTGAGCTAGCAGTGGTGATTGGTAAAAAAGGCAAGAATATTTCTGAAGAGAATGCAATGGACTATGTCTTTGGCTATTCTGCCTTCAACGATACTACGGCGCGTGATATTCAGCAAAAGCGTCAGTCCGGCCAATGGTTTAAAGGCAAGAGCTTGGATGGTCATGGTCCAATGGGTCCATGGGTTGTTACTGCAGGTGGTGTCAATTTAGATGACACTCGCATTATTTGCCGTGTGAATGGCGTTGAAAAGCAAAACGCTAGTTACAAGCAAATGTATTTCAAGATCCCGGCAATTATTGCTGAGCTATCGCGTGGCTTAACATTATTGCCAGGCGACATTATTGCAACTGGCACTCCTTCTGGGGTAGGCGCAGGCAGAACTCCTCAGGAGTTTATGAAGCCAGGTGATGTTATGGAAACAAACATCACTGGCATTGGCATCATCCGCAACAAGATTGCTTAACTGATTAACTCAGTAAGCTTTCAGAACAACAGCAAGGACCTAGAGAACCCAGAAGTGATGAGTTCCGTCCTTGCCCAGTTGTTCCACTAAACCAAACTCCCAATCAAGATAGGCCTGCATTGCTGCAGGATCTACACTAGTGCCTTCATAAGGGCGCTTATAGCGATCCAGGGGAGGTGAGGCTAAATGACTCGGACCTTTTTCTAGATCTAATCCTGCCCTTACCCAGGCGGCATTACCGCCTGCCAAAACGAGTACCTCAGCTTTAGTCAAGACTTGCACTTCCTGGGCAGCAAAAAGACTTAATTCAGCTGGTGCGCTGGTAATAACATAGCGATCTACCTGAGGAATTTTTTTCATTGCTTCAGTAAGTTGAGAACGGAGTGCATACCAACTTCCAGGGATGTGTCCTTTCACGTAGTTGGCATGTGTGCTGAAATCGATTGCAATGGTATTGCTATCGCTCTTAAGCCAATTGGAGACAGTAGCAGCATCAACACTCTCCATTTTTGGAAGGTCGGGTAGGGGCGCTTTCCAGATTCCTTTTTCCTTGAGATCGGAGGT
Organism: Polynucleobacter sp. P1-05-14; assembly: GCF_018881675.1. Lineage (NCBI taxonomy): Bacteria > Pseudomonadati > Pseudomonadota > Betaproteobacteria > Burkholderiales > Burkholderiaceae > Polynucleobacter > Polynucleobacter sp. P1-05-14. The sequence continues at coordinate 264,588 of NZ_JACVPV010000029.1, read as the reverse complement.
ATTGACTCCATCAAGAACATAAACATCCCAAGCCATTTGCGCCAACCAAGATGCGGGCATATTAGCGCGCACGCCACCACCACTTGGGTCTACCAACACTACACGTGCGCCACGAACTGGAGCAACCATATCCGTTTCTTGTACAAGCTGTCCGCCTGGTACCGATCTAAAGCCAGGAAGATGACCTGCTTCATACTCTTCCGGAGTGCGCGTATCAAAGAAATAAGTCGTTCGATCGGCTTGTGCTTTCCATGTCTGTATATCGCCAAGGCTAGCGCGCTTAACGCCGGCTCGATCAGCAACACTGCGAGCGCGTACTGCTGCTTCATTTCTTGTGTCGTCACTCACTTCCTGAAACTTTCTGCTTTGTCCCTTATCCAATTCTTGGCCGGCAAGCGTCCAGCCAATCGTGCCATTACGTAGCGCATTAACTTTGTTTGGAATGCCGGCATTAATCAGCGACTGAGTGCCAATAATGCTGCGAGTTCTGCCGGCGCAGTTCACAATGACCTTCGTCTTTGGGTTGGGTGCTAACTCTGGAAGGCGCAGAACCAGCTCTGCACCTGGAACGCTAATACCGGTGGGAATGCTCATCGTGTTGTATTCATCAAAGCGGCGTACATCAACAACAACGACATCTTCTTTGTCATCGATTAATTGTTTTACTTCTTGCGCTGATAAAGAGGGGGTATGGACCTTGGATTCTACAAACTCACCAAATGATTTACTGGGAACATTCACATCTTTAAATACTTCACCGCCAGCTACTTTCCAGCCTTGAACACCTCCCTCAAAAACCGATACATCGGTGTACCCAAGATTGATTAAGCGTTGCGCAGCTAATTGAGAAAAACCTTCGCCATCATCAAGGGTGACGATAGGTACATTTTTCTTTGGTAGCTTTGCGTAAGCATCAATCTCTACTCTGGAAAGAGGCAGGTTTGCGGCAAAGAGGGGATGCTCTTGCGCATGAGGATCTTCTTCGCGCACATCTAAGAATGCAATTTCTTCTTTGTTGAGGAGTTTATTGCGAACGAATGAGTGATTTTTAGTTTGAATTGCCATACTGTCTTTTGTATTTTTAATTGAATGATTATCTTTTAGTCTAACTTGGCGCCAGATTTTTTGACTACCTCACCCCAGCGCACAACTTCTTGATTGATATAGGCAGCCAGTTCAGGACGCGTCATTTTTGGTACGCTTGCGCCCATAGATGCCCAGCGTTCCTTAATATCAGGAGAGGCAAGTGCTATTTGTGTTTCTGCGCTCATCTTGTCAACGATGTCTTTGGGTGTTCCCTTGATTGCCCACAGAGCATACCAACTTGATACAATGAAATTAGAGATCCCTAGTTCTTGAGCGGTTGGCACATTTGGAAACGCATCCACTCTTTTGGAGGTTGCAACCGCAACCGCAATAAGCTGCCCATTCTTAATGAATGGTGCTGCACCTGCCAAGGTATCAAACATCATGTCCACTTGACCGGCGACAAGGTCTTGAAGGGCTGGCCCAGTTCCACGATAAGGAATGTGGGTGATAAATAATTTGTTCTGTAACTTAAATAGCTCACCTGTTAAATGCTGCGAAGTCCCATTGCCTGTAGAGGCGTAGTTATATTTTCCTGGATGCTTACGAATCTCTTCCATGATAGATTTCAAATCATTTTTTGGAAACTTGTTTGGGTTTACAACAATGACATGAGGAACGCTACCAATGATCGCGACTGGCTCAAAATCTTTGGTGATGTCATATGAGAGGTTGGTATACATGCTTGGGGCAATAGAGTGATGCACTGCACCAAGAAGCCAGGTATAGCCGTCCGGCGCCATTTTTGCTGCAACTGCAGCACCCAGGGTTCCACCTGCACCACCTCGGTTATCAACCACGATGGCGTCATTCAGTTGGGTTGAAAGCTGCTTTGCTAAGGGGCGCCCAAAAGCGTCCACAGCCCCACCTGGTGGGAAGGGGTTAATAAAAGTAATTGGCTTGTTGGGGCTTGGCCAAGAGCTGGTTTGGGCATTTGCTGAGAGTCCAATTAGGCTGCCAATAAGCAATAGAAGGAAATTTCTAATCATTTTTTGTCTCTAGTTTATTTATAGTATTTGTAGGGCTATTTTGGCTGAAGCCGCCAATATAAGAGTTATCCCTGATTTAGGGGGCGATTTTCTATGGTTTTTATAGGGATATACTGATCCGGCTGTCGGTATAAATATTCATTTGTTAATAGGAGACGAGATGTCACAACACGATACATTGTTGGCTGCTTTTGAAACATACAAAGCTGAAAACGAAAAATTCATTGAAAAAGGTATTAAGGCATCTGCTGCTCGCGCACGCAAGGCCTTGCAAGAAATCGCCGGTGCCTGCAAAGAGCGCCGCAAAGAAATCACTGCCGCTAAAGAGGCAATGGAAGCTAAGAAGTAATTCTCACTTCGGACTGATTGATAAGCCTAGCTTTTGCGAGCTAGGCTTTTTTATTAGTGACTTGCACTTACAGTACTTTGCTTAAATAGCAATGCTAAACAAAGTTAGTTTCATTGCTTTGCTACGAATAGGAACGAGCATTTGATATTCGGGGCTATTGGCCCAAGCATGAACGTCTTGCGCGTTGGGAAACTCGAGCTCCACAAAAGATCTGAAGGACGCAATTCCTAATTCATTCCAGAATAATTCTACAACTGAGCCACGGTTCTTGATAGAGCCCTTGTAGAGCTCAACCGTTTGCCCAACTTGAGAACGGTATTGCTCAAAAGCGCTTTGATCCATTAACTCCATCAGCCCAATGACCTTCACCATCATGACTCCTCATATAGATTACCTAATGCTAAGAGAGTATATCCACGCTATAGTTAGGTCATGAATACAGAGCAATTTCAACGGTTACTTGAGCAGGAAGGATTTCCTGAGCCGGTAGAGGTTGAGCAAGCCCCCAATAGTCAGCTTAGTAATCACGAGCATCTATTTGAAGTAAGGGCGCTAGTGATTCAAGGCAGTATCGATATCACTATTCATGGAAAGAGTAGGGCCTACCAGGCTGGTGATGTGTTTGAGTTGGGATTTAAAGAGGTGCATTCCGAGTCATATGGGCCTGAGGGGGTGAAATACCTAGCCTCTAGAAAACAATAAACAATATTAAGAAATTGAGAGTGATATGAAAATCGGTTTTATTGGACTTGGCAATATGGGCTTACCAATGGCCCTGAACTTATTAAAAGCAGGACACCAAGTTACAGGTTTCGATTTGGTAAAGAATCAGCTTGATGTTTTTGCAGCTGCAGGAGGTAGCGTTGCAGCAAATGCAAACGACACTGCAAAAGATGTCGATGTTTTGATCAGCATGCTGCCCGCCTCTCGTCATGTGGAGGGCTTATATCTTGGTGATGCCGGTTTGTTGGCAAGCGCGAATCCTAAAACATTGCTCATTGATTGCTCAACGATTTCGCCAAAGGTAGCTCAAATAGCTGCCGCTGCCGCCAAAGCAAAAGGCTTTGCCATGATTGATGCGCCAGTCTCGGGCGGAACTGCAGGTGCGCAAGCGGGTACTTTAACGTTTATGGTCGGTGGCGAAACGAGTGCAGTGGAGTGCGCACGTCCTATATTAGAAATGATGGGCAAGAATATCTTTCATGCTGGCGGCAATGGGGCGGGGCAGACCGTTAAAGTTTGTAACAACATGATGTTGGGCATTCAGATGCTGGGAACAAGTGAGGCGCTGCGATTAGGCATCGCAAATGGCCTAGACCCCAAAGTTCTATCTGACATCATGTCTAAGAGTTCAGGGCGAAACTGGGCTTTGGAGCTTTATAACCCATGTCCAGGCGTCATGGAAAATGTCCCATCCTCAAAAGGTTATGCTGGTGGTTTTGGTGTAGATCTCATGCTCAAAGACATGGGGCTGGCAGTTGAGAATGCGGAAGATCTGGATGCTAGTGTTCCCCTTGGGAAATTAGCGCAACAACTCTATGAGAGTCACAGCAAAGCCGGTAATGGCCAACTGGATTTCTCAAGCGTCTTTAATTTAAAAAAATAAATTAAAGACGCTCCGTAGCCCAGACAGATCAACTCTGGAGGGTCTCAAAATCCTAATTGCAGCTTGGTTTAGCGGTTAAAGCTTCTTTTAGGTGGGCTACTACGCTTGGCAGGAGTCTTCTTCGCTGGAGCTCCAACTGTTCCGGCAGGTCTTGGCTTGCGAGATTGCTGGTGTTGCTGACTACGCAGCTGAATCGGTTGCGCCACGGCATTTGGATCTGGTTCAAATCCAGCAATCACTTCTTGAGGCAACTTTTGCTTAATCAGTTTTTCAATATCTCTGAGCATTTGATGCTCATCAACGCACACCAGGGAAACTGCTACGCCATTTGAACCTGCGCGACCAGTACGCCCAATACGATGGACATAATCTTCAGAAACGTTTGGAAGGTCATAGTTCACTACGTGAGGGAGTTGGTCAATATCAATACCGCGTGCAGCAATATCGGTGGCAACCAATGCGGTTAACTTACCTGCCTTGAAATCAGCTAAGGCTTTAGTACGAGCAGATTGGCTTTTATTGCCATGAATGGCCATACTGGTGATGCCATCCTTTTCCAGCTGAGTAACTAACTTATTCGCGCCATGCTTAGTGCGGGTAAAAACTAGTACTTGCTTCCAGTCGTTAGTCTTAATGAGATGGGCTAGCAGGGGATGCTTGTTGGTTCTATCTACTGGATGAATCAATTGGGCAATTGCTTCATTGGCGCTATTGCTACGAGCTACCTCAATCAACTCGGGCGAATTGAGTAAGCCATCTGCTAATTGCTTAATTTCGGTAGAGAATGTTGCTGAGAACAAAAGATTCTGGCGCTTTTTAGGTAAGGCAGCCAAGATCTTTTTAATGTCTCGTAAGAAGCCCATGTCTAACATACGATCGGCTTCATCTAATACGAGAATCTCAATATCGTTGAGTGATACGCAATTTTGTGACATGAGATCAAGCAGTCGACCTGGCGTAGCTACCAATATATCGAGACCGCCAGCAATGGCTTTGATTTGCGGATTAGCGCCAACTCCGCCAAAAATCACAGTAGATTTTAAGCCAGTATATTTTCCATAAGTGACAACAGACTCTTGGACTTGAGCAGCTAACTCACGAGTAGGGGTCAAGATCAAAACTCGTAATAATCTTTTGCCACTAGATTTAGGGGTGCTGCTTAAACGTTGCAGAATTGGAAGCGTGAAGCCAGCTGTTTTTCCTGTGCCGGTTTGTGCGGCAGCTAAAAGATCGCCACCTTTTAAAACGGCAGGAATCGATTTTGCTTGAATTGGGGTAGGGCTGGTGTAGCCTTCTTCAGCAATAGCGCGAAGAATGGGTTCTGATAAACCAAGATCTGTAAATAACATAGGGGCCAATAAAGTATTGACCCGTATTCAATTAAACGACTATCCCGGTCAATGGGGTGAGCTGCCACGCTGGAGCGTTTGCAGTAAGAATCTCTATTTTAAGTCATCAACCTCAAAAGCTCGGTAATTAGAGAATTACGCTGGATTCCAGAGATTTGGCACGACAGTATTGGCATAACCGGAGACGAATGACTTTTCTGCACCGGTTTCAGGGTTAAATACCGAGCGATGAATGCGGCCGATATTGCCACCATACACGTGAATGCTGATTGAAGTTTTGTCGTGCAAACTATTCTCGACCACATGAATGTCGTGAGTATCTGGTGATACGGTATCAACGTGCCCGGGCAGGCTGACACATGCATTGCCTGCTTTGAAGCTGGAATCTGCTTGGCGATAGTAGGGTGTGCCGGTTTCTTGACCGCGCAACTGACCAATCATTCCCCAAACGGTGTGATTATGCAAAGGCGTTTTTTGTCCGGGGCCCCACACAAAACTCACTACAGAGAATCGATCCAATGGGTCTGCATAGAGAAGATATTGCTGGTAGTACTGCGGGTGCGGTTTAGTGAACTCTTCTGGCAACCAATCATCCACTGCAATCAGCTTCTCTAATATTTTCTTGCCTTCAGTAAAAACGATCTCTTCACTTGGCTTTTTCTCGAGTAGCAAACTGAGTTCTTGAATAAAGGTCAGTAATTTTCCGTCAGACATTTTTTGCTCCATTACATACATCACTCATCTTGGAATACACAATCAGGCCATGCCTTAGGTTTGAGTGTGTTGGTATCAACGCAAACGATATGCAGCAAGGCGCTCGCAATAATTTGGAATTCTTCGCTGTCATGAAGCTTTCTTTGCGCAGTCTGTTTAACGCTCACCTGGGTGCGGCCGCGATGTTCAATCACTTGGTCTATGTAAAGCAAGTCATCTAGACGCCCTGGTTTATAGAAGTTCATTGTGAGTTCGCGCAACGGCATCACCATATTAAATTCATTCTCGAGTTTGGTAGGGCTTAAGCCTTTTTGAGCAAGCCACTCTGCACGGCTGCGTTCAAAAATCTCTAGATAACGTCCGTGATAGACAAAACCTGCTGCATCTGTATCTGAGTAACAGACTCGATGGGTATAGATAAAGGCGCTGGTATTTAGATTGGTGTTAGAGGTCATCGGTTATTAAATTTATTTTGACAATACGAGAATCATATTACGATGAGCAATACCAGCCTCATCATAGGTGGGCCCCTGTACCTGAAAGCCTAGTTTTTGATAGAAAGGGATGGCGGCTACTTGGGAGTGCAAAACGATAGACTCTGCCCTTTGAGATTTAGCGAGGTCAATCAGCTTTTCCAGGATCTTCCTTCCAATTCCCTGATTTCTAAATTGCGTCAAGACAGCCATACGTCCAATTTGGGATCGCCCGCCACCCAGATCCACCAGTCTTCCAGTGCCAATACAATGTGACTCCAGATAGGCTAGGGCATGAGCGGCAGAAGGGTCGAATTCATCCAATTCAAGCTCGGCTGGGACTCTTTGCTCTAGGATAAAGACCTCTTGGCGCACCCAAAAGGCGTCTACTTCAGCCTCTTTCCACGGTTTTATTAGTATTTCCAAGATGCCCAGTGCCTCCAAGTGCTGTTTCCATCCAATTTACCAAATAAAGGTAAATATGAGCACAGTTCGAAGCTGTACAAAAAGCGCCTCATTCCATGGTTACAATGAATTGTGGCTCTGGATTGAGCCCATTCGTAACCTTTTACTCAATTAGGAGTTATCTTGAAGAAATCTTTATTAGCTGGTTTATTTGCTGCAGTTGGCATTACCTTTGCAAGCTCTGTTTTTGCACAGCTTCCTGCAAAGATGTTGCCTTTAGCTGCGGACGTTGTCGTTTTGAGTGCAACTGTTGATTCAGTAGATGCAAAGAAGCGCATTGTTGTATTGAAAGATGCTAACGGTAATTTGGCGCAGATGAACGTCGCTAAGTCAGTAAATGATTTAGATAAAGTTAAAAAGGGCGACGTATTCTTGGTTGAGCATGCTCAAGCGGTTGCGGTTGGCTTGACTGCTGTTGGTAAAGGTCAAAAACCAGGCGTCTCAGGTGTGCGTTCTGTAGTGATCGCCGGCAAAGGCGCTACTAAGCCTTTTGAGGAGACAGCAGAAACTGTTTATGCAACTGTAAAGATCTCAACCATTGATCAAAAGACACGTATCGTAAGCTTCACATTACCAAGTGGCGAGAAGCAAAAAGTTAAAGTAGATCCAGCTGTTTTGGGCCTTGAGAAATTCAAAGCTGGTGATGACGTCATGGTTGAGTTTGTTGACGACACAGCAATTGGCTTCGTAACACCAAAGAAATAATCAATACTAAGTAGCCTATAACTGGTCAGTAGGACGGTTGTAAAAAAGCCCGCAAATGCGGGCTTTTTGTTTGATGCGGCTAGATTATTTTTTAGCGTTCGGAAAGAAAAGCTGCTCGCCATCAATCTTGTAGCTAGCAATAACATCTTGACCATTTTTCGAAATGAGCCAATCAATAAATTCTTGACCCTGTGCTTTTTTCACATGAGGGAACTTAGCTGGATTAACCAACATCACACCATATTGATTGAATAGCTTTGGATCGCCTTGCACAAGGATCACGAGGTCACCACGATTCTTAAAGCTGAGCCAAGTAGCGCGATCGGCCAAAATATAGCCATTCATTGCAGAAGCAGTATTCAGAGCAGGCCCCATACCAGAGCCTGTTTCTTTGTACCAAGACTGATTGGAAGAGGGGGTAATGCCTGCACCTTTCCAGTAGCGAAGCTCTGCAGCATGTGTACCGCTTTTATCTGCACGTGATACAAAAGGAGCTTGTGCAGTAGCAATTTTTTGGAGTGCAACTTGAATATCCTTACCACCAGCAATTTTTGCTGGATCTGATTTAGGTCCAATGAGTACGAAATCGTTGTACATCACTTCGTAGCGTTTAGTTGAAAAGCCTTCTTCAACAAACTTCTCTTCAGCAGGTTTGTCATGAACAAACACCACGTCTGCATCACCACGGTGGCCAATATCTAGTGCCTGCCCAGTTCCAACAGCCACAACCTTAACTTCAATACCAGTCTTCATCTTAAAGATAGGGAGCATGTAATTGAAGAGGCCAGATTGCTCTGTGGAGGTAGTGGATGAGACCACAATACTTTTTTCTTGGGCGAAAGCCTGTGAGCCGTTGAGGGCAATGGCCGTTAGGGTCGCTAGAAGTAGGTTGCGGATTGATTTTTTCATAGGCGTGCACTGAGTAATTTATTAAGGTAATATCATCGCATAATTATTACCACTTGAATATGCAATCAATTACATATGCAAATTGAAGTTAGACCAACCTTAGTATTAAATAATCAAGCCAAAGGCGGGGTCCCTATTGATTTGGTTTGGCTGTCTCAGCTGTTAAGGGATATCGGTCGCGGTAACTCGTTAATTTCAGCAAGTAAAAAATCCAGCACCTCTTATCGAAGCGCCTGGGGCAAGATGAATGATGTGGAAGCTGCGCTTGGCATGCCACTCATTACGAGGACTAAAGGACATGGCTCAAAGTTAACAAAACTCGGCGAGTTTTTAATTGAGTTTATTGATGAGATGCAAGCGGGGTATATTGAGCATGGAAGCGCATATCAAGATACCTTACTTAAAGAAATTAAAAAGATTCAAAAGACTGATAGTAGAAAATGGAAGTTTCTCTCTAGCAGTGATTCCATCATTCAAAGGGCCGCCGCAGAGATTAAAGGCTTCGATTTGAAGATTGCTGGTTCGGGAGAGTCCCTTGAAAAGCTTCTGAGTAACGAAGCTCATATTGCCGGATACCATGTATCAGATGAGCGAAGCTCAAAGGCTATTCATCATCGCTTGTCAAAAAATGATATTCAAATATATCCTGTCATGAAGCGCACACAAGGCTTGCTGGTGAAAAAAGGAAACCCCCTCCGCATCTCTGCTCTCTATGATTTGGTGAATCCAAAAATTCGCTTTATTAATCGTCAGATCGGCTCTGGCACAAGACTACTACTTGATGGTCTGCTGATAGAGGAGGGTATTGATCCTTCTGAAGTGAATGGCTATCTGCATGAAGAGTTCACTCATTCAGCGGTTGCGAATGCTATTTTGGCCGACAAGGCTGATGTAGGTTTGGGCGTGAAAAATATTGCTATTGAAAATGGTTTGGGGTTTATACCGCTTAAAGATGAGTTATTTTTCATCGCCATGCATAGGGAGATGGTTGCTCAATCAGAGGCCTCCAAATTAATCAGGAAGATAAGAAGCTATTCGGGAGATACGCCTGGATATAAGGCTGTAGGCCTTAATCGACAAATTGAGGGTTGGTTGTAACGTAAAGAAGTAGCTACTGTGTAGTAAATATAACTATAAATAGGAGGCAACATGTTTCATCTATTAGATAAAGAAAGAACGATTGCAGGACCAGGCTTTAATCGCTGGCTTGTGCCACCGGCAGCGTTAGCTATTCACCTGTGTATTGGTATGGCGTATGGCTTCTCAGTGTTCTGGTTACCGCTATCTAAGGCATTGGGTGTTTCACTAGGCGGTACTGAGGCAATTAAATGTGCTGCCGATGTTGGCTTCTTTGCGCAACTTTTCACAACTACTTGTGACTGGCAAATTTCGACCCTAGGTTGGATGTATACATTATTTTTCGTGTTCCTTGGTATCTCTGCTGCTATTTGGGGCGGCTGGTTAGAGCGCGCGGGTCCACGCAAAGCGGGTGTTGTAGCGGCTTGTTGTTGGGCTGGTGGCATGCTCTTTTCTGCCTGGGGTATTTATCTCCATCAATTCTGGATGATGATTCTCGGCTCAGGTGTGATTGGAGGTATCGGCTTGGGGCTGGGCTACATCTCACCAGTTTCAACCTTGATTAAGTGGTTCCCAGACCGTCGCGGAATGGCAACTGGCATGGCCATTATGGGCTTTGGCGGTGGCGCAATGATTGGCTCACCATTGGCCGCAATGCTCATGAAGAACTTTGCAACGCCTACCAGTGTCGGTGTGGCACAAACATTCGTGGTGATGGGTGTGATCTATTTCATCTACATGATGATTGGCGCAATGAGCTATCGCGTGCCGGCGAGCGATTGGAAGCCTGCTGGTTGGACACCTCCTGTTGCTGATACATCTAAGGCGATGATCACTACACGCAGCGTTAGTGTTAAGAAAATCTGGGGTATTCCTCAATTTTGGTTGGTTTGGATTGTGCTAACTATGAACGTTTCTGCTGGCATTGGTGTGATTGGCATGGCATCTCCAATGCTCCAAGAAATTTTTGCTGGTAGCTTAATTGGTAATGCATTGAAATTTGGCGAGCTCGATAAGGGTCAGTTAGTGGCGATTGCTGGTATTGCCGCTGGCTTTACTGCGCTGCTGAGCTTGTTTAATATTGTCGGCCGTTTCTTCTGGGCCAGCTTGTCAGATAAGTTGGGTCGTAAATTAACTTACAGCATATTTTTCATATTAGGTGGGGTGTTGTATTTCAGCATTCCCTCTAGTGCTGCTGCAGGTAGTTTGGTTCTCTTCGTTGGTGCCTTCTGCATTATCTTAAGTATGTATGGTGGAGCCTTTGCTACTGTCCCTGCTTATCTTGCTGACTTGTTTGGTACTCAAAACGTAGGCGCAATTCATGGTCGATTGTTAACTGCTTGGTCTACAGCAGGTATCCTGGGTCCAGTGATTGTGAACTACATGCGTGACTATCAACTAAGTCTTGGAATTGCGAAGAGTCAGGTGTACAACCAGACGATGTACATCCTTGTAGGTATGTTAGTTATCGGCTTGATTGCTAATTTGATGATTCGCCCAGTTGCAGATAAGTGGTTTATGACTGATGCTGAATTAGCAGAAGAAAAGCGTCTTGCCCATGAAAAGGCAATGGGATCGATTGTTAAAGGGGAAGCTGGCCATGAGCATACCTCTACTTTGACAGTCATTTTGGCGTGGGCATTTGTAGGCATACCACTTGCTTGGGGTGTCTATAAAACCTTCTTAAGCGCTTTAAAGTTGCTTGGTTGATCAGGTTTCTAAGCATCGATAACCACCCTTCGGGGTGGTTTTTTATTTCTATCCGCTAGAATTAACTCAATCATGTTTATTCGCCCGATTTCCCTATTCGCATCGCTGCTTTTATTTACCAATCTTGCCTTTGCACAGACCTCAACTGTTGCCGTTGCTGCCAATATGAAAGATGCTTTTAACGAGATTATGGTTGCCTTTAAGGCTAGCGGTAAAGCAGAGATGAGAGTGGTCTATGGTTCATCCGGTAACTTCGCGGCGCAAATCATGAACGGCGCTCCATTCAATCTTTTTATTGCGGCAGATGAGCATTTTCCGTTGGAGCTATTTAAGAATGGTAAGACGGTAGATGAGGGCGCTACATATGCGATTGGTAAGCTTGCCTTAATTGCCAAAACCTCATCTGGGATTCGTTTGGCTGACAGCAAGACAGAAATTGCTCGGGCAATTGCACAAACAAACAAAGTGGCAATTGCTAAGCCAGAGCTTGCTCCTTATGGTAAAGCTGCGGTTGATTATCTCAAGGCAGAAGGCCTATGGGATCTGGCTAAAGACAAGCTTGTCTATGGAGACAACATTGGCGTAGCTACAACATATGTGGTGAGCGGTGCGGCAGATATTGGTTTTACTGCCTTATCTTTGGCCAAATCTCCAGAGGTCGCAAAAGAAACTAGCCTCCTTTTGGTCGACGCTAAGTTATACGAGCCCATTAAGCAGCGCATGGTGCTAATAAAAGGTGCGCCCCAAGAATCAGTGGATATGTATCGCTTTATGCAGGGACCCCAAGCCAAATCCATTTTGCAAAGGTATGGATACATCACACCTTAGTAGCTAATTACTTGGGTGCTCTCATGTACTTCAGCATCTCTTGTAAAGCTCCTTGCGGCGACTTCTCTAGTTGCTCTACTACTGCGTCATAGTCTTCGGCCGGCCGGTTCTGGCTTAGCTTAAATTTACCCACCAAACTACCGACCTCAATCTCGATGCCAATGATGGCCTTGAGCATCATTTGCACGTATTCTTCTGGGGCGTCGTCTAACTTCCAGTTAGATTGATAGGTTGGTTCGTGAATGTTGGTCATTTGCGATACATGACTTCTTAGCCACTGTGCATCCTCAATCAACTTAATGCTACCTTCTGCATGAACCGCAGCATAGTTCCATGTAGGCACCACTTTCCCACTCTCTTGTTTTGATGGATACCAAGATGGGGTTACATACGCATTCGGTCCATTAAAGATTGCTGTAACTGATGTGTTGCTGCTGCTCGCCACCCTAACAAGCGGATTCATTTTGGCGACATGTCCATAAAGCTTGGTTTTATCTGGGCTCAACATGAGGGGTAGGTGATTGATTTCAAAATGGCTATCCAGATTCACAACAATAGTCGCCAATGGATATTCAGAAATCAGCTGGGCTAATACCGCTTGATCTTCAACTAAAAAATGTTTTGGTATGTACATAAGAGGCTAGGCAGAATGGGTAAAAGGTTGTATTTAATAAGAACATAGCAGAGATTGAGCTCTTGTTCTTAAAATTCGTACTCCACCTGCATTCTGATGGTGTTTTTTGGTGATGCGGTGGTGGTTCCCCAGAGGTAGGCTACGTTGTATTTCAAAGCTTCCTTGCGGCCCAGTTTGGTTTTTCCAAAAATGGCTGGCCCCGCACTAGATTGTTGCTGTTCATTGGTGTTCCAGTTATTAACCTGTCCTAGCCATGAGTAGATCTGTGCTCCAAGCTCCAGCTCTGGCTGAAGGCGATACTTCACCTGGCCCTGGTAGCCGAAATAAGTACCCTGATTTTCGGTGCCCGTGTAATGTCCTTGCATCAAGACGTTGAGATTGGCGACCCACTTTTTCCATTCGCTTTGAAATAAGAAGCCGTACTTGGCTTCATAGCCTTCATTACGATTTTGAGGACGCTCCAACTCAAGCAAGAAGCCGATGTCCACTGGGTATTTTCCAGTCTCCGTTAGTTGAAATTTGTTCTCCCATTCCACTGCATCAAATTGAGAGTTGGTGCCATCCCAAATAGCTTTTCCATAAATCTCAGTGAACCACCAGGAGTTCACGCCATACCCGAAACCAATAGAAGCGCCTGATTGTCTATTGTCTTCACCGCTTCTGGGAGTCTGGGTTCCAAACTTCGTGTCTATCTCTCTTTCACCTTCTTCCACTCTTGGGGTGTAGATGTAATCTGCTGGCCCGCTTAAGTATTCACCAGCATGAACCAAGGGGCTTGCAGAGAGAAGGGCCAGGCAACACAAGCCTTGCATTAAATTGTTTCTCATCATCATTTAACCCTCACCACACCTTGAGCAGTTTCCGGACTAAATTCGCCTTCAAATTTATAGACACCAGGACTTAAGGGTCCGATGTAGAAAGAGGCTTTGCTTTTGGCTTTGATTAATACCTCTCTGTTGAGGTCGTAGCTTTCAAATTCCTCTGGAGTGTCATCCAGGTTTTCAATCGTGAGTTTTACTTTGGTATCGGCGGGGATATCAATCTCTGATGGTAAAAATCGCCCATTTTTAATTGAAATCTGGATATCGTTGCTTGCTCCATAGGCAATATTTGTCAAATTTAACAACAAGAAAATGCTGGTAAGTAACTGTTTTGTATAAGTATTTTTCATAAATGAGTGTATATATAAATGAGAACCATTCTCAAGTATAAGGTATATAATGAGAATCGTTCCTATTTATTGATAAAAGTGACAATCCTCCATGCATTTGGACCAGGTTGATTTGGAAGTTCTTTACCGAGTGAGCGCGGTTAATGCGCCTAAGGGTGCCCCTCAAATTAAGGGGCAGCTGGAAGATATTGGGTTTTTACCCGGTGAACAAGTAGCTGTTTTGCGCAAAGGTTTACTTGGTGAAGGGCCATATATGGTTCGCGTAGGAGCCTCAACATTCGCATTGCGTCAAGCAGAAGCACGCATGATTACGGTCGACGCTATTCCGCATGTCTGAATCTAAAGTTCACTTTTTCTCGAATGAGCCACTCGTAGCTTTATTGGGTAATCCCAATTGTGGCAAAACTGCATTATTCAATTTGTTGACTGGCAGCCGTCAAAAAGTAGCCAACTATTCAGGCGTTACTGTAGAGCGCAAAGAGGGGCGTCTATCGCTCGAGTCTGGCAAAAATATTCGCATACTGGATTTACCTGGCGCCTATAGCTTGTATCCAAGATCCTTAGATGAGCGTGTGACCTGCAATGTGCTGCTTGGTCGAGCCGAAGGTGAAAAGCGTCCCGACCTAGTGATTTGCGTATTGAGCGCCATGAACCTGCGTCGCAACTTGCGCTTGTTACTTGCTGCAAAGCGCTTGGGGCTGCCTTGTATCGTGGTGCTCAATATGCTTGATATTGCTAAGCGTCAAGGCTTGCATATAGACACTGCTGCACTTTCAAGTGAATTGGGTTTGCCGGTGCTCACTAGCATTGGTATTCAGTCTGATGGCGCTGACGAAATCAAGCGGTTCTTATCGAATCTAGACTGGCGTAATCTCAATGGATTACGCACGGGCACTAGTGATGCGACCCTGGAGAATGTCGCTTCTCATATTGCCCATACTGAATCTGACAATATTCAAGTCCAAAGAATTTTGCAAAATCTCAAGCTGGATCAAATCATTCCCGATCAATTGAGCGATCGCTTAGATGCCGTATTACTTCATCCAGTTTTTGGCCCCATCATTTTGGTGGCCTTACTCTTTTGTATTTTTCAGGCCGTATTTAGTTGGGCTACGGTACCCATGGACCTGATTAAATCCGCAGTAGACTTTCTGGGTGCTCAGATCATTGAAGTATTGCCCAATGGATGGCTGCGTAGTTTGTTAATCAATGGAATTTTGGCAGGTTTAGGTGGTGTGGTGATTTTCTTGCCGCAAATTCTAATTTTGTTCTTCTTTATTCTTTTGCTAGAAGAGTCGGGTTATCTTCCAAGGGCTGCCTATCTACTAGATAGGGTAATGGGCTCTGTTGGCTTATCAGGTAGATCCTTCATTCCACTCCTTTCCAGCTTTGCTTGTGCCATCCCCGGAATTATGGCCACCCGAAGCATCTCTAATGCGCGCGATCGCATGGTGACGATTCTGATTGCACCCATGATGACTTGTTCTGCACGTCTGCCGGTATATGCCTTATTGATCTCAGCATTCATTCCAGAGCAAAAGCTATGGGCGGGTATTGATTTGCAAGGCTTGGTTTTATTCTTACTTTATCTCGCTGGAATTTTGGGTGCGATGGCGGTTGCCTGGATTCTGAAGCGCTTTACGAGTGAGCAATTTAGGATGAACGCGCTCATGATGGAGTTGCCTAGCTATCACTTGCCTCGCTTAGGAAATTTAGCTATTAGCTTGTGGCAAAGAGCAGAAATCTTTTTGCGCCGTGTTGGCGGAATTATTTTGCTGATGACTATTGGTTTGTGGGTGTTATCTAGCTTTCCGTTCCCGCCTGAGGGTGCAACAGGATCGCCGATTCAATATAGCTTTGCTGGAATGATGGGGCAGGCCTTAGCGCATGTGTTTTCACCAATTGGATTTAACTGGCAAATCAGCATTGCTCTAGTGCCAGGTATGGCAGCTCGTGAAGTAGTGGTGAGCTCATTGGCAACGGTTTATGCGCTATCCAGCTCGAGTGTCGACGCGGCAGATGCGCTGATTCCTTTGATCTCTAGCGGCTGGTCCTTAGCCACAGCTTTATCTCTACTAGCCTGGTTTGTATTTGCCCCTCAGTGCCTATCTACCATTGCTGCGGTAAAGCGCGAGACGGGCGGCTGGAAGATTCCGATCATCATGCTGAGCTACTTATTTGGCTTGGCCTATATCGCCTCCTTTATTACGTACAGACTCGCTATCTTTTTGGGGCTAGGCTAAAAATTCTTATGAAGCCGTAGTCCAGTCGAGCTGATTTCAACGAGGGTATCTTTTGGTTGCGTTAACAATTCCTGGGAATACCTCAATCCTCAATCATTGTTAAACTCATCCATTATGCGAATACCAGCTCGCCTCTTCAAGACAGCACTTATCCAGGGGCTACTGTTAACTGCATTAATTATCTCGCCATCAATCAGCATGGCGGTTCTGCAGGATGAAATTCAGGTCTACGATGACGAAATTAATGCCAAGGGTGAAGCTAGCCTAGAGGTGCATTTAAACAGTACTCCCCGAGGTATTCAAACCCCTTCCTATCCAGGAGAGGTAATGAACAACAATGGTGTGCGGGTGACCCCAGAGTTTGCTTATGGCTTAGGTCATGATTTAGAGGCAGGCTTATATATCTCTTATGTGAACTACGACAACAAATTTCAATATGCAGCAACGAAATTGCGTATGAAATGGTTGCCAATACGCGAAGATAAGGGCGACTCTTTTTTCGCAGGTGCCAATCTAGAGTTAGCTAACGTGCAACCGCAGTTTGATGAATCTAGATACAACAGTGAAATGCGTTTCATTGTCGGTAAGCATTTTGATGAGTGGCTTTTCTCATTTAATCCGATTGTGGATATGCCGCTTTCACAGCCCTACGTACATCAGTCACCTTATTTTTCCACGGCAACTCGCTTATCTAGAGAGGTAACACCTGAGTTAGCGCTTGGGGTAGAGTATTACTCCAACCTGAATCAACTTGGTCAGCCCATCAATTACCAAAATACCCAGCAATTGGGTTTCTTGATGATGTACTACGAAGGCAAACCACTTTCTTTTCAGGCTGGGGTAGGTAAGGGCTTCTCTAACAGTACGGATTCGTTAACGCTGAAAGCGATTTTTTCCATTCCATTAAATTAGCCTTAATCAGGCTTGATATTGGCGTCTTTAATAACCTTGCTCCACATGGTCATTTCCCGTGTAATGCGCTTGCTGGAATCTGCGGGCGAGAGATAGTTCACGTATACGCCTGCTGCCAACATACGATCTTGCACTTCAGGGCGCTGCAAAATAACCTTGATGTCTGCGCTGAGTTTATCGATGATGGGCTTAGGAGTTCCTGCTGGAGCCAAAATACCAAACATACTTACTACATCAAAGTTAGGCAAGCCCGTGGCTTCAGTGACGGTTGGTACATCCGGCAATTGACTAATGCGTTTAGCGGTTGTCACGGCTAAAGGCCTTAACTGACCGGCTTGAATAAATTGCAGAGCTGCTGGTACGGTTTCAGACATCGTAAGCACTTGACCGCCTACTAGATCAGTCATAGCGGGGCCGCTACCTTTATAGGGTACGTGTAATAAATCTAAACCCAGTTGATAGCGAAACATTTCCATCGCAAGACGTTGTGGTGCACCAGCTCCAGATGATGCGAACGTGAGTTTGCCTGGGTTCGCTTTTGCGTAGGCAATGAACTCTTTCATATTCTTGACGGGGACTGAAGGGTTCACTACAAAAACCAGAGGCACTACTCCTACCACGTCCACTGGTGTGAAATCTTTTTCAAGGTTGTATCGAATCTTATCTTTATCAAGATTCGCGTTGATAGAGTGTGAGGTAAGGGCACCCATTAAGAGTGTATAGCCATCAGCAGGAGATTTTGCAACCATATCCGCACCAATATTGCCGCTATCGCCTGCGCGATTATCAGGAACTACCTGCTGGTTGAGTGACTTGGAGAGTTCTTGCGCCATGATGCGTCCAATCACATCAGTTGCACCACCTGGTGGATATGGAATGACCAACTTAATAGGCTTGTCAGGATAATTTTTAATGGCAGAGCTATTAGTTTGCGCTAGCAGTGGAGCGGTGATCAGACTACTGCAAAGTAGTAGGCCAAAGCCTCGAATTAGATGTTGTCTCATTTTGTATTTTTAATGGTGGGTTGAGTTACGATTTTCTATTATCTACAGATTAAAAATTCATGCGCTGCGTCAATGAACTGTAAATTTCTCTTATTACAATGAAGAAATGAACCTAGAGCCTCACCAAAGAGAGATTATTGGATATTGCGCTGCATTCTTGACTACCGTAGCCTTTTTGCCCCAGGCGATACAGTCTTGGCGCACCAGAGACCTATCGGGCATCTCCTTGGGGATGTATTCCTTATTTACGGTGGGAGTGGGTTTGTGGCTGGTTTATGGCCTCATTATTGAAAAGTGGCCCCTCATCTTAGCCAATGCACTCACTTTTGCCTTGGCGCTCAGCATCCTATTATTGAAATTGCGTCATACTTCTAAACATCAGAAATAAAGCACCCATTCATCAAAATTCCCAGAAAGGTTTTTATGTCTTCAGCATTTGTGATTGATCCACCATCAGTGATTTCATTGCCTGTGACTGGCGATACTCGTCGCTTTGCCGTGAATCGCATTTATTGCGTTGGTAGAAACTATGCAGATCATGCGCGTGAGATGGGTCATGATCCTGATCGTGAGCCACCATTCTTCTTTATGAAGCCTGCTAATTCAATTGTGACTGATGGCAAAGACATGGCTTACCCAAATTTATCAAAGGATGTTCACCATGAAATTGAAATGGTGGTCGCTATTGGTAAAGGCGGCGCAAATATTCCCGCAGAAAAAGCTTTAGAGCATGTCTATGGTTACGGAGTTGGTCTGGATATGACTCGGCGCGATCTTCAAGGTGATGCTAAGAAGATGGGGCGCCCTTGGGATACCGGCAAAGCATTTGATCAATCCGCCCCTTGCGGTGATATCACGCCAGCTAGTCAGTGTGGTCATCCTGCTAAAGGCGCCGTTAAGCTCTTGGTGAATGGTGAAGTTCGTCAAGAGGGCGATCTCAATCAGTTGATTTGGAATGTTCCTGACACGATTGCTTATTTATCCACTCTATTTACTTTAGAGCCAGGCGACTTAATTTTCTCCGGTACGCCAGCAGGTGTTGGCCCAGTGAAAAAAGGGGATGTGCTCGAGGGTAGCGTTGCCGGTTTACCAAACTTAAAAACAAAAATTCTCTAAATCAAAAAGAAGATCTGATTGATGACAAGTTTTCTCAAGAAAGTTTTGCTGATTGGTGCAATGTTAGCTGCACCTATTTTTTTGGTTTCATGCGCCAGTACTGAGAAGACCTCGTCAACTCCGCCTGCCAGTCTTTATGCCGATGCGGCTCCTTTAGATTTACGGATCAGCAAATGGCCTTACCCGTACCCACTCAAAGAATTTAAAACTTCTTTACAAGGGCAGGCAGCAAGCATGATGTATATGGATGTTGCTGCCTTAGGTAAGCAAAAGGGTGTAGTGGTGTTATTTCATGGCAAGAATTTCTCCAGTGATTATTGGTCCTTCACTATTGCGGGCCTTTCAAAGGCCGGCTATCGTGTGATTGCTCCTGATCAGATTGGCTTTGGTAAGTCTTCTAAGCCAGATGTGGCATACCACTTTGATGATTTAGCTGCTAATACGCAAGACTTACTGAAGTCCCTCAATATCAAGCAGGTTTCAGTCATAGCCAACTCAATGGGCGGTATGGTGGGCATTCGTTTTTCCCGACTTTATCCGCAGACTGTCCAAAAGCTTGTGTTGGAGAACCCTTTAGGACTTGAGGACTACAGCAAAGACATCCCTCCGCAGAGGAATGATGATTTGCTCAAGCTAGAGATGGCTCAAACGGAAGTGAGCTATCGCCGCTTTCTGCAAAGTTATTTCCCAAATTGGCAACCTGCTTATGAAAAGTTTGTAGAGGTCTATGTGCGCGTACAAAAAGGTCCAGACTATCCGGCCTATGCAAAGACTTCAGTGCTGACATACCAAATGATTGCTGAAAAACCAGTAGTCAATGATTTGCCTCAATTAAAGATGCCAGTGTTATTGGTGATTGGCCAAAATGACCGTACGGTATTTGGTCGACGCTTTGCGCCACCAGAGGCTGTAAAGTCATTAGGTAACTTTCCGGAGTTAGGTAAGAAAGCGCAAGCAGCTATTCCGAATGCAAAGCTAGTGCCAGTTGAAAATGTGGGGCACGTACCTCACGTTGAGGCGCCCGATCAGTTCCTGAAAATCGTGGTGGAGTTTTTAAACTCTAAAGGCTAGTCCAACAGTCTTACTTATTTCCCAATCCACTGAGGTGGACGACCTTCCAAGAAGGCGTTCACACCCTCTCTAAAGTCCTTGCTGTTATAGGTTTCTCGCATCAGATCTGTGCAGTCTGGAAGATTGTTTTGAAGTAAGTGTGCCAATGTCAGCTTGCTGGCTTTTTGCGTAATAGGAGCAAGGGTTGCTAATTTTTGAGCGAGCAAATTGGTAACGGATTCGATTTCTGCAGACTCTGCCGTTTGATAGAGGTAGCCTGAGGCTAATAATTCCGGCGCCTTAATGAGCTCCGCAGTCAGAAGCATCTTCTTCACTGTTGGAGCTCCTAGGTGAGCTGCAAGCCAAGACAAATTGCTTGGCGATAAACAATTTCCTAAGGTCTTGGCTACTGGTATACCGAAACGTGCATCCGGCGTCGAGATCCGAAAGTCGCAGAAAGTTGCCATCAATAAACCGCTACCTACAGCCAAACCTTCGATCATGGCAATAGTCGGCATGGGTAGTTGTTGCAGCGAGGAGAAAATATAATCGACTGCAACTTCATATGCCTCATCCTCTTTGAGGTCGATAAACTGCTGAATGTCACTTCCAGAGACAAATGCTTTATCTCCTGCCCCTCGAAAAATGACGACTCGAATTTCAGGATTGTTAGCCAGGGAGTCGCAAATCCTTTTGAGTTCTTCATACATTGGCCAAGTCAGCGCATTACGCGCAGCGGGGTTATTAAAGGTAACCCATGCCACATTCCCATCAATCTGTAGATCTAAGCAGGGCGGGGTGGAGCTAGTAGTCATGAGCCCATTTTAAACAAAAAGACCTTTCCCCAAGCCCTGAATATGCAGAATTGACCACAAGCAAAGTGTCCTGCGCTAGAATTCATTTATGTATATGTTTCTACCTTTCCTGACAGCTTTTATCGGACTTGTCTTAGTCTGGTTTGAGAAGCGTCTTGCAGGTTTGACAGTTTTGGCAATTACCGTTGCCATTCTTCTGGTTTGGTTCCGTTTTCATGCAACTGACCATCTCAATATCAGTCTGTAATTGATTGTGAGTAAACATTCTCTACCTTCCCTAGCTGCACTTGGTAATCAGCTTGCATTGCTGGCTGTAGTTAGCATGCTCTCTTATGCTTTTGTAGATCAACTCTACTTTGGTGAGCTACCTTGCCCTTTGTGTTTGATGCAGCGCGTTGGATTTGTGATTATTGGTTTTGCTTTGGTGCTGAATATTCGTTCTGGCGCTTATTCATCTCACTACGGATGGGGCATTATTGGGGGCCTGGTTGGAATGATGGTTTCTCTTCGTCAGGTCTTCTTGCATATTCTGCCGGGCGACAAAGGATTTGGAAAAACATTTTTAGAGTTGCATTTTTATACTTGGGCTTATGTTGGGTATACCGGTTTGTTAATGGGCTTAGCAATTCTCTTAATGCTACCTAATCGTGAGGTCCGCTCACGCTCATGGTTTGCTAATGCACTTGTGATTTCTTTCATTCTCTTGGTTTTGGGCAATCTCGTATCTACACTCTTGGAGTGCGGTATCGGCCCCTGCGCTGATGACCCAGTGAAGTATGAGGGCTGGTTGTGGCTACGCTCTCGCTTTGGTTTCTAATATAGACCGCCTGATCTAGTTTTGCATTTTTGAGCATGCAATTTTCTAAAGTTCTGAAGAGCTTTCTCCTTGCTTCTGTGTTGTTGACCATGGGCTTTACTGTTCTTGCGCAAAGTACTTCCCAGAAAAATGCTACCTGGCCAAAACAACCCATTCGCATCATCGTAACCTTTACGCCAGGCGGTGCTCCAGATATATTAGCGCGCGTTTTAGCAGAAAGTTGGCAGCAAACTTTAGGCGTACCAGTGCTAGTTGAGAATCGCCCAGGCTATGGCGGCAATATTGGCGCTGATCTCGTTGCTAAGAGTGCTCCAGATGGCTATACCTTATTAATTGGTACGGTGGGTATTCATGCGATTAATGGCGCACTGTATGAAAAGATCTCATTTGATCCTGTGAAAGATTTCACACCTATTAGTTTTTTAGCAAGCACACCAAATGTATTGATAGTAAATAAGAAATTAGGCGTTAAAAATCTTCATGAGTTAATTGAATTAGCTAAAGCAAAACCAGATCAACTTACTTTTGGTTCATCAGGTGTTGGCACTTCTTTGCACATGTCAGGTGAATTATTTAAACAAATGGCCGGTGTTCAAATCCGTCATATTCCTTATAAGGGGCGGGCACAATCTTTGCCTGACTTACTCAGTGGTCGCATTTCTATGCTCTTTGATAATCTTTCTTCCTCCTTGGCTTTGATTAAGGCAGGGGAAGTTCAAGCCCTAGGCGTAACCACTTTAAAGCGCTCGCATGCTGCCCCTGAGATTCCGACATTT
Source organism: Polynucleobacter sp. P1-05-14 (assembly GCF_018881675.1). Lineage (NCBI taxonomy): Bacteria > Pseudomonadati > Pseudomonadota > Betaproteobacteria > Burkholderiales > Burkholderiaceae > Polynucleobacter > Polynucleobacter sp. P1-05-14. The sequence continues at coordinate 241,790 of NZ_JACVPV010000029.1, read as the reverse complement.
GCAGAGCAGGGGCTTCCAGGATTTGAGGCGGTTTCTTGGTTCTCTTTAATGGCACCCGCAAACTTGCCACTCCCAATTCAAAAGCGCTTAAATCAGTTGACGCACCGCACCCTAAATAGTCCTGAAGTTAAAGCTCGACTCTTGGCGGGAGGCTTAGAGCCTGCACCCGGAAGCCCCAAAGAACTCTCTAGACTGATTACGCAAGAGTCTGCAAAGTGGAGTAAGGTGGTATTGCAGTCAGGTGCAAAATTGGAACAATAGATGGCCCTAATCGATCTGAATAAATAAGTTATTTTCTTGTCAGCCTGGCCGTATTTGAGGCGTTATTGATAGTAATACTAGAAAAAACTAAAATAGAAATAGAAAGCAGTAAAAGACCAAATATATGGGGGTCGATCATGAAACAAATCAATAAATTCAGCATCTTAGGTGTTGCCTCAGTTGTTTTAGTCACTTTATTGGCTACCACGCCAGTGATTGCTCAAGCAGGCAATGTGGGTTGGAATGTTTCTGTGGGTGGTGGCTATGGCGGTGGTTGGCGTCCAGCGGCCTACGGACCTTATGGCGGTGGCTGGGGTCCAGGATGGCGTGGTAACTGGGCATATGGCAGCGGTTATTACGGCCCCTATGCCGGGTACTATGCACCGCCGGTAGTATATGCACCTCCAGTTGTTTATATGTCTCCACCACAACCAATGGTCTTGGCGGCGCAACCTCAACCTTCAGTTTGGTATTACTGCCAAGCTAGTGGAAAGTATTATCCATACGTACAAGATTGCCCAACTGGCTGGCAAACTCAACCTGCAACTCCGCCAACGAGTAGCACTCAGCCTAGGCAGCCACAGCGCTAAATATTTTTAGAATTTCAGAATAGTTAAAGGTTTTAATATGAATAGATTTACTCGCGTTGTAGTAACAACTATATCCGTTCTTGCTTCATTAACTGCATGCGTATCCGCGCCAACTGGTCCAACCATTGCTGTAATGCCGCGTGAAGGAAAGCCTTTTGAGGTGTTTCAGCAAGAAGATCAAGTATGCCGACAATTTGCTGCAAATGCGGTTAAGGATACAAGCGATGCCGCTCTCAAGGAAGGTGTTACTAGCGCAGCTTTAGCAGCAGCTCTTGGTGCTGCTGCTGGTGCTGTCATTGGTGGGGGCAGTCATACAGGCGTTGGAACTGGTGCGGGCGTAGGGTTGTTAGGCGGGTCTGCAATTGGTGCTATGAATGCATCTGGAAAACAAAATCAAGCGCAAACTCAATACAATATTGCGTATCAACAGTGCATGTACTCCAAGGGTAATCAAGTTCCTAGTTACGCAACACCTGCTCCAGGTCCAGGCTATCGCTAAGCTCTAGAGATGCTACTTTTTAGGTCTCTACCGGCGGATGCGTCTTCTCATAGCGCTCCGCCGTTCTTCTAAATAGATAGAGTAAAAAGCACGCAGCTAAGCCTAGACTTAAGCTGTTACCAGCCCAAAAGCCATTAGCGCCTTGTAGAAATTCTGGTGTATTACCAAATACATTAAAGCCCATGAGGTAGCCACCACCAAGGCCTACGCCCCAGAGTGAGCCTGCATAAATCACCATCGGCAAAAAAGCAATGCGATAGGCCCGCAGAATAAATGCTGCAGTAACTTGAAGAGCATCAAATACTTGATAGAAGGCTATAAATAAGAAGAGGGGAATAGAGAATACCTTCACCTCTGCCGGTGGATCGTATAAATCCAATAGCTGTATTCTGAAAATCCAAACTGCGATACCAATAGTGATGCACAGCGTGGTGGTAAAAAAGACGGATGACCAACCTATCTCTTCGGCACGCTCGGGCTTGTTGGCACCAATAGATTGTGAAACTAAGGTCATGGTCGCAATGGAGAGGGATAGTGGCACCATGTAGATGACAGTTCCCATATTGGCTACGATTTGATGGCCTGCTAATGCCGTAGTTCCAAGGCGGGCAATAAATAGCGACATAAACGTGAAAGAAGTTACTTCAATTAAGTAGCTAAAGCCAATGGGTGCGCCAAGTTTTAATAATGTCCAGATACGATGCCAATCGGGCATGCTAAAGCGAGCAAAGATCTTAAATGGTTTATAAAAGCGATCAAGTAACACAAAGCCTAGAGTCATAAGTAGCCAAGACCAGTTAATGATGACAGTAGCTACAGCGCAGCCTGGCCCACCCATGCCCTCTATGCCTAAGCCTCCATAAATAAAGAGTAGGTTTAAGGGTAGCTTGAGTCCTAAGCCAATAATTTGTACAACGGTGATGACGGTGGGGCGTGAGACTGCATTGTGGAGGGCCATCAATACGCGCATAGCCATGCTGGCTGGTAAGCCAATTGCCAGAATACTCAGATATAGCTTCGCTTTACCTTCAATAGCATCATTGACTCGGGAAATAGCTAACAAGTGATCTGCATTGAGCAAAATGAAACAGCCCAAAATCGTGAGACCTAAAGCAAGCCAAGCTGCTTGCCGCACTTCTTCACCGATTTCTCCAAAACGTTTAGCGCCAAAGAGTTGTCCTGCAATTGGTGCTAGCGCAGAGATCACTCCGGTGAGACCTACGTAAATGCTGATAAAGATGGCTGAAGCCATTGCCAGCGCCGCTAAATCATCGGCTGAATAACGCGCCGTCATCGCAGTATCGAGTACGCCAAATGCAATCACAGCAAGCTGCCCCACTAATAGAGGTCCAGCTAGTTTTAGTAAAGAGGGGATGTCCTCGCGAAGGCGCGATAGTTTAAAGTGCAGCACGAATTATTCCGGGATAACTTCGTAGAGACGTAGGCGTTCATCGCGGTCAGCAGCGCGACGATCTTCCCAGAGCAGTGTGAGCTTTTTGTTATTTAGCTCTGCATATGCCTTTGCTTCGGATTGGCTGTGGGTCAGCATCCATGGGCAATTGGGGTCATCTCGCAAATTGAGCTTGGAGAAATATTCAAAAGAGGCGAGCTGTGCAGAGCCTAAGTTACTAGTGTCAATGCAGCCGCCACCAGTGGGGATCACTTGTGCCAATCGTGCAGAAACCTGACGATAGGTTTTGGCGTAGTTAATCGTTGGCAGCCATAAAGACATCAGTAGTACCCACATCAAAGTGGTTCCCGATGCCGAGATGATGAGGCAGCGCCAAATTTCTTTCGGGGCCCGAGAAGTTCTCCAGCGAACTACTGCAAGCCATACACCCGTAGTAGTAAGAGCCACGATAAAGGCTAAGACATTAAATTGACCAGTAAATCCAGGTAGTAGGCGTGCAATATTGGCGGCCGTAGATTCTGGATAGCCAGTCACTTTTGCGAGCCAAATAATCCAAATAGCCAGAGCGATTAGCGTAAAGCTAAACATTGCAAACCAGTCAATAAAACTAATGACGCTACGCTTGAGAACGGGCAAACTAAATGCGGCAATGATGGAAAGGCTTGGAATCAAAATCATCAAGTCATGTTCATTTGCTTCTAGGCGAAACAAAACATACATGAAGCTGCCGATAAATAAACTCAAAGGAATGCAAAGATGGGGCGCACGCCATGCGCCTGATTCTTTAATGCGACCCCAGTGCGCAAGGGAGACGATTGCGAGCGGCCAGACAGGCCACGCGTAAGCCCAGAAGTTCACACTCAAGAAACCAAGTGATTCAATTGATGGAGTAGCGCGCATTTCCGGTACATTGCGCCAGCCTTCTTCAGCGATGTGACGCCATTGCACTGGCAGATCAGCTAGATACCAAATCAGAGGCCAAATTGCAAAACCGATTAAACCTAAAACAGTACTAGTCAGCGTCCAACGAAAACGCAACTTTGCATTGCTAGCAATGACCGCAATGATGGTGGAGGAGACAATGATTAAGCTCAGCGTGAGATTGCTTGATAGGGCGACGATGGCAATGCCAAGACCAGTCCATAAACCACCTTGCCAAGGTTTATCTAAGCCGCGCACTGTACCGTACAGCACGATGCTGATACCCATGAGCTGCGAAATCATTGGCGTTGTTTCATGAGCGTGTTGCGCTAGACCTACGCACGCCAAGAAAATGAGCAGTGCACCATCAGCTAGGGTCATGCCGTAGCTCTTTAAATCAGGCTGACCACCAACAGCTAATGCCATCGGCTGCACTTCACGACGACGACCTAATAAATAGGTGGCATACCAAATTGCTAATGCAGCAGAGAAAAAGCAGATGGCTGCGTATAGGCGTGCAGCATTAGCGGCGCCAATGAATGGACCGAACCACTCAATAAGTGTGGCGCCCATCCAATAAGGCAACGGCGCGCCAAGAGAAATATCGCGTCCAGCTAAGTGGGGAACCATCCAGTCTAAGGAGTTACCGCGAAAGAGTGTCCACATGCCACCAAAACCTATGGCATCTTCATTCTTCCAGGGGTCCCGAAAGAAGAGGCCAGCGAAACCATAAACTAAGGTCAGCGCAAAAATAATAATGCGCGGAATAGATTTAGTGGCGGCGGCAGTAAGTTTGACCATGTGTGAAGTTCAAAATAAAAAAGGCAGCAAACGCTGCCTTAATTATCTCGCAGAGCAGGTATTTAACATACCCCGCGAATAGAAGTGGTTTAAGCCTTCTTCTTAGATGGCTTTTCAGCAGCTTTAGCCTCTGCAGCAGCAGCTTTTTTCTCAGCTGTTTTAGCAGCGCCATCACCGGTAGCTTTAGCAACAGCTTTGGTGCCGAATTTCTGACGGAATTTCTCAACACGACCAGCGGTATCCATAATTTTCTGGGTACCAGTGTAGAAAGGGTGTGATTCAGATGAAGTCTCGATCTTGGCCAATGGATATTCATTGCCATCTTCCCACTTGATTGTCTCTCTAGTAGACATAGTGGAGCGAGTCTTGAAGCTGAAGTTATTGGAAACGTCTACAAAGACGATTTCGCGATATTCGGGGTGAATGCCAGGTTTCATGTTGAGTCCTATGAGCGGGGAGCCGTTTGAGCCAAATTGGCTGAAATACTTTCCCAGGTTTTAAAAGCGGTAAAGGCGAAATTATGCCATGAAATCAACAACAAAGCGCTGTTTGGGTGTGCAAAAGGGGCTAAAACAGCCCCTTTTTACCTTTAAATAGCCCCTGAGGGCATCTAAGTTAGCCTCCGCGACGCATTAAGTCGAAGAATTCACCATTATTTTTGGTCGATTTGAGCTTATCTACGATGAAGTTCATCGCCTCGATATCGTCCATGTCGGCCAGCAATTTACGCAATACCCAAATCTTCTGGAGGTTCTCAGCTTTTACCAGGAGCTCCTCACGGCGGGTGCCAGACTTGTTGAGGTTAATCGATGGGTAAACACGTCTCTCAGCCAAACGACGCTCAAGGTGAACTTCCATATTGCCAGTTCCTTTGAACTCTTCGTAAATGAGGTCATCCATACGGCTGCCGGTTTCAATCAGGGCAGTTGCGATGATCGTCAATGAGCCGCCTTCTTCAATATTACGGGCGGCACCAAAGAAACGTTTTGGACGTTGCAATGCATTGGCATCCACACCACCAGAGAGTACTTTGCCTGACGAAGGAACAACAGTGTTGTATGCGCGTGCAAGACGAGTAATGGAATCTAACAAGATGATCACATCTTTGCCCATCTCAACCAAGCGCTTGGCTTTTTCAATCACCATCTCGGCAACTTGAACGTGACGCACTGCTGGCTCATCAAAGGTAGAGGCAACAACTTCACCGCGAACGGAGCGTTGCATCTCAGTTACCTCTTCAGGACGCTCGTCAACGAGTAATACGATCAAAATTGCTTCAGGATTATTGGCGGCAATCGCGTGAGCAATGTGCTGCATCATCACGGTCTTACCGGATTTTGGTGAGGCCACAATCAAGCCACGTTGGCCGTAACCAATCGGGGAGATCATATCGATGATGCGGCCAGTGAGGTTCTCTTCGGCCTTGATGTCACGCTCTAAGCTGATCACGCGATTTGGGTGCAATGGGGTTAAGTTCTCGAACATGATGCGGTTCTTGAGGGCTTCTGGAGCCAAACCATTGATCTTGTCTACTTTTACCAAAGCAAAGTAACGCTCACCATCTTTAGGTGTGCGTACTTCACCTTCAACGCTATCACCAGTGTGCAAGTTAAAACGACGAATCTGCGCAGGAGAGATATAGATATCGTCAGGAGAAGCCATATAAGAGGCTTCAGGGGAGCGCAAGAAGCCAAAGCCATCAGGCAGCACTTCCAAAGTGCCGTCACCGAAAACGGTTTCACCAGCCTTCGCACGCTTTTTTAGAATGGCAAACATTAATTCTTGTTTGCGCATGCGTTGTGTATTTTCAATCTCCAAGCTAGCTGCCATTTCAAGCAGAGCGGATACGTGGAGGACTTTGAGTTCAGTTAGTTGCATGTGGTTCTCGGGTGTTGATGAATTTGAATTTGGGAATTTTTTTGGGGTATCGCTGCGCTGATTTAGATCACGCAGATGTGGAAAAACAGAATTTTGGAATTTGCTAAAAGAAGGGGGAGGTAAATTGCTGAAAATCGGAGCACTGATAAGTGCGTTTGAGTAATACTACACCAAAAAATGGGTGTGACAAGCGTTTAAAGCGGTAAAAGCCACAGGCTCAGCTGGTGAACCTGTGGTCTGAGACTATTTACAGATGACTATCAATAAATGCAGTCAACTGGGATTTGGCCAAAGCGCCTACTTTTTGGGCAGCCACGGTGCCATTTTTGAAGAGAATCAAAGTAGGAATGCCGCGAATATTGAACTGGGCAGGAACGCCTTGGTTCTCATCCACGTTCATTTTTGCGATCTGTATCTTGTCGCCGTACTCGCCAGCGAGCTCTTCCAGGATCGGACCAATCATTTTGCAAGGACCGCACCATTCAGCCCAGAAGTCGAGCAGGACAGGTTTATCGGACTTGAGGACGTCTTGTTCGAAAGAGGCGTCAGTTACATATTTAATGCCGGCACTCATGAAAATTCCTTATTTAGACTTATTTAGCGAGTTATTTAATTATGTCGTTACAACGCTTATATTAGCAATAAGCGGAACGTTCTGCTCAAAATAGATAAATTACTCCATTCATGTCCCAGCCTTTCCCAGTTCTTTCTGACCAAAAGCAAGTACAACGGTGGGCGATTACGCCCAATAGCCAAGCGCTTGCTCAATTGGCAAAAGGGATTTGGGATTGTGCAGTGCAAACCAATCAGCGTCCGCTAGTGGTTCTGAGTACTGCGGGACCATTAATCGGGGTTAGAGCAGCCCTTGAATTAAACCGACCTAAAGATCTTCCTAGCAACATCGCATTCTTGCCTCAAGTCATCAGCTTTACAGATTGGCTGGAAGCTGCGCCAGGGGCATGGAAATTTCCAAAGAAGCAAAGTGATTTAGAGAGGTGGTTGGGGGTCTATGCCACTTTGCGCAAACACAAAGATTTGCAGTCATGGTTTAAAGCGGAAACGGAATCTGGTGCGTGGGGTCTAGCACAAGCAATCGTTAAAGCATGTGACACCTTATCAACTGCAGTGAGTCCACAACTACAAAAACAGATTCATGAATTCATTCAAGATAATCGGAGTCTACAAAGCAATCTCGGAGAGATATATCTGAGTCAAGCGCAAGGTTTGCTCGATAGTACCGTTGCTAAAGTCTATGCGGGAATGGCGCGTAAGGTGGTTGATCAAGAGACCAAGGTCTTGCTCACATTTTGGCGTTACACCGCGAGCGTGAGTGATCCAGCATTTCGTAATCAGTTTGCAATGGCGGCTTATCTTGAAGCTGCTAAGAATGCAAATCCCGCAAGACCTCTGATTTGGGTGGAGACTGCTGATCCAACCCCCATCGATCAAGATATCATCGGAACTCTGCTGGCCGAGTATGCCCAACATGCACCTGCGGTAGAGGCAAGGATGAGTTGGGGTGATGTGGGCTTATGGGCAGAGGCTATTGGTACTAGTGATGCGCAGGCAGGGGCGCTCAGAAATGTCAAACAAGCCCATAGCAGGGGTTGGCGCCTGGTTGCAGCTAAACGCTTTGAAGAGCTTGCGTGGGCTGCTGCCAAAACAATAGAGCAGCATCTGATTGATGGCAAAACTCAGTTGGCGCTTGTTGCGCAAGATCGCTTGGTGGCCAGAAGGGTGCGTGCACTGCTTTCGCGATTAGGTCCAGCACTCAACATTCGAGATGAAACTGGTTGGAAGTTATCTACAACGCGCGCCGCAGCTGCACTCAATAGTTGGCTAGAAATTATTAAGGCGCCAAAAGATGGGCCTAGCGCAAAAAACTTGCTTGAGTTTTTGCAGAATCCTTTTTTAGATCTTGGAAAGCTTTTGAATCGAGATGCAGAAGCTTGTATTGGACTGATTGCAGAGCTTGAAGACATCCTGGTTGGTAGCAGGGCAGAGTCTGGTTGGAAAACTTTTTATCTAGCCATCGAGGGTGCACAAGAAAATGCTGCAAAAACATCTAGCGCATTACCCAGTGCTGCATTATTTGAGTTACTACAGTTTGTCAGAGAGCGCCATCATGAGTGGTTAACACTCAAGGTGGATTGCAGCAAAGCGTATGCTCACCTGCAGGCGAATCTCCAGGCGACTGGCATGGTTCACAGCCTTGAGAAAGATTCAGCCGGTAAGCAATTGCTAGATGTCCTCAAGACATTTGATTTAAGTAAGACGCAGTATCAGGAGGCGCCTATTCGCCTGAGTGAATGGCTCAGTTTGCTTAAAACCGTCATTGAGGGCGCTAGTTATCAAGAGGCCGGCAAAGAGGCTAAAGCGACGCTGAGTATTTTGCCGCTGAGTTCTACGCGGATGCGTGACTTCGAGGCGGTAGTGGTAGTGGGTTGCGACGAACAACAGTTACCAGCGTATTCCGAGCCACCATTATTTTTTTCAGATGCACTAAATCAGCTATTGAAGACCTCGACGATTGCAATGCAGTTTGTACAGCAGGCTAGGGATCTCTCGCAGCTACTGGTGTCGTGCACCAATGTCGATTTACTTTGGCAAAGTAAAAGCAATAATGGGGAGCCGCTGAGACCTTCCGCTTGGATACAGCGTTTGCAAAATCAAATTGAGTGGGAGGCGAAAACAACTCAATTGAGCAGGCGCGCTTTTGAAGCTGCACCAATGAAGATGGCGGTTGCACATTTTGAAGAAGATCTACCTATGCCGCTATCGATGAGCCCCAGCGCCTATAAGGCTCTGCGGGATTGCCCATATCGCTATTACGTCCGCAGCCTGCTAGGTTTACGCAAGAATAATGAGTTTGATGAGGGCTTTGACGCTTCGTTAGCAGGACAGACATTGCATAAACTGCTCAAGCGTTTCTACCAAGCACTCAAAACCCAAGAACATACTAATTCTGCGCTGAAAACCAATTCAGATCAAAGACGTGCTTGGATGGAACAAGTCTTAAGCGTGTATTCGGAGCAAGAGTTTGCCTCTTTGATTGAGGGTGACGCAAGAGTGATGGGCGCGTTGAGGGATTGGCAAAAACAAATCCCTAGTTTTGTAGATTGGCAGTTGCAACGTGAGTTAGCGGGTTGGCAATATTTCGATGGCGAAGTCAAAGTTGGCTTTGATTTGCCATTTAAGGATGTAGATGGCAATCCCAAGATCATTCGTATTGAAGGTTATGCCGATCGTTATGACGTCAATGTAGATAACAACAAGCTTGCCTCAGTGATTGACTACAAAAATCAACGTTTTGAGAGAGTTACAGTAAGGGCTGAGCATATTCTGGATGACCCACAGCTATTGATCTATGCACGTGCCGCCAATGAGGGGCAAGAGAGCCATAAGCTAACTGGACATCGGGTGCAGCAAGCGGAGTGGGTAGCCTTGAAGGCGGATATCTCTAAGGGCGAGCAAAAAGCACTGCGTAGCCAAGAGGTAGTTGATATGCCAGAAATGATGCAACAGTTTTCTGAGCAAATTACAGAAGATATAGAGCAGCTTTGGGCTAAAAAGCCCATGCAAGCATTTGCTCCAGAGGGAGTTTGCCAATACTGCGAAGCAAGAGGCATTTGCAGGAAGGGGATTTGGTGAGTGATCAGATGAATGTGTTGCCAAAGAAGCAGCCCTATTCAGAGAGGCTTGCTTGTGATCCACAGCGCTCGGTCATTGTGTCGGCTTGCGCAGGAAGCGGCAAGACCTGGTTATTGGTGGCGCGGATGGTGCGACTATTGCTTGATGATGTGAAGCCACAAGAGATCCTCGCATTAACGTTTACACGCAAAGCAGCGCAAGAAATGCGTGACCGGCTATATGGATTGCTTGAACAATTTTCCAAAAGTGATGACGTCTCTTTGATGAAAGAGCTAACCGCTCGGGGCATGGAAAAAGAGCGGGCTGAAAAATACCTGCCCAAGGCTAAAGCACTTTATGAGCAGGTACTGGCAAACCCACAACCGATTGTGATTGAAACCTTTCATGGTTGGTTTGGCAGGCTGCTGGGCGCGGCTCCAGTATCTATGGGCATTCAGCCTGGGTTTAAGCTGCGTGAAGATGCTAAGCGGTTGCAAGAGGAGTGTCTTGATGATTGGTGGGGTGATCTCACTCCAGAATTGAAAGCGCATTACGATGTTTTACTGAAGTATTTGGGCTCACATGAGGCCCAAAAACTCTTAATGGGTAAAAGTAGTCTCTTTAAACAAAGAGGTGCATGGACTTTTTTTGCAAAGCAATGCATTCAAACGGACATCACTCCAATAGATCGCCTAAAGCAATCCCTAAATAAACTGAATCTACCCAATCCCCTACTAGCTCAGTGGAATGCACCTAATGCGCTAGCAGACTTACAGTTTTTAGCGCGCTGTTTTGAAAATAGCAGCGTAAAAGATGGTGATCTTCTGAAATACTTGCTTCCTGCAATCGCCTGCAAAGAGAATGCTGGCGATGTAATGGAGGTTGCGGTTAATTTTCAAACCACCTTCTTAACCAAAGAACCAAAATATCGTAGCAATAACGACAAGGCTTTAGGTGAGGCGAAAAAATATCTTGAGAGGATAGGTGAGGCTCATCGTATTGATGAGCACATTGCCATTAAGCAGAATTGGGGTCATGCTTTTGAGGAATATCTGCTATGGCAAGCAGAGCAGGATATCTTTGTAATCAATGAAGCCTGGTTTGCTCTCAATCAATCCATGATGGCGCATGCCAGCGCTCAAAAAGAAAATATGCGTGTGCGTGATTTCGATGACCTAGAGCTTGGCGTCAGTTTGCTCATGGGCGATGCCGCTAATGCCGCCTACCTCCAGTCACGCTTAGATGCTAGATACAAGCAAATCTTGGTTGATGAGTTCCAAGATACTAATCCGTTGCAATGGCAAATTCTGCGAGCCTGGTTAGCGGGCTATAGCGAGGGTGATGAGAGGCCAAAAGTCTTTATTGTGGGGGATCCCAAACAGTCGATTTATCGCTTCCGTCGCGCTGATCCAAGATTATTTGTAAGTGCAGCCCAGTTTTTGCATCAATACCATGCTGCCGCTTATATTGAGCAGGACAAAACGCGCCGTAATGCAGGTGAAATCAATAAAGCGGTAAATGCAATCTTTCGGGGTGAGCAAGTTCCCCCTGATTACCCATACTCAGAACAGCAAACGCTTTGGGCTGCTCCTGATGAGGGCAAACCCACCGACGTTTATGCCCAACAAGGCGAGATTTATTTACTACTGCTGATTCCTTATGTGGAGCAGACTCAAGAGTTACGAGAAGGCAGCGCTTTTGATCGTGCCATTGCGGATTCAAGTGAAACTATTGGAGTGATTCAGCGCCAGCATGAGGGTGAGTTAGTGGCGCGCCTCATTCAAGAAGTAGTTGCAACCCGAAAAGTTGCTGACAAAGAGGGCGGCAAGGAAATTTGGCGAGACGCCAGAGCAAGCGATTTTTTGTTACTCGTCAAGCGGCGTAAATACCTGCCTCAATACGAAAGGGCTTTGCGTGATTTGAAGCTTGCTTATGAGAGTCCTCGTCTAGGTGGCTTGCTCAATACTCTTGAGGTAGATGACCTGATTGCCTTGCTTACTGTACTGGTGACTCCTCGTCACGACCTACCATTGGCGCAGGTTCTCAGAACCCCAATTTTTGGTTTTACAGAAAAACAAATGCAGCAATTGGCGGTGGCGATGACGTCTGGCCATTACCGCTCCTGGTGGGATGCATTACAAGACAGTGGGGATGCCAAGCTACAAGTAGCTGCGCGTTATTTAAAGCATTGGCATCTTTTAGGTGAGCGCTTGCCGGTTCATGACCTGCTTGATCGTATTTACCAAGAGGGTGATGTGCGCCTGAAATACGCTACAGTATGTCAGGACCTGGATCGACCCCAGGTCTTGGCAAATTTAGATGCATTCTTAGAGGTGGCGCTCAATCAAGACGGAGGTCAGTATCCAAGCTTGAGTCGCTTTATTCAGGAAATTAACATTAAGCGCCGCGGGGATGACGATGAAACTCCCGATGAAGGTGATGTAGATGCGGCAAGTGATGAGAACTTGGCTGATGTAGATGAAGAGAGTGAGATGTCAGAAGAGGATCGCCATAAGCGTGTGCGCTTGATGACTATTCATGGTGCCAAGGGCTTGGAATCACCCTTTGTCATTATTCTCGATGCAAATAATACCGATACCAATGTGGATTACAGTGGAGTATTGATAGACTGGTCTTCGCAAGAAGAGGGGCCATCGCATCTATCGCTGTTTACATCCAAAACATTGACAAGCCCACGTAGCGAAATCAATGAAGCAGAGAAGCAAATTGGTGAAAAAGAAAACTGGAACTTGCTCTATGTTGCAATGACCCGTGCGCAACAAGGTTTATGGATTAGTGGTGATGCTCAAAAACCAACTGCCAACAATCCTAGTGGCTTAGATAAAGCCTCTTGGTATGGGAAGGCGAGCAATGCAGGGTTGACTGTATATCAGGTCAATCATCAGGCTGCAGTCACAGAAGAGACTGAGGCTATAAAATCTAGTAAAGAAAACGCGATCGAGGATTTTGTCTTGGACTGGAATCCCGCGCAAGAAAGTCATATACAAATGCTGTCTGATATTGAAAGCGGCGTCACAGTTGAAGTATTTGCAGGCGAGGACGAGCGAGTAGAAGATCCCGACCCAGAAATTTTGGAAGAAGGTACGAACTTCCATAAATTGCTCGAGTTCCTCACCCCAGATTCCAGCAATGAAACAAGGCCACCCATGCCAAGCGAGCAAGAGCTGATGAATTGGCTGGGGGTAGATGAGGAGCATGCAAAAACGCTGATCGCTCGGACAAAAACAGTACTAGAGGCTCCCGAACTTAAGCGCTATCTTGCCTCAGGCGAATGGCTGCAAGCTTGGAATGAGCTCGATATCGCTAGTGAAGAGGGTAAGAGCTATCGCATGGATCGTTTGGTAGAGCTTGATGATCATTTGGCCATCATCGATTACAAACTCACTATCCCAGAGGTGGGTAGCGAGAAATATGAAAAGTACCGCAAGCAATTGCAGGGCTACCAAGCTGAACTCGCACGCATCAGAAAAGATAAGCCAAACAAGGCTTATTTGATTTCATCAAAAGGTGAGATGGTAGAAGTGAAGTAGGGTGTTAAGCAGCTACCTTGAATTTATTGGCGATCAAGGTTCCCTTGTTTAACTTCTTTTCAACCATCAAAATGGATTTAGATTCTCTTTTTACTTCGCCAAGCACTTGGTTGATAAATGTTTGCCAACCTTCACCTTTAGATTTATAAAAATCTAAAACATCCTTATCAATCCTTAGAGTAACTTGTTCTTTAATTCCGCTACCCACAGGTCTTCCCCTGCCGCAAACGACTCTGTGTTTAATCGCATTCCACTCTTCTTCCGTGATAGGCGGGTTATCGGGGTCAGATAAGGCGGCCTTAGTAATTGCGGCATCCTCTTCGGCACTCAGTCTAATTAGCTTCTTCTTCATAGATTTTCATCTCACGGTTATTTGCTTTTCTTAAACTAATAATTCTCATCGCTATTTTTGACTCTAAATAAATCACGCAATACAGGCGTTCATTCATTAACACCAAAGCAATCCGTCTTTCTTCACCGCAATTCTTTCTTTCATCGATCCAGCTAAAGGCTGTATCCCAATCAAGTATCTTTGCATCTGAGAGCGGAAGGCCATGTTTTACAAGGTTTGAGTCATTTTTTACCGAATCATAGGTGAATTTTATCGGAAATATTGTAGTTACGTTAAATCATAACATCAATGAATTAATATAACTACAAAAATTATGGGAATTTCAATCTAAAGAAGAGGGTAGCAAGGGGTGTGAAGGGGGTGGTCATACCCTTGAATTTCCCGTAAAAGCCCCCATATAGATCATGAATAGCAAAAATGTCTAAACTGGCGATAATGAAATTCCCAGCAAAACATTTCACGAGGAGTCATGATGAAAATGGGTAATTTACTCAAGTTGTTTGTTGGTCTATTCGCAAGCGCGCTATTACTAACGAGTCATCTTGCTTTTGCAGAAGCTACTTTGCCCGAGGTCTATCAAGCAATTGAATCTGGGCAATTGGCAAAAGCGGATGCCATGATGCAAGAGGTCTTGAAAAATCATCCTAATAGCGGCAAGGCACATTACATGGCTTCTGAGCTTTACCTCAAAGAAGGTAAGTTAGATGCTGCAAGAAGCGCTTTTGTACAAGCAGAAAATCTGGCACCAGGTTTACCATTTGCTCAACCTGATTCTGTACAAAGGCTCCAAGCGCAATTACGTGCAGGTACAGCACCAGGCAACGTTAATACTAATGCAGGTGCAAGCTCCATCTTAACTAGCCCAGTTTTTTGGATCTTGATTGCCATCTTGGTTGCGGGCGTAATCTTCTTTATGAGGAAGCGCCAGCAGCCAGTGGAGGTTTATAACGCGCTGACTGCAAATGGACCATATCCAGGGGTACCAGGAGCGCCTGGCACCTATCCGCCTAGTTACCCAGGCGCACCAGCATCTGGCATGGGCGGTGGTTTAATGGGCAGCTTAGCGACTGGTGCAGCACTCGGTGCTGGTATGGTTGCTGGTGAAGCTTTGGCAAGTCATTTAATGGGCGGTAATCAACGCCCAAATCCAAACCTCAATAACGACTTTAACCAAGTAGGCGGTCAAGCACCAGATGCTGCCAACTTTGGCGTCAATGATGCAAGCTCTTGGGATGATGGTGGTTCGAGCTCTTGGGATGATGGCGGTGGTGATTTTATGAGCGACGTGTAAGAATAACTAAGAAGGTGGAGAGAGCACTATGGCAATTTCAATGTATCAAGCATCAATTCCGCAACTCACAAAGATGCTCACCAATCTTTCGAATATCCTCAAAAAGGGTGAAGCATTTGCGAGTGCTAAGGGTCTCGATAGCAAAGCATTGGTGGAAGGCCGTCTTGCCCCAGATATGTTTCCACTATCCAAGCAAGTTCAAATTGCTTGTGATCAAGTGAAAAATGGCATGGCGCGTCTGGCCGGTGTTGAGCCACTGAAATTTGAAGATAACGAAACTACTTTTGACCAGCTACAAGACCGTATCGCTAAAACCATTACTTTTGCCAATAGTCTCAAGCCAGAGCAGGTTGATGGCACTGAAGCAAAAGAAATTAAGTTCTCAATTAAAGAGTGGAACTTTGAGTTTGTTGGCGAGCAATATCTGCTGACCTGGATCATCCCTAATTTTTATTTCCATATCACTACGGCTTATGACATCCTGCGCCATAACGGGGTAGAGGTTGGCAAGTCCGATTACCTGGGTGGCTAAATAGCCCTTACAATATAGTCATGGAATATTTTTCACAAATCGTTGCGACTGTAAGCCCTTGGCTCTTCCGAGCCAGTGTTTACCTATCCAATGCTTTTCTAGACGATCCGGCAATTCTCGCTTTTGCTTTTTGCTAGAGCGGAAAGCAAGCATCCAATAAAAAACCACCGAACATGCGGTGGTTTTTTATTTAAGAAAGTTAAAGCCTTACTTAATCATCCCTGCATTCTTGGCATCATCCATGGCTTGAGCCGTTTTCTCTTTCATGAATGCCGGCATCTTTGCCAATGGAATATCCACAATCACAAAGCCAGCATCTTCCAATTTCTTTTTAGTCTCGGGATCGGCATTGAGCTGTGCGAAGTAGTCAGACATCTTTTGCTGCAATACCAGCGGGGTTGCTTTGGGCACGGCAACGCCACGATAGGCGCCGTCTACCCAGTTCAATCCCAGTTCTTTAAAGGTTGGCACGTCTGGTAGAGCGGGATTACGTTTCTCGGTAGCGATTGCCAGTGTGCGCACCTTACCTTTTTGCTGAATAGCCAAAGGTAGATAACCCATCGCGCCATCAACGTGCATCCCAATCAAGGCGGTAATCAAATCACCCGTACCTTTAAAGGGAACGTAAGTAATTTTGACGCCAGCCAGTTTATTGAGGCGCTCGACTGCCATGTGGTTGGCTGAGAACTGTGCAGATCCAGCAAGCGTCATCTTGCCAGGATCTTTTTTGGCGGCCGCAATAAATTCTTGATAGGTCTTGTAGGGACTATCTGCAGACACCATCAAAGCATCAGGGGTGAAGTGGTAGTAGTAGATCGCATTAATATCTTCGGTCTTGTACTGAATCCCCTCCTGTAGCGGCTGCAAGATAGTGTGGGGGATATTCACGCCCACTACCGTTGTACCGTCAGCGGGATAGGTATTCATAGTGCTCCATACCAATGCGCCACCAGCACCAGCGCGGTTCATAACCACCATCGGCTGCTTGAATTTCTTAGCTGAGATGTCGGCTTGATAGCGCGCTACTAAATCAGACTCGCCAGCAGCAGGGAAGGGGATGATGTACTGAATGGTTCTATCGGGGAAAGGTTGAGCATGCGCGCCAGATAGCAAGCCAAGTGAGACTAGGCCAATACTCAGCAATCTACTTAGTAATTTAAATAGCTTCATTTAGAAATCTCCTCAATGACTGCATTAGTAACATCACTCATCATGGCCGTGCCGCCTAAATCACGAGTATGTAACTTTGGATTGGCTGTCACTTTTTCAATGGCTGCCATTAACTTTGCACCGAGCGCTTTTTCACCCAGGAAGTCGAGCATCATCACTGCTGACCAGAAGGTGCCAATTGGATTGGCAAGACCTTTGCCCATAATGTCAAAAGCAGAACCATGAATCGGCTCAAACATGGATGGATAGCGACGCTCTGGATCCAGATTGGCAGTTGGTGCAATACCTAGGCTACCGGCTAATGCAGCTGCCAAATCACTGAGTACGTCTGCATGTAAGTTAGTAGCAACGATGGTGTCTAAAGATTCTGGGCGATTGACCATGCGCGCAGTAGCGGCATCAACCAATTCTTTATCCCAGGTGACATCCGGAAAGTCTTTGGCAACGATATTGGCGATCTCGTCCCACATCACCATGCCATGGCGCTGAGCATTAGATTTAGTGATGACTGTGAGGTGCTTGCGAGGGCGTGACTGCGCGAGCTTAAAGGCGAAGCGCTGTACGCGCTCAACGCCAACGCGAGTCATGATGCTCATATCAGAGGCAACCTCAATGGGATGGCCTTGATGGGCTCTACCGCCTACACCAGAGTATTCGCCTTCAGAGTTCTCGCGCACGATGACCCAGTCGAGTTGACCTGGTTTGCAATTACGTAGTGGTGTTTCGATGCCAGGAAGAATGCGCGTAGGACGCACGTTTGCGTATTGATCAAAGCCTTGGCAGATTTTGAGACGCAAGCCCCATAAAGTAATGTGATCCGGAATCTTGGGGTCGCCAGCAGAGCCGAACAAGATGGCGTCTTTAGAACGCAAGGGCTCAAGACCATCCTCGGGCATCATGATGCCGTGCTTACGGTAATAATCACCACCCCAATCAAATTGCTCGAATGCAAAAGCGACTTCAGGATATTTTTTGCTTAAGGCATTTAATACCTTCTCGCACTCCGGGATGACTTCTTTGCCAATGCCGTCGCCTGGGACGGACGCAATCTTATACGTCTTCATATGTCTCCTACTGTTCTTTTTATATGAGCTACTGGATCACTTGCACAGTAACTTCTGGGATCATTATGCAATTCCTTAGGGGGTAATATGAGTAGGGTCAACTCGGGGTTTATGACTAGTGAGGTCGAGAAAAAGGAGGGGGCGGGAGGGGGCTCATAGCCCCAAAACAACAAAAATAAGGCCATTTTTGCGGTTTTTACATATACTGTATAAACATACAGTATATTAATGACTATGACGCAAGTAATGAACCCCGCAAAAGTAACCCTGAGTCAGGCGCCACAAGCCTTGGCAGGCCATTTTGCTGCCTATGAGCTCAAGCTCCTAAGCCATCGGATGTCAGCTGGATTCCCTAGTCCAGCGGCAGATTACGCCGAAGACGGCCTCGATCTGAATCATTACCTCGTCCAGAACAAGCCAGCCACCTTCATGTTTACCGTGAAGGGGGATTCCATGCTGGGCGCGGGGATTTGCGATGGCGATAAGGTCGTTGTTGATAAAGCCCTTAAGCCAAAACATAAAGACATCGTGGTTGCCGTAGTGGATAGCGAGTACACCATCAAGCGCCTTTATCAGTTGCGCGGCCGTATTGAGCTCCAGCCAGAAAACCAAAACTATCAACCCATTACCTTTAATGAAGGCAGCGAGCTGCAAATCTGGGGTGTAGTGGTTGGGGTAGTGCGTAAGTACAGCAATGCCAGTGGCAGAAATGGGAAGTGAGATGAACTCCAATTCACAAACTACACCAACTCCACTTTTTGCACTCGTGGACGTAAACAACTTCTACGTTTCTTGTGAGCGTGTATTTCAGCCCAAGTTGGAAGAAGTGCCGATGGTCGTGTTATCTAATAACGATGGCTGCGCTGTAGCGCGTAGTGCTGAAGTCAAAGCGCTTGGCGTGAAGATGGGAACACCTTGGTTTCAGATGAAGGACTTGGCCAAGCAGCATGGTATTCAGGCTTACTCGTCTAATTACACCTTGTATGGCGACATGAGTAGTCGTGTAGTTGAGGTGCTGAGAGCATTCACGCCAAACCTAGAGGTTTACAGCATCGACGAGAGCTTTTTACAAATCGAGACAGCCTTAAAACAATATCAAGACACGATTGAATTAGGTCAAAAGATCAAACAGGAAGTGAAAGATACCACCGGCTTGCCAGTCTGCGTGGGTATTGGTGCCAGCAAAACCTTAGCTAAGTTAGCCAATCACTTGGCTAAGAAACATAAGCAGTTCGTTGGCGTATGTGATGTCAACGGTATGGCAAAAGAAGAGCTCTACCAGTGGATGAGCGAGACTGAGGTGGGCGAGGTCTGGGGTGTTGGTAAACAAATCGCCAAGAAAATCAAAGCCCAAAACATTCAGAGCGTATTTGATCTTTTGCAAGCCTCACCACAAGCTATGCGTCAACAGTTTGGCGTAGTGATGGAGCGCCTCTGTTATGAACTGCGTGGCACATCTTGTTTGCAACTAGAAGAAGTAGCGCCAGCCAAACAACAAATTATTGCCTCACGCAGTTTTGGTAAGTTGGTGACTAGCCAGGTAGAGCTTGCGGAATCGGTTGCCACTCACGTAGCGCGTGCTGCTGAAAAGCTCAGAACCCAAAATAGCACTACGGGCGCGCTCACCGTATTTATCCAGACTAATCCGTTTAAGCAAAATGAGCCACAGTATCACCAAAGCGTCACGATTCCATTGGCGGATCCAACGGATAACACGCTGACCTTAACCAATGCAGCATTGGCAGGCCTCAAGCAAATCTATCAAGCGAACTTCCGTTACAAGAAGGCGGGCGTCATTCTCAATCTGATTAGCGACAAGCCAACAGCTCAGCAATCCTTGTTTGAGGATATCGAGACTAAAGGTAAGTCTGCTCATTTGATGAAAGCGGTAGATGAGATCAACACGCGTTTTGGCAATGCATTCATCAGATCTGCAGCCGCAGGAACCAATGGCACTAAAGAAGAGTGGCAGATGAGATCAAACAATCGGTCGCCGAACTACACCACGAGGTGGGATGAGTTGCCCATCGCACGATAAAAAACATGAAATATTTAAATAAAAAACCACAATTTTTTACAAGCTCATTTTGTGAGCTTTAAGTCAATTATTCTGAATTCGTAGCAGTAGATAAGCGGTAAAAAATAGATAGCAAAAGCCAAATAGCAAAAGAGGAGAAACAAATGAACACAATTAGCAACTTGATGAACAACTTTAATGGCATCTCATTGGCAGTGATCATGATCCTGTCTTATTGCGCAGTGTTGAAAAACACCAAGCGTCATGATGCTGAAACAAAACAGATCTTTAATCGTAGATATCAGTAAAAAATATCGGCGGTAGTAGTTAATGAAAAAAGCAGCAGGAAGCAAAAGTAGGGGGGAATAAGGAAATCACGGATTCCTTATTCCCTTGCTCTTTTTAGGCGGCCTTTAGTTCAAACTTAATTCTCTTTCCTAGGACAGTTGCTGCACTGGCTAAGGTAATTAAAGTAAGGCTAGTGTCGGTTTCATTAAGAAGACGATTTAAAGCAGCACGACTAGTGTGCATTTTTTTAGCCATAGAAGTCTTCGTAATTTGCTGTTTCTCCATCTCACTTTCAATTTGCCAGGCAATGACACGTTTTACTGCTACGGCAGTAGAGTGCTCAAGCAGTGATTCATCTTTTAAGAATTCATCAAAATTACTACCAATATGTTTCTTTTTCATAATCCTCTCCTTAACTGCTTTACTCTAGTTCTTGCTAAATCTAAATCAGGCTTTGGTGTCTTTTGTTGTTTCTTGATGAATCCATGAATCAGTATCGTGGCACTGCCATCCAGCACAAATAGAACTCTGGCAATGCCATTGGATAGCTTGCTGCGAGCCTCCCAAAGTTCGCCATCAATATGCCTTACTAGGGGCATGCCAAGGGGCCAGCCAAATTGAATAGTTTTTATATCTTCGCCCATTACTTTTTTATCCCTAGGGGTTAGTAGTCGGAGCCATTGCCTAACGGGTTCGTTATTTGATTCTGTCTTAAAAAAGTACACATCTAGGATTGGGGTTTTCATCCGTATAGCGTACCAATAATGGTACATATATTACATCAGAAATTACTGAAAAGCTTGTAGGGGGCTTTAATAAAAAAACAGTAAGGGTTGGATCAACCTAAGCAAGAAAGCTAAGACTACTTAGCTTCTAGAGCTTTGCGTAAAAACTCGGAGACATTATCTTGGCGAAGCATCCATTGCTTATAGTCAGTGGGAACTTGGCTAATGGGCTCGCCCTTATGTTTGCCAAAAGGCATGATCGTTGGAATCCTGGCCTTCTCAGACATTTCCCATAGGGCATCTAAAGAGACTGGGTGTAGCTTATCAATAATTTGCCCAACAATCTTGGAGCAAATCCATACGTCAGCTAATGCGCTATGCGCATTGCGTAATTGGTCCCTAGCTGTATCGCGTTCGAAGAAGTAGAGCAGAGCACTTTGAGTGTGACTATCAAGCTCAGGCCATAGACTGCGTGCAAGAGCAAGGGTGCAGATACGCTTTACTTCAGGCTTGCCAATCGCAACCCAGTCAAAATCAATGTTGTGCCCAATCAGGTATTTGGTGCCAGTAGGTAATCTAAAAGAACTACTCGCCGGGCAATTGACCAGCTCTTCGTCCATGATGTGATGAGTAGCAAGTGCACCCAAGCTAATAGGCTTGCCGGGGTTATAGCGCTGCACCCAAGGATTACCCACTTCAAATGGCTTCAGGGAGGTGACATCTAATGAAGCAGCTTCAATAATGACGGCATCGTTCTTATCAGTTGCTTCTACATCGAAAATAATGGCTTGGGACATAAGGGCTTTGTTGGTATTGAATGGATCTATTGTGCCCTGAGTATCAATCTGCTTACATCTTAATCATCCTAATTGCCTATGCATTGTGATCCTGGGGTTCTACGCTCAATCTTTATATATAGAGGAGGGCTTGCTTTGCGAGTTTCTATTGAGTGTTCCCATAAGCACCTGCAGTTATTCAGAATCTCGCTGGATGCACGAACTGTTCTGGTTTTGCTAATTATCTGGATAATTTGGGGGATTTTTAGGATTCTGAAGATCTTCTGAATAACTGTTTTTGATGGGGGGTAAGGGTGGATGAGCCAAACCCCCGGCACTGGCAGAAATTGGGTTTGGCTGCTTCGTTCCCGACCTGACCAGGTTATCCAACCCACCATGCGGGGAGGCCCATCCAATTCCATTTTAGCTTGTTAGAATGTAAGACATGACAGCATTGGCATTAGCCCGTTCGTGGCGCCCCAAAACCTTCTCTGAATTAGTCGGCCAAGACCATGTGGTTAAGGCCTTAACCCATGCTTTGGATCAGGGTCGTCTGCACCACGCATGGCTCTTTACGGGTACCCGTGGAGTAGGTAAGACCACGATTGCCCGAATTATGGCTAAAGCCCTCAATTGCACGGGGTCTGATGGTTCCGGCAAGATGACTTCAGAGCCTTGCGGAAAATGCCCAGCTTGCATGGAAATCGATGCTGGTCGCTTTGTTGACTATATAGAGATGGATGCTGCAAGTAATCGTGGCGTTGACGATATTGCTGCCCTCCTAGAAAAGGCAGCTTACGCACCCAGCAATGCGCGCTACAAGGTCTACATGATTGACGAGGTGCATATGCTCACCAATCATGCCTTCAATGCCATGCTTAAAACCTTGGAAGAGCCGCCAGAGCACGTCAAATTTATTCTAGCTACTACCGATCCACAAAAGATCCCAGTTACCATTCTGTCTCGTTGCTTGCAGTTCAACCTCAAGCAAATGCCAGTACCGCTCATTGTTGAACATTTAGAAAAAGTGCTCGCTGCTGAGAAGGTGGAGTGCGAAGTCAATGCCTTACGTGTTCTCGCCAAGGCGGCTCAAGGTTCAATGCGTGATGCTTTGTCGCTAACCGATCAGGCCATTGCCTATGCGGCTGGCAGAGTTAGCGAAGAATCCGTACGCGGCATGCTTGGCACATTAGATGATGCTTATCTCATCCGTATTTTAGATTGCTTGATTGCTAAAGATGGTGCAAGCCTTCTTGCAGTCGCAAACGAAATGGGTGAGCGCAGCATGTCTTTCTCATTGGCGTTGCAAGATCTCTCTAGTCTGTTGCAAAAAATTGCAGCAGCCCAAGTCGTTCCAGAATCCGTTTTAGAAGATTGGCCAGAAGCAGGCGAGATTTGTCGCTTGGCAGGCCAGCTCACAAAAGAAGAGGCGCAACTCTTCTATCAAATCACGATTACAAGTCGTCCAGATTTATCGCTGGCACCGGATGAGCAAACTGGCTTTGCCATGACCCTATTACGTATGTTGGCGTTCCGTCCCGGAGGCAATAGCGGCGGAGGAAGTAATTCTTCTCCAGCACCGTCATCTCCATCGGCTCCAACAGTCAATACTGCTCGTCCAATAGCGTCTGCACCAGCACCTGCTGCTAGAGCAGCTGCGCCTGCCGCTCCAGTGTCTACACCGTCAGCACCAGCTGCACAAATTTCCGTGGCCAGTTCTGCCGAGCGTCCTGATTGGCATGCCTTGATGCGTCAGTTACCCGTTAAAGGGATGGTGCAGCAGTTAGCATTTCAGACAGAGTTGCAAGATTGGAATGATTCAGCTTCTGGGGTGCGTGCAACTATCCTCACGCCGATGCCGCAGTTAGCTTCAGAAGCTTCTGTTGGTCGTTTGGCTGATGCGCTTACAACTCACTTTGGCAAGCCCGTCAAGATCGTAATTGAAAAGGGCGAAGTAGAAGGTAAGACAGTGGCCAAGGTGGATGCCCAGATTCATCAAGAGAAAAGAATGAATGCGGAGCAAATGATTGCTGCCGATCCATTTATTCAGCAATTAGAAAAAGAGTTTGGTGCCAAGGTAGTTGGCGGTTCTGTGAAACCTCTTTAATTCAATATCAATATTCATAAATCACAATTAATACCACTAAGGAAATAAAGCGATGATGAAAGGTGGACTTGCTGGCCTCATGAAACAGGCTCAGCAGATGCAAGAGAAGATGAAGACTGCGCAAGCCGAGTTGGCTGCGTTGGAAGTAACTGGTCAAGCTGCCGGTGGCTTGGTAAAAGTAACTGTCTCTGGCAAATACGAACTCAAACGTGTGCAGATTGATCCAGGCGCCATGGATGATCGTGAGATGTTGGAAGACCTCATCGTGACTGCTTACACAGAAGCATTCAAACAGGTGGAAGCGGCAAGTGCCCAGATGATGTCTGGCGCCACTGCTGGCATGCCAATGCCCCCTGGCTTTAAGTTACCGTTCTAATTCAATTTTGTTAAATACGAACCTGAATATTTAATGGCGCGCATAGAAGCACCTCAAGATGCACTCGGTCGATTGATCGAGGCATTACGCGTTCTGCCTGGGGTAGGCCCCAAGTCAGCGCAGCGCATGGCGTTCTATTTATTGCAGCATGACCGTAATGGTGCGGCAGTACTCGCTCAATCATTGGGTGAGGCAGTTGAAACAGTAGGGCACTGCGCGCGTTGTAATACTTTTTCAGAAACTCAGGTTTGCGGTACTTGTTCCGATGGTCGCCGTGATCCTTCTTTGCTTTGCATAGTAGAAACGCCTGCTGACCAAGTGATGGTGGAGCAGACGCTCAGTTTTAAAGGTAACTACTTTGTATTGATGGGTCGTCTCTCACCACTCGATGGCATGGGTCCAAATGAAATCGGCTTTGATCGATTACTCAATCGCATTGAGACCCCTGATACTGGTGTGTCGATTCGGGAAGTGGTGCTGGCTACGAATTTCACGAGTGAAGGTGAGGCTACTGCTCATTACATTGGCGAGGTACTTAAAGCTAAAGGCATCAAAGTTACGCGTATTGCACGAGGCATCCCAGTAGGAGGAGAGCTTGAGTATGTGGATGCTGGCACCTTAGCTCGCGCCTTAATGGATCGCCGTTAATTCTTCTGATTGCTCCTTGAGTTGTTTTCAGGGCACACCCAAGACTAATGCGAGCCCAATCTATCAGTGATTCTTCCCTGATCTGTCATCTCTAGGACATAAAGACTAGGTAAATTGCCTCTTTTTGGGGATAATTTGGGCTGCGCCGCCCTTGGGCTTCAATCCCAGGCCGTGAGTGCACTGATTTTTCCTTCAATCTGTTGCCATAACCACTAGGTTCAGCAACCTCATCAGAAATCGTGAATGACCCGCAAGCTTTTGCTCATTCTCTTGTTAAGTTTTGTCACTGCTTCTGTGTACGCACAGCGGGCAGGGTCAGGCGCCGACCAAATTGCGAGTTTTGCAGAAGCAATTCAGGGATTGCCAACAGAAGGTGAGATCCTAGGGTTGCCTGTAAACGTACACGGTCAAACTACCTATATTAATCAGCGCTACAACGCATTCAATTCCCCTTATCAGGGGCAAAACAGTTTGCTACCCGATAAGTCGATGAGTTATACCTGGTCGGGGACGCTATTTTTTGGTGCACGTGTCGCCTCTGATACTGATATTTATTTCAATCCTGAAGTAGTTTCTGGGGTGCCTTTTTCTGGATTGACAGGTTTAGGTGGTCCTACCAATGGCGAGGCAACTCGCGCACAAGGTGCACAAGCCCACTTTTATTCTGCTCGCGCATTCTTGCGTCAAACGATTAACCAAGAGGGCGGTAAGGTCGAGTTAGAAAATGATGCCAACCAGATTGGTCAAACAGTCAGCAGCAATCGATTTGTGATTACTGCAGGACAGTTTTCTACATTAGATATTTTTGATGACAGTAGGTACGCTAAAGATCCCCGCGTGCAATTTATGAACTGGGGCAATATGACTTACCTATCTTATGACTACGCAGCCGATGCGCGCGGCTATAGCTGGGGCTTGGCGGGTGAGTGGTATCGTGATAATTGGGTCTTTAGAGCCTCACGTATGCTAGCTCCAAAAGACCCAAACGGGCGCGATCTGAACTGGCAAATTTTTAATTCTTACGGTGATCAGATTGAGGTAGAGCGTCAGCATAGTATTGGCAGCTTACCGGGTAAGGTCAGTGTCCTAGGTTACCGTAATCGCATGGTTATGGCACGATTTACTGACGCTACTAATTATTTGTTGGTGAATAATGCTCAGGGCACTCAAGCTATTGTCAATGTTCGCAATAGCGCTCAAGTCAAAACCGGTATTGGTTTAAATGCTGAACAAGCCTTGACCAAGGACATGGGTATATACATGCGGGCATTCACATCCGATGGCCATACAGAAACTATGGCTTTTGCAGAGGCCGACAGCTCTTTATCTGTTGGTATGGGGATTAATGGTGAGCGCTGGGGTAGGGCCAAAGATACGATAGGCCTATCTGCGATGCTCAATGGCATTTCATCTAATCGAAGAGCCTATTTACAAGCAGGAGGAATTTCCAATTTCATTGGTGACACCCCTTATCCTTACGCAGGTCCAAGTCAGTCTATTAGTTATAAGCCTGAACAAATTAGTGAGGTGTACTACAACGCTTTGGTGATTCAAAATGTCCTCTTGGGTCTCAACTATCAGCACATCATGAACCCAGCCTACAATGCTGCTCGCGGTCCTGTAAATGTTGTGTCTTTTAGGATTCATGCCGAGTTCTAAGAATTTTTAGACTCGATCCATAATTATTATCTTTAGAATCAATAACATAGAGAATTTTAATAATTCGACTTTTATCCTTTATCCCCTATAATCCTTAAAACCTCCAGAATCGCGTTTAAATTTGGTCGAAATCTGCATCTGGAGCTATAAAAACAGCATTTTTATTGATTTAGAGGCTGCCGCATTTGTTAATCCTTACACGCAAAATTAGCGCATTCAATGCTGCTCACTGCATCACTTCCTTGGTAGTTGCGACTTTTGCTTGCTCTGTGTTTGCGCAGTCCGCTACCAATGACATCACGCCGGCAAGTGTCAGCGTGCAAACAGGTGATACATCTTTAACTGCGCCTCCCTCAATTAGTGCTCAGCTGAGTGCTAAGGATAAGTCCTCAAAGGCTACGGAACTATTTGCACCAGTTACCAAACAAAATACCCCAAAGATTTATGTCAACAACGCATCAACTGGCTCATCAGAAATGGATTTACGCCAACTTTGGAGTGAGCTCAAACTCAATAATCCCCAGCTTGGCGCATTGCGTGAATCGTATTTATCGGCGAAAGCAACTGTGCCTCAAATTGCAGCACCAGCTAATCCACAGGTTGGTCTAGTGTGGTCCGGTATGCCGGCTAACTCCCCATTTGCATTAGGTGGTGCTAATGCACCATCTCAGCAATACCCCGGTGGAATTAGTAGTAATAACTCAATTTCGATTGCTCAGCCATTTCAGTTTCCTGGTAAAAAGAGTTTAGCTGCTGATATTGCCGATACCAATGCAGAGGCATTGCTGGCTCAATCTGAAGCAGCCTATTTGCAGTTAGGTGCACAGTTATCTACGCTGTATTACAGCGCGCTTGCTGCGCAAAAGCAGTTGCAAGTGCTAAAAGAGTCGGTGATTCGTTTGGAGATGATTAAGAATGTTGCGAAG
The DNA here is from genome assembly GCF_018881675.1 of Polynucleobacter sp. P1-05-14. NCBI lineage: Bacteria > Pseudomonadati > Pseudomonadota > Betaproteobacteria > Burkholderiales > Burkholderiaceae > Polynucleobacter > Polynucleobacter sp. P1-05-14. The sequence continues at coordinate 214,317 of NZ_JACVPV010000029.1, read as the reverse complement.
GCTCGCTATGCGAATAATGCTGCTGCTTATGTTGAGTATTTAAATGCTCAAGTTGCTCAAAGTTCTGCAGAAGCAGATCAATTTAATTTAGAGCGCCAGCTACAAGTAGCGTTAAATAACATTAATACTTTAGTGGGGCGCCACTCACGTGAAAAGCTTATTCTCAAAGGCGATGTCCGCCGTTCGATGAATGCAATGCCAACCTTGATAGAGTTAGAGGATTACGCCGAATCTAGTCACCCAAGTCTAAAAGGATCTGCCCTCCAATTGGAGGCCGCTCGCAAAGGGGTGACCTTGGCGAAGAAGGCCTACTTGCCAGATTTCCAGGTGATTGGTTCTTCCTATACCCCTCGCGGACCATTTTCAGCCAATAATGGTGCCTTGTTTTACCAGTTAGAGTTAGACCTCATTATTCCTTTGTACTTTTTTACCAAGGAGAAATACGGGGTGGAACAAGCGATCCGCAATCAAGCTTCTGCTGAGGCAAGCGATATTTCTAATCGTCAACAGATCGTGCTGGCTGTGAACTCAGCTTACGCTTCTTATGAGCAAGCCAGAACTGCGGCAAACTTTCTCAGGGATAGGCAGGTACCTCAGGCTGATGCAGCATACAAGGTCGGATTAACTCAGTATTCCAATAATGGCCAAGGGTTCAATGATTTGTTAACAGCACAAACGCAATTACGCGGCTTGGAAATTCAGCTGGCTCTTGCGGAGAGTAATTTATTGCAAGCGCAAGCTGTTTTATTGGCTACGGCCGGTAAAGAACCTTTTTAAGGAGTTGTTTTGAAGCATAAACTGATTGCCATTTACCAGCGAGCTCTTGCAGAAGCGCATAAGCTAAAAGATCAATTTGTAGCGCGCATTGATGCGAATACAAATAATATCCATCGCTCCTATTGGGCGCTACCACCGGAGACGCGCGCTCGACTGCGTTTAGTGATCATTTGTATTTCAATTTTGATGCTGGGCATTGTGATAGGGCTATTTGTTAATGTGAACCGTCCAGTCAAGCTTGAAAAAAATGATAAGTCATTAAAGGTAGAGTCGTCTGGTGCGATGGAGTTAAAGCTCCCAGGTCTCAATTTAAATCCAGATGTTTATGTATTTACCGAGGCCATTAAATCGGATGTTCCAGTTGAGTTAGCTATGCCTGGTCGCTTGACGTTTAATGCTGAAAAATCGAAAGTGCTCTCGGCTCGAGCTGCTGGACGGGTTGAGCGGATTGACGCCTTTGATGGTGCGCAAGTAAAAGTGGGCTCTCCTGTTTTGGAGATGTATAGCCCAGATTTTATTTCTGCTCAGCAAGAATATCTACTGTCCTCTAAGACTACGAAGATTCTAGAGAATAATAAAGCGATCGGTGATTTATTGTCGGATTCTCGTATTACACAAGAGGCTGCTGCCAACCGCATTCGTAATTTAGGTGCCGGTGATGGCGACATTCATTTCCTAGAAAAGACTGGTAAAACGCAAACCAACTTAGTGGTGCGATCACCAATTGATGGCGTGGTAGTGAAGCGTGCAGTAGAGCCTGGTGCTTTTGCCAACATTGGCGATGTTTTGGCCACCTTGGCGGATCCGAAGGCCTTATGGTTCTTGGGTAATGTATACGAGCAAGATATTGCCAAGATTCAAAAAGGTCAAACCATTATTTTGCGTACTGAAGCCTATCCAGACAAAGTATTCACTGCTAAAACTAATTTTATTGCGCCCACTATTGATCCGGATACCAGGGCCTTAGTGATTCGTTGTGATGTTGATAATTCCGATGGTTTATTGCGTCCGGATATGTTTGCTTCAGGCAAGCTACAGGTTGGCTCATCGCAGGCTGTCGTTTTGCCACAGACTGCTATTGTGCGGGTTCGCGAGATGCGTTATGTCATTATCAGAACGGCCCCGGATACTTTTAGACGTTTTGTGGTGAAAGGTTTCGATCTTGATGGCAAACAATTTGCGGTGACCGAAGGTGTTGAGCCTGGTATGCAAGTATTAACGGATGGCGCGGTCTTGTTAAATGATCGTTTTGCGAAGCAGGAGGAGTAATTGAGTTTCGCAACGAACTTTCTAAGGAGCGTTTTAGATAAACGTGTTCTCATCCTCTTCGCTTCTTTTGTTTTATTGTGTATGGGCGGATATAGTCTCAAGCAATTGCCTATTCAGCCTTACCCTGGTGTAGCGCCGCTCACCATCCAAGCGATCTCCCAATGGCCTGGAAGAAGTACAACCGAAGTAGAGCAGCAGGTGACTATTCCAGTAGAAAATGCACTCGCTGGCATTCCCGGAGTTAAGGCATTCCGCTCGGTATCTCTCTTTGGTCTTTCTGTTGTCACGCTCAAATTTAATGACAACGCAGATCCTTTTAAAGTACGCCAAATCTTTATTTCCAACTTGGGAAATGTGACTTTCCCCCCGGGCGTGAGTTCAAGTGTGAGTCCTGATTCGGATGCTACTGGCGAGATCTTGCGTTACCAAGTTAAGTCTGACTATGCGTCTCCAACCCGACTAAAGACTTTGCAGAACTATGAGATCTATAAAGAGCTCAAACAAACACCGGGAATCGCAGACGTTTCTTCCTTTGGGGGGAAGGTACGGCAGTACAACGTGATTGTTCGCCCAGAGAGCCTGCAATCTAAAAATATTACTGTGGCGCAGCTAATTGATGCCTTAACAAAGGCTAATGACAATACTGGCGGCGGTGTTTTGCCAAGTGGTGAACAGCAGTTTGTTGTACGCGGTGTCGGCTTGCTAAAGAATTTAGATGATATTAGGCGCGTAGTGATTGCTGTTAATAATGGCGTGCCCGTTCGTATTGGTGATGTAGCAACGGTAGAAATTGGCAATGCACCACGTTTGGGCTTGTTCCAGTTTGACGAAAATCCTGACTCAGTAGAAGGAATCGTCTATTTGCGTCGCGGCGAGAATGCCTCCGAAGTCTTGGCGCGAGTGCGTGAAAAAATTACCACAATCAATGCCCATGTATTGCCTCCTGGCATTGAAGTCAAGCCATTCTATGATCGTCAGGTGCTATTAGATATTACTGTCGGCACAGTAAAGCATACGATGTTCTTTGGCATCTCTATGGTCTTGATATTGCTGTATATCTTCTTAGGAAATTTTAGGGCCGCTGCAGTAGTTGCAGTTGTCATTCCGCTGGCACTGTGTTTCTCTTTCATCATGATGTACGTGTTTAACGTACCAGCTAATCTAATTTCTTTAGGGGCCATTGACTTTGGCGTGATTGTAGATGCCGCAGTGATCATCACTGAAAACGTTATGCGCCATCTAGAAGATGGCGGAAAACGCTTAAACCAAAGCATTATTTTGGCCACTGCCGAAGTACAAAGGGCCATGGTGTATTCCACCAGCATCATTATTGTTGCTTATTCCCCCTTATTTTTAATGGGTGGAGTTGAGGGAATTATTTTTAAGCCCATGGCCTTCACCATGGGCTTTGCGTTAATTGCCTCGATTATTTTGAGTCTGACATTCTTGCCGGCGGCGATTTCATATTCGTTTGGTGAAAACTTCCACCATGAGCCACCAAAATTTATCACTTGGATACTCAGTCGCTATAAGCCATTACTTAGACGTCTCATGGATCATCCTCGGCATGTAATTACGATATCTATTTTGGTGTTGGGGATTACTTTAATAAGCGCTACCCGTTTGGGTACGGCATTCTTGCCTACTCTTGAGGAAAACAATATTTGGTTGCGGGTTGTCTTGCCCAATACAGTAGATTTGGACTATTCCATTAGCATAGCCAATCAGCTGCGAGAAACCTTTACAAGGCAGCCTGAGATAGACCATGTTGCCGCCCAAATTGGGCGCCCTGATGATGGTACTGACTCTACCGGGGTATTTAATCAAGAGTATGGTTTGTATCTGAAATCCCCAGAAGCGATGCCTAAGGGCACCACAAAAGCCGACCTCTTGAAACGTTTACAGGGTGAGCTCAATCGTATTCCTGGAGTTTCCTTTAGCTTCTCTCAATATATTCAAGACAACGTGAATGAGGCTTTGTCGGGTGTCAAGGGTGAGAACTCGGTAAAGATTTTTGGTACCGATCTGAATATTCTGAATACTAAAGCTCATGAAGTTATTGATCAGCTTAAAAAAGTACGCGGTATTGAGGACGAAAGTATTTTGAGGGAGCTTGGTCAGCCAACCTTGAATATTCAAATCGATCGTGAGCGAGCGGCGCGATATGGTGTAAATGTCGGAGATGTTCAGACTGTAGTGGCGAATGCCATTGGTGGGGCACCAGTTAGTAATTTCTTGGAAGATGAAAAAACTTTTGGTATTGCGGTGCGTTTAAATGAGTCAAGCCGAAACGATTTACCCGATATTGCTAATTTACTGATTGATACCCCTTCAGGTGCCAGGGTACCTTTGGGTATGGTTGCCAATGTTGAATTAACTGATGGCCCATTCTTTATTTACCGCGAAGCTGGGAAACGCTATATTGCTGTGATTTTTAGTGTGCGTGATCGTGATCTTGGGAGTGCCGTAGAGGATGCTAAATATTTAGTGGAGAAGAATGTGGCATTACCTGCCAATTACTCTATTGCATGGGATGGCCAATTCAATCAAATGAAGGCTGCACAACAAAAGCTCATGGTCATCATTCCATTGACGCTCGTTGCCATTTTCTTATTGCTTGTAACTGCCTTGGGTAATTTCCGCGATGCAGTGATTGTTTTGATCAACGTTCCATTCGCTGCTATTGGTGGCATCATTGCTTTGCATCTTGGTGGCGAGACCTTGAGTATTTCTGCTTTGTTTGGATTCTTATCGCTCTTTGGTATTGCAATCCAAGATGGTGTGATTTTGATCTCTTATATTAATAAGACCGTAGCTGAAGAGCATGGCGCCATGAAAGATGCGATGGTAGATGGTGCTGCATTGCGTGTTCGCCCTGTGCTAATGACAGCAATGTTGGCTGGCTTAGGTCTTCTACCTGCAGCTTTGTCCCATTCGATCGGTTCCGAGGCGCAACGTCCGTTGGCTCTTGTGATTGTGGGCGGCATGGTAACCACTACGATTTTAACTTTACTAGTTTTGCCAGTGATCTACGCAGCAATGAGAGCGCGTGGCACACGTAAACAGGGGCTTGTTTAATCATGTCAAAACAACCGCATATCTTGGTTTCAAATGATGATGGCTATTTGGCTCCTGGCTTATTAGCCTTAGTAAATGCGGTACGTCCATTAGGGCGAATTACTGTGATTGCTCCAGAACAAAATCACAGCGGGGCTTCAAACTCCTTGACGCTCTCTAGACCACTCTCGATTCATCGAGTAGCTGGCGGTGAGCGTGACGGTTTTTTCTTTATCAACGGTACGCCAACAGATTGTGTGCACGTTGCCATGACTGGATTTTTGGATGAGAAACCTGACCTAGTGATCTCTGGCATCAATCAAGGCGAGAACATGGGTGAAGATACGCTTTACTCTGGCACAGTTGCTGCTGCAGTTGAGGGCGTGATGTTTGGTGTACCAGGCATCGCTTTCTCACAAATTGATCGTGGGTGGAATCGTATTGAAGATGCCGCTAAAGCAGCGCATGATTTAGTAGCCCAAATGCTGGTTTCTGCCTTGGCTCGTACTGAGGGTGCGGCAACACTACTGAACGTCAACATCCCTAATCGTCCTTATGCTGATTTATATCGCTGGCGTGTAACCCGTCTCGGTAATCGTCATCACTCACAACCAGTAGTCGTGCAAGACAGTCCACGTGGCGAGAAGATCTACTGGATTGGCGCCGCAGGCGATGTCAAAGAGGGCTCTGAAGGTACTGACTTTCATGCAATTGCTGAAGGATGTATCTCGATTACGCCAATGCAACTTGATTTAACGCACCATGCTCGTTTAGCGGCAATGCGCGCAAATGGCTGGGACCGCGGTTGAAGGCTCCGACCGAACGCTTTGCTGCTTATCGGCAGGCTCTAGCAGCGAAAGTACATGCTGGGGGAGTAAAGCACGGCAAAACATTAGAGGCAATTGCCACTGTCCCACGTCATGCTTTTATGGATGCTGGATTACATGCGCAAGCCTACGAAGATACTGCGCTACCAATTGGGCATGAGCAGACCATCTCTAAACCATCAGTAGTTGCACGCATGATTGAGTTACTTCACAAGCCTAAACATAAACTTGGCAAAGTATTGGAGATTGGTACCGGTTGCGGTTACCAAGCGGCGGTACTGAGTTTATTGGCAGACGAGGTTTATTCCATAGAGCGTATTCGTCCGCTACATGACATGGCAAGAGCTAAGTTGCGCCCATTTCGCATTAACAACCTTCGTTTAATATATGGCGACGGTATTTTAGGTTTGCCTCAGGCTGCTCCATTTGATGGGATTATTTTGGCTGCAGCTGGCTTGGGTATTCCGGATGCCTTGCTAGATCAGTTATCGATAGGTGGACGCTTGGTAGCCCCAGTCGTCAAGAATGACAAAGAGCAGCAGCTGGTAATGGTTGAAAGAATGAGTTCCCAGCGCTATCAAAGAACTGTACTGGACGGGGTCTTTTTTGTACCCTTACAATCAGGGGTAGTATGAGATTTATGATGAATTCACCAATTCAGAACCCAATTTAATGTCATCCACTTTATTGAAGCTTTTCCTCGCCGCGCTCATGTCCTCATCTTTGATGTTGATGGTTGGATGTTCTACACCTCGCACTAAGCCTGCTAGCGTGACTGATCGTAGCGGTGGCTCAACTGAGCCTGCGCCCCCTGGTTACTATCGCGTTAAAAAAGGTGACACCTTGGCGCGCATTGCTTTGGACCATGGTCAGGCACCGCGTGATGTGGTGCAGTGGAACAAGGCAGCCAATCCTAGCTTTAATCCCAACGTGATTGAGGTCGGTGACTTGATCATGGTTAAAGCACCAGCGGGAACTAAGCCCGCAAAAGTGGCTGAGAAAAAACCTGCAGCGGATAAAGCAGATTCAGTAGCCTCCACTCCTGAGTCAGCGAAAAACGAGGTAGTTGCTGAGCCAGGTATTCGTTTATCTTGGCCTGCAAAAGGCAAGGTTACTGGTGAGTTCAGTGAGACCAATAAAGGGATTGATATTGCCGGCAAGGTCGGCGAGCCAGTTCTTGCCGCCTCTGATGGCAAAGTAGTCTACGCAGGTAATAGTTTGCGTGGCTATGGCAACCTTGTGATTGTTAAGCACGATAATACCTATCTCACTGCTTATGCCCACAACAGTAAGCTCTTGGTAAAAGAGGGTGATGCTGTTCGTAAGGGTCAGAAGATTGCTGAGATGGGCGATACAGACACTACTGCAGCAAAGCTGCATTTCGAGTTACGCGTTAACGGCAAACCTGTTAATCCAACGCCGTACTTGCAGTAATGTTGTTCGTCTAAGGTAGGCGTCATGGCGACCGTTCTTGTCTTTGATATTGAAACCATTCCAGATGTCTCTGGATTACGTCGTCTGGAGAATTTTCCAGACTCCATGAGTGATGCCGAGGTTGCTAGCAAAGTGATGGCTGAGCGCGCAGAAAAGACCGGTAGTGAATTTCTACCCTTGTTTCTGCAAAAGATTGTTGCCATCTCTTGCGTGATTCGCAGAACTACTAAAGAGGGCTTGCCACAAATTAAAGTTGGCACTCTAGGCACTCCGCAGGATGATGAGAAGGTCCTAATACAAGCCTTCTTTGATCTCATCGAAAAATACACCCCTCAACTCGTTTCTTGGAATGGCAGCGGCTTTGATTTACCCGTGTTGCACTATCGCGCATTAGCGAATCATGTGCAAGCTCCCCGCTACTGGGAGATGGGTGAGAGCCAGGATTCTGATAGCCGAGAATTTAAGTGGAATAACTACATCAGTCGTTATCACATGCGTCATCTTGACATGATGGATCTGTTGGCTAAATTCAATGGTCGTGCGAATGCCCCTTTAGATGGGTTGGCAAAGCTATGTGGTTTCCCGGGCAAGATGGGTATGGACGGCAGCCAAGTATGGCCCGCGTATCAAGATGGCAAGATTAATGACATCCGCCGTTACTGCGAGACCGACGTGGTCAATACCTATCTCATGTACTGCCGCTTTCAATTGCTGCGTGGCGGCTTTTCTCAAGCTGAATATCAAGAGGAAATTGAATTCGTAAAGGCTTATTTAGAAAAAGAATCTAAAGAGCCTAACGGTGGTCAGTGGCAAGAATATCTCCAAGGTTTTTCTGCGAATGCGTAGAGGTGATAAGCCAGTCAATATTGAGGTGACTGAGCCAATTAAAGTCGAAGCACTGGATTTGGATGCCCAGGGGATTGCACGCCTAGCCCCCAATGAGGAGGAGGTCGCCCAAGGTCAAAGCGGTAAGGTGATCTTTATTAAGGGTGCGCTGCCAACCGAGTTAGTCACTTACACTATCACCAGTGATAAAGCGCGCTTTAGTAAGGCTAAAGTACGCGACATTCTGAAACCCGCCGTATTTAGGGTGGAGCCTAAGTGCAAAGCCTTTGGTGTGTGTGGTGGCTGCACCATGCAGCATCTAGATATACGAGCGCAAGTGGCTATCAAGCAGCGTGTACTTGAGGATGACTTGCAACATATTGCCAAGGTAAGGCCTGAAGAAATTCTGCGCCCGATGGGTGGCCCTACTTGGGAATATCGTCACCGCGCACGTTTAAGTGCTGTCAATCGCTCCATTAAAAAAGGTACCGTACTGATTGGTTTTCATGAGGGTAAGAGCGGCTATGTAGCTGACATGCTGGCTTGTGAAATTTTGCCCAAGCATGTATCGGATTTATTGCCAGAAATGCGTAAGCTAGTGATGGGTTTATCAATCGTTGACCGCATGCCGCAGATTGAGATTGCGGTTGGCGAGCCGGAAGATGCCTTATCGGATGATCCTAAGAAATCAAAACCAGTCACTGCTTTAGTGTTTCGGAATCTCAAGTCTTTAACTGCAGATGACGAGCAACTTCTGCGAGCTTTTGCGGATCAGCACCAGGTTTGGATATGGCTCCAGCCTAAGGGGATTGAGACTGTGGCGCCGTTTTATCCTGAGACCGGCAAGCTTTGTTATCGGCTGCCTGAGTTTGAGGTCGAGATGCCATTTAAGCCTGCAGATTTCACACAGGTAAATCATATGATGAATCGTGCCTTAGTCAGTAGGGCGATTCGATTGCTTGAAGTCAAAGAAACAGATCGAGTATTGGATTTGTTTTGCGGTATTGGCAACTTCACATTGCCGCTTGCTAGAAAAGCAAAACAGGTCCTAGGGATCGAGGGTTTAGAGAGTTTGACGACTCGAGCTAAAGCCAATGCAGAGCATAACGGACTCGTTGATAAGGCCAGCTTTATGCAAAGCGATTTATTCCAAGTTACAACAGAAACAATTGCATCGTGGGGCAAAGCAGAGCGTTGGTTAATGGATCCGCCGCGCGAGGGTGCGATGGAGATTTGTAAAGCGCTTGCAGAGTTGCATATTGCGCAAAGTGAATTATTGCCACAACGAATTGTTTACGTATCCTGTAATCCCAAAACTTTGGCGAGGGATGTAGAGATCTTGTGCCATCAGGCAGGCTACAAATTAAGTAGTGCGGGCATTATTAATATGTTCCCCCACACCTCCCACGTGGAGTCTATGGCTGTTTTTGATAAAGCCTAGCCTTTTGATATAGTAGCCAGTAATATATAAAAATAAGTATCAAGGGGGTAGTTGCATGAAAAAAATAGCAATTTTGCTATGGGCTCTTTCTGCGCCTATTGCTTATGGTCAATCGCAAAACTTTGAAGGTTTTGGTTTGTCTGTGGACTACGCATTAAATTCTATTACTGATGTTTCAACACCTGGCGGCTCACAAACTAGTCGAAGCGGAATTCCCAGTATTACTGCTGACGCATACAAGGCTATAAATAATCAATGGCTAGTTGGCGCCTATGGTAGTTATGATTTGGCTACAACGGATACTGCGGGCTCTGATCCTGATGCACAGCACCCCATCGAAGCAGGCGGAAAAGTAGCTTATGCGTTTACTGAAAATTTATTGGGCTATATCAAGCTTGGATGGTCTTGGTCGAAGTACTCATCACCCGGTTACTATCAATGGTTGAATGGACCTAGTTACGGAATTGGTGCCGAATACCTGCTCACCAAGCATCTCTTTACTAGAGTAGAGGTATCGCAACAAAACTATAAAACCATTCAATGGAACGATGGCTCAACCGACAAGGTTAATATCAATTCCTATGGCGTTTCTTTGGGTTGGCGCTTCTAAACTTTCATTCTCGAGTGTTCCTGATGCTTAATAATTGCACCAAAAGGGCGCTAAATTAGTGCATCAAGCCTATTGATGGTGCGGCATTCTCAAAACCACTGTCTTATAGAAGAGTAGATTGAGCTTGTGCAGTAATGTATTGCTGCCCAACTTTTTATCTTCGGGAGAGCGTCATGAAAGCCTCAGATAGTTTTGCAATCCTATTGATTTTGGTTGCGCTATCCTTTGCTGTGAGCATGTTTGTAGCGACTTAATTATTTAGCTAAACAAACAGACTAAATAGCAGCAGTAAAAAAGGCGCCCGCAGGCGCCTGATGAGAACAACACACTAAAGTTTTAGCGTGTCTTAATTTCCCTTAATCTCGATTACCACCAACAATACCCAAGAGGGCAAGTAAGTTAGTGAAGACGTTGTATACATCTAAATAAATAGCCAAAGTAGCCATGATGTAGTTTGTCTCGCCGCCATTGATAACGCGTTGCACGTCAACCAATATAAAGACAGAAAAGATGGCAATGGCTAGCACCATCACAGTCAACATTAACGCCGGTAATTGCAGCCAGATATTTGCCAATGAGGCAACGATCAAGAGAAGCACCCCAACCATCAAGAATTTGCCTAGGCCAGAGAAATCACTCTTACTCACTGTTGCAATGGTTGCCATGGTTGCGAAGATTGCAGCTGTACCGCCAAATGACAACATGATCAATGTCGCGCCGTTGCTGTAGCTATTGAGCGTGAAGCCAATCAAGCGGGACATCATGATGCCCATGAAGAAAGTGAAGCCCAGGAGCAAGAGAACACCAACGCCGGAATCTTTATTCTTCTCAATTACCCAGAAGAAGCCAAAGGCTACCGCCATGAAGACGATGAAGCCAATAAAGGGGCTGCCCGAGAACAGGCTTAGACCCATAGCAACTCCAAGCCAGGCGCCAATTACAGTTGGAATCATGGAGAGCGCCAAAAGGGCGTAAGTATTACGGAGAACGCGGTTGCGCACCTGGACATTGCTAATTGAGCCGGTTTGGCCAAAGCCGTAAGAGTTCAGATCACTCATATTGACTCCTTCTTTTTCGTAGTTGATACAAGAGCCCATGAAGGGCTGTTGAGGATAAGTATAGACAAAACACCCTAATTTCAAGCCCCCACAGAAAAGACCTACAAATTAAAGGCTTATGCCCTGTAAATTCAAGGGCTTAGCCCTACAGGCATAGGGGTAAATACGGTCAGGCAATGTATAATTCGGGGGTCGCTGGAGTGGGGTGACTTATTCACCCCGCCTAGCAAATACCTTTGAAATCACTATTGGAGTCTTGCATGGCAATTGAACGCACCCTTTCTATTATCAAACCTGATGCTGTTGCTAAAAACGTCATCGGCAAAATTTATGACCGTTTTGAATCTGCTGGTTTGAAGATCATTGCTTCCAGAATGGCGCATTTGTCACAAAATGAAGCTGAGCAGTTCTATGGCGTTCATAAAGACCGTCCTTTCTTCAAAGATTTGGTGAGCTTCATGATTTCTGGTCCTGTGATGATTCAAGTATTGCATGGCGAAGGTGCTATTGCTAAGAATCGTGACTTGATGGGCGCGACTGATCCGAAGAAGGCAGAAAAAGGCACAATCCGTGCTGACTTTGCTGACAGCATTGATGCAAATGCGGTTCACGGTTCTGATGCTCCTGAAACAGCTGCTGTGGAAGTTGCATTCTTCTTCCCTGGCATGAATGTTTTCAATCGTTAATCAACGATTGCTAACGAACAACCTATTTAATATATAAGTAGGCGCATTGACCTCCCCGCGCGTAAATCTCTTAGATTTTGACGCTGACCAAATGGCAGCGTATGTCGCGGGGTTGAATGAAAAGCCCTTTAGGGCAAAGCAACTCATGCAGTGGATACACCAACGCGGTGTAGCTGACATTAACGACATGAGTGATTTAGCAAAAAGCTTTAGAGCAACTTTGCTAGATAAAGCGGAAGTACTTTCCCTCCCTGTTATCAAAGATGAGCACGCCAATGACGGCACACGCAAGTGGCTATTGGATGTGGGCGCTGGCAATGCGGTCGAGTCTGTATTTATTCCTGAGGATGATCGAGGCACCTTGTGTATCTCTTCTCAGGCGGGCTGCGCAGTCAATTGCCGTTTTTGCTCAACTGGGCACCAAGGTTTTTCACGCAATCTCACTTCCGGTGAAATCATTGGTCAACTCTGGTTTGCTGAACATCTTTTACGCAATGACCCTGAGGCTATTCGTAGAATTGAGAAGTTTCCAACGCCAGGTTGGGAACACACTGGTCGTGTGATTTCTAATGTGGTAATGATGGGCATGGGCGAGCCCTTGCTCAACTATGACAATGTGGTTTCTGCATTGCGCTTGATGCTGGATGACAGGGCGTACGGTTTATCACGCCGTCGTGTGACAGTTTCTACATCGGGTGTAGTGCCGATGATTGATCGTCTCGCACAAGATTGCCCTGTAGCATTGGCAGTTTCATTACATGCGCCTAATGACGCATTACGCGATCAATTGGTGCCACTCAATCAAAAATATCCTCTACGTGAATTGCTTGATGCGTGCGAACGTTACTTACCATTTGCGCCAAGGGATTTCTTGACCTTTGAGTATTGCATGCTCGATGGCGTGAATGACTCTGACATCCAAGCAAAAGAATTAGTGCGCTTACTTAGAAACATTAAGTGCAAAATTAATCTCATCCCATTTAATCCTTTCCCGGAGTCTGGCCTCAAGCGCTCATCAGCCCAACGCGTCAATGCTTTTGCCGGTATCCTTTTAGATGCGGGCATGGTGGCTACTGTGCGTAAGACGCGCGGTGATGACATTGCTGCCGCCTGTGGTCAGCTGGCAGGGGATGTAGTCGACCGCACCCGTGTGCGTGAACGTGCTGTTCACAATACTGAGATCGAGCTCACAGAGGTTGGGTCGGATGAAGAGTTTGATGAGGATACCAATCTGGGGCCAAACGAGCATCCCATCGAGTGGCTCAAAAAGCTTAAGTAAAAAATGAGAACCCAACCCATAGATCCTAATGAGCTCTAATCAATCATTGCCACCACTGCCGCTGGGCCCATCCCTTAAGCGTGCAACGCGTCAAGCAACCGTTGCCTGGAAAACCAACATCATTACCGTTGGTGGGGATGCACCAGTACGTGTGCAGTCAATGACTAATACCGATACTGCGGATGCGGTGGGTACTGCAATTCAGGTAAAGGAATTAGCCCGCGCTGGTTCGGAGATGGTGCGTATCACTGTCAATACTCCAGAGGCTGCTGCTGCAGTTCCCTATATTCGTGAGCAGTTGGACAAGATGGATGTCTTGGTGCCATTGATTGGCGACTTCCATTACAACGGGCATACTTTATTAAATGATTTTCCGGAGTGCGCTAAAGCCCTCTCGAAGTACCGCATCAATCCAGGCAATGTGGGTAAGGGCGCCAAGCGCGATCCACAATTCGCGCAAATGATTGAAGCCGCTTGCAAATACGACAAGCCTATTCGAATTGGTGTGAACTGGGGCAGCTTGGATCAAGAGCTTCTGGCTTCGATCATGGATGGCAATGCAGCTCTGGCAAATCCAAAAACTGCTCAAGAAGTGATGATTGAGGCTTTGATTCAGTCGGCTTTGCAGTCAGCAGAAAAAGCAGTTGAGTTTGGTATGAATCCTGATCAGATTTTGCTTTCTTGCAAAGTTAGCAATGTTCAAGATTTAGTTGCTGTGTATCGTGATCTATCTCGACGCTCTGACTATCCGCTGCATTTGGGTTTAACTGAAGCAGGCATGGGTAGCAAAGGCATTGTTTCCTCTACTGCAGCAATGAGTATTTTGTTGCAAGAAGGTATTGGCGATACGATTCGCGTTTCATTAACGCCTGATCCAGGTGCTCCTCGTGAAAATGAAGTCATCGTTGCCCAAGAAATATTACAAACCATGGGCTTGCGTAATTTCACGCCAATGGTGATTGCATGTCCAGGTTGCGGCAGAACTACTAGCACTACCTTTCAAGAGTTAGCGGCGAATATCCAGTCTTATTTGCGCCAACAAATGCCTCTTTGGAAGAAAACCCATCCTGGCGTAGAAAATATGAATGTTGCTGTAATGGGGTGCATCGTCAATGGCCCAGGCGAAAGCAAACATGCCAATATTGGTATTTCTTTACCAGGAACTGGTGAAAGCCCTGCGGCGCCAGTGTTTGTCGATGGAGTTAAAGTCAAAACGCTACGTGGTGAGAAAATTGCCGAAGAGTTTCAGGTGATCGTAGATGACTATGTTAAACAAAACTACGCTGCCAAGCTTTAACAAGAAGAATAATAAAAATGACTGACGAGAACAAGCAAACTAAAGTCCAGAAAACTCAAAAGATAAATGGCGTGCGCGGTATGAATGATTTACTGCCAGCGGATGCGGCGCAGTGGGCTCATCTTGAGCATGTATTGCGTGATTTAACTCGTGCTTACGGCTATGAGTTTTTGCGAACACCTATTGTTGAGGCAACTGCCGTATTCCAGCGTGGCATCGGTGAGGTTACCGATATTGTTGAAAAAGAAATGTATTCGTTCGAGGATCGCTTGAATGGCGAGCAACTCACCTTACGCCCTGAGGGTACTGCCGCATTAGTGCGCTCTGTAATTGAAAATAATTTGTTATACGAAGGGCCTAAGCGTCTTTGGTACACCGGACCGATGTTCCGTCATGAGCGCCCACAGCGTGGTCGCTATCGCCAGTTCCACCAGTTTGGTGTTGAGGCCTTAGGCTTTGCCGGACCTGATATTGATGCTGAAATCATTCTCATGGGTCAGCGTTTATGGGACGAGTTGGGATTGAAGGGCGTTCGTTTAGAAATGAACTCCCTAGGTCAGGCCCCTGAGTGTGCTGAACACCGCGCCGCATTGGTTACTTACTTTGAGAAAAATCAATCGCAGCTAGACGAAGATTCACAGCGTCGTCTCATTACCAATCCCTTGCGTATCTTGGATTCTAAAAATCCAGAGATGCAGGCATTGATTGAGGGCGCACCAAAATTATTGGATTTCTTGGGCGAAGAGTCGCTGAAGCATTTCAATGCGGTACAGGCATTAATTAAAGCAAATAACATCCCCTGCAAAATTAATCCTCGTTTAGTTCGTGGCCTTGATTACTACAACCTCACTGTATTTGAGTGGGTGACTGATGAATTAGGTGCTCAAGGCACTATTGCTGGCGGTGGACGCTATGACCCATTAATTGAGCGTATGGGAGGCAAAGCCGCGCCGGCTTGTGGTTGGGCGATGGGTATGGAACGGGTTCTAGAATTAATGAAGGTTTCTGGATCATTGCCAGAAGCTCAGGCTCAATGCGATATTTTTGTATTGCATCAAGGTGGCGAGACGTTGACTGCCTCCATGATCATCGCTGAACGCTTGCGGAGCGCTGGAATCGATACCATCCTGTTCTGTCCTCCTGATGGTCAATCAGCCAGCTTTAAGTCCCAAATGAAGAAGGCTGATAGTAGTGGGGCTGCCTTTGCGGTCATTATTGGACCTGATGAATTAGCCAAGAATGAGGCGCAACTCAAGGACTTGCGCGGTACGGGCGAGCAGAAGTCTGTACCCCTGGATGATGTCTTAGGTGCTGCAATTGATGCCTTGGTAGGCGCCTCCGAATAGAATTAAGCTAATACATACTAATTACCTATTAAATAAGTTTGGATTGACATGCCTTTAGATCTAGAAGAACAAGAACAATTAGACCAATTCAAAGCGTTTTGGCAAAAGTACCGCAACCTCATTACCGGTGTGGTTACGGTTGCGTTGTTTGCTTACGCCGCATACAGTGGATATCAATGGTGGCGCAATAGTCAGGCGCTCGAAGCCTCGAAGCTTTATGAAACGATGGTGGGCGCTATTGCTAAAGGTGATAAAGATCAGACTCTGCGCGCAACAGATGATTTACAAAAAGATTATGGCCGCACACCTTACGCAGCAATGTCTAGTTTGATCGCCGCACGGATCGCATCAGACGCAGGTGATACCGCGAAGGCTTTGGATTATTTGCGTTGGGCGGCAAAGAATGCATCTAATGATGGTTATCTTGGATTGGCGAAATTACGCCTAGTAACTCTATTGATTGAGCAGGGCAGTGAAAAAGATTTTGCAGAGGCTGATCAAATATTGAATGAGAAACCGATTGCTGGTTTTGAATCTTTATGGCTTGAGCGTCGTGGCGATTGGTATTTGGCGCAAAAGAAAAATGAGCAAGCTAAAGTAAGCTATCAAGATGCCTGGAAAAAATTAGACCAAGCAAAAGAATTTCCTGAAGAGGCGCGTCGCCTTCTCAAGGTTAAATTAGATGCTGTTGGAGGAGTTGCTCAGTGATGACTAAAGAAATCAAGCGTTTACCGATGCGCTTAGGCGCCGCCTTGGTATTGGGTGCCGTGGTAATTGCTTTAGCCGCATGCTCTGGTAGCTCCAGAGTAAGGAAGCCCGCTGATTTAGTGACCGTTACCAATCAATTTGATTTGCAGCCTGTATGGTCAACTAGCATTGGTTCATCTGAATCCTTTAACTTTCATCCTATTGTTGCTGGCGATGCGGTGTATGCAGCCTCTCATGGTGGTAACTTGGCAAAGATTGATTTAGCAACCGGCAATAAGGTCTGGTCAGTATCCGTTCCTGAGAATTTGTCGGTTGGCCCTGGCTCTGATGGCCGTACTACTGTTGCCGTTACCACCAAGGGGGTGGTCTACGCCTATGACGATACTGGTAAGCCGATGTGGAATGTCAGCGTTGGTAGTGAAGTATTGAGTGAGCCAGTGGTAGCCGGTGGCGTTGTCGTAGTGCGCGCGCTAGACAATCGCTTCATTGGACTGGATGCGCTAACGGGCGCTAAAAAATGGACTTATCAGCGTCAACAGGCTGCATTGTCATTGCGTGTTGGCTACGGCATGCTGGCTATTGGCAATGAAGTCATCGTTACTGGTTTCACTGGTGGGCGCTTTGGGATGATTGCTATTGCTAATGGCGGCTTAGTTTGGGAGACACCCGTTTCTTTTCCTAAGGGCTTCTCAGAGATTGAGCGCTTGAATGATGTCACCGCTAAACCAAGTATGGAAGGCGATATCCTCTGCGCAGTCTCTTATCAAGGACGTATTGGTTGCGGGCAGGCTCGTACAGGCAACCTTTTATGGTTCAAAGACTATTCAAGTTATACCGGTACCTCACAAAGCACCGACATGGTTTTCTCGGCAAACGATAAGTCTTATGTCACCGCCTTTGCAACAAAAGACGGCACTCAAGTTTGGGAAAACACGCAGCTGACATTCCGTGATGTTGGTGAGTCGCTTGCGGTAGGCAGGGTGCTACTCATGGGTGATGCTCAAGGTTATATCCATGCATTTTCACAGGCGAATGGCGAGATGGTTGCGCGTATTCGTCACGACAGTAGTCCAATCTCGGCTGCCCCCATTGCGGTAGGTGGCCTCATCTTGGTTCAATCTCAAGGTGGAAAAATAGCGGCGTACAGTCCAAAATGAATCCAGTCATCACTATCGTCGGCCGTCCTAATGTGGGAAAGTCGACTCTCTTTAATCGCTTAACGCGTTCACGTGATGCATTGGTGGCTGACTTTTCTGGCCTAACCAGAGATCGACACTACGGCAAAGGTCGTATTGGTGAGCGCGCTTTTATTTGCGTAGACACCGGTGGTTTTGAGCCAGTAGCCAAGACCGGCATTGTGGCTGAGATGGCAAAGCAGACCAAGCAAGCCGTTGCTGAATCTGACATTGTGATTTTCTTGGTTGACGGTCGTCTTGGTATGGCTCCACAAGATCGTGTCATCGCTGATTTCTTACGTAAGACTGGTCGACCCGTTATCCTCGCAGTTAATAAAACAGAAGGCATGCAGGCTGGCGTTGTCACAGCCGACTTCCATGAGCTTGGTTTAGGTGAGCCGTTCCCAATTTCTTCAGCACATGGCGATGGCGTGCGTGGCTTGATCGATGACGCATTAGATTCCCTTGGCATTGCAGAGCCAGATGAGGATGAATTGGCTAACGATCCAAATCGTCCAATGAAGATCGCCGTAGTAGGGCGACCTAACGTTGGCAAGTCAACACTGATTAACAAATTAATCGGTGAAGAGCGCGTCATTGCATTTGATATGCCAGGTACCACCCGTGATGCGATCGAAGTTCCCTTTGAGCGCAATGGCAAGCCTTACATCTTGGTTGACACTGCAGGCTTGCGTCGCCGTGGAAAAGTTTTTGAAGCGATTGAAAAGTTTTCTGTTGTTAAAACATTGCAAGCGATTGCTGACTGTAATGTGGTGATCTTGATGTTAGATGCTCAGCAAGATATTTCGGAGCAAGATGCACACATCGCTGGATTTATTGTGGAAGCTGGCCGCGCTTTAGTGGTTGCAGTGAACAAGTGGGATGGTTTGGATGCTTATGTAAAAGAGCGCGCTCGATTAGAGATTGCGCAAAAGCTACGCTTCCTCGATTTTGCAAACGTCCACCCAATCTCCGCTAAAAAGGGTACAGGCCTTAAGGAGCTCTTTAAGGATGTGGATTCTGCATATGCAGCCGCAATGGCAAAACTACCAACCCCACGCTTAACCCGTATTTTGCAAGAGGCGATTGAGCATCAACAGCCTAAACGCGTTGGTATGGGTCGTCCTAAATTGCGTTATGCCCATCAAGGGGGCATGAACCCTCCAATTGTGGTCATTCATGGTACATCCTTGAGTGGGGTGACGGATAGCTACAAGCGATACTTAGAAGGTCGCTTTAGGGATGTCTTTAAATTACGCGGTACGCCTCTGCGTATTCAGATGAATACCGCTAAAAACCCCTACGTAGAAGCGGATAAGGGTAAAAAAGGCAAAAAGCGTTAATTTAAGCTGAGTTTTATCTTTCATTCGAAATGGGCTTGATTTTTTCCAAAATCAGCCCAATATAGAGGGCTGATTGAGTAGTTTGTAATAAATGATTTGTAGTGAAGGTTTCTAGTGAATTGGTATTTAATAAAAAAGCAAGACTCCCAAAAAAGTAATAAAGCAAAAAATAATTAAGGAGCAGTATGAGTAATAGCAACCCCAACAAAATTCAATTACTTCAGGACCCTTTTCTCAATGCTTTGCGCAAAGAGCATGTTCCTGTTTCGATCTATCTTGTAAACGGCATTAAGTTACAGGGCAATATTGAATCTTTTGATCAATATGTTGTCCTCTTGCGTAATACCGTGACACAGATGGTTTACAAACATGCAATCTCCACGATCGTTCCCGCTCGTGCGATTGATTTCCGTTTGGAAGAAGCTAGCCCTGTATAAAACTGGAGTAGATGCGGCACGCGCCGTTCTGGTTGGTGTAGATACAGGACGCGAGGATTTTGCAGATAGCATGGCTGAGCTCAGTCTTTTAGCTGACAGCGCCGGCTCTATACCTGCAGCCAGTGTTATCGCACGCAAGGGCAAAACTGACCCCGCCTTATTTATTGGTTCGGGCAAGGCTAACGAACTCAAGAGGGTGATGGAGGAGCAGGGGGCAGAACTTGCCATCTTTAATCACCCTCTATCCCCAACCCAGCAACGCAATTTAGAACGTCACATTGGCTTTCATGTAATGGATCGCACAGGCTTGATTTTGGATATCTTTAGCCAAAGAGCGCAAAGTCATATTGGTAAGACGCAAGTTGAGCTTGCACAGGTCCGCTATCGCATGTCACGCTTAGTGAGAGCCTGGAGTCATTTGGAGCGTCAACGCGGCGGTATTGGTGTGCGTGGCGGCCCTGGTGAAACGCAGATGGAGTTAGATCGCCGGATGCTAGCCACTAAAGCAAAGCGCTTGGAAAATGAGCTTGAAAAGCTGCAGCGTCAGCAAAGAACCCAAAGACGTTCCCGAAATCGTAGAGATGTGTTTTCGGTCTCCTTGGTTGGATATACCAATGCTGGTAAATCCACCTTATTTAATGCCCTAACCAAAGCCGGGACTTATGCTGCTGACCAGTTATTTGCCACTCTGGATACCACTTCTAGAAGGGTCCATCTAGAGGGGGTTGGTTCCATTGTGGTCTCTGACACGGTTGGATTTATCCGGGATTTGCCTCACCAGTTAGTAGAGGCTTTTAGAGCCACCTTGGATGAAACCATCCATGCCGACCTGATTTTGCATGTCATTGATGCCTGTAGCCCTGTAGCTAGAGAGCAAAAAGCGGAAGTTGAAGCGGTTTTGGAGGAAATCGGGGCAGATGACATCCCCCGTATCGAGGTCATGAATAAGATCGACCAGATGCCTCTAACCTTCACCCGTGGGGCTGTTTTAGAGCGGGATGGGGAGGGTATTCCGAGCCAGGTTTTCCTGTCGGCCAAGACGGGCTTGGGCCTTGATTTACTCCGTTCAGCCTTGGCCGAATACTCCCAAATGACTGATAGAATAAGGGTCGAGCGCAACCGTGCCAAGAAGCAATTGGCCCCGGATGAGTTTTTAGAGCCTTTACCCGAACGACCAGAAACTTCTGAATTTAATCCGATTGCCAAGCGAAGCTATTTTTCAAATGATGCGTAAATTTCTCGACCTGTTTTCGGTCAATGATCCAGGTTGGGGCAATAGCCACAATGCCGGTGGATCCAAAGATGCCAAAGATGGGCAGGGAAATGAACAAGCCCCCAAAGCAGATCCAGAAACTAATAAGCCGGTAGAGACTCAACCAACGAATCAGCCAACTAAGCCAGACGGCCCACCAGACTTGGACGAGCTTTGGCGCGATTTCAATGACAGAATTGCCGGTATCTTTGGTGGCAAGAAAACACCAGGCGCAACAGGCAGTCCTACTGGTAGGCCAACGAATAAACCAAAGAGCACCGATATTCCCCCACCTTCACAACGCGGAAATGGCGGTAACGGTGGTGGTAATGGCGGCATCAATGCGCCTAACTTTAATTTCAATAATCCATTTGGATCTAAAGCAAGCATTCTTGTTGCTGGAGCGCTTGTCTTCTTTGTGTGGATCTGCAGTGGCTTCTTCATTATTCAAGAAGGGCAGGCTGGCGTTATCTTAACTTTTGGTAAGTACGATTACACCGCTAAGCCGGGTATTAACTGGCGTATGCCTTGGCCAATTCAGTCTGAAGAGACTGTGAATTTATCAGGAGTTCGCTCTGTAGAAGTAGGGCGCCCCGTATTAATCAAGGCTACCAATCAAAAAGATTCTTCAATGCTCACCGAAGATGAAAACATCATCGATGTGCGCTTTGCTGTGCAATACCGCCTCAAGGATCCTACGGATTACTTATTTAATAACCGTGATCCTGATGCGGCGGTAGTGCAAGCTGCTGAAACGGCTGTGCGTGAAATCGTTGCTCGCAGCAAGATGGATACCGTACTGTACGAGGGTCGTGAAAAGATTGGTATCGATTTAGCCAACTCAATTCAGAAGATTTTGGACAGTTACAAAACGGGCATTTACGTGACTAGCGTAACCGTCCAAAACGTTCAGCCACCAGAACAAGTTCAAGCAGCGTTTGATGATGCAGTAAAAGCGGGTCAAGACCAGGAGCGCTTGAAGAGCGAAGGCCAGGCTTATGCCAATGACATTATTCCGCGCGCCAAAGGTACTGCAGCCCGCCTGATTCAGGAGGCTGAGGGATACAAGGCTCGTGTAGTTGCTACTGCAGAGGGCGATGCCACACGTTTTAAACAAATATTGGTTGAATACTCTAAGGCGCCTCAAGTTACTCGTGATCGCATGTATATCGATAGCATGCGCGAGATGTATAACAACGTGACCAAAATCTTGGTTGATACCACTAAGAGCAATAGTCTCTTATATCTCCCACTCGATAAGATCGTTGCACAGGTGAGTGCTGAAAGTGCTCAAGCGGCAAATACACAGGCAAATCAGTCTGGTACCAACACTCCAACTGGTAGCGTGACAGTTGGTGGTGCCACTGGAGTAAATACTCCAGCCCCAACTTCCAGTGCTGCTCCTGCAGCTCCAGTGTCAGCTGTGAATAACTCTACCGATAAACGTGATGGTCTCCGTAGTCGTGATCGGGAGTCCAGATAATGAATGCCAATCGTTTAATCGCTGCAGGTATTGGCTTTATTGCGCTGATTTA
Organism: Polynucleobacter sp. P1-05-14; assembly: GCF_018881675.1. Taxonomy (NCBI): domain Bacteria; kingdom Pseudomonadati; phylum Pseudomonadota; class Betaproteobacteria; order Burkholderiales; family Burkholderiaceae; genus Polynucleobacter; species Polynucleobacter sp. P1-05-14. The sequence continues at coordinate 191,961 of NZ_JACVPV010000029.1, read as the reverse complement.
TGTTCTGTCCTCTAGTATTTTTGTCGTTGATCAACGTCAGTTCGCTGTGGTGTTCTCATTTGGACAGATTGTTCGTGTGATTGAGAAGCCGGGCATACAAATAAAGTTCCCAGCGCCATTTGAAAACGTGCGCTTCTTCGATCGTCGCATCTTGACAATCGATAATCCAGAAGCAGAGCGTTTTATTACTGCTGAGAAGAAAAACTTATTGGTAGATTCTTATGTGAAGTGGCGCATTGTTGATCCACGAAAATTCTTTATCAGCTTCAAAGGCGATGAGCGCTTAGCTCAGGATCGCTTAACCCAATTGGTTCGTTCCGCCCTGAATGAAGAATTCACTAAACGCACTGTGCGTGAGTTAATTTCTGATCAGCGTGAAGAGGTGATGCAGGGTATTCGCAAGAAGGTTGCTGATGATGCCTCTGATATCGGCGTAGAGATTGTTGATGTGCGCTTAAAGCGTGTTGACCTCTTGGCAGAAATCAGTGATTCTGTATATCGCCGTATGGAAGCAGAGCGTAAGCGTGTGGCTAATGAGCTCCGCTCCACGGGTGCTGCAGAATCCGACAAGATTCGTGCGAATGCAGAGCGTCAACGTGACACTATCCTGGCGGAAGCTTATCGCGATGCCCAAAAGATTAAAGGGGCAGGGGACGCTAAAGCGACTGCACTCTATGCAGAGGCGTTTGGGCGCGACCCCCAGTTTGCTCAGTTCTATCAAAGCCTAGAAGCCTATAGAAGTTCTTTTAAGGACAAGAAGGACATTATGGTGGTTGAGCCGAATGGTGAGTTCTTTAAGTTCCTGCACAAAAAATAAGAAAGCGAATAGTCCACATCATGAATCGCTGGTTACTTCCTGAAGATATTGCAGACGTTTTGCCCGCTGAGGCTCGCAAAGTTGAGTCATTGCGTCGTGCTATTTTGGATTTGTATCAATCCTATGGTTATGAGTTGGTTGCCCCCCCTATTTTGGAGTTTTTAGATTCCCTATTAACCGGCACTGGCTCCGATCTTAATCTGCAAACTTTTAAATTGGTAGACCAGTTATCTGGGCGCACCTTAGGTTTGCGTGCAGACATGACTCCGCAAGTTGCTCGTATTGATGCACATCTCTTGAATCGTGCTGGCGTCACTCGTCTTTGCTATGCCGGATCCGTTGCGCACGCTCGCACACCAGTTGGTAGCTCAGCGCGTGAAGAGTTGCAGTTGGGCGCAGAGATCTATGGATGTGCCACTTGGGAAGCTGATCTAGAGGCTATCACCTTGCTTCTCAAAACGCTGTCTCTTGCAGGCCTAGAAAAGGTTTACCTCGATTTATCTCATGCGGGCATTTTGGCGGGTATCTTAGATGGCCAGAATTTAGATAAAGCAACGGTTGAAGCTTTGTATAGCCTTTTGCAAAGCAAGGATCGTCCTCGCTTAAGTCAGTGGGCGGCGTGTTTGCCTGCGAATGTTGCTAAAGCGCTGATGGCCTTGACTGAGTTAAATGGCCCTTGTGCTGAAGTGTTGGCAAAGGCTAAGAAAGACTTGCCTAAGCACGTAGCAATTGATCAGGCTTTGGCAGATCTGGAGCGTTTAGTTTCAGCTGCAGCGAAGTTATCTGTCAACTTAGAGCTCAGTATTGATTTGGCCGATCTTCGTGGCTATCAATATCACAGTGGTGTGATGTTCGCGGCTTATATAAATCAGTTGCCTCAGCCCATTGCCAGAGGTGGTCGCTACGATCATGTGGGTCAGGCCTTTGGCCGCCCTCGTCCAGCAACCGGATTTTCGTTAGATCTTTTGACTCTTGCAGGCTTATCACCCATGAAGGTGCGCAAGTTGGCTATCTTGGCTCCTTGGGTTGAGGATGCTGCATTAAGCAAGGCAATCACCGCCTTGAGAAGTCAGGGCGAGGTGGTGATACAGATTCCAGTAGGAACAGCAGCAGAAGCTGCCGAGTATGAATGTGATCGAGAACTGGTAAAGCAGGGCAGCTCTTGGGAAGTAAAAAAGAAGTAAAGCAATCAATTTGGCATTAAGCAGTTAACTTATTTTGTAATTATCTTTTTGGATTTCATTATGTCTTCAACGCAGCAAGCAAAAGGTCGTAACGTAGTTGTCATTGGCACCCAGTGGGGTGATGAAGGCAAGGGTAAGGTAGTGGATTGGTTGACTGACCATGCACAAGCAGTAGTTCGCTTTCAAGGTGGACACAACGCCGGCCATACATTAATCATAGGCGACAAGAAGACCATTCTTCGTTTGATTCCTTCTGGAATCATGCATAAAAACGTGATTTGCTATATCGGTAACGGCGTGGTGCTTTCACCAGAGGCGCTCTTTAAAGAGATCGGCGAGCTCGAGGCTGCTGGTTTAGATGTTCAGTCCCGTCTCAAAATTTCTGAAGCAACCACTCTAATTCTGCCTTATCACGTAGCTATTGATCATGCTCGCGAGAAAAAGCGCGGTGAGGCCAAGATTGGCACAACTGGTCGCGGCATCGGACCTGCGTATGAAGATAAAGTAGCTCGTCGTGCTTTGCGTGTGCAAGATTTGTTCTACCCAGAGAAATTTGCTGAGCAATTGCGAGAGAATTTGGAATACCATAATTTCATGCTCACAAATTACTACGGTGCTGAGCCAGTAAACTATGAGAAGACTTTAGCTGAAGCAATGTCTTATGCAGAGCGTCTTAAGCCAATGGTGGTGGATGTATCCAGTGCCTTGTATGCTGCCGAGCAATCTGGTCAAAACTTGTTATTTGAAGGTGCGCAGGGCACATTGCTCGATATCGATCACGGCACCTATCCCTATGTAACCTCCAGTAACTGTGTAGCAGGTAATGCTGCTGCAGGTTCAGGGGTTGGGCCAGACTCTTTGCAATACATTTTAGGTATTACGAAGGCTTACTGCACACGCGTTGGTGCCGGCCCATTCCCAAGTGAGCTATATGACCATGACAATCCTGCAAGACAAGATCCGATTGGCGTGCGTTTGGCTGAAGTAGGTAAAGAATTTGGTTCTGTCACTGGACGCCCACGTCGTACTGGCTGGCTAGATGCTGCTGCTTTGAAGCGCTCGATTCAGATCAATGGCCTATCTGGTCTTTGCATTACTAAGCTAGATGTCCTTGATGGCTTTGAAACTATTCGCTTATGCGTTGGTTATCACCTTGATGGCAAGAAGTTAGATGTATTGCCGCGTGGGGCGGAATCAGTTGCCCGTTGCGAGCCAATTTATGAGGATTTCCCGGGTTGGAAGGGTACAACTTTCGGCATTCGCGAGTGGGATAAGTTGCCCGCCGAAGCCCAAAAGTTCCTTCGTCGTATCGAGGAAGTAGCTGGTAAGCCGATTGCAATGGTATCTACAGGCCCAGAGCGTGATGAAACCATTCTTCTCCAACATCCTTTCCAGGATTGATGGAAAATATTTAATCAACCATATTTATTAACTTTCGCTTTAGAGACAAAGGTTCACAACATGACTGCGCGCACTACTTGCAATAGCCTCCAGGTGGCAACTCCCTTATATAGATTCATCGAAGACAAAGTACTTCCGGGTACTGGTATTAAGAGTGCCGATTTTTGGAAAGGTTTTGATGAGATCGTTAAAGATCTCACGCCAAAAAATGATGCCTTGCTCGCAAAGCGCGATCGCATTCAGTTGGATTTGGACAAATGGCACCAAGCCAATCCAGGCCCAATCAAGGATATGCCTGCGTACCGCAAGTTTTTGAAAGAGATCGACTACTTAGTTGATGTGCCGGGAAAAATTACTGCAACCACCAAGAATGTAGATGATGAGTTGGCTCTGCAAGCTGGCCCTCAATTAGTGGTTCCAGTGCTTAATGCACGCTATGCCTTAAATGCTGCTAATGCACGTTGGGGCTCTTTATATGATGCCCTCTATGGCACTGATGTTCTCTCAGAAGAAGATGGCGCAACCAAGACTGGCGCTTACAACCCAATTCGTGGTGCAAAAGTAGTTGCATACGCTCGCAATTTCTTGGATCAAGCTGCACCATTGGCTAAAGGTTCGCACCGTGATTCAGTTGCGTACTCTGTTGATGGCAATAAGCTGTCCGTTAAATTAAAAGACGGCACTACAACAGGTTTAGCGGATGAGAAGCAATTTGTTGGCTACCAAGGTGAGGCAGCAGCGCCAAGCTCTATCTTGTTGCGCAATAACGGTGTTCATATTGATATTGAAATCAATAAGACTAAAACGATTGGTGCTAGCGATCCTGCAGGCATCAATGATGTTGTCCTCGAGGCTGCACTCTCCACTATTTTGGATTTGGAAGACTCGATTGCTGCCGTTGACGGTGACGATAAGGTGCTTGCTTATGAAAACTGGTTAGGCATTTTAAAAGGTACTTTAGTTGAGGAGGTGAAGAAGGGCGATAAGACAATTACTCGCTCACTAAACCCAGATCGCAAGTACAAAGCCGGTATCGGCGCTGTTGATGCAAAAGATGGTGTGGTAACTTTGCATGGCCGTTCACTCTTGTTCCTTCGTAACGTTGGGCATTTAATGACGAACCCAGCCATCATTACTGGCGAAGGTAAAGAAATCTATGAAGGTATATTGGATGCGGTAGTGACTGTATTGATTGCTTTATACGACATCAATCGTCCAGCAAGCCAAACCATTGGTAATACTCGCAAGGGTTCTGTTTATATCGTGAAGCCAAAAATGCACAGCCCAGAAGAAGTCGCTTTCGCAGGCGAGCTCTTTGGGCGTGTTGAGAAATTACTCGGCTTACCAGCAGACACTGTGAAACTGGGCATCATGGACGAAGAGCGTCGCATGAGTGCAAATATCAAGGCGGCTATTGCTGCTGCCGGTGCGCGCGTAGCCTTTATTAATACTGGCTTCCTAGATCGTACTGGTGATGAAATGCACACAGCGATGTATGCAGGTCCAATGATGCGCAAAGGTGATATGAAAACCAGCAAGTGGTTATCCGCTTACGAGCGTCGTAACGTATTTGCAGGATTGGATTGTGGCTTGCGTGGCCGCGCTCAAATCGGTAAGGGTATGTGGGCAATGCCAGACATGATGAAGGCCATGGTTGAGCAGAAGATTGTTCATCCTAAAGCAGGCGCAAACACTGCTTGGGTGCCATCACCAACAGCAGCAACCTTGCATGCGCTGCATTATCATCAAGTAAACGTGGCTGAACTCCAAAAAGAAATGGAAAAGCTCGATACAGCCGCTGAAGCAGAAGCGCTAATCGATGATTTGTTGACTATTCCAGTGGTTGAAAAGGCCAACTGGTCTAAGGAAGAAATTCAGCAAGAGTTGGATAACAATTGCCAAGGTATCTTGGGTTATGTGGTGCGTTGGATTGATCAAGGCGTTGGTTGCTCCAAGGTGCCTGATATTCATAACGTAGGCTTGATGGAAGACCGTGCGACTTTGCGTATCTCCAGCCAGCATATCGCTAACTGGTTGCTCAATGGCATTGTGACTGCTGATCAAGTCAACGAGACCTTGCAACGTATGGCTAAAGTAGTTGATAGTCAAAATGCTGGCGATTCTTTGTATCAGCCAATGATGCCTAACTACCAAGATTCATATGCCTATAAAGCAGCGAGCGATCTGATTTTCAAAGGTCTTGAGCAGCCTAACGGCTACACAGAGCCTTTGCTGCATGCATGGCGTTTAGAGGTAAAGAAGGCGCACGCTAAGTAATCTAGCCGACGCTTTAAGTAAAAATGGATTTGCCCAAAAAGCAAATCCATTTTTTATTACACACCGTCAAATGTTTGCATTTTTAAACCCATTCGCCAAGTCATATCCCAGGTTTCCATTTCAGTTTGATGATGGCGGAAGGGGGGCGGCTGGCTTTAAAGGTGGCGCAGGAGATTGTGTTGTCAGATCTATTGCCATTGCCGCAAGCCTGCCTTATATGCAGGTCTATGAGGATTTAAGACTGGCAAATGAGAGTTACGCCCAACTGAAAAATGACCGCCTTGCTAAAAGGCTCAACGTCAAAGGTTCGTCACCCAGAAACGGTAATCACCGGAATGTCTTTCATGACTATATCCTAGCCCAAGGTTTTGAGTGGGTGCCCACTATGAAAGTAGGGGCGGGCTGTCAGGTTCACCTACGCCCCGACGAGCTACCCAAAGAAATGCTGATTGCTAGGGTTTCGAAGCATCTCACCGCGATCATTGATGGCGTGATTCACGATACACACGATCCCTCAAGAGGCGGAAATCGTTGTGTCTATGGGTACTACGTTAAGAGGCGGTAGGATCTTTCTGGCGATGTTTTATATTCCACGCTGCCTTAAAGGTGTTGGTCATTCCAATCATGGTTGAGGTGGTCCATGCGATTGAGAATAATCCTGAAAAGGAAATAAAGAAGGCAAGACTTTTCCAGCCATTGGGTAGGATGTCTGAGACGAAGCCTACTGTGGTGTAGCAGCTACCCACGAAGAGTAGCGTCTGTAAACCGTCGTCGATTAATCTGAGGTTGGTGATATAGACGGTCCAAATGATAATTTCTGTGAGGTGAATAAGGGCGATGATTAAAAAAGAGGCGTAGAAGTGATAAAAAACGCGGTCATACTGCTTCTTCTTGAGATTTTGATCGGTTAACCTCTCAAAGCGAATCATGACGTAATTAATCAGGCCGCCATGGAAAGCAACTACCATGATCAGGCCCAGTAACCCATAAAGTGCATCTCTCACTAGGGGCAGAAGTGGGATGCCAGCTAAGGATGTTTGAGCTACAACGTCTGGGGTAATTGGCATAAATTTAGATAGTTCTTGAAAGGTATGGGATAAGCAAACATCTGGATCAGGGTTGATAATGTCATATTGATTACCTCAAGTAAAGCATCCCTTGAATACCGTTTCTCATACTACTGAAGCCATGAAGCGAGAGCGCTTCTTTTTGTTTTCATTGGCTGGCATTCAGTTCACCCACATCCTGGATTTCATGATTATGATGCCTTTGGGGCCTCAGTTCATTACAGCGCTTTCCATTAATACGCATCAATTTGGTCTGCTGCTGTCTTCTTATACTTTTGCTGCTGCAATCGCTGGGGTATTCGCCACCTATTACATCGACCGTTTTGAGCGAAGGCAATTGCTCCTGCGTTTGTATGTTTGCTTCATTATTGCAACGATAGCTTGTGGGCTTGCTTCAAACTATCACATGCTATTTATCGCCCGTGCATGCGCAGGTGCCTTTGGAGGCATTCTAGGATCTTTGGTGCAGACGATTGTGGCTGATAGCATTCCTTTTGAGCGCAGAGGTAAGGCGCTGGGTACGGTCATGGCTGCTTTCTCAGTTTCAACCGTTGCAGGCGTGCCTTTGAGTTTGTTCTTAGCTAATCACATTAGCTTTTTAGGCTGGCGTGCCCCGTTTATGTTTATTGGACTCATCTCTATATTGATTCTATTTATTGGATATCGCTATATCCCTAAAATTTCTGGCCACTTGCATCACGTTCATGAAGGTAATCGCTTCCAGCAAATCTACGAAGTCTTTGTTGCTCATCGTCATCTACGCGCCTTTCTGTTTGTGGGTCTAATTATGTTGACTGGCTTTACTGTCATTCCTTATATTGCCCTCTATCTCACCGCTAACGTTGGGATCGAAAATTCCTACATTTCCCTGATCTATCTTTGTGGTGGTTTGGCGACTTTGATGAGCTCAAGATTTATTGGACACATGGCGGATAAATATGGCAAGGTCAAAGTATTTCGCATGCTAGCCATTATTAGTTTGATACCGATCTTAGTGACAACCAATTTAATGCCGGTCCCTTTATGGGTGGTGCTTGTTAATCAGACCGCCTTCTTTGTCTTGATTTCTGGCCGAATGATTCCGGCCATGGCTATTGTGAGCCAAATGGTAGAGCCCAAAATTCGGGGAACCTTTATGAGCTTAATTGGCTCAGTGCAGATGTTGGCTTCCGGCATAGCATCAGTAGTAGCAGGCCTAGTGGTCACAATTACAACCAATGGAAGGATGGAGCATTACAACCTAGTTGGTTATGGGGCTGCCATTTGCGGCTTGCTCACTTTTTGGGTTGTGGGATATATTCATTCTGATACGAAAAAAGCGTAAGAACTAAAGAGCATAAGGAGACCCCATGATTGAATTTAAAAGACCCGATGGACAGGCAGTAAAGGGTTACCTGGCCGAGCCAGTCGATAAAGCGGATGCCCCTGGAGTAGTTGTCATTCAGGAGTGGTGGGGTTTGGATGATGAGGTGAAGGCGGTGGCTGTTCGCCTTGCTAAAGAGGGCTATCGCGCACTAGTCCCAGATTTATATCGCGGTAAGTTAGCGATTGAAGCTAATGAAGCTGAGCATTTAATGGGCGACCTGAACTTTGGTGATGCGGCTGGTCAAGATATTCGAGGTGCTGTTCAGTATTTGAAAGCTACTGGCAGCACAAAGGTTGCGGTGACAGGATTTTGTATGGGCGGTGCGCTGACCATTTTGGCCGCATGTAATGTGCCTGAACTCGACGCTTCTATCGTTTGGTACGGCAATCCTCCTTTGGAGTATGTCAATGCAGAGGCCATTAGCAAGCCGATGTTAGGCCACTGGGCTATGCATGATAAGTTCTTTCCAATAGCCGGAGTCGATCATCTAGAACAGAAGCTAAAGCAAGCGGGCGTGAATTATGAATTTCACCGCTACGACACTAAGCATGCCTTTGCAAACCCTAAATCTGATGGACGTGGATTGGCTCCACTAAAGTACAACGCAGAAGCAGCGCAGCTGGCCTGGGAGCGTACGCTCAATTTCCTACAAAAAAATATTAATAACTAGGTCTTATGAATAAAAGTACTCGTGAAGATGCATTCTTCAATTGGCTATACAAGAAAAGTAATGTCCAGATTCTTTTAATATTAATTGTCTTCTTTGTTGCCTTGTTGGATCTGATGCCACGTGTACTGCAAACTATCCCGATCCTTGCGCCTACACAAGATAGCACTCGATTAGGTTTGGGCCTTTTTGGATCCATCATCACTCTGAGCGGCCTGTTAATTGGTTTTTTGCTCAATCAAGCGCAAAGCAATTTTCGCGAGGTCCAAACCTTGGTTTCTCAAGAGGCCGGACGAATTAATAACTTGGATCGTCTGCTGACCCGATTTGGCGACCCATCTATAGCGCCTATTCGTGTTGAACTATTTGAATATATGAACTCCATTGTTAATGATGAGTGGGCTCTATTGCAAAAGGGGCAAGGCAGTACTAAAACGCACATGCTGTGGCGTGGAATTTCTAGGCAACTCATGTCAATCGAACCCCAAACCAATCGTCAAACAGCAATGTATACAGACATCATTAAGAAATCTGAAGAGGTTGCTGAGAGTAGAGAAGCTCGTATTGAGCGCTCAAATATCCGCTTACCAGGTCTATTTTGGATAGTCATTTTGATCTGTATGTTTGCCTTGATTGGCATCAATACTCTATTCTTGCCCTCAGATTCATTTTTTTTGGGATTGAAGATCTTGCCTATCACTATGGGTGCTTTGATTTCTTTGTTAGTGATAACCGATCAGCCGTTTAAGGGTCAGAATTCCGTTAAGCCAGCTGCATTCTATAAAATTATTGAATCCATTAAAACTCGTAAAGAGTAATATCTTCCTGAATCAATATGCACTTATTTTCTGAAAATCTTGCAGTAGAAATTTCCTCCTATTACCGTAATTTGGCATTGGGTCATGGGGTTGTTCCAAAGGTATTTACTTTGGTACACGGCGAGGGAGATCAATACCTATTCTTTATTGATGATCTCCCTATGAAGAGTGATGATGAGCAGAATCAATTTCTTGCGTATATCGTACAAGCACATGAGGCGGTTTGTTATGCGCGTGGCACTTTGGTAATCGTTGAAAAAAATCAACAGTTTATTGAATTTGCAGTCATTGATCGGGATGATGTGGATGCGATTGTCTGCTCAGCTGAGCTCGCTAGAGATGTGGACGATAGGCCTATATCCTTAGGCGAGTTTGATAAGACATTGGTTAAGAAGGGCTCGATTATTTTTGGCGGCCTCTTTGATCCCGTACAACTATCAGAAGACAAGACTGAAGATTTTGAAAGTCTGTGGGCGGAGATGAAGTCTAAAATTTTGCACCGTTCAATGGGACTTTAATTTCTTTCGGAGGAATTTGCGAGATGTTGCCTCAATCGCAAAAGATCCAACCAGGGCAGCCACTAAAGCAATTGCACTATTTGACGCAGTCTCGATTACATTGATAAACAGGGTGGCAAACAAACTCAAGTTAATGATGATTGCCGCCCAGAGTGGCCAAAGCTTGGCGCCTGTTTGATTGCGTACGCGAATATGCCCATAAGTAATGGCAGCGTAGACCAATAAAAAGGCAAGGCTTGCCATTTTTCCAACAACGTCTAATGGAAATGCTAGTACCAAAGCAATTACTAGCAGCGCTGAAATAGTTAATGCGCGAAGCTCTGTTTTTAAGACTTCGTCACCCAAGGCCTCTGAGACCGAATTCTTTTGCGCCATATCGGCTGCAATATTCGAAGCTGCAAAGATGGTGGCGTTGAGTGCTGCTGCACATGCTAGGAGGGCGGAGGCTCCAATGACAACAAAACCAATCTTCCCAGCAACTATTTGGGCGGCATCGGCTAAGACACGTCCACTATCAATAATCATTTGGGCTGGAGTAAGGAGGAGGACCACTGCGGTGCTGACCAATATATACGCAATAGTTACCAAAATCAGGGCGAAGAACATTGCTAGCGGTAACTCTTTATGGGGTACTTGCATGGCATTGGATGAGTTGGTTACTACACCAAAGCCTTGGTAATTGATGTATAGAATTCCTGTAGCAATCGCAATACCATTGATCGACCAATTGGTCATCTTAAATGCACTAACATCCGCAACATGTATGCCATCTATAGAAAATAAGATCAGTGCAAGTGTTACAAATCCAATGGCAAGCATTTCAGCTCTGCCAACGATATCAGTGCCTAGTAAATTAATGCCGGCACAAAGAATCACTATCACGGCACCAATGAGTTTGGTTTCTGCGGGGGATAAATGTCGGCCTAGCAAAGTATTGGAGTATTCGGCAAAGCCTGCGGCGTAGAGTGCGGCGGCGATAAGGTAGGCAATGTATTGAAATACATTGAGTCCACCTGAAATCAGGCCGGGACCGAAACTCATGACTGTGAAGGTAGCTGCTCCTCCGCTACTGGGGAAGGTGGCTCCTAATTTAGCATATGAATAGACCGAAAAAGAAGCGGCAATCGCCCCCAACAAAAAGGCGAGGGGAATATGCGTTCCAGCATGAGCACTAGCGGTACCCAGCAGAGAGAACAGCCCGGCACCCATCATTCCACCAATACCGAGGGCAGTAGCAGAAAAAAGACTAATGCTCTTCCCTTTGAGGGTAGTACTTTTTAGAAGGGCAGGTTTGGATGGGTTTATCAAGGGGCGCAGGTTTCTGTTTATAGCCTCTATATTAAAGCTTACAGTAAATTTAAGCCAACTTACGGCAAGATCATTCGGGGTTACGAAGTCCGTGGCTAAGGGTCAACTTTGCGCTGTTAGAATCATCTTAAACCAACTTTTCTGAAGGTAAAAATGCGATATATCAATCGAATCGCTCTCGCAGCAATGTGCCTAGTTGCGCAATCAGTTATTGCGGGTGGAAATGCAGATACTATATTTTATGGTGGCCCTATTCTTACGGTAAACCCAAAAAATGAGCAGGCTCAAGCATTGGCAGTGCAGAACGGAAAAATTGTTGCTGTAGGAAAAAAAGATGTCGTTACAAAAGAATGGCAATCTAGCTCAACTAAGGTTGTGGATCTTCAGGGTCAAACCTTGATGCCAGGTTTTGTTGAGCCTCATGTTCATATCATTGGCACAGCCATGACTGAGGTATTGGGCTTAAATCTCTCCAATTTTAATTTGCCGTATGACTCATTGGGTACATTGAGCGCAAAGATGAAAGCTGCGTTGAGTAGCATTCCTCCGGGAGGGTGGCTTTTTGGTTTTGGTGTTGATCCATCGCGCACCGATCCGTTTATGACTGAGTTGAACGCGGATGTTTTGGATAAGGTATCCACTACAGTGCCGATTTTTATCATTAATCAATCAGGGCATATTGGTTACGTAAACCATAAAGCATTGGAATTGGCTGGCGTTACAGAAAGCACGCCCAATCCTGGCGGCGGCGGAGTATATGTCAAAGATGCAGCAGGAAAGTTGACTGGTGTGCTAATTGAGCCGCCAACTTATGCGCCGTTTATGGCAAAGATGCCTAAGCCACCTATCGCAGACTTGGTAAATGCTATCAAGAAAACTGTTAACAACATTGCATCTAGCGGTGTGACTACCTCTGCAGAGATTACTGTTGGTTTTGACTTGGGGCTAGATCAGGAAGTAAAACTGTACCAATCTTTATTCGCAAATGACGCCATGCCAATTCGGGTACGTGGTTATTTATATGGCCCAGCGATCCCCGCTGGATATACTGGCTTAAAGCCAAACGAGGGTAATGATCGTTTACGCTTTATTGGTGTCAAGTTTATTTCTGATGGATCTACTCAAGGCTTAACAGCGGCTTTAAACGATCCATATGTCTATCCAAAAAATACTGCTAACCGCGGTAATTTGGATTATCAGACTGAAGACCTTTATCAGCAAATGAAAATCTACTTTGATCAAGGCTGGCAATTGGCCGTGCATGCTAATGGCGACCGCGCAATTGATCAAACCTTATCTAACTATGAGAGATTATTAGCCGGCAACCCCAATCCAAAAGAGCGCCGTCTGCGTATCGAGCACTTTACGGTGAATACTCCAGATGAGGTAAGCAGGGCGGTAAAAATTGGCGCTATCCCAGGATTTACGATTGGGCATGTCGACTATTGGGGGGAGGCTTTCCATAATCATTTGATTGGGCCAGAGCGAGCTAATCGAATTGATCCATCGGCGAGCTTCCAAAAGCTTGGAGCACGCTATGCATATCACAGCGATTCTCCAGTTTCTAACGTAGGTCCTCTCAATTACATCTCTGAAGGTGCGGGTCGTTTATGGCAAAAGCCTGCTCGTCAGGTGCTTGGGCCTAATCAACGTGTCAGTGTGGATCAGGCTATTCGTGCAGTCACCATTAATCCGGCTTATGAAATGTTCTCCGATGACAAGATTGGCAGTCTGGAAGTGGGTAAGCAGGCTGATTTAGTTGTTCTGGAGAAGAATCCTCGCGCAACTGCTGTAGATGAAATCCGTAATATCAAAGTTAAAGAAACTTGGATTGATGGCAAGAAACAGGCTTGGTGATCAGAGTTTTAGCTAATTGAAGAATGAGCCGCCTTAGGGCGGTTTTTCTTTGGGCGCTTAGAGTACTTGCCTATTGTAAAAAGGGCTTTGGTCCCCATATAGGTCTTTGTAGGTGTATTTGGTGCCCAGGAAGGGACTCGAACCCCCACAACCTTACGATCGCCAGCACCTGAAGCTGGTGCGTCTACCAATTTCGCCACCTGGGCATGCCCTTATTATAGAGGGATGGGCGTTTTGAGGTCATTTCTATCCCCATTGGGCTTTTTCCCCTCAGACTTGGTGGTTTGATACAGTAGCCTTATTCATAACAAATATAGATATCAGTAGATATATACAGGGCATGTATTGCCGAAGGAATTAAATGCGTAAAGCAAAAGACTTGATGCCACGTGAGGCTGACCGCTTAGGAACAGTTCAAGGGCATCGAGATGGATTTGGATTTGTTATTCCCGATGATGGTGGTGAGGATATCTTTCTGTCAGAAAGAGAAATGTCACGCGTCATGCACGGCGACAGAGTCAATGTCAGGGTGCTAGGAACGGATCGACGTGGTCGCCCAGAAGGGCAGATTGTTGAAGTAGTTCTGCACGCTAATAAAGTAGTGATTGGTCGTCTCTTAAATGAAAACGGTGTTCTGATTGTTGCGCCAGAAGATAAGCGCATTGGTCATGACATTTTGATTCCGCCTAAGGGTCAAGGACAAGCGAAGCTAGGCCAGGTTGTCAGCGTAGAGATTATTGATTACCCAGATAGCTATCGTCAGGCAGTTGGGCGTGTAGTTGAAGTATTGGGTGAGATTGACGACCCCGGTATGGAAATCGAAATCGCTGTACGTAAGTATGGCGTCCCCCATGAATTTTCTGCCGCCGCTATGAAAGAGGCTGCGGCATTGCCAGATACAGTCCAGCAATCCGATCTAGAAGGTCGTGTTGATTTACGTGACGTGCCTTTAGTCACTATTGACGGTGCTGATGCGCGAGACTTTGATGACGCTGTCTATTGCGAACCCGTCATGTACGGCCAGACTAAGGCTTGGCGTTTGATCGTGGCGATTGCAGACGTATCCCATTACGTCAAACCGGGTCAGCCATTAGATGACGAGGGCTTATTGCGTGCTACTTCAGTCTACTTCCCAAGACGTGTAATCCCTATGCTTCCAGAGAAGATCTCGAATGGTCTTTGCTCGCTGAATCCGGGCGTAGACCGTTTGTGCATGGTGTGCGACTCCGTTGTGGATAACAACGGTATTGTTTTGGCTTATCAGTTTTATCCAGCAGTCATGCATTCAGCACAGCGCTTTACTTACGATACTGTTTGGGAGATTCTCTCCAATAGCAAAGGCCCTGAGGCAACACGCTTTGCTCAGTTCCGCCCATTACTCGGCAACCTTTACTCTCTTTACAAGATTCTATTGGCTGCTCGTGAGAAGCGGGGCGCTATTGAGTTTGAAACAACTGAAACACAAATCATTAGTAATGAGCTTGGCAAGATACTTCGCATTGAGCCGCGCCTTCGCAATGATGCCCACCGCTTAATTGAAGAGTGCATGTTGACTGCTAACGTATGTGCAGCCGACTTTATTGAAAAAAATAGGCACCTTAGTCTCTATCGTGTACATGGTGAGCCATCAGAAGAGAAGTTGGTTACTTTGCGCCAAGTTTTGAGAACTTCAGGTCTGTCATTAGGCGGTGGCGATAAACCTAGGCCACGTGACTACGCTAAATTAATGCGTGAAATTAAAGAGCGCCCCGATGCCAATATGTTGCAGTCAGTGGTATTGCGCTCCATGCAGCAGGCGATGTACCAGCCCGATAATGAAGGCCACTTTGGCTTGGCTTACCCAGCTTACTCTCATTTCACAAGCCCGATCCGCCGTTATCCCGATTTGCTAACGCATCGCGTGATCAAGTCGATTCTTCAGAAAAAACCATACGTGCCGGTATTGCCGCCGAAGGTTCCACTCAATCTCACTTTGCCACGTAAAGGTAAGGGTCGTGAGAATGCAGTCAATGCCAAGAAATCCCAAAGCGATGCAAAAGCCGGGGCAGCCAAAGGCACTAAGCCACCTAAAGGGGCTAATGCCGCATTACCAATTTGGGGTCAACTAGGTGTTCACTGCTCATCCAATGAGCGTCGTGCTGATGAAGCTTCACGTGACGTAGAAGCTTGGCTCAAGTGTTACTACATGCGTGACCATTTAGGTCAAGAATATGCTGGTACTGTCACCGGTGTTGCGAACTTTGGATTATTTATTCAACTAGAGAATCTCTTTGTTGAAGGCATGGTGCATGTCACTGAGCTTGGCGGAGATTACTTCCAATATGACGAAGCGCGCCAAGAATTGCGTGGAGAGCGTACTGGTATTCGTTATCGCTTAGGCGATCGTTTGCATGTATTGGTCAGTCGAGTTGACTTAGATGCGCGCAAGATTGAATTTAGTCTCGTCAAATCCGTTGGCGCAGAGCCAGGCGGCTCTTCTAACCGTCGCCAGTTGTTGTTGGCAACGGATACCGGTAGACCCAATAAAAAAGCAGCCCCTCAAAGAGGTCGTTCTGACAACAAGGTTCCACAAAAGCCAAGTGGCATCAATGTTAATGCAGCTAAATCTGCTGGAACTCTGGGTGCTAACCAGTCAAAGAGTAAAGCCACTCGCAAAAATGGCAAGGCAAAGCCTGGTAGAACCGTCGGCAAGCCTGCAGGCAGTAAGCCTCCAGTTCGCAGCACTAAAGCACGCCGTAAATAAAGATTGAATAGAAAAATAAGATGAAGCAAATATTAGTAGGATTTCATGCGGTACAGGCGCGCTTAAGGGTGGACCCAGATAGCTTGAAGTCTGTGTACTTTGACTCGGGTCGACGTGATAGACGCATGGGGGATTTTTTAAAGCAAGCCGAAGAGATTTTGGGTGAGCGTTTGCATGCAGCAGATGCAGAGCGCCTCCATAAGTTGACAGGGCATGATCGTCACCAAGGTGTTGTTGCTTTGGCTGAAAAAATGACTGTGGCACGCACTGTCACTGAAGTGGTTGAGGATGCTGAGAGTGCTCAGAAAAAACCATTGTTTTTGGTTTTAGATGGCATTACTGATCCCCATAACTTTGGTGCTTGCTTGCGTGTAGCAGATGGCTCTGGCGTAGATGCTGTAGTGGTTCCCAAGGATCGCTCCGCATCGGTTAATGCTACCGTTAGCAAGGTATCTAGTGGTGCATCAGAAGTGATGCCAGTCATTACGGTGACCAACCTCGTTCGCAGCATGAAAGAAATGCAAGAAGCGGGTGTTTGGTTAATTGGAACGGATGACGAGGCTACTAAATCGATCTATGACATCGATCTCACAGGCCCGATTGCGATTGTGATGGGGGCTGAAGGTGAGGGGATGCGTCGCCTTACAAAAGAAACCTGTGATGAGCTAGTGCGTATCCCTATGCAGGGTGTTGTGTCTAGTTTGAATGTATCTGTTGCAAGTGGCGTATGCTTATATGAGGCATTAAGACAGCGCCTAGCTAAAGTATCTGACAAAGCTGCCAAGTAAAACAAGGAGCTTCATATGAAATGCAATATCGGACATACTGATCGCGTTCTACGAATGACTGTTGGCGTCACGCTAATGGGCTTAGCTGGTTTTGGTATTACTGGCCCATGGGCTTGGATTGGCGTTATTCCTTTATTAACCGGAATATTCGGTAACTGCCCAGCTTACTCAATACTAGGCATCAATACCGCCAAGAAGTAATTACTTGGCTAGTAGTGATTCCAACTTCTCGGTATCCACGCAGAAGTTCCGAATCCCTTCAGCCAATTTCTCGGTAGCCATTGCATCATTGTTGAGCTGCAGGCGGAAACTGGATTCATCTAGTTTTAGCGGTGCAATGCCTTCCGCCTCTAACGCTGCTTTGGCATTAGCAGCATCGAGTTTTACCTCGACTGAGGTATGGCTGCTCTGGAGCTCAGCTAACAGCTCTGGGCTAATAGTCAAGAGGTCACAACCCGCTAGCTCTAGGATCTGGCTAGTATTACGAAAGCTGGCCCCCATGATTTCAGTAGGGATGCCAAAGTGTTTGTAATAGTGAAAGATCCTCTTAACGGAAGTGACGCCTGGATCATTTGCACCGCCATTGGCACTATCACTCCAGTTGCTGCCTAACTTCGCTTTATTCCAATCAGTGATACGACCCACAAATGGAGAAATGAGTTTGGCATTGGCGGCACCACATGCAGCCGCTTGCACGAGTGAGAAGAGCAGAGTCATATTGCAATGGATGCCTTGCGTCTCTAATTCTTTGGCGGCGGCAATGCCTTCCCATGTGCCCGCTAATTTAATCAGAATGCGTTTACGATCAATTCCACGAGATTCGTAAAGGGTAATTAAATGCTTGGCCTTAGCTACAGTGCTCTTGGTGTCGAATGAGAGTCTGGCATCTACTTCTGTAGAAACGCGTCCTGGAACAATCTTCAGAATCTCTAAACCAAACGCAACCAAGATGTAATCCACCAAATCGGTCGGGCTCATGCCTGGATGCGTTGCTTTGACCGACCGGACCAAATCTTGGTAATTACTTTGTTGAGCAGCCTTCAGAATCAGGGAGGGGTTGGTAGTCGCATCTTGCGGCTGAAAGGCCTGCATGCGCTCAAAATCGCCTGTATCAGCCACAACCGTGGTGAGTTTCTTGAGTTGCTCTAGTTGGCTTAGTGACGAAGGGGTGCTATTCATGGGCTTGCTCGCGGCTCTAGGGTGGTTTTCTGATAGATATCATATGATAGATGGATTAATTACTCAGTTCCAGTAAAGGCATTTGATAGCTATATGAACCAAGATCAACTAAAGCAAATGGTGGGCGAGGCAGCTAGAGACGAAGTTCTCAAATTACCCGCTGGGCAGGTTTTGGGTGTTGGTACAGGCTCGACTGCCAATTGCTTTATTGATGCACTTGCTCCACATAGGGATCATTTTGCGGGCACGGTATCGAGCTCTAACGCGACCACTGAGCGCTTGCTCAAACATGGTTTTAAGGTGCTGGACCCAAATGATGTGCAAGGTCTGCCAGCCTATGTTGATGGCGCAGATGAAATCGATCCCTTGGGTCATATGATTAAGGGTGGCGGCGGAGCGCTCACCAGAGAAAAAATTATTGCCTCCATGGCAAAGCAATTCATCTGCATTTGCGATTCATCTAAGCAGGTGCCGGTTCTGGGTAATTTTGCATTGCCAGTTGAAATCATTCCGCTTGCTAAAGGCGTGGTTAGCAGAGAGCTAGAGAAGTTTGGCGGCAAAGTGTCTTTGCGCTTGACCAAGAATACCCGTGCCGATCTGAACCAAACGCTAAGCGAGCCATTTGTAACGGACAACGGTGGCTGGATCTTGGATGTAGCGGGTCTCAAGATTGCCAACCCTATTCAGATGGAAGCGCAGATCAATCAAATTGCTGGCGTGATCACTGTTGGCTTATTTGCTAAAGAAAAAGCCAATATTCTATTGGTCAGCAACGCTGCTGGCGTTGAAAGAATTGCACTGTAGAAATTAAAAAACCCGACGGGGTATGCCCATCGGGTTTATTTGCCATGGTATGCATGGCGTAGGCTCTCGGAAGGTATTTAGTTCCTTGGCCTATAAGTACATAGATGTACTTATTTAGAGTGGCTTTCGCCAATGTAGCGGGGCACCAAAACTGCCTCACCACAGCTTCATCCTACGCCTATCTCTGGCAGTGTCAACAGCAATCCAAAATATATTTTTCAATAAAGTATTTGCTGCAATACGGCAATCAATTTTTAATTACTCTGCAGGGGGTACGTAACCTTGAGCCATATCAGCACCACCCTCAAAGAAGTACTTTTCCACCTGCTTTAAGAGGTATTGGCGTGCACGTGGGTCAGCCATATTGAGGCGGTTTTCATTAATCAGCATTGTTTGGTGCTTTAACCAAGCAGCCCAAGCCTCTTTGGATACTTGATTCCAAACCTTCTTACCTAGCTCGCCTGGAAGCGGGGCAAAATCCATTCCCTCAGCTTCTTTATTGAGTTTGATACATTGAACCATGCGTGCCATCTGTAATACCTTTCTAGTAATTCTGAAGTTGCTTAGTTTTCTTATAGATCTTTAGTTAAAACCATGGACTTACGGTCCCAGTTATAAATCTGTTTTCTTTCTTCTGGCAGATCATCGACCGTTGCCCGTTTAAAGCCACGCTTTAAGAACCAGTGCTCAGTTCTGGTGGTGAGAACAAATAATTTTTTTATACCTTCTTGCTTAGCGCGCATTTCAACACGCTTGAGTAGACGCTCGCCATCACCCGACCCTTGAACATCTGGATCAACAGCAAGACAGGCTAATTCACCAACGCCATTTGGAAATGGGAAGAGGGCGGCACAACCAAAGAGAACGCGGTCATGCTCTATCACTGAGAAGCGCTGAATATCACGTTCAATCACGTCTTGTCCACGAGCCGCCAAGATGCCTTCATCTTCCAAAGGCATCGTCAACTGCAAAATACCGCCAACATCATCTTGATTGGCTTCACGTAAGTTCTCGATATCAGATGAGGCTAGCATCATACCAATTCCATCATGGGTAAAGAGCTCTTCGAGGAGTGCGCCATCTTGATTGCAGGGCAAAAAGTGCACCCGGCTAACGCCTGCCCGTATTGCTCTGCCAGAGATATTGAGCAAACTCTTCATGCCCAGATCCATATCTTTGTTCTGCGCGATATATTCTTGCAATTGCGGCATGGACAGCTCAGTGATGAAGTCTCCCTCTGTATCTTTTAAGCCAGCATAGGGACTCAAGAAGATTAACTTATCCGCTTTAAGAGCTGCCGCAGTGGATGCTGCGACATCTTCGTATGCCAGATTAAATGCTTGGCCCGTTGGTGAAAAACCTAAAGGTGAAAGCAAAACAATTTTGTTGCTGTCCAAGGACTGTCTAATCGAGCTAGAGTCAACTTTGCGCACCAAACCGGTATGGATGTAATCAGTGCCTTCAACAACACCCACAGGCATTGCGGTAATGAAGTTGCCAGAGATCACAGAAATACGTGAGCCAGCCATTGGAGTGTTTGGCAAGCCACGGCTAAATGCTGCCTCAATATCAAGACGCAATTCACCGGCAGCTTCTTTAACACACTCTAGTGCGGCTGCATCAGTAATCCGATAGCTGTTCAGGGCGCTCTTGCCAAACTTGCTTTTAATATTCCGGAGCATGAGCTGCTCTTCAATCTGTGGGCGGATACCGTGAACCAGAACAATTCGCATACCCATGGCATGAAGCATGGCGATATCTTCAATCAGATTCTCAAGGCCGATTTCTTGGACAAGTTCACCTGCAAAGGCGATAACAAAGGTCTTCTCACGGAAGCTATGAATGTAGGGCGCAACATCGCGCAACCACCCCACGAAAGGGAAGTTGGAGGTCGTTTCTTCGGCCATTAAGGCCTGGTTCGGTGCATTTGTTGGCATAGTGAGAAAATTATAGGGTGCAAGAGCCTATAAACCAACAAAAACCCAAAGCAATGCCACAGCCTGTGCCTGCTTCCAACACCTCACGTAAGCTAGAAATTCGGTTTCCTGAGGAATTGCCGGTCTCTGGTCAGCGTCAGCTGATCAAGGATGCCCTGCAGAGCCACCAGGTGGTGATTGTGTGCGGTGAGACTGGTTCGGGCAAGACTACCCAGCTTCCGAAGATCTGTTTGGATCTGGGGCGAGGCACGATTAATGGCGGCAAGCTCATTGGCCACACGCAACCTCGCCGGATTGCAGCCACCGCTACGGCCAAGCGCATCGCCCAAGAGCTAGATTCGCCCATTGGTCAAGATGTAGGTTACCAAGTTCGCTTTGCTGATAAGACTAGTCATACTGCTTCTATCAAGTTGATGACCGACGGTATCTTGCTGGCAGAGACTCAGCGCGACCCTCAGTTGCGTGCTTATGACACGCTCATCATTGACGAAGCGCATGAACGTAGTCTGAACATTGATTTCTTATTGGGTTATCTGAGGCAGTTACTTCCTAAACGGCTGGACCTCAAACTCATCATCACATCGGCAACCATCGATGCGCAGCGTTTTGCCGAACACTTTTCTATTAATGGCAAGGTAGCGCCCGTTATCGAAGTTAGCGGTAGATTGTTTCCGGTAGAGCAACGTTACGCACCGCTGGAGCCGGATGCTAAGCCAGATGGCAAAAAAGAATCCAAAACTGCCAAGGAAATTCCGGATGCGGTGACAGAAGAGATCGCCAGTTTATGGCGAGAAGGAGCAGCGGGCGCAGGGGACGTATTGGTCTTCTTACCAGGCGAGCGTGAGATACGCGATTGCGCAGAATCCTTACGTAAAGATCATGTCTTACAGCAACGCTTTCATCCCGAGATTCTCAGTTTATTTGCTCGTCAGTCAGTCGCTGAGCAAGAGAGGGTCTTTAGCCCAGGCAATGGGCGACGGATTATTCTGACAACCAACGTTGCAGAGACCTCGTTGACAGTGCCGAACATTCGGTATGTGATCGATAGTGGATTGGCGAGAGTCAAGCGCTATTCCTATCGCAATAAGGTAGAGCAATTACAAATTGAACCCATCTCGCAAGCTGCTGCCAATCAAAGGGCTGGGCGTTGCGGTCGTGTATCGGATGGCATCTGTGTACGCTTATATAGCGAGCAAGATTATCTAGGTCGGCCTAAATTTACTGATCCAGAGATATTGCGTAGCTCGTTAGCTGCAGTGCTGTTGCGCATGAGCTCCTTACGCTTACCCAAGATCCAGCATTTCCCCTTTATTGATAAACCCTTGGGTAGAGCCATTGCTGATGGCGTGCAACTTTTGGATGAATTAGGCGCAATTGAATTCGATGAATCAGAGCCAGCAGATGGCAAGGATATTAATAACAGTTTCAAGCTCACGGCTATTGGCAAACAATTAGCAGACTTACCCCTTGATCCGCGCATTGGCAGAATGCTCTTAGCTGCTAAAGAGCAGAATGCCTTAAAAGAAGTCACCATTATTGCATCTGCTTTGGCAACACAAGACCCACGTGATCGCCCCATGGATCAGGCCGCAGCAGCAGATCAAGCCCACCTACAGTTTGCTGATGAACGCTCTGAGTTTCTGAGTTTCGTCAAACTCTGGAACTGGTATCAAGATGCTTTACAACACAAGCATAGCAACCGACAGCTAGAGAGTCTGTGTAAAAGCAAATTTCTGTCACCACGTCGCTTACGTGAATGGCGCGATGTTCATGGTCAACTGCATGCCATGCTAGGCGAGAAGGGCTGGAAAGAAAATGCTTTGGCTGCAACGTATGAGCAGGTACACCTTTCTTTATTAACAGGCCTGCTCGGATATGTAGCCAAAAAAGAAGAAGATGAGAAATCTCAAGATCGCAATAGCAAAACTGGTGGTTATGTAGGTGCGCGGGGTATTCGTCCATTTATATGGCCTGGTTCTACTATTGGCAAAAAGGCAGGCGCCTGGATTCTGGCTGGAGAGCTGCAAGAGACCAATCGCATGTATGCCAGGACGATCGCAAAGATCGAGCCCCAATGGGTGGAGCGTGTTGCGGCACATCGTCTAATCAAATCCCTTAGCGATCCTTTCTGGGATAACCGTCAGGGCGAGGTGATGGCGTTTGAGCGGGGCACTTTGTATGGATTGCCTATTTATCATGGTCGTAGGGTTCGGTATGAGCCGCACAACCCCGAGGAAACCAGGGAGTTATTTATTGGCCAAGCCCTGGTGCAGGAAGAAATGTTTGGGCGCATGGATACACCTGCGCTTCAACGGGAAACAGAAACTGATGCCAAGAAAAAATATCCTAATATATTTGGATTCTTTTGGCATAACCGTCGCTTGATTAAAGAAATCGAAGCCTTAGAACATCGCTCTCGTCGACCAGATGTATTGGTAGATGATGATTTGCTATTTGCTTTTTATGAATCTCGAATACCTAAAGAAGTGCGTAGTCGTGAAAGTCTTAAAGCATGGCTAACGAAAGATAGGAATACTGAAAAAGGTCTTGATGCTCAACTTCGCCTAGAGAAAGCGGACTTAATGCGCCATGAGGCGGCTGGTATTACCGTAGATCGCTATCCAAAGACGATGTTAGTCGGTGGTGCACAGCTGAGTCTTACCTATCATTTCGAGCCTGGCAGCCCAAAGGACGGTGTAACCCTTATTGTTCCTTTGACCCAGCTTAATCAAGTGGATGGCCGTCGTTGTGAATGGCTAGTGCCTGGCATGTGTGAGGAGAAGGTATTGCTGCTTCTTAAATCATTGCCACAAAAACTCAGGCGCCATTGCGTGCCATTGCCAGATTATGCAAAGTCTTTTCTTGAGCGTAAGTTAGAAGAAAAGCAATTTGGCGTCGGAGATTTTTTAGATAGTCTGATTGGCGATATTCGCAAAGAGCGCGGCTTAGAAATTAAGCGCACAGACTTTAGACCAGAGTCATTGCCACTGCATTCCTCGATGAATTTCCGTCTGATTGACGAACATGGACGCCAGCTCGAGGTAGAGCGCAACTTGGCTCGCTTGCGTTCAGATTATGGGCAGACCGCCCGCAATGCCTTTCAAGCGATTGCACAAGAGACTGCTCAGGTCGAGTTGGGGATGGAGCCACCCCGCGGTGAAAAATCTAAATCCAATGCAAACGGAGGTGCAAATACCGCCGATACCACTCGTAAGGTAGAGCAGGGTGGCTACCGCGCTTGGGAGTTTGGTGAGTTGCCAGAAACTTTAGAGATCCAAAAGGGGAATAAAACTCTGTTTGGCTACCCAGCCTTAGTAGATCGCGTTGACTTTTGTGATCTCGAAGTATTTGATGATTTGGAAGAGGCTCGCAAACAGCATGCTTTAGGACTACGTCGCTTATTTGCGCTGAGCAATAAAGACACGCTCAAAGCTCTGCAAAAACAATTACCCGGTATTCGTGAATTGGGTTTGCTATTTATCAATGTGGGATCGGTAGAGGGTTTGATTGATCAGATTCTGAACATTGCCCTTGAGCGTGCTTTTATGACCGAACAACTTCCGGTGAATGCAGAACAATTTGCAGAGCGATTACAAGCAGGAAAGCCAAGATTGGCGCTCATTGCCCAAGAGATTTCTCGTCACGCATTGAATGCATTGCAAGCTCATGCTGATTTGCAAAAAAAGGTGACTAGTGCAAAAGCAGCATCACTAAGTGCCTATACCGATATTCAGACGCAGATACAGGGGCTGATATTTCCGAAGTTCGTGGCTGAGATACCGTATTCCCAATTAGTCCATGTGCCACGCTACTTAAAAGCAATTGCGATGCGGATTGATAAATTACGATCCAACCCTAGTCGTGATGCCCAATGCCAAAAAGATTGGGAATCGGTTGCAAGGCCTTGGCAAAAACTGATGCAGGGTAACAAGGGGTCTGCCTCTTATGCGATGGCTGAGGATCAGGCTTTAGCGGATTTTCGTTGGCAGTTGGAAGAGTTGAGGGTGGCTTTATATGCTCAAGAGCTTAAAACCCCAACCCCGATGTCCTTAAAGCGTCTCGAAAAGGTTTTAGTAAGCTTGCGCTAGGTCAAATCCGAAGCATATCCACTGGATTTTGAGGTCTATTTAGTCCCCCCAATTGCTTACAATGGAGGGATGTACAAATTTATCAAGATTAGAGGTTTTCGCACAATCGCAGCCTCTGCATTATTGGCACTTCTGGTTGCTAATCAAACTGCCTTTGGGCAAACCACTAGCCCCGTAGCCTCAGCAACTCCTGCAAGTCAACCCAAGTTGGCGGTGATTCTGAATTCTGGTTCTGCATCTGTCAGTTTGATCGATATGAACACGCATGAGGTTGTTAAAACAATCCCGGTTGGTAAAGAGCCTCATCACCTCATGATGACCCCTGATCAAAAATCATTATTGATTGCCAATGCTGCAGGTAATGATGTTGTATTGATGAATCCAACCACGGGTGAGTTGACTGGCAAGATTCCGAACATTATTGATCCATACCAAATTGGTTACTCCCCAAATCACAAATGGTTTATAGCCAATGGCAATCGCTTAGATCGAGTGGATATTTATGCTGCCGACAGTGCGAATCTTAAATTAGCCAAGACCGTAAAGTTAGGTAAGACACCCAGTCACATTGCTTTTACATCGGATAGTAAAATTGCATTTATTACATTGCAAGACTCCAGTGAGCTTGCCGCAATTGATCTTGAAACACAAAATGTATTGTGGGTAATGCCCACGGGTAAAGTGCCTGCTGGTTTGTGGATGACGCCTGGCGATCAATATCTCTTAGTGGGTATTACAGGTGAGGATTATGTTCAAGTAATTGATTGGAAAAATCGCAAAGAAGTAAAGCGTATCCCTACAGGGAAGGGCGCCCATAACTTCCGTCCTTTAGGGGATAAAAAACATGTATTTGTAAGCAACCGGATTTCTTCTACGATCAGCTTGATCAATATGCAAACCTTGGAGAAGGTGGGCGATATCACTGGGCTGCCGGCTGGTCCAGACGATATGGAAATTACCCCAGATGGTAAAACAATGTGGGTCACTTTCCGCTTTTCCAAAAAAGTTGGGGTAATAGATATCCCAACAATGAAGTTGGTAGCAGTGATTCCGGTTGGTAAGTCACCACATGGTGTATTTTTCACTCCAAGGGCTGGATGGGAATAATTAATATCATGAAGTGCCTAAGTCCTAACGCATTCATCCGTATCGCAGCCGTGCTTATGCTCGGCTGTTTTTCATTGGTCGCCAATGCTCAAGTCGCAGAATGTAGCAAGAAGGTCTACCTCACCTTCGATACTGGCAACATGTCTGTAGCTGAAAAAGTAGCTGAGATTCTTAAGCGGCAAAACGTAAAGGCTACTTTTTTCTTGGCCAATGAAAAAACTTACCGCGGCGACTTTGCTTTAGATGATTCTTGGAAACCCTTTTGGCAGCAATTGGCAAAGGAAGGCAATCATTTTGGCAGTCATACATACGACCATGATTACTTTGTGAAGGATGGCCCTAAGGGGCAGGTTTTTGAGAAGCCGCAATTTGGTCCAAAGGCAGGAGAAATTATTCTATATAACGAGGCGGCAATGTGTAAACAGATTCGCCGGGTTGATCAGCGCTTTCAAGAAATGACAAACCAGCCATTACAGAAAATCTGGCGTGCTCCAGGCGGTAAAACTTCCCCAACATTAATACGAATAGGGGATATGTGTGGGTATCAACACATTGGCTGGGCTCCTGCTGGTTTCTTGGGGGATGAGTTAAATTCCGAGAAGCATCCCAATCACCTTCTGTTGGATAAAGCGAGTAGAGATCTAAAGGATGGCGATATCACCATGGCTCACTTGGGCATTTGGTCTAGAAAAGATCCATGGGCACCTGCAGTATTGGAGCAGTTAATTATTAACCTAAAGGGTCGTGGCTTCTGTTTTGGGCTGCTACCCAAAGATTCTACAAATCAGTCAAAATAAAGCATGGACCTCACTATCGTAACTTCCATGATTGCGAATGCTTATGCCAGCGTTCAGGAGTTTCTGTTTGCTAATGTAGTGGGTCCGACTCTGTACCAATTTGATTTAATGTCTTGGGCTGAGGATGTATTTGATGGAATCGATTGGTTCTTATTTGGCTGTGTTCAGCTCTTCTTAATCATTGTTTTATTAAGAACATGGGAGCGCCTAGCCCCAGCAGAAAAGCAAGAGCGTTTTTCAAAGTCGAGTAGGGCAGATGTCCTATACACCCTGTTTCATCGCCTGGGAATATTTCATGGCTTGATTTTTATATGCCTGTCTGGATTCTTTTTTGAGATGGATTCCATCCTGCATGATTTCCGTTTTGATCGCCTGAATGTAGAGTCCTGGTGGCCTGGCGTGACATCCATTCCCGTGGTTAGCTTCTTGATCTACCTCATCCTTCTGGACTTTGTAGATTACCTATACCATCGCGCATCACATGCGTTTAATTGGTGGTGGCAATTACATGCCTTGCACCATAGTCAAACAGTGATGACTGCCTGGTCCGATAATCGCAATAACATTCTCGACGACATCATGCGTGCAACCTTCATGGCTTTCTTTGCGCTATTGTTTGGTGTCTCCCCAGGGCAATTCATTATGTTGATTGCGCTGAGCCAATTTATTCAAAGTTGGCAGCACGCCAATATTAAGGTTCACTTAGGGCCTGCTAAATACTTATTGGTATCACCAATCTTTCACCGTATGCATCACGCCGTGGGCTATGGGCATGAGGCTATCGGTAAACCTGGCGTCTTGGGTGGTTGTAATTTTGGTATTTTGTTTCCGTGGTGGGATATGCTATTTGGAACGGCTGTCTTCACTAAAGAGGTCTATCCTACGGGAGTCAGAAATTTAACTGTTTCAGAAAATATCATCACTCAACAATGGCAAAGCTTGGTGCGAGCTATTAAAGAATTTAAGCCTAAGTAGACTGCAAGTCTGCAGGCAATAGGAGTTGTATGGTCGGATTACCACAAGTATTTAAATCATTTGGCATGGCTTTAGTTGGAACCATGCATCCGCGCATGTTATGGCTGAGCTTCAGACCATTTTTGATCGTCTCAGTTTTGTGGGGTTGTCTCATTTGGCTCACATGGACTCCAGCTCTAGAGACGTTAAGTATCTTTCTAACAACTTCCGTTTTTACTAGTTGGATACAAGAGGGTTTAGTTTGGGCGGGTTTTGAAAATGCTAGGGTGTGGATTGCGCCATTATTTTTTGTCATGCTAATTATCCCCTTGATTACGATTAGCTTGTTAGTCTTTATTGCGTTTTCAACCGTACCCTCGATTGTGAAGATTGCCTCGAGGCAATCACAATTTCAGGATCTAGAGTGCAAGAAGGGCGGCGGCTTCTTTGGCAGTTTGATTTACAGCCTATGGTCAGCCCTCATTTGTCTTGCATTGGTGATGCTCACCTTGCCTGTGTGGTGGGTTCCTCCGTTGGTGGCCGTCTTGCCTCCATTACTATGGGGCTGGTTAACGATGCGCCTGATGTCGTATGACGTTCTGGCAAAGCATGCCAGCTCGGAAGAGCGCGATCTTCTGCTTCAAAAGTATCGCTGGCCATTGCTCTGTATGGGTATCGCATCAGGGATGTTGGGCGCAGTGCCAACCTTCTTCTGGGCTACCTCCGCATTGGCTTTGGTCTTATTTCCAATAGTGAGTTTTATAGCTCTTTGGATTTATTCTCTGATTTTTGTGTTTGCTGCTTTATGGTTTAGCTATTTCTTATTAGATGCACTCAAGCAATTGAGAGAAGAAGAGTTGGATCAAGCGCTCACAGTGCAATCTCGCGTTGTTGATATGGAACTGCCTTACCATGGTTGATGCAATTAAAAAAGTTGAAATAGAAGTGCCGAGCAAAGGCCAACGTCGCTTTGGGTTAATCGTGATTGGTGATGAGATCTTATCTGGTCGTCGTCAAGATAAGCACATGAGTAAGCTTATCGAGCTGCTCAATGAGCGCGGCCTCAGTCTTGCATGGGCTAAATACGTTGCTGATGATCCCGAGCAAATTACTGCAACACTCAAAGACAGTTTTGCAAGTGGTGATGTTGTGTTTAGTACTGGCGGCATTGGCGCCACGCCAGATGATCACACCCGTCAATGCGCGGCACTTGCTCTGGGTACAAAAACTGAGTTACATCCAACTGCGCAAGAATTAATTGCTGGTCGCATTCAGTCGATGGCAGAAGGTGATCCATTCAAGTCAGATTTAAGCACTCCAGAAAATCAGCATCGCTTCAAGATGGGGGAGTTTCCGATTGGTAGTGAAATTATTCCAAACCCATACAACCAAATTCCAGGGTTTCGGATACAGGAGCATCACTTTGTACCCGGCTTTCCGGTAATGGCTGCGCCGATGATGGCTTGGTGTTTGGATACTTACTACAAGGATCTATTCCATCAAGAAAATTGGGCAGAGCAAAGCTTCATTGTTCCTAAGGGAGTTGAATCTACCTTAACCCCCTTAATGGAGCGCATAGAGGCTAATTTTCCGGGGGTGAAGGTCTTTAGTCTCCCTTCTGTCGGTGACGCCTCTAAGGGGGGTGTTTATGCCCAGCGTCATATTGAGCTGGGGATTAAGGGCAATGCCAACCTTCTAGAAAGCGCTTGGATTGCCTTGAGAACAGGCACCCAAGAGCTGGGTTACGAAATCCACGACATCGGCCAGTCTTAGTTGCACTAAAAAGGTGCAAATAGGGGTATTTAGGCTTGTATGAGGGGTATTTCAGCACTTAAACAGTGCAATAATGAGAGTTCCCATTTGTTTGCTTCAGTAAATTAGATACATCCAGTAGGCGTGTTTGGTGCCTGGAATGAATAAGGGTGTATGCCTTAAGTTTTGATTCCGAATTTAGTTAATAGAGGAGATTTGCATGACGAAGACCGTCGCTGATGTGATGAAGTTGGTTAAAGAGAAAGAATGTACTTTCGTTGATTTCCGCTTTGTGGATACAAAGGGTAAAGAACAACACACGACAGTGCCTATCTCTGCTTTTGACGAAGATAAATTTGAGAGCGGCCATGCATTTGACGGTTCCTCTATCGCTGGTTGGAAAGGTATTGAAGCTTCAGATATGTTGCTCAAGCCAGATCCAACGGCTGCATACATCGATCCATTCTATGAAGAGCCAACTTTGGTTCTCACATGTGACGTTATTGAGCCAGCTGATGGCAAAGGTTATGACCGTGACCCACGTTCTATCGCTAAGCGCGCTGAAGCGTATTTGAAGAGCACCGGCTTAGGTGATGCCGCTTACTTTGGTCCAGAGCCAGAGTTCTTTATTTTTGATGGCGTGCGTTGGGGTGCTGATATGCAGGGTTGCTTCGTGAAGATTGATTCCGAAGAAGCTCCATGGTCATCTGGTGCAGAAATCGAAGGTGGTAACACTGGTCACCGTCCAGGTAAAAAAGGCGGTTACTTCCCAGTTGCTCCTGTAGATACATTCCAAGATATGCGTTCTGAAATGTGCTTGATTCTTGAGTCATTGGGCATTCCAGTTGAAGTTCATCACCATGAAGTTGCTGGCCAAGGCCAAAACGAATTGGGCACTAAGTTCAGCACATTGACTCAACGCGCTGACTGGACTATCTGGCAGAAGTACGTTGTTCAGAACGTCGCGCATGCTTATGGCAAGACAGCAACTTTCATGCCTAAGCCAGTAGTTGGCGATAACGGTTCTGGTATGCACGTACACCAATCCGTTTGGAAGAACGGGGAGAACTTGTTTGCTGGTAACGGTTATGCAGGTTTGTCAGAGTTTGCATTGTTCTACATTGGCGGCATTATCAAGCACGCTAAAGCATTGAATGCAATTACCAACCCAGGTACAAACTCATACAAGCGTTTGGTTCCAGGCTTTGAGGCTCCAGTGAAATTGGCTTACTCAGCACGTAACCGTTCTGCTTCAATCCGTATTCCACACGTTCCAAATCCTAAGGGCCGTCGTATTGAGACTCGTTTCCCAGATCCATTGGCTAACCCATACCTCTGCTTCTCAGCATTGCTGATGGCTGGTTTGGATGGTGTACAGAACAAGATTCATCCAGGCGAAGCTGCGGACAAGAACTTGTATGACTTGCCACCAGAAGAAGATGCAAAGATCCCAACCGTTTGCGCAAGCTTGGAAGAGGCATTGGACGCATTGAAGAAAGATCACGAGTTCTTGACTCGCGGTGGAGTATTTACTGAATCTATGATTGATGCATATATCAATTTGAAGATGGAAGACGTCACACGTTTCCGTATGACTACTCATCCAATCGAATTTGATATGTACTACTCCCTGTAAGCGAAGGAGAGAACTTGAGCGCAGGTCTGTTGCGCAATTCGTTCAAGGGAGCAGCTACGGCTGCTCCTTTTTTTCCGACATTGCTTGATCAGATGCCCAATGCCATCGTGGTATTTGAGGCTGAGAACCAACAATTGGTGTACGTGAACCCGGCTGCCGAGTCAGCCTTGGACCTCTCGCGTAAATCACTTGAGGGTCAATCTGTGCACAACTTATTTGGTGACAACTTAGCATTAAGTGACATGATTTCTGAGGTGAAACAGGGTCATATATTAGCCCAACGCCAAGAAATGGTTTTGCATTCATTGCCGGGTAGCATTCATCAAGATTCCACTCCAGCGCATGTAGTGGTTGCAGCTTTAGAGGATCCCGCACTGATCATGATGGAGTGGTTTCCGATCGATCAACAGTTGCGTAGTGAGCGCGATGAACGCGTGACACAGCAAGTTGAAGCAAATAAACAATTAATGCGTAATTTGGCGCATGAGATTAAAAACCCATTGGGCGGTATTCGTGGGGCAGCGCAGCTATTAGAGTTTGAGCTACCAGACAAAGGCTTGCGCGAGTACACGCAAGTCATCATTAAAGAGTCAGATCGCCTGCAGACTTTGGTTGATCGTCTTTTAGCGCCGCATCGCAAAGCGCATGTGATGGAATCTTTTAATGTGCACGAAGCATTAGAGCGCGTGCGTAGTTTAGTCTTGGCAGAGTTTCCAAAGGGTTTACGAATTATTCGTAACTACGATACAAGTCTGCCCGATGTCTTAGGCGACCGAGAGCAATTGATTCAGGCAACCTTAAATATTGTGCATAACGCTGCACAAGCGCTTTCTGAAGAGATTAGCAGTGGCATTGCACAAATTGAGCTGAAGACCCGCGTGGCACGTTCGGTCACGATTGCAAAGCATCGCTACAAATTAGCGATGGATCTGCATGTGATTGACAACGGCCCTGGCATTCCAGAAGAAATTATTGAGCGCATCTTCTTCCCATTAGTTTCGGGAAGAGAGGGTGGCAGTGGGCTTGGTCTTACCCTAGCGCAAACCTTTGTTCAGCAACACCAGGGGTCTATTGCTTGCAATAGTCGTCCAGGACGCACCGATTTTCATATTCAAATTCCATATCGTAGGCAGGAGAAGGCATCATGAAACCAATTTGGATCGTTGACGATGATCAATCTATTCGTTGGGTCTTAGAAAAAGCTCTAGCGCGTGAAAATATTCCGCACAAGAGTTTCTCTAATCCAAATGACGTTCTGAATGCCCTAGAAAAAGAAGCTCCACAGGTGCTGATCTCCGATATTCGTATGCCGCGTGGCAACGGCTTGGATTTATTGCAGCACGTGAAGGCAAGTCATCCGAATTTACCAGTCATCATCATGACGGCGTATTCTGATTTGGACTCCGCTGTCTCTTCATTTCAAGGTGGTGCCTTTGAATATCTCACCAAACCTTTTGATGTCGAAAAGGCGATTGAATTAATTCATCGTGCGGTAGAGCAGGGCATCCGCAATGACTCTGGTGCGAAAGAGTTAACTGCGTGGAGACAAGACGCCACTGAGATTATTGGTCAAGCACCAGCAATGCAGGAAATTTTTCGTGCCATTGGGCGCTTAGCGCAATCTAACGCCACAGTCCTGATTACTGGAGAGTCCGGCACTGGTAAAGAGTTGGTTGCCCACGCCCTGCATAAGCACAGTCCATGCGCCAAAGGGCCATTTGTCTCATTAAGTACTTCGGCTGTGCCAAAGGATTTATTGGAGTCGGAGTTATTTGGTCATGAGCGCGGTGCTTTCCCAGGTGCGCAGACTTTGCGTCGAGGTCGTTTTGAGCAGGCTGACGGCGGTACTCTATTTTTAGGTGAGGTAGGTGACTTACCTTTTGATCTACAAACCCGTTTACTGCGCGTTCTGACTGACGGACATTTTTATCGCATCGGTGGACAAGACCCGATTAAGGCAAATGTTCGGATCATTGCTTCGACACATCAAAATCTAGATGCAAGAGTCACCGCTGGTTTCTTCCGTGAAGACTTGTTGCATCGGTTGAATGTGATTCGTTTGCGCATGCCTTCATTACATGAGCGTAGTGAAGACATTCCAATGTTAGCTAGACATTTCATGTTGAGCTGCGCGAAGTCTTTGGGCGTTGAACCTAAAAAATTGTCCGATGAAGTCTTAAAAGAAATGAGCGCAATGCCATTTCCGGGAAATGTACGTCAATTAGAGAACTTATGCCACTGGTTAACGGTGATGACGTCTGCAAACGTAATCGGCGTAAGCGATCTCCCGGCTGATATTGTTTCAGAAACGAGTGAACAACCCATCGTTATTCACGGCGAGTCTTCGCCAAGCAATCCCGTTGCTGCCAAGGTTGCTGTAGGTGACTGGGAGAATGGTTTAGGACGTCTAGCTGTCAAGATGTTGCAAGATGGCGATAAAGAAGTTTTTGATGCCTTGACCGCACGTTTTGAAAGGGCAGTATTGCAGGCAGCTTTAGAAGTTACTCGTGGCAGAAGAGTAGAGGCTGCCCAGCGTCTAGGTATTGGCCGAAATACGATTACCCGTAAGTTGCAAGAGCTCGGTATTGATGACTGATTCGGTTCGAATAGCCGCGTGGAATGTGAACTCCCTAAAAGTTCGCCTTCCACAAGTGCTTCGTTGGCTACAAGACCAAGAAAGCAAGAAACAACCGATTGATGCGCTTTGCTTGCAAGAGCTTAAGCTTATGGATGATAAGTACCCCCATCAAGAGTTGGAAGCTGCGGGTTACCTCAGTTTGGCTGCTGGTCAAAAGACTTATAACGGCGTTGCGATCATCTTGCGTAAAGCGGCACTCGCACCTATCGCTTCAGATATGGAAACAGCCTTTCTGAAGCCCACTAGAAACATACCCAACTACGAAGATGAGCAGCAGCGCATTCTCGCGGCGACAGTTTGCTTTGCTGGTACGAAACCGATGAGACTGGTATCAGCCTATTTTCCAAATGGGCAATCGCCCGATAGCGACAAGTTCCAATACAAACTAGGCTGGTTGAAGGCATTACAAACTTGGTTAACAGAAGAGCTCCAACAGAACGAACGCTTAGCACTCTTGGGTGACTTCAATATTGCTCCGGCAGATGATGATGTTCATGACCCTAAGGCATGGGAAGGGCAGAACCTGGTTTCACCACCAGAGCGTGATGCATTTCAAGATCTGATCAAGCTTGGGCTCCATGATTCATTCAGAATGTTTGAGCAGGCACCGAAAACCTTTAGTTGGTGGGATTACCGCATGATGGGTTTCAGAAGAAATGCCGGCATGCGCATTGATCACATTTTGTTGAGTGAGGCGCTCAAGGGAAGATGTAGTACTAGCACGGTGGATAAAGTGCCTAGAGCCTGGGAACAGCCGTCGGACCATGCTCCAGTGATCGCGCAGATCCAAAAGTCTTAATCCGTATAAGCCTAGGGCTTACACTAGCCCAGCATTCTGAATCTTGCTTTATCCTTATGATTAGTATCGATAATTTCCGCCCTTAGACAAGGCAATCAGTTTAAAAATTAAGCACTTGAATGCCGTTACCTAGAAACACGATTACTCATGCTCTCATTATTTCCGGCACTTTGATGCTTGCCGGTTGCATGATGGTTGGCCCAGATTTTGCAAGACCCCCTGTTAAGGCAGTGGATCAATATAAATCAACAGCACAAACTGAATTTACCGAATCTTTGGGTGAAAACTCAAACAAGATTCTGGACCCAGTAGAGTGGTGGAAAAGCTTTAATGACCCGACGCTCAATGCCTTGCTAAAGCAAGCTACTGCGCAAAACCTTACTTTGCAACAAACTGCGCTGCGGATATACCAACTGCAGGCCCAACTTGGCGTGAGCGATGCCGCATTATTGCCATCCGCCAATTTAAGTGCTTCGTTTTCCAATACCCGCAATAGTGCAATTCAAGAAGCGATTAATGATTCTAATAATTTGGTCTCTAAAAATGCTTTGGTGCAGGTGAGTTGGGAGTTAGATTTTTGGGGGAAGAATCGCCGTGGAATTCAGAGCTCATTAAGCTCCTATTTATCTGGGGTTGCAGCCTTCTACTCAGCAGACGTGTCTTTAACTGCGGATGTTGCGAATACTTACATCAATATCCGCAACTATGAAGAGCTAATCATGGTTGCTAAAACCAATCTAGCTTTGCAAAAAGAAAGTTTGCGTATTGCAGGTGCGCGCTTTAAATACGGGGCCACCTCGATGTTAGATCTGAGTCAGGCGCAAGCCCAGTATGAGCAGACGAAGGCCCAGATTCCGGCTTTGATAGCGAATTTAAAGAAAAACCAGCATGCCATGAGTATTTTGCTGGGTGAGCCTCCTGAGTACTATGAAAAGACTTACGGCAACACTAAGGGAAGTCTGAAGCCTCCATCTGAGCTTGGTGTTGGTATGCCAAGGGATTTATTACGTCGCCGCCCAGATGTTCTGCAGGCTGAATTTGATGCTGCCTCTAAGTCTGCCTTAATTGGCGTAAGCAAGGCGCAACTGTTCCCAACATTTACCTTGGGTGGCCTCTTTGGTTATGCCACCTCAAATTACGGAACCTTATCCTCCGCTAATTTATTTAGTTGGGGCAATAACTCTTCTGGGGTAAACGCTGGAATTTCCTTACCGCTGTTTTATAGAGGTGCAATTGTGGATCAAGTCCGCGTGCAGGATGCTATTTTCCAGCAGAGTCTGTTGGCCTATCAAAATCAAGTCTTGAATGCTCAAAAGGAAGTTGAAGATTCGCTCATTACTATCTCGACCACTAAAAGTTCAAAAGAAGATTTAACTCGCGGTGTCGTTGCGGCGCAAAGTGCCGCAGATTTAGCCCTTGAGCGTTATAAGGCGGGTCAGAATGATTACACCACGGTGATCACTGCACAGCAGAATCTATTAAATATCCAAAACTCCCTAGTCCAAACTTCATCAAACGAGCTCATCGGATATGTAGGCGCATTTAAAGCACTTGGCGGCGGCTGGACTGCGGACATGAGTCCTCCTAAGTTGCCAGATCAGATGGTTGCCGATATGACCGACCGAACAGATTGGGGTTCTGTCCTCACTAGGGCAGGTGATCCACTAACGGTGAAGGCTAGCAAGTTTTTGGTAGATGCTCCTGATCCATTAAAGCCCACACAAACTACAGTGCCGGCCACTTTAAATACACCTTCAAATACAACGACTCCGCCTACCCAGGGAAGTGCTGCGCCATGAAAGATCTATTAATAAAAGCCAAACTTTTGCTGATGCCCTTGTGGGGCAAGCTTGTGACTCTATGGGGCTCACTCTTGGGAAAATGGAATGCATTCCTAGTAAAGCTAAGCACGGTTGAGATTCCTATTCTCAAGAAGAAACTTTCACCACGAACAATTGGGGTTTCTTTATTGGTGCTCGTTGCTTTGATTGCGCTGATTTGTTTGAAGTCTTGTGGCAAAGAAATTAAGCAGACCCCAATTCCAGTGACAACCGCTCAACCACTGTCTCAGGAGATCCGCAGTTTTGCGACCTTTGATGGTCTGGTGGACCCATACCTCACGGTGAACTTGGATGCACGCGTTAAGGGCTACCTTACTAAGATTGGTTTTGCTGACGGAGCGATGGTGAAGAAGGGCGATCTTCTGTTTGTCATTGAGCAGGACCAATACATACAAGAGGTGAAATTAAAGCAGGCAATTTATACCGAAGCGAAGCTTGAGTATGGTCGTCAGAAATCTTTACTCAAAGAGAATGCAACCTCTCAAGCAGCCGTTGATAAGGCCTTATCGCAATACCAGCAATCGGAGGCTAATTTAACGCTCGCAAAGATTAATTTGGGCTATACCGAAATCAGGGCGCCTTTTGATGGACTGATGGGAAGACACTTATTGGATGTTGGTACCTATTTAGATTCCACTACAAAGGGTGTACAACTCTCTACTATTCAGCAGATCTCACCCATTTATGTGTACTTCTCTATTAATGAGAGGGATTACTTAAAGTTTCAAAAGGGTCAAGATGCAAACGCAGAACGCAAGTCTGAAGTAAATACCTTGCCTATCTATGCTGGTCTTCAAGGTGAAGTTGGATATCCTTTTGAGGGCGTCTTGGATTACGCCGCTAATTTGATTTCCACAGAGACTGGGTCCTTGCAATTGCGGGCAATCTTCAAAAATGAGAAGTACGAGTTAATCCCTGGTTTATATGCTCGAGTTATGGCTCAGTATGGCGCGCCAAGACAGGCTTTGCTGCTACCCAAGACTGCTGTAATGACAGATCAAGTGAGTGACTATGTTTTTGTTTTGGATAATGCCATGCGCGCACAACGTCAAGACATTAGCTTGGGTCAGCGCTTTGAGAAGTATGTCGAGATTAGCAAAGGCTTGACTCCCGACAGTAAGGTGGTCATTAATGGTTTTATTAATCTGAGCATGAATCAAATTGCTAACCCAACACAGGTCACACTTGAGGCAATGCCGGCTCGATAATCATGCTCTCTAAATTTTTTATCGAACGGCCGGTACTGGCCAATGTGATTGCTCTAGTCATGCTATTGATTGGAGCAGTGTCCATTAATAGTTTGCCGATCGCTCAGTACCCAAATATCGTTCCACCCACGATTCAGGTAACAGCACGATATCCAGGTGCAAGCGCCACGCTTGTACAGCAATTAGTAGCGAGTAATATTGAAACTCAAGTGAATGGTGTTGATGGCATGCTCTACATGGAGTCTGCATCCACCAATGACGGAAACTATACCCTCACCGTGACTTTTAAGGTGGGCACGAACCCTGATTTAGCTCAGGTCAATGTACAAAACCGAGTGGCTATTGCACTCCCCTCCTTGCCGCAGGCAGTTCAAAAGCAGGGCGTCACTACTAAGACGCAATCGACTGCCATTCTGCAGTTCGTTACCCTCACTTCATCTAATCCAGATCATGACGGCCTATTTTTAAGTAACTTGGCAAACCTCAAGTTGCAGCAACGTTTAGCGCGATTACCAGGTGTAGCGGCTGCCAATGTATTTGGTGTGGGTAATTACAGTATGCGAGTTTGGCTTGATCCTGCCCAACTCAAGATGCGCAATCTGACGCCAAACGATGTCATTGCCGTTATTAATAAGCAAAACGTCTTGCTAACAGCAGGTCAAATTGGCGCCCCGCCCACACCGATGGGTCAAGATTTTCAGTTAACGCTTAATGTTACCAGCGCCATGACAACCCCTGAGCAGTTCGGCAGAATTGTTGTCAAGGCTGGTAACAAGGCTGAAATCACGTACTTGCGTGATATCGCTAGAATAGAAATGGGTAGTCAGAACTACAGTCAATTCTTCAAGATTGATGACAAGCCTGCAGGTGGCATAGCCATTTACCAAATGCCGGGTGCCAATGCGATTGCTACTGCACAAGCAGTTCAGGATGAGATGAAGAGTATTGCCAAGACACTTCCAAAAGAAGTGACTTGGGCTATTCCATTTGATACCACGATGTTTGTTAAGGCCTCTATTCATGAGGTTTATAAAACGCTTTACGAGGCGGGCATCTTAGTTCTTCTCGTGATCATGATTTTCTTGCAGAACTGGCGTGCCACACTGGTACCTGCAACAACAGTGCCCGTGACAATTATTGGTGCGTTTGCTTGTATGGCCGCACTTGGTTTCTCTATCAACTTGCTGACCTTGTTCGCGATCGTTTTATGTATCGGTATTGTTGTAGATGATGCGATTGTGGTGGTTGAAGCAGTTTCTAAGAAGGTAGAAGAGGGCGAGGATCCTAAGCAGGGTGCAATTGATGCCATGACTGCTTTGATGGGTCCGATTATTGGTATTACCTTAGTCTTGATGGCCGTGTTTATTCCGGCTTCGTTTATTGCTGGTATTACCGGGCAAATGTATCGACAGTTTGCTTTGGTGATTGCAGCAACTGCTTTGATTAGCGGTATTAATGCGATTACTCTGAAGCCAACCCAGTCAGCTCAGTATCTCAAGCCGATTGACCCTAATAAGGTTAAAAATAAGCTCTATCAAAAATTTGATCTGTATTTCAACCGCCTAGCAACTTGGTATGGACACAAGATTGAAGGCTTGATGAAGAATCGAGCTAAAGCATCGACGGTGGGCATTGCGATTATTGCCGCCTCTCTCATCGGCTTGATGTTTGTACCTTCTGGTTTTATTCCCAATGAAGACCAAGGCTATTTAGTGGTATCAACTACCTTACCTGATGCAGCCTCTTTGCAGCGGACTGAAGAGGGTATGAAAAAAGCAGTTGATGTCATTAAGAAGGTTCCTGGTGTTGATACGGTTGTGGTGATCGGTGGCATTAATTTGCTGAACAACAGTAGTTCCCAATCCAATGCGGGTGGCTTATACGTCATTATGAAGAAGTGGGAAGAGCGAGGCAAGGGCCAGAGCCTCAAAGAAATTTATATGAATATGAACGAAGGGCTTAAGCAGGTTCAAGAGCTAAAATCCTTCGTGCTCTTACCGCCAGCCATTCCAGGTTTGGGTCTATCGGGTGGTTTTGAGATGAGATTGATGTTGACGGATGGTAGCAATAATTTTGCTAAGTTAGATGCCGCTGCTAAGACCTTTATTGCTGAGGCGCAAAAGCATCCAGAGATCATGGCGATCTTTACGCCATTTCAAAACAATGTGCCGCAGTTGCAACTGAGCTTCAATGTAGGCAGGGCCGAAACTTTTGGGGTTGATATTGGGGATGCTTACGATGTATTGCAATCCTATCTTGGGTCCTCTTACGTCAATCAATTCTTCAAATATGGCCAAACCTACCAAGTGTATGTTCAAGCTGATGGTAAATACCGCAATGCTGTAGAGCAGGTGAATCGACTCTATGTCAAGAATAAGAGTGGCAATATGGTTCCGCTTGGATCCTTCATTGATGTCAAAGACACTACTGGACCTGCGTTTGCTTCACAGTTCCAGCTTTATCCTTCTGCTGCCGTTCTAGGTGCTGCCAATGATGGCTATAGCTCTGGACAGGCGATGAAGGTGCTAGCGCAGGTAGCCGCCAAGACTTTGCCAGATGGGGTCGCGTACCAGTGGGCTGGCATGTCTTATCAAGAAGATTTGGTAGGAAACACCGTAATCTTAATCTTTGCGCTATCGATCTTGTTGGTGTACTTAGTGCTCGCAGCGCAATATGAAACTTGGATAGCGCCGCTAGCTGTTTTGACTGCAGTGCCACTTTCTTTATCGGGTACGGTATTGGCCTTATTGCTTACGGGCCTATCAAATAACATTTATGTGCAGATTGGCCTGGTGTTAATGATTGCGCTCTCATGTAAAAACTCTATTTTGATTGTTGAGGTGGCTATTGAGTGCAGACATAAGGGCATGAGTTTTGTTGATGCTGCTTTAGAGGCTTCAAGAGAACGTTTTAGGCCAATTGTGATGACATCGATTGCCTTTATTTTGGGTGTCATGCCCTTGCTTCTATCTACCGGTGCGGGTGCAGCAGCGCGTATCTCCTTAGGCATTACCGTATTTAGCGGCATGATTGCCTCTACCTGCCTTGCAGTGGCATTAGTGCCAGTCTTCTACGTTGAAATCGAAACCTTCTTTGAGCGCCGCGCGAACAAGAAAGCGACCAAGGGTCAGTAATATAAACGAAGCAAATAGGATGTATTGCTGCCCATTCGATCTTACTTAATGATATTTTTGGATCCT
Organism: Polynucleobacter sp. P1-05-14; assembly: GCF_018881675.1. Taxonomy (NCBI): domain Bacteria; kingdom Pseudomonadati; phylum Pseudomonadota; class Betaproteobacteria; order Burkholderiales; family Burkholderiaceae; genus Polynucleobacter; species Polynucleobacter sp. P1-05-14. Next base: position 151,210 of record NZ_JACVPV010000029.1, on the reverse strand, counting down.
AACTTACCCATTTAAGCTATGAAAAAAATGACTCCTATTTCCACTTTGATTTTAATGCTCGGCACTGCTTTAAGTATTCTTTCTACTGCCGTATATGCTGATCCGCCTGTTCCTCCTTTTTATGATGAGGTTATCAAAATGAGTCCCGATGGTAAGCTCGGACAAATTCTGAAAAAGGAAAAAATTAAGACGTCTGTTAAGGGTGCTCAAGCTTGGAAGATTGCCTACGTCACATCTGATGTTGGCGGGCGTAAGCATCTTGCTACTGGCTTGGTAGTAGCCCCGATTGGCACTCCACCGAAAGAGGGTAGGCCTATCATGGCTTGGGGGCATGGGACTACTGGCGCCGCACAAAATTGCGGCCCTTCACAAGTTCTTAATCCAACAGCACCCCTCAATGAATACTTTTTAGTTGGCGGAAATTCTTGGACGGATTACGGCATCCCTAGTATTGAAGAATTTATCAAATACGGATATGTAGTAGTTGCAACGGATTACCAAGGCCTGGGTGGTGGAGGCGAGCATCAATATGCTTTAGCGGCAACCAATGCCATGGATATGATTGATTCCGCTAGAGCTGCTAGTGCCTTAAAGGAAGCTGGCGCCGGTAAGAAGACGATTATCTATGGTTGGTCGCAGGGTGGTGGCGCTGTAGTTGCTGCAGCAAGCATGCCAGAATACATCTCCAAAAAGGGAACAATTGCCGATGGCATTGAGCTCGTTGGCGTGGTTGCCTTGGCTCCAGATGATATTGCCATCATGATGCCCAATTCAACAGTAGATGAAGTGAACGCACAAAAATCATTAAGTGGAATCGTTAAGATGTTCACTGACAATGTTTTTGATTTTTCACATATGGCAATGAGTATGTGGGGTGTGAGGGCTGGTAATCCAAATCTAAAACTCACCGATATCTTTACAAATGACGGCGCTAAAGTGCTGGATGAGGTTATCCGAAACAAATGTATGCATGCTGTGGCAGATACACTGAATTTCAATTACAGCAGCCAATACAAAACATTATTAAAAGATCAATTCACCAATTCTCTTGACTGGACAAAAGCCATGGTCAAGGGCAGCGTGAATCCTGAAAAACCTATTGCACCGGTAGTGATCTATTGGGGTAATAAGGACACCACGAATCCCCCAATCATGGGTAAGCTCTATCAGGAGCAAATGTGTAAATTAGGGGGCAATGTTAATAGGGTTGAGTTGCCAGGCGACAACACTCACTTCACAACCCCCGGATCTTCCAAGCAGTTCTACCTACCCTGGATTAAAGATCGCTTGGCCGGCAAGCCTGCTATAAATAATTGCGCACAGGCAGCTCAGTTAGCAAGTTAAAAGATTCTTCGCGATATAAAAAACCACCTTCGGGTGGTTTTTCTTTGACTGTCAAATAATGCGCCAATGTGATCCTTAACCAAGGTCGAGTAATGAGACATTCTCGATTAGCGCTATATTGAAATGCTAGTATGACTCTTTAAAACCAATCCAACCTAGGACCTTATGACAGCTCTTAATAGCTCCCTAAGCGTTTTGACTACCGCTTTAATGCGAGGCATTTATTTAACGGTTGCCATACTTTTTATTTTTTTAAGCCTCAGCATTCCAGTGCAAGCCCAAGAAAAACCTGAAGTTAAGTATGCCCAAGTAGGAGATGTGAAGTTAGCCTACTACCTAAAAGGCAAAGGTGATCCCATGATCCTCATCATGGGCTATGCCGCCACCATGAGCGCTTGGGATCCAGCCCTGCTCGGTGAGTTGTCAAAGAATAACCAGCTGATCATTTTTGATAACCGCGGCGCTGGACTTTCTACCGACACTAAAGAAAACTACACAACCATTCCGCAAATGGCAGATGATGCCGCAGGCTTGGTGAAGGCCCTGGGTTTTAAAAAGGTAAACGTATTCTCGTGGTCAATGGGTGCACGAATTGGTCAGCAGCTTGTTATCAAACACCCAGAGCTAGTCAATAAAGTCATTCTGTGCGCCCCAAATCCCGGCGGAAAATATCAGATTGCTATTGATAAGAAGGTTGGGGAGGAGTTGAATAATCCGAGTCTTTCTCCTATGGAGAATTTCGAGTTGTTGTTCCCAATTACGCCTGAAGGTAAAGCGGCCGCTAAGGTTGTATACGGGAGATTTATGGCAGCAAAAGCTGCGGGAACCATCCCTGATGATTTCGTAATTTCTAAAGAAGCTAAGGAACGCCAGGTTCGTGCTCGTATCACTCTCTGGAATGCTGATAATCAGAATTACCAGGATTTAAAGAAGATTAAAGTTCCCGTTCTAGTGGCTGACGGTCGTGAGGACATCATCGACAATCCAAAAAACTCAGTTGTGATTGCCAATCAAATTCCTTTTGCCTGGTTGGCTTTTTATGAGGGTGGCCATGCATTCTTATTTCAAAGCTATAAGAAGCTTTCTGAAACTGTGAATGTATTTCTCCAAAAAGACTAGTTAGGTCTGCATTGCTGAAGTTAAAAGCCACTTATTGAGTGGCTTTTTATTTGTCCTTCAAATCTATTTGATGTTGCCGTCATGCAAATGGCACCTCAAGGTAAATTGCTTAATTCGTCTTCAGGTTATCAAGCATCTGCAATGTTTCTTGAAGTTTATGGGGTTCGACTCGATTCCAGCCACGGTATGGCGATACAGCGATAAATAAAAATATCACTGCAGTCACAATGCACAAAGAGGCTATAGATAAAGACACCTTCATTGCTTTAATGCTTCCCAGATGGACTATGCCCACTGATAACAGCAGCAAGAATGAGAAGACTGGTATGGATGGCCATTTTTTAAGGCTATCGTTATCGTATGCCAGTGATTGCCTAGCTTGCCGGTCATGGCGAATAGTACTAATGGCTGTCAGGAGCTGGCTTTCAATGCCGCTTCGTTGATTGGGCTGATAGGCGATGTCACTAATGATTTTATTTAAAGCTAAAAATTCAGGCGTTGAAATTCCACGTTTACTGGCATCTCTGTTTTCCATAGCGGGCCATTCTTTTTCGATGACTGCGGTCAGATAGTTTTTCATTCCTGAAATTATTTTTACCTGATCCTTCGCAGGAAGGACTGTCGCCGTACTTATTATGGTCTCGACTGCAGTGGATTCGGTGATGACATTTGAGATGGCTGATTGATGATGCTCAAATGAGTAGCCGGCTAGAGTGGAGATCGCCAGACCGAAAATAAAGGAGGTAATGGAAAGAAAAGAGGGCACTACTGCATCTGAATCATGGAGCCATTGCGATATGGGCGAATCATTCAATGCCCAGTAAATTGCATAAGCTACGCCAGCTGTTATGAGCGTTGTTGCAACAATTAAAATTAGTAATTCAGTAGTGAAGAGGCTCATTGAATGCGTATAAATTAGTTATTTAGAATTGAAATCGCAAATCTCATTGTTAAGCGAGTCCACCATGTCTTAGCAGGGCATCGATACTTGGCTCTCTGCCTCTAAAGGCTTTAAAAGATTCAGCCGCAGGGCGACTGCCACCAACCTCTAAAATCTCTTCACGATAACGAGCACCTGTTTTCTCGTCCAGGACACTACCTGTGAGTTTTGCTGCTTCCTCAAAAGCTGAGTAGACATCAGCAGATAATACTTCCGCCCACTTATAGCTGTAATAGCCGGCTGCATAACCACCAGCAAAGATATGACTAAAGGTATTGATCCAACGAGAGATGGCTGGTTGTGGAATAACGTTGAATTGATCAGCAATCGCTCTGGAAAGGTCTAATACTGCGTGACCTTGAGCATTCTTCGCATCAAAGCTCGCATGTAAGCGCCAGTCGGTGAGAGACATGACGATCTGACGCAGCGTCATATAACCGTTCTGAAAATTCTTGGCAGCGAGGATCTTGTTAAATAATTCACGTGGAAGAGGCTTACCAGTTTCAGCGTGCGCAGTCATCTTTTCTAGCACTTCCCACTCCCAGCAGAAGTTTTCCATGAACTGACTTGGTAACTCTACCGCATCCCATTCAACACCATTGATACCTGAAACCCCTAAAGCGCTCACTTGAGTAAGAAGGTGGTGCAAACCATGGCCACTCTCATGGAAGAGGGTGATGACATCATCATGAGTAATGGTAGGTTGACGCAACACACCATCGACCTTGACTGGTGGCGCAAAGTTGCAAACCAAATAAGCAACAGGCACTTGGATTTCGCCATTAGGTAAAACTCTACGACCACGGGCATCATCCATCCAAGCCCCGCCACGCTTGCCAGGGCGAGCATAGGGATCCAGGTAGAAGTGGGCCACGATATTACCCTTGGCATTTTTCACTGAAAAGGATTGCACATCGGCATGCCAAGTTGGCAAATCTGCCGCTTCAATCTTGACGCCAAACAGAGTCTGAATAACTTGGAAGAGACCATCTAACACCTTAGGGAGAGGAAAGTATTGCTTGAGCTCATTCTCCGAAAAGGAATAGCGTTCTTGCTTCAATCTTTCGGATGCAAAAGCAACATCCCATGGCTCCAATCCATCAGCAATAGATAGCTCGGTCTTGGCAAACTGAGAAAGCTCTTGCCAATCTTTTAATGCAAATGGTTTTGCTTTCTGGGCGAAGTTGGTCAGAAAGGAGTCAACTTCATCAACGCTGCTGGCCATCTTCGGTGCCAAACTCAGTGCGGCATAGTTGTTGAAGCCTAGCATGTGAGCTTCCTCATCGCGCAGTCTTAACTGATCGAGCATGTTCTGAGTATTGTCCCAATCCAGTTTACCTTTGGCATATTGGGGTGCCAGTTCAGAAGCGCGGGTGACATAAGCTTCATACATCAAGCGACGCAGCGCCCGATTCTCTGAGTACTGCATGACTGGGTAGTAAGAGGGGAAGTGCAGAGTAAAGGCCCAGCCCTGGAGACTCTTCTGCTGGGCAGTATCTGCAGCAGCTGCAATAGCGTCCTCAGGCAAACCTACCAAATCAGCTTTATCAGTGATTAGATGAACAAAACCATCGGTAGCATCTAATACATGGTCTGAAAATGCTTTACCTAAGGTTGCCTGCTCATCCTGAATTTGTGAAAAGCGGGGCTTATCTGCATCACTGAGTTCTGCGCCACCCAGACGAAAATCTCGCAAGGAGTTTTCAATGACTTTCTTTTGAGCTGCGCTGAGTTTTGAAAAGTCAGGCGCTTTGCTGAGTTCTTTAAACTTTTTGTAGAGCTCTAAATTTTGACCAAGGCTTGAGAAGAAAGCGGTGACCTTAGGTAGCATCTCGCCATAGGCAGCGCGCAACTCCGGGGTATCGGCAACGCCATTGAGATGGGATATCACGCCCCAAGACCTACCAAAAAATTCAGTAGCATCTTCTAGTGGTTCAGCGAGGGCATCCCAAGTAGATGGAGTGCTTGGATTGACTGCTACATCCACAGCATCTTGCGCTTGCTTGAGTAAATATTCAATCGCTGGTGCAATGTGCTCAGGCTTGACTTCGGCGTAGGCAGCAATGCCGCGCCCAAAAGTAGTCAGTGGATTATTTTGCAATTCTGCGGGGAGGGTGCTGCTCAGGAAGCTAGATGTGGATGTAGTCATCCCTCTAGCTTAATGGACTGGGAGCAATTTTGCCAAAAGTCCCAGTAATTCCTCAGAGCTTGGCGGCCTTTTCAGCAGCTTCCAAGGTATTCATGAGAAGCATGGTGATGGTCATCGGGCCAACACCACCTGGAACCGGGGTAATCCAACCGGCGATGTATTTAGCCGTATCAAAATCCACGTCGCCACAGAGTTTGCCATCAGGCAGGCGATTAATGCCCACATCAATGACAACTGCACCATTCTTCACCATGTCGCCGGTAATCATTTTGGGTTTACCGGTGGCAACCACCAAAATGTCAGCATCCTTGGTGTGATGTGCCAAGTCACGAGTCTTGCTATTGCAAATGGTGACCGTTGCTCCGGCTTGTAATAGCAGCATCGCCATTGGCTTACCCACGATATTGGAGGCACCAACAATCACAGCGCGAGCACCACGAATAGGGTAATCAATGCTTTCAAGAATCTTCATGCAGCCATAAGGGGTGCAAGGCTTGAATTCTGGTTGACCAACCATCAAGGCGCCAGCATTAGCCACATGAAAGCCATCCACATCTTTTTCTGGAGCAATCGCTTCTAGTACGCGCTCAGAGGCAATGTGCTCTGGTAGCGGGAGTTGCACCAAGATCCCGTGTATTGCAGGATCCGCATTGAGAGTGGCAATACGCGCGAGTAATTCTTCTTCGCCAAGTTCTACAGAATAGCGCTCTAAAACAGAATGAAAGCCAACGTCTTCACAGGCTTTTACTTTGTTGCGAACATATACCGCGCTGGCAGGGTTGTCGCCAACCACGATGACTGCTAAACCAGGTCTGGTGCCTTTGGCGGTGACGATTGCACCACGTGCAGCAATTTCCGTACGTAGTTTTTTAGAAAGGGCGTTTCCGTCTAATAATTGAGCTGGCATAGAAAACCCCGGTAATTAATTAGGCTGGGGATCAGACAAAGCCAGGCGGAGTAGGTCGGCAACTGTGTTGACGTTGAGCTTTTCCATGATGTTGGCGCGGTGTGCTTCAACAGTCTTAATAGAAATACCGAGGTCATCAGCAATTTGTTTATTCAAACGGCCTGCAACAATGCGCTCTAGAACCTGACGCTCACGACCAGTTAACTTACTGAGTAAGCTCTGGGTAATTTTGCGTTGGCTGGCTTGTGAATAATCGATGCGCGCTTTAGCAAGCATGCGATCCACTAAACCATAAAGATCATTTTCTTTAAAAGGCTTTTCAATGAAATCCACTGCACCACGCTTCATGGTGGAGACAGCCATCGATACATCGCCGTGACCAGTAATAAAAGCAACTGGCATGGGCAGGTTTTCGCTAGTTAAGCGCTCCTGCAATTCAAGGCCTGACATACCGGGCATGCGCACATCCAAAATGGCGCAAGAGATAGTGGACTTATCGGTACTTTGCAAGGACTGTAAGAAACGTTCTGCGCTTGCATGGCAACGAACAACATAACCATTGCTTTCTAAGAGCCAGGTAAGCGAATCTCTTACCGCTTCGTCATCATCCACCACATAGACAACTTCAGCTTGGTTTGGTTTTGCAGTAGCGCTTAAGTTCATATCAGTTCTCGTGAGGTGAATCTATAAATTCGAAGTTAAACAGCACCCTTGGTTCCAGGGGATTCCAACGGTAGAAGTATTGTAAAGGTGCAGCCAGCCAGCTTGGTTTGTTCTGAGTCTTGAACATTGGTAGCCCAAAGTCTGCCATGGTGAGATTCAATAATGGAGCGGCAAATATTGAGCCCCATACCCATTCCATCGGACTTTGTGCTGAAAAACGGCTCAAATATGCGTTCCAGGACGTTTTCCGAGATTCCGCCCCCAGCATCGGTAACCTGGATTCTGAGCATGGCCGGGAAGATGCTGGTGTCTAAATCTGCACTAATCCAAACTGGCGGGGCTGACCAACGGGAGGAAAGGGGGTAAGCCTCGCGGACGCTATCTAAGGCGTTTTTAAGAAGATTGACTACTACCTGCAGGATCAGGACTGGATCCAGGTTAACTACGGGCAGATTTTCGGCAATTTCCGAGCTAATGACTAAGCGATGGCGGTGGGCTTCAATTTCAACCAAGCCAACTGCATCATTAATAATTTCAGTGATGTTTGCCGCTTTACGTTGAGGCTCACTGCGTTTTACAAAACCTCGAATGCGCTGAATGATGGTGCCGGCTCGATGGGCTTGCTCAGAAGCTTTTTCTAGAGCTGGCAAAATTTCTTTGGTCAGGATAGGATCTTGGTGCCCATCTAAACGCTTAGCAACACCCATGCAGTAGTTTGATATAGCTGAAAGAGGTTGGTTTAGTTCATGAGCTAAAGAGGATGCCATTTCACCCATTGTGGTGAGACGGCTGGTGAACTGCATACGCTCTTGTTGTTGTAGTGCCAAATCATCTGCTTCTTTACGAGCGGTAATGTCAGTGGCAATCAATAGCTGCGCAAGATGTCCATCTACCCACGGGATATAACGACGTCTAACTTCAAACCATTGATTATTGTCATCGCCTAGCTGAACTTCTTCTGACTCTGACTCTTGATATAAAAATGGCGTTGGAATTCCAGGGGGAGAATCCTCAAGATCTTCTGCAATATCTCGCATCGTCGTGTTGCTGGTATCGCTGCCCGCTAATTGGAAGTGACCTTTAGAGTTGTCACCAAAGCGCTCCCGATAAAAACGATTGGCAAATAGCAGGGCGTTAGTCTCTAGCGAGACCACCGACACAGCGGCATCTAGACTTTCTAGAACGGTAGTGAAGCGATCTTGAGAGGCAGCTAATTCTTCGCGAATCTTTTTAGGTTCGGAAATATCAATTAATGAAGTAACCCAACCAGTCTGCTTGCCTTTTTCATTAATCAGCGGGGCAATAAAGGTGCGGGTCTGTATCAAGGAGCCGTCTTTCTTTAAGATCACTCCTTCGATGCCGACCCTCATGACAACGCTGATGTCGGACTTCATTGCCCGATTCATTTTCTCAACAAGCTCATCTCTTCTGCTATCTGGCCAGAATGGAAAGGGCGGAGTGAGACCTATTAACTCATCTGATGTCCAGCCTGTCATTTCGCAAAATGCTCGATTCACATATGTAATCCGCTTTTGCATATCATGCGCACGAATACCCACAGGGGTGGAGTCTTCCATTGCATTACGAAAGCTGGTTTCTTTGCGCAGGCTTGCTTCAGCCTCTTGGCGTACTTGCATTTGCTTTAGTACAGACCACAAACTCCAAACTACGAATGCGCTTAATCCAATCACGACGCCAATTAACATCCTGAAGGTGAGGTTGGTTGGCGGAGGATAGGTATCTATGCGTAAATTAATGTTGGGGCTTAAGACCCCAATATCTAAGCTTGTCTGATTGCTAAATGCTCTTTTAGGGGTATCTCTATCGGAAGAGATGCCTAAAACTCTTTCATTGTCAGTGAGCAAGGTAAAGCGGTAATGGGATTTGAGGTCGCTTGGTAGAGCATCCAATATTCCTTGAGTCGTATAGAGTGCCGCCAAGAATCCAACAACTTCTCCGCCAACGATATTGGGCACCACTTGCCAAAGAACGATTTTTCTATCCGTGGAGATCGGTGCATCACCCGGTAAATTTAAGGAAACAAACTGGCTAAAAGCTGCTCGACTAGTTACTCGGCTAAGCTCGATAGTTGATGCAAGACTAGAATTAATGAGCTGATCATTTTGAGTTTTGCTAATCCAATCCGATTTGTTACTTTCAGCAGGAGCTGCCCATAGCCGCTGATTTTGATTATTTAGCCAAATGATTTTGACGATCTCATGGTTATTTAAAACAAGATCTTCTGCTTGCTCGCGCGCAATTTGTCTGAGCTTCAATTGATCTTCGCTTGCAGCCATTTCTCGATTAATCGTTGTTAATGCATCAAGGTTGCTGGCGAAACGAGATTGAATACGCTGTTTGGCAAATGACAGCTCTCTAAATAGGGCAGCCTCTTGCTGATTCTTTTCTTGTAAATGCAGCGTTCCCAAAATAATGCCCATGACTGCTGTAAACAGAACAATGGCTAAAAGCGGGGTGTAAACAATCCTAAACCCACGTATTTTGCGGAGCCACCTAAGGGGGCTAAGGACTAGGCTGGAAAATGCTGTTTTTCTCATGAATACAGAGCATTTTGCCTTATTTGCCCTTCCAAAAAGCCAATTCTGACCGTTTTATAGCTTCTTATTTGCACCGCAATAAAATACCACATTATGAGAAATATTATCATTATGTGGAAAATTGCTTGTTTACACCCATATACCTTCCTAGAATATTGCCTATAAAGTTGATGACAAATTAAGCACTATTTAATGGAGACAAAAGATGGCAGCAGTTCCAGACCAAGTATTAGGTAAACAGAACACTCAGGATGCGGATCCTGGTGAGACACAGGAATGGTTACAAGCGCTCGATGGCGTGATTCGTAACGAAGGTCCTGAGAGAGCTGCCTATCTCATCGATCAACAAATTTCTCATGCTCGTGTAAACGGAGTGGTGCAGCCATTCCATGCTGAGACTCCTTATATCAATACTATTCCTGTTGAAAATCAAGCGCGTTTGCCTGGCGATCAAAATGTGGAGCATCGTATTCGTTCATACACTCGCTGGAATGCCATGGCGATGGTGCTTCGTGCCAACAAAGACACGAACGTTGGTGGACACATTTCATCGTTCCAGTCTGCAGCTACTTTGTATGACGTTGGCTTTAATCATTTCTGGCACGCACCGTCGCCTGAGAATGGTGGCGATTTGATATTTGTTCAAGGGCACTCTGCTCCCGGCGTCTATGCACGTGCTTATATGTTGGGCCGTCTCGAAGAAGGTCAGCTCAACAACTTCCGCCAAGAAGTTGGCGGTAAAGGCATCTCTAGTTATCCACATCCTTGGTTGATGCCAGACTTCTGGCAGTTCCCAACCGTATCGATGGGCTTGGGCCCGATCATGGCGATTTACCAAGCGCGCTTTATGAAGTACCTAACAGACCGCGGCTTCATTCAAGAGCAAGGCCGTAAAGTTTGGGCATTCTTGGGCGATGGCGAAACCGACGAACCAGAATCCTTGGGTGCGATTGGTATGGCCGGTCGTGAAAAACTCGATAACCTGATTTTCGTCATTAACTGTAACTTGCAGCGTCTAGACGGACCAGTGCGCGGCAACGGCAGCATCATTCAAGAGCTTGAGAGCGAGTTCCGCGGTGCCGGCTGGAATGTGATCAAAGTAGTGTGGGGCGGTCAGTGGGACGCTCTCTTTGCGCGCGACAAAAAAGGTATTTTGATGCAACGCTTAGGCGAGATCGTTGACGGCCAGTATCAGACTATGAAGTCTAAGAACGGCAGCTACGTTCGCGAGATCGTTTTCAATACTCCAGAATTAAAGGCTTTAGTAAGTGACTGGAGTGATGATGAAATTTGGCAACTGAATCGCGGTGGCCATGATCCCCATAAAGTTTATGCAGCATTCCATGCGGCAGTAAATCACAAGAATCAACCTACAGTGATCCTAGCCCACACCATTAAAGGTTATGGCATGGGCGGCTCAGGTGAGGCGATGAATATTGCCCACCAAGCGAAGAAGATGAACGATGACGATGTGCGTCGCTTCCGTGATCGCTTTGAGATTCCCGTTAAAGATGAAGAGTTGGACGAAATGCCTTTGGTCAAGTTTGCCGAAGGTAGCCCGGAATTAGAGTACATGAAGGCGCGTCGTCAAGAGTTGGGTGGTTACTTGCCGCAACGTCGCACTAAAGCGGAGAGCTTGCCAGTTCCTGCTTTAGAAGTATTTGCTCCATTGCTTGAGGCAACTACTGAAGGCCGTGAGATTTCTACAACTATGGCATTTGTGCGCATACTCAATACAGTAGTGCGCGATAAGGTGTTGGGTAAACGGGTGGTACCGATTGTTCCTGACGAGTCCCGCACCTTTGGTATGGAAGGCATGTTCCGCCAATTAGGAATCTGGAATCAATTAGGCCAACTTTACACACCAGAAGATCATGATCAATTGATGTTCTACAAAGAGGACAAGACAGGTCAAATTCTGCAAGAAGGTATTAATGAAGCCGGCGGTATGTGCGACTGGATCGCTGCTGCGACTTCTTATTCCACCCATGGTGTACCCATGTTGCCTTTCTATATCTTCTATTCCATGTTTGGTTTCCAGCGTATCGGTGACTTAGCTTGGGCCGCAGGAGATATGCGTAGCCGTGGTTTCTTGCTAGGTGGTACAGCTGGTAGAACTACCTTGAACGGCGAAGGCTTACAGCACGAAGATGGCCATAGTCATTTGTGGAGTGGTGCGGTTCCCAACTGCATCAGCTATGACCCAACCTTCTCATTTGAATTGGCTGTAGTGATTCAGGATGGCATGCGTCGAATGTTGGAAGTTCAGGAAGATGTTTACTACTACGTTACTTTGATGAATGAAAACTATTCACACCCAGCAATGCCTAAGGGTGCGGAGAAAGACATCATCAAGGGTATGTATAAGCTCAAGTCTGTTGGTGATGACAAGGCAAAATTGCGTGTACAACTCTTAGGTTCGGGAACGATCTTCCGTGAAGTGATTGAAGCTGCGGAGATTCTGCATAAAGACTGGGGTATTGCTTCAGATTTGTGGGGTTGCCCAAGCTTTACTGAACTAGGTCGTGATTGGACTGCAGTTCACCGTAGCAATCTATTGAATCCAAGTGCTGCACCAGCCTTATCTCATGTAGAAAAATGCCTGAAAGATACTACAGGCCCAATCGTTGCTGCTACCGACTATGTTCGTCTATTTGCTGAGCAGATTCGTCCAGCAATTCAGCATATGGGTCGCCGTTATGAAGTATTGGGTACTGATGGCTTTGGTCGTTCTGATACTCGTGAAAAACTCCGTGACTTCTTTGAAGTAGATCGTCGTTGGGTTGTTCTCACTGCCTTGCGATCTTTGGTTGACGCTGGTCAGCTTGATCGCTCTAAGTTGGCTGAGGCGATTAAGAAGTACAAGATCGATACTACTAAACCAAACCCAATGACGGTTTGATAAGAGACAAATACTATGAGTCAAATAATTGAAATCAAAGTCCCTGATATCGGCGACTATAAAGATGTACCAGTGATCGAAGTCTTGGTTAAAGCCGGTGACAAGATTGAGAAAGAACAATCCATCGTTGTGCTGGAGTCTGATAAAGCCACCATGGATGTTCCTTCTTCACATTCAGGCATCGTCAAAGAAGTCAAAGTCAAAGTGGGCGATAACCTTTCTGAGGGATCCCTTGTAATTACCTTAGAAGAGGGCGCGGCAGCAACAACTTCTGCACCAGCGACAGCAGCAGCAAGCGCTCCTGCGCCAGTAGCAGCTTCCAGCGGCGGATCCCCCATCGAAATCAAAGTCCCTGATATCGGCGACTATAAAGATGTACCAGTGATCGAAGTCTTGGTTAAAGCCGGTGACAAGATTGAGAAAGAACAATCCATCGTTGTGCTGGAGTCTGATAAAGCCACCATGGATGTTCCTTCTTCACATTCAGGCATCGTCAAAGAAGTCAAAGTCAAAGTGGGCGATAACCTTTCTGAAGGTTCAGTTGTAGTGATCTTGGAAGGTGGAGCATCTGGCGTATCAACTCCTGTGTCTACTCCTGCAGCTACACCTGCCGCGCCAGCAATTAAAGCGGTAGAGCCTCCGATTGCGCGCGCACCCGCACCACCTCCTATCAGCAATACTCCTCCGCCAATTGATGCTGCAGTAAGTCATGCAAGTCCATCTGTACGTAAGTTTGCACGTGAGCTTGGTGTCACTATTACGCAAGTTAAAGGATCTGGCCCTAAAGGTCGCATTACTCAGGAAGACGTCCAAGCCTTTGTGAAGGCAGCTATGAGTGGTGGTGCAGGTAGTCCTGCGGCTGCTTCTAGTGGTAGTAGCTTAGGTGGCTTGAATCTGATTCCTTGGCCGAAGGTTGATTTCACAAAGTTTGGTGAGATCGAGCGTCAACCACTCAATCGTATTAAGAAACTTACTGCAGCCAATTTGGGCCGTAACTGGGTGATGATCCCAGCCGTGACTTATCACGAAGATGCTGACATCACTGATTTAGAGGCATTCCGCGTTCTCACCAATAAAGAGAATGAGAAGAAGGGCGTCAAGATTACGATGCTGGCTTTCTTAATGAAGGCTGCAGTCGCTGCATTGAAAAAATATCCAGAGTTCAATAGCTCTTTGGATGGTGATGATCTGATTTTGAAGAAATACTTCAATATTGGATTTGCCGCAGATACTCCAACTGGACTGGTTGTACCGGTCATTAAAGATGCCGATAAGAAAGGCATCTTTGAGTTGGCGAAAGAAACTTCTGACTTGGCGGCACTCGCTCGTGATGGCAAGTTAAAGCCAGATCAAATGCAAGGCGCTAGCTTCACGATCTCATCACTAGGTGGTATCGGAGGAACGTATTTCTCCCCAATCGTGAATGCTCCTGAAGTGGCGATTATGGGCGTGAGCAAGGCAGCTATGAAGCCAGTGTGGGATGGTAAGCAGTTTGTGCCACGCCTCATTTGCCCATTGTCTCTCTCTGCAGATCACCGCGTGATTGATGGTGCTTTAGCTACCCGCTTCAATGTGTACATTGCACAGCTCTTGGCCGACTTCCGTCGCGCTAGTCTGTAAGGGGGATCTATGGCTAAGCAAATGATCCTTGTGCCGGATATTGGTGACTATGCAGATGTACCGGTCATTGAAGTGCTGGTTAAAGTAGGCGACGTGATTGAAAAAGAGCAGCCGCTATTAGTTCTTGAATCCGATAAAGCAACCATGGAAGTTCCGGCCGATGCTGCAGGTACTGTTACTAGTATTGCAGTCAAGCTTGGAGATAAAGTGAGTAAAGGTTCTGTGATTGCCGAGATAGAGGCTAGTGTTGCAGTGCCTGTGCCTCAACCAGCTCCAGCAGCAAAACCTGCAGCACCAGCCACACCTGCTGCTATTGCTCCTGCCCCAGTAGCAGGTCAGTACAGCGGTAAGGTTGATCATGAATGTGAAGTGTTGGTACTTGGTGCTGGCCCTGGTGGTTATAGCGCAGCGTTTCGTAGTGCAGACTTGGGTATGAATACTGTTTTAGTGGAGCGCTATCCTACTTTGGGCGGGGTTTGCTTAAACGTTGGGTGTATTCCATCTAAAGCATTGCTGCACACCACCTCAGTCATAGACGAAGTCAAGACCATGGCTAAGCACGGCATTACTTTTGGCGCACCGAAGATTGAGATTGATCAATTGCGCGGTTACAAAGAGTCCGTCATTGCCAAATTGACCGGTGGTCTTGCTGGTATGGCAAAGGCTCGTAAAGTAAAAGTGGTGCGTGGTCTAGGTAAATTTTTAGATGCAAACCATGTCGAGGTAGAGTTAACTGATGGTGCTGGTCAGGATCTCACTGGTCAAAAAGAAGTGGTGCGCTTTCAGAAGGCAATCATCGCTGCGGGTAGTCAGCCAGTGAAGTTACCTTTCCTGCCTGAAGATCCACGCATTGTAGATAGCACTGGTGCTTTATTACTCAAGAGTATTCCAAAGCGGATGCTCGTTATTGGCGGTGGCATTATTGGCCTAGAGATGGCTACGGTTTACAGCACACTAGGTTCACGCATTGATATCGCCGAGATGATGGATGGTTTGATGGCAGGTGCCGATCGTGATTTAGAAAAGGTCTGGGAGAAGTTCAATGCCGGACGTTTTGAAAAGATCATGCTTAAGACTCGTGCTTCTAAGGCAGAAGTTAAGTCTGACGGAATTCAAGTTTCTTTCGAAGGCGAGAACGCACCGGCTGAACCGCAAACCTATGACTTGGTATTGGTTGCAGTAGGACGCACTCCAAACGGCAAAAAGATTGATGCCGGTAAAGCGGGTGTGCAGGTGGATGAGCGCGGCTTTATTCCTGTAGATAAACAAATGCGGACCAACGTCTCTAATATTTTTGCAATTGGTGACTTAGTTGGTCAACCGATGTTGGCACATAAGGCGGTGCATGAAGGTCACGTTGCTGCGGAAGCTGCTGCTGGCGAAAAATCCTACTTTGATGCTAAGCAAATTCCATCGGTTGCCTACACTGACCCTGAAGTAGCGTGGGCTGGTTTGACAGAAGAGCAATGTAAAGCTCAAGGCATTGCTTATGAGAAGGGTTTGTTCCCATGGGCAGCTAGTGGACGTGCGATCGCTAATGGACGTGATGAAGGTTTCACAAAACTGATTTTTGATGCTACCACCCATCGCATTATTGGTGGCGGCATTGTGGGAACACACGCTGGCGATTTAATCGGTGAAGTGTGTTTAGCTATTGAGATGGGTGCTGATGCGGTGGATATCGGTAAAACGATTCATCCACATCCAACGCTAGGTGAATCAGTCGGGCTTGCGGCTGAAGCAGCTCACGGCCATTGCACTGATTTGCCGCCTGTAAAGAAAAAATAGATTTCAGATAGACCCCAGCAATTAAAAGCCCTGAGAAGTTAGGGCTTTTTCTTTTGCAGTGCAATATAAAAATGCATATCACTATGGTCTGTGTATGAGATGATTTAACGCATGTCAAAAGTAATACGACTTCTTCACGGCGATTTTGGTAGAGTGGCGCTTCTTGAGATGGATGCGCCCTTAGTCACCCATGCGCATCATCACTGCCACATCTTATGCAAGGTGGCGGGCCCAGATATTGCTTTTCAGGTTAGGGGACAGCTATGCCCCCTAACAGATGACAATGCAGTTCTCATCAATGCCTGGGAAGAACATTCCTACCTTCATTTACCAGTGAATGGTGAAAATCCCATTTTGCTTGCGTTGTACCTGGAACCAAAGTGGTTGGCATCGTTTAGCAAAAAATTCTTAGCAAGTAGCCATCCTCGTTTCTTTATTAATAACTTGTCTGGGTTAGGCAACCATCAAAAGCAGGTATTGGAAAAGATCTCAATGGAACTTTGGTGGGCCGATCAGATTACCCATGACTACCTTGAATCCATCTTGCTTGAGCTCGTGCTGAGTTTTATGGATGATGCCGACCTTCTAACCCAAGGTGATTTGCGTAATTCAGGCAATTCATTGGCATTTATGGATCCAAGAATACGAAAAGCAATCCATATCATGCGCACATCTCCTCAAGGGTTTAGTGATATTTCAATGGTTGCTCAAAGTGTCGATCTTTCGCGCTCTCACTTTTTTGAGCTCTTTAGGCGCTGCACTGGACTTTCACCCGTTGTATTTGCGAATGTACTCAGAATGGAGTTTGCATTTGATGCGCTCGCCGATAAAGGGGAGAGCCTGATTCATATTGGTGATGAGCTCGGTTTTTCTGCTCAAAGCCATTTCACCCGATTCTTTAAGCAGCATCAAGGGGTCACCCCGAGCCTCTATCGTCAGCAGGTAGAAAAGGCGCCCAAGCTAGACTCTTAGGGTTTTCCTGATACACATAATCGGACTCTAGGTTAAGTAATCGGACTTTAAGGTAAGCGTCCTCTTAGTCTGATCATTAAGCTTCTTTCAGCATTAATTATTCTTAATTTAGCTGAAAAGATTGCATTGAAAACAAGTTCAAACTATTTAGGCAAGGCATGTGAGCGTGTAGAAGATATTGCTCTTCTGATGGGTGGGGGTCGCTATCTGGATGATCTTCCGTTGCCAGTTGGAACCTTATATGCTGCTGTGGTTCGTTCACCAATTGCGCATGGAAAAATTATTTCTGTAGATATAGAACCAGCATTGCAGATAAAGGGGGTCAGGGCAATCCTGACAATCGATGATGTTCAGGCCTGGTCCAATCCATTGGTCGTTGCCGTTAAAACTCCAATGCGTCAGTGGGTGCTGGCCAATGAGTATGTGCGCTATGTGGGCGAGCCTATAGCAGTAGTCATCGCTGAATCAAGAGCTTTGGCAGAGGATGGGGTTGAGAAGGTTGAATTAAACATTCAGCCACTTCCTGCGGTTGTCGATGTAGATATTGCACTATCAGATACGTCGATTATTCTTCATAAAGACATTGGTAGTAACTGTGTTTTAGATCGATCACATCAATACGGCGACCCTGAGGGGGCATTTAAAAAAGCTGCCAGCGTCGTTGAAGTTGATATTCGTTATCCCCGTAACTCCTGCACACCTTTAGAGACTGGTGGAGTTGTTGCTCAATGGCGAGGTGCAGACTCCTCGTATGAAGTAACGTCAAATTTTATGGGGCCATTTTCACTGCATGTAGTGATGGCTGCTGCTTTGAAGGTCCCGGGAACAAAGTTGCGTCATCACGTTGCCCCTGATTCAGGTGGCAGCTTCGGAGTTAAGCAATCCGTCTTGCCATACATCATCATGTCTTGCTTGGCATCGCGTAAGGCAGGTGCCCCAGTGAAATTTATAGAAGATCGCTTAGAGCATCTTCAAGCAGCCACTTCTGCGACCTCCCGCCATACTCATTTACGTGCAGCTGTGGATGGGGATGGAAAAATATTGGCATTAGACTACGATCAAATTGAAGATTGTGGGGCTTATTTAAGGGCGCCTGAGCCGGCAACACTTTATAGGATGCATGGTTGTGTTACCGGCCCTTATCAAATCCAGAATTTAAAAATTCGCAATCGTGCCGTATTAATTAATAAAACTCCAACCGGATTGGTTAGAGGGTTTGGCGGTCCTCAGGTTTATTACGCACTTGAGCGTTTAATTCAAAAAATCGCAAAAACTTTAGGTAAAACGCATCAAGAAATCGCGGCATTAAATTATGTTCAAAAAGAGCAGTTCCCTTACCGAGCGGCTGCAGGTGCATTGCTAGACTCAGGTGACTATCAAAAGGCCTTAAAAACACTAGAGAGCTCACCAGAATTTAGAAAATTATTAGATCGTAGAGATCAGGCAAGGAAAGAAGGGCGCCACTACGGAATTGGTATTGCGTCGATTGTTGAGCCTTCAGTGTCCAATATGGGCTATATCACTACCGTCCTTACAAAAGAGCAAAGAGCAAAAGCAGGCCCTAAAAATGGCGCCATCACCTCTGCGACAGTCAGCATAGACCCCTCTGGAAATATTGCGGCAAATATTGCCTCAGCCCCTGCCGGACAAGGCCATCAAACGGTTATTAGTCAATTATTGGCGGATGTTTTTGGAGTCCTACCATCCCAAATCCAAGTCAATGTCGATTTTGATACCGCAAAGGATGCATGGTCTATTGCCGCTGGAAATTATTCGAGTCGTTTTGCTGGTGCAGTAGCAGGAACAGTATTTTTGGCCGCTGAAAAGTTAAAGGCTCGAATTGCGGATTACGCTGCCCACCTACTTAAGGTCAAGCCGAATCAATTAATTTTTTCAAACGGCAATATAGCCGTGATTGGTTCTGAGGACAATGGCATACCTTTCTCCAGAGTTTGTGGAAACTTTCACTGGTCACCTAGATTAATTCAAGAGGCTCTCGGAAGAGAAGCAATACTTGCGCTACAGGAAACACAGTTTTGGAGCGCAGATGTTTTAGAGGCTCCCGATGAGGCTGATCGAATTAATACTTCTGCGGCATACGGTTTTGCTCTTGATGCTTGCGGCATAGAAATAGATACCGAAACCTGTTCTGCAAAGATAGACCAGTACATTACCGTGCATGATGCGGGCAGGATATTAAACCCCGCCTTAGCGGATGGGCAGATATATGGCGCGTATGCCCAAGCAGTGGGCGCAGCCCTTTTTGAAGAGTTTGTTTATAGTAGTGATGGCAATTTTCTCTCAGGTACTTTTGCCGACTATCGTTTGCCGACTTCGAGTGATATTGGTATTCCAAAAATTTATCATCAAGAATCTCCAAGCCCATTTACGCCATTAGGTGCCAAAGGCATTGGCGAGGGTAATAGCATGAGTACCCCTGTTTGTATTGCAAATGCAATTGCAGATGCTTTAGATGTTGAAGAAATTGTTCTGCCTGCAACCCCCAGTCGAATTCATGCGCTTCTTGTGGGGAAAGGTTTGTTGAAGCTTGATAAACCTTCTAGTCAAGCTTCATCAATGGCTATAAATACCGACTATCCTTTGAAAGCTCAGGGCGCGGTTAGATTGCAAGTGCTACCTGAGGATATTTTTGCTGTATTGCTTGATCCAGAAAGATTAAAGAATGTCATACCAGGTTGTGAGTCTATTCATAAAAAAACAATTGCAAATGGTATTCAGTTTGACTGCATTGCAGTTGTGCGCATTGGTATTGCAAAGGCCCGATTTGCGGCTAAGGTTGAATTAACGAATGTACAAAGCCCTAATAGTTTCACCCTAGGCGGTGAGGGTCGGGGCCCCCTAGGTATGGCTCTCGGAATGGGACAAGTTGACCTTACAAAAGATGGCAGTGTGACTGTGCTGAAGTACGACTACCAAGCGCAAGTATCGGGAAAGCTTGCGGCAATTGGAAGTAGGTTATTGGAGGGCGCCATTCGATTGGTATTGGATCAGCTATTTAGAGCCCTTGCAAAAGAAGCTGGAGCAAAACAAGAAGGCATATTTAAAGCTCTGATTGGCAGACTATTTGCTTTATTAGGAGCAAGCAAATGAAATCTGCTCCTTTCGTGATGCACCAAGCCAGCTCTAAAGAAAATGTTTTGGAGTTGCTGGATAAGTATGGCGAAGATGCCCGCATTATTGCCGGAGGGCAAACCCTTATTCCTGTCTTGGCAATGCGGGTGGCTAGTCCTGATCACTTAATTGATATTAATAAGGTTGAAGAGCTTAAAACCTTCAGTGTATTGGGCCATGCGCTTCGGGTTGGGGCGGGTGTAAGGCAGTCTGAATTAGAGCATTGGAGTGATCTTGGTAAAACCCAGCCATTATTAAGCATGATGTTTCCGTGGATTGCTCACGCCCCTATTCGAAATCGTGGAACTGTATGTGGATCGATTGCGCATGCTGATCCTAGTGCCGAGTTGGTCCTTGGATTGTCAGTGCTAGAGGGTTCGGTCTCTCTCGTAAGTAAAAAGAAGAAGCGAGTAGTTCATGCCAAAGACTTTTTCCTGGGAGCCCTTCAAACCAGTCGTCAGCCAACGGAATTCATTGAGTTTGTCGAGTTTCCTATTCGTGGGCCAAATGCTGGTTTTGGGTTTGCTGAATATGGTTATCGCCACGGAGACTTTGCAGTAGTTGCCGTAGCAGTTATTAAGGAAGATGATCGCTGGACTATAGGATTTGGCGGCATTGATGATGTTGTGAGGGTTTATAAATGCGTTGCAAGTTCATTGGATGGGGCCTATCAATTTATTGATGATTTAGCGGCCAAGACTGAGGTGAGAGAAGATCCCACGGCCACCGCAGGATTACGTAGACATTTGATGCGCTCACTTGGAATGCGCGCGTGTCAACAAGCCATAGATTTTAAAAGTGAAGAAATGAAATGAAGAGCCATTTGATAAAGCTGAATTTAAATGGGGTGGAGCGTGAAGGTTCCTGTGAATCACGCACAACATTGCTAGATTTTATTCGCCATGATTTGGGAGCAACAGGTACTCATGCAGGTTGTGAGCATGGCGTATGTGGTGCATGTACGGTTGAGGTTGATGGGCAGATCGTACGTTCTTGTCTCATCTTTGCATGTCAGGCTGATAGCGCCATAGTAAAAACTGTAGAAGGCCTTGCAAAGTCAGGGGAGATGTCTGATTTGCAAAATGCGTTTAAGAAACATCATGCATTGCAGTGTGGATTTTGTACTTCTGGATTTTTACTATCGGCAGAGGATTTTCTCAAAAAGAATCCCCATCCAACTGAGCTAGAGGTGCGAGAAGGTTTATCGGGAAATTTATGTCGCTGCACTGGATACGTTGGAATTGTCGAGGCAGTTTTAGAGGTTGCCGCATCCAGAGCGCACAAAAATGGAGGAGAGCATGCTTGATTTAGGTCGAACTTTTTTGCAGGCTGTTGAGCGTGAGCCTAATAGACTAGCGATTGTAGATGGAGACAGGCGCCATACATATGCTGAGTGGGCACTTCATATTGGCGCTATTCAACAGTTTTTTTACAAGCAAGGCCTAAAACGTGGCGATCGTATTTTGACTGTTTTGCAAAATCGATACGAGGCGGCAACAATTCATTGGGCATGCCAGATGGCAGGCATAGCTATTGTTCCTTTAAATTGGCGTTCCAAGCCAGATGAAATTGATTATTGTGCGCAAAATGCTGATGTGAAATTAGCATTTGTTGAGGAGATATCTCTCAACAATTACCTTGAATCCGAAACAAGTAACTCTATCTCTGTAATTCTTTGCATGGAGAAAGCTGCACTAGATGGGTATTCCTATTTTGATCAGTTAATTCAGGATGGATTCGAGCCTGAGGCATTCGGTCATGTTGAGGATATATCTGTCATGCTTTTTACTTCTGGCACTACAGGAAAACCAAAAGGGGTCCCAAGAAAGCAGCGAGCAGAACGCGCGGCAGGAATTGCACACGTTGCACAAAATCAGTATGCAATGGGTGAGGTGACTTTAGGGGTAATGCCGCTCTATCACACCATGGGCGTAAGAACGCTGTTGTCTTTATGTATTGTGAATGGTACCTATGTTGCAGTACCACGTTGGGATGTGAATAAAGCGATAGAGGCAATCGAGAGTGAGGCTGTAACTCACCTTTATTTGGTGCCAACGCTATATCACGACATGATTCAGTCACAAAATTTCAATGCGGATCGAGTGAAGACTGTTAAGAAGCTTGGGTTTGCTGGGGCTCCTATGCATGACGCTTTATTGCTTAAGTTAAACGAAGCCTTCTCCCCTGAATTATTTGTAAATCACTATGGTTCAAGTGAGATTTACACATACACCATCAATCAGAATGCAGCATTAAAGCCAGGCTGCGCTGGAAAGGCGGGTATCAATGCGCGTATTAGAGTGGTGCAACTGGATCAAGGTTCCGTGCAAACATTACCAAGTCAAGTAGCAGCTTCTCATGAAGAGGGGCAGATCATTTGCGATCTTTCGGGTGATGAGGCATTTGAGGGTTATTGGAAGCGACCTGATGCTGATCAAAAGTCTATTCGTGACGGATGGTATTTCACAGGAGATACGGGCTACTTTGACGAGTCTGGTGACTTATTTGTTACTGGTAGGGTCGATGACATGATTATTTCTGGGGGAGAAAATATTTCTCCCGTTGAAATTGAATCTATTTTGTCTTTGCATCCTTCTGTGAGTGAAGTGGCCGTTGCAGGATTAAAAGATGATCGCCTTGGGCAAAAAGTAGTTGCCTTCATTAGAGCTTCGGGGAGTGTAGATTCTGATGTCTTAGATGAATATTGCCGAGGATCCGATTTGATTAACTTTAAACGCCCTCGAGAGTATGTATTTGTTAAAGAAATTCCCAAGTCGCCAGTAGGAAAAGTGCTGCGACGCATGTTAGTTGCCGGCGAATACGAAAGAGCTTAATTTTTTTACTAGGAAGACCATATGACTACTATTTTGAAACACCCTTTTAGCAATATCCTCGATAACCTTGATGGTTTCTATGTGGAAATTGATGAAGCCCATCAAAGGGCCGACATTGTTTTAAAGAGACCTCCATTCAATGTCATACAAATGCCTCAGCGTGATCAATTAAGAGCTGCATTTGAGTCTTTGGATGCTGACGATCGTGTCCGCATTATTGTATTAAGAGCGGAAGGTGAGCATTTTTCCAGCGGAGGAGATATTAAAGGCTTCTTGGAAGCAACGCCAGAGCACGTCTCCAAGCTTGCTTGGAATATTGCAGCACCTACGCGTTGTACTAAACCTGTCATTGCTGCAAATCACGGCTATTGCTTTGGGGTGGGTTTTGAAATTTCTCTAGCGTGCGATTTTCGTATTGCCGCTGAATCAACCTTGTATGCCCTGCCAGAGCAAAAGTTAGGTCAAATTCCTGGTTCAGGCGGATCAGCGCGATTGCAAAAAATGGTGGGCATCACCAGAACTAAGGATATTGTGATGCGCTCCCGACGCATTAAGGGTCAGCAAGCATACGAATGGGGCGTTGCAACTGAATGCGTTCCAGACTCAGAGCTTGCTAGTGCTGTATCTAAGTTAGTGGATGAGCTGCGCGCATTCTCACCAATGGCTCAAAGAACTGCCAAAAAGATGCTTAATGAAACGGAGGATTGTTTATTAACTACAGCAATAGAAGTTGAGGGTCACTGTTATAGCCGTTTGCGTAATTCTGAAGATTTTAAAGAAGGGGTTGAGGCATTCCATGGAAAGCGGCAACCCAATTTTGTCGGTCGTTAATTTTTTTAAAGGAGACGTACATCGTGAAAAAGAAATTTCAAACAAAGAAAATCGCTCTAGCTGTTGCTTTAAGTTTTGGTGCTTCGTTTGTTTTAGCACAATCAGGCCCAATTAAGATTGGTGTGGTAACGCCTTTATCTGGCACTTACACGCCAATTGGTGAGCAAGTAAAAATGGGTTTAGACCTAGCGGCAAAGGAAATTAATGCAGCAGGCGGTATTAATGGAAGAAAAATCGATTTAATTTATGAGGATGAAGAGGCAAACCCAGCGGTTGCTACCCAAAAGGCTGAGAAGTTATTCCAGGTAGAAAAGGTAGACTTTTTAACTGGAACGGTTAATTCAGGTTCAACCTTGGCTGTAGGCCAGCTGGCTGAGAGAAACAATAAGCTAATAGCGACAACGGTTTCATTCGCCGATTCAATTACAGCCGATAAATGCTCGCCGAACGTATTTCGCGTAAATGCTCGCGCTGGTATGCAGTCTGCTGCATTGGCAGCATGGGTAGATAAAGAAATTCCTAAGGCTAATATTTTCTTTATTGGCCCTGACTATGAGATGGGGCGTAGTACGGTCTCAGCTTTTAAGAGGGCATCTACAGAAAAAGGCGCTAAGGATGTTGGCGAGGTTTTTGCACCGCTCGACAACAAAGATTATTCACCATATTTTGGCCAAGTAAGAGCTGCCAAGCCTAATGTTATTTACACATCTGTGGCTGGTAACGATACAGTGCGCTTATTCACTCAAATGGATGAATATGGCGTCAATAAAGGCGTAACAATTGTTGGGGCCTCTGGTACCGTCACCTCTCAAAATATGGGCGCAATCGGAAAATCTGCAAATGGATTTGTTACGGGTGTAGGTTACTCCCCTAAATTAGATAACCCGGCTAATAAAAAGTTTGTAGCAGATTTCCAAAAGGCTTACAACAAGCTTCCAGATCTCTATGGCGCTGATTCCTATGGCCTCTTGTATTTTTATAAGGCCGCGGTTGAGAAAGCGAAGTCTACAGAAACAGACAAAGTTCGCAATGCCATGAATGATTTAAGCTGGCAAACCCCTCAGGGCACTAAGAAGATGCGCGCTGGCGATCACCAGGCTATGCAAGATATGTTTGCAGTTCGAGTAGAGAACGGCGAGTTCAATATTGTTGGAAGAGTACCTTCTGATCAGGCAATTGGCCCTGATACATGTACTCGTTTTTAATTAATTATTAAATTACTCCACATCCACCCTATGCGGGTGTGGAGTTTTTGGCTTGTGAATTTCACTAAGGGATTGGGTTTTCAATGCTAGAGAGCTTGCAATATATTTATGCGCCGCAGATAGTCAATGGGCTTTCAATTGGCGTTGCTGTGGTCCTCATGGCTTTGGGGTTGACTATTATTTTTGGTTTGCTAGACGTAATTAATATGTCGCATGGCGAATTCTACGCAGCTGGAGCGTTCATTAGTGTGAGTCTGATGGCAATGGGCGTTTCATTCTGGTTATGTCTATTGTTAGTTCCCTTGTTCTTGATTCCAATTGGTTTTGCAATGGAAAGGCTTTTGATTCAAAAAGTATTTCACTATAAAGACCGACATATTTTGACTCTGCTGCTGACTTTTGGTGTTGCGATGGTTTTGGAAGATGGATACAAGATTATTTGGGGTGCAAATCCAATTAAGCCTAGCGCCCCAATCTCAGGTGCCAGCGAGTTGTTAGGAGTGATGTTCCCAAATTACCGACTATTTCTGATGGGGTTTGGTGCCTTAATTATTTTCTCTGTATGGGCGTTGATTTATAAAACTCAGCTGGGAGCAATTGTGAGGGCTTCAGCATATGACAAAGATATGAGCTCTTCACTAGGCATACCGGTGAAGCGAGTTTATGCGCTGACTTTTGCATTCGGCGTTGCTTTGGCTGGCATAGCAGGAGTCTTGCTTGCTCCAATCTATTCCGTTTTCCCCACCATGGGACGAGATTTTATTTTGATGGCTTTTAGTGTTGTCATTGTTGGTGGTCTTGGAAGCATTAAGGGTGCAGTCATTGCCGGAATTTTATTGACACAATTACAGTCAATATCCTCTTTGTTCATTTCGCCGGTTTGGTCAGATCCTCTGGTATTTACAGTAATGGTTTTGGTGTTGATGTTTAAGCCAACGGGTTTGTATGGGGGCATGAAAAATGCATAATCCACAGGCCAAGGCTATCCGACTAATTGAGATACTGTTATTAGTCTCTGCGGTAGCCTTATTTGTCATTGGTAGTATTTTGGGCGATACCTTCTTTCTGAGGTTAGCCACCGAATCATTAATCTTTGGCGGATTAGCGATGTCCGTTGATTTATTGCTTGGAATAGTTGGGTTACTCTCTCTTGGGCAGGCTCTGTATTTTGGTTTTGGTGCTTATTTATCCGCCTTAGTTTTAAAAGAAATTTCCCCATCATTTTTCTTGGCAATAGGCGTTGTAACTTTGTCGTCTATCGCACTAGGGTGGGTGGCAAGTTTTGTGGCGCTTAGATCAAAGGGCGTCTACTTTGCGTTAATTACCTTCGGACTGGCACAAGTAGCTGCTAAGGTTGTTTACAACACGAGAAGTCTCGGAGCGTCTGACGGCATGATGGGCGTTCCTATTTTGCAAATCTGGACTCCATTTGGCATTGTGGATGCCGGCCAACCCGGCATATTTTTTGTTATCACCATGATTACTATCGGTGCACTATATGCAGTCCTAAAATATTTTTTGACGACCCCTATGGGTTCCATTTGGCATGCAATTCGATCCAATGAGGATCGTCTAGCTTATGTTGGGTATAAGTCTAAAGGTCCAAAACAAGTGGCATTTATTTTGGCTGCAGTAGTAGCGGCTGTGTCTGGCGCTCTCTATCCGATGCTAAGAGGTTTTGTTTCTCCAGAGCTGATGTTTTTTAGTGTTTCAGGGAATGTTGTTGTAACAGTTGTCTTAGGTGGTGTCGGCACTTTGATTGGACCCATACTAGGAAGCGTTCTGTTAACTTCCTTTAAATCCATTATTGGAACTTGGACAGTTCATCACCATATTGTTATTGGACTTATCTTTGTAGTTGTAGTTGTTTCTGCACCTAAAGGAATAGCGGGACTACTGGCTAAATATTTCGGAAAAGCTCACTCTGGTAAGGGTGGGGAATGATGAGCAATAGTGAGATCATTCTGAAGGCAAGGAGCCTCAGCAAGCGATTTGGAGGCCTCAAAGCGGTCGATGATGTTAGTTTTGAAGTAACTCGTTTAGGCGTTACTTCAATTATTGGTCCAAACGGAGCGGGTAAGAGTACGCTATTTAACTTGCTTAGTGGAACTTTTATGGCTGATTCGGGATTGGTTGAGCTTGACGGTCAAAATGTTACGCGCATGAGTCCCGAGGGACGTCTGTCATCTGGAATGGCTAGATCATTTCAAATTACTAATTTATTTTTCGATCTAACAGTAATTGAGAACTTAAGAATTGCAAGCCAGGCATTAGAGCCACATTCCAATTTGTTTTTTCCTTTGAGCAAAAGTACTGTCGCAATTGATAGGGCTAACGAATTATTGACGGAATTTGGATTGCTTGAGAGTCGTAATCAGCTTGCGGGAGCCCTATCGCATGGTCAGCAAAGACGCCTAGAGATTGCGGTGACATTGGCAACCCGGCCAAAACTTTTGTTATTAGATGAGCCAACCCAAGGGATGTCTCAGGGCGATACTCAGGATACCGCTGAGCTCATTAAGCGCCTTGGATCAAAAATAACAGTGCTACTGATTGAGCATGATGTAGACCTTGTAATGGATTTATCCAAAATAGTGATTGTCATGGCGCAGGGTAAAAAATTAGCGGAAGGTATTCCGAGCGAGGTTCGTGCTAATCCACTTGTTCAAACAGCATACTTTGGTGAGGAGTTGGCATGATATTGGAGATGCATGATGTACATGTCAATCTTGGCTTGTCTCATGTTTTACAGGGTGTGAATTTATCCATTCACCCTGGGGAGACTGTGGGCTTGTTTGGTAGAAACGGCGTTGGGAAAACGACCATTGTCAAAACTATTGCCGGCTGGCATAGACCTTCTCGGGGAGAAATACTATTCCGAGATCAATCCATTGGAGCTTTACCTCCAAATGAAATTACCCGCTTGGGCGTGGGCTTAGTTCCTGAAGATCGCAGAATATTTCCCGGTTTAAGCGTTGAAGGAAATCTGAAGCTTGGATTGATGCAAGTCCAAGCAGGCGAGCGTAAGGAAGCTGAACAAAGAATACAGATGGTCTTTGAAAGGTTTCCACGTTTGCGGGAAAGGCGAAATCAATCGGGTATCACCTTATCTGGTGGCGAGCAGCAAATGTTAGCAATGGCTCGCGTATTGGTGGGTAATCCAAAGTTACTGTTAATTGATGAGCCTACAGAGGGTCTTGCGCCAATGGTGGTGGCTGATATCTTTCGCTTGATGGAAGAGCTTAAAGCACAGGGGATATCAATTCTATTAATTGAACAGAATATTCATAAGGCTATTCATTTGTGTGATAGACATTATGTAGTTGAGCGAGGACAAGTTGTGCTTGAGGGTAACTCCCAAGATTTGGATCAGCGTAAAGAATTAATTAGGCGCGTTAGTGTTTAAAACAATATTGGAGATACTTATGAGATTAAAAACAGTGGCTTATTGTCTTGCATTAGTAGTTGGCATGTTTGGGTTTACTTCAAGCCAATTATTTGCGCAAGGCTCTGCCGCGTACCCAGAAAAACCGATCACCATCATCGTCCCTTACCCGCCTGGCGGTTTTAACGATACCCTTGGTAGGATTGTTGGGAAAAAATTGAGCGATGCTTGGGGCGTAAATGTAATCATAGAAAATAAGCCGGGTGCAGGTACTACTATTGGTACTAACTTTGTCGCCAGATCTGCGCCAGATGGTTACACAATATTAGTTGCTCAATTCCCATTTGCTGCCAATCCATTTATATACAAGTCGCTTCCGTATGACACCAGCAAGGCATTTTCACCGGTTGTGCTGGCAGGTAGAGCCCCTATGGTTTTAGTTGTGAATGAAAACTCCAAGATTAAATCGCTTGGTGACTTATTGGCTGCTGCCAAGAAAAGTCCTGGCAAGATCGACTATGGTTCCTCGGGGTCAGGATCTTCGGAGCATTTAGCAATGGCCCTATTTGAGAATATGGCCAATGTTAGTCTCAATCAAATTCCTTATAAGGGAAGCACTCCATTGTTAACGGATTTAGCTGGTGGTCAAGTAGAGGTTGCATTCGATGTATTTCCAATGGTTCGTCCATTTATTCAATCTGGAAAAATTAGGCCTATCGCTATTGCCACGGATATGCGGTCTCCGCTTTTACCTCAGGTTCCTACTGTTACTGAGGCTGGATTAAAGGGGTACGAGGTATCTTCATGGCATGGGTTTATGGTTCCCTCAGGTACTCCACCTGTAATTATTGATAAGTTAAATAAGCAGATTAATAGTATCTTGACTCAAGAAGATATTAAAAAGACGTTTAATGAGCAGGGGGTAGTGCCTGATGGTGGAACAGCCAACCAATTTGATGTGTTTATTCGAAAACAAATGGAAATCTGGAAAAAAGTTGTTGCCCAGGCAGGAATTATTCCAGAGTGATATTTATTCTCTATATCTTATAGGTTGCATTGATGAAAAAATTTACCCAACTTCGAACATGGCTATCCCACCTTGCCGATACCAATCGTTTGGTTGTTACCAAGAAGAATGTCTTGCTCAAGCACGAGCTAGCAGCCATTGCTAAAAAGCTAGATGGAAAAAGTAGCGTTTTTTTCCCGGGCCCAGATGGGCACTCAATGCCAGTAGTTTCCGGTTTTATGTCTTCGCGTTCATGGATTGCCGAGGCAATGGGTGTGAGTGAGGCTGATTTGCTAAATGCATATCGTTTGGCGGCCGATAATCCCTTGCCTTGTAATTTAGTTAAAGAGGGCCCTTGCCAGGAGGTTGTGCATCGTGATTTTGATGTGAGAACTTTATTGCCGGTTCCTACACACAGCGAGCATGATAGTGGGCCGTACATCACTGCCGGTTTGGTAATTGCAAAAAACCCCAAGACTGGCGTCCAAAATGTCTCAATCAACCGTATTCAGGTAAATTCAAAAGATCGCATGGCAGTGCTAATTTTGCCTAGACATCTGCATGCCTTTCAACAGGCTGCTGAAGAGTTGAATCAGCCATTGCCTGTTGCGGTGGTTATTGGCGTAGATCCATTGACACTTCTTGCCTCTCAGGCGATTGCGCCGATTGATTCAGATGAGCTAGAAATTGCCGGTGCCCTACATGGACAGCCTTTAGATGTAGTGAAATGCTTAAGCAATGATGTTCTGGTACCAGCAAATGCAGAAATTGTGATTGAGGGGCATATTCCGCCTAAGGTGCGTGAGCTGGAAGGCCCCTTCGGCGAGTATCCTAAATACTATAGCTCTCAAGAGAAGCGCCAGGTAATTGTGGTGGATACAGTGACTCATAGAAAAGATCCAATATTTCACACTATTGTTCCAGCAGAGCTAGAGCATCTATTACTTGGATCCATTCCTAGAGAGGCAACAATTTTGTCCCATCTGCGAAGAAGCTTCCCTGGCGTTTTAGATGTGCATTTATCGCTCGGTGGCGTCGGAAGATATCACCTTTATGTTCAGATTAAAAAGACGCATGAGGGCTTGCCTAAGAATGTAATATCAGGCGCTTTTAGTTCTCACTATGATGTGAAGCATGTTGTGGTGGTGGATGAGGATGTCGATGTCCATGACCCTGCTCAGGTTGAATGGGCTATAGCTACAAGATTTCAAGCTAAACGTGGCTTGATTGTTATCCATGATGCTCAAGGATCTGTTTTAGATCCCTCTACGACTGTTGGATTACCTATCGATGAAGATGGAGTGATCCCTGCTCAATTTCAAGGGATGAGTTCAAAGATGGGTCTAGATGCAACTAAGCCGCTCATTTATGAAGGGCACGTATTTACCAAGGTCAAGATTCCCGGGGAAGAGGCGATAAATTTAGATGCTGTGCTTGATCCTCAGTTTCCGATAACCGCATATCTGACATCAAATTAATTACTAGGACTTATTTTGAACAAACGCTTAATTGTTGCCATTACAGGTGCATCAGGAACGATTTATGGAATTCGTATTCTGGAGGCTCTGAAGAATCTTGGCATTGAATCTCATCTGGTAATGAGTGACTCAGCGAAGTTGACTATGGCAGCGGAAACAGATTACAAGCCAGCCCAAATTGAAGCTATGGCTGATGTTGTTCATTCTGCGAAAAATGTTGGCGCCTCCATCTCTTCGGGCTCCTTTAAGAGTCTTGGCATGGTTATTGCCCCATGCTCAATTAGAACGTTGTCAGAGATTGCTAGTGGGGTGACTAGTAGTCTGGTTTCTAGGGCTGCTGATGTAGCGTTAAAAGAGCGTCGTCGTTTGGTCCTGTTGGTCAGAGAGACCCCCCTACATGCGGGTCATTTACGCTCTATGTCTCAGGTTACCGAATGTGGTGCAATTGTGATGCCTCCAGTACCTGCCTTTTATGCCAAGCCAGAGTCTATTGGGGATATGGTAAATCACACTGTTGGAAGATGCCTAGATCTTTTCGACCTGGATAATACGCTGGTAACTCGCTGGAATGGAATGGATGGCAGTAAATGAACTTATATGTTTACTTTAAACTTGTTGTTTCAGAATATCCTCTGGTCTTAAGTAATCTTAGAAAAATGCATGCTCAGTTATCGCATGAGTTCCCGGGTTTAGTTTGTGAGTTACTCAAAAGACCATTGCCAGATCAAGATGGCAAGGAGACTTGGATGGAGGTGTACCATGGAGCAGCAGCTCAGGAGTCTGAGTTCAATGAGCGACTTTCAGAATTGGCTTTAAAGAATCAATTGCCTCAGCCTAGAAGAAATGAAGTCTTTATTCCGATCGAGTAGGGCGCTCTGAAAAGAAAAGGCCCCGACTGCTCGGGGCTTTTGCGTTCGAAAGAGTTTTCTTGATTGGGCCCTCGAGGGAGGCCTACCTAGATTGCTTCTTCTTCGGAGCTTTGCTAGCTGTATCGGCAGTCTTCAACACTGTTTCAGTGGCGGTGCTGAGGTTGGTTTGCGCAACTTCGACCGCATGCTTCACAGCCTTTTGGCTAGTTTCGAATACGTTATTTGCAGAAGCAATTGCTTGCTTCATTGCTTGCATAGCTGCATCTGATCCAGCCGGTGCATTTCTAGTCCACTCTTCTACTAAAGAGTTAATTTTCTTTTGGCCGGCTTGAAATTCTTTTTCAGCAGATTGGGTAAAGCTGTTTTGTGTTTCGTGAGCTAACTCATATAAATGACGGCTATAGGCCATAATTTTTTCTGCCATTGGTTGCACTGCTTCGGCTTGATGGGCTAGCAACTGCTGAATGTCTTTCACTTCCAATGCTTTCTTGGCGCTATTCATGCTATCGCTCAAACTTTGTTTCGCAATATGCATATTGAGCTCAACCAACTTTTCAATGCTTTGCAAAGCTTGATTGGTCAATCCACTCAAGGTCTCTAAGTTTGCTTTTTGTGCGGCTGCAATTTGTTCTGGAGTTAAGTTCATCTGCATCTCTTTCCGTTTAACTGTTTTGAATATTTTGATCTTCAGCTTTTACCTAATGTACTCTCTTTGCACCATTGTATGGCATAGATGTTGCGTTGCAGCATAAATGGCTTGCCATGGAGATGAAGGGTTCAAATGAGAAAAGAGCCTAAAATTAGAGTCTCAGTAAAAAAATCTCAATATTTTCAGTAAGTTACCCATGAAGCTTTCGCTTGATAACGCCATTGCACCGATCTTTGTCCTCATTTGGAGTACCGGCTTTGTGATTGCGCGTATGGCAATGCCATATGTAGAGCCAGCCACCTTCCTATTTTGGCGTTTTGCAGGGGTTCTAGCGGCTATGGCAGCGCTCAGCCTCGTCTGGAGAATCACCTGGCCCAGTCGGTCTCAAATCAAGCACATTGCTATTGCCGGGATCTTGCTGCAGTTTGGTTATTTGATGGGTGTTTGGGTTGCGGTTAGATTGGGTATGACCGCTGGATTAGTGGCTCTGATAGTTGGTCTGCAGCCTATTTTGACTGCTTGGTTCGCCGCATGGGTTTCCGAGAAAGTTACAACCAGGCAATGGATCGGTTTGGTGTTTGGATTTATGGGGGTTGCTTTAGTTGTCGCTGCAAAAGTGGGGTTATTGAGTATTCCGCTTATAAGTTATTTTCTGGCATTTGCTGCTTTGCTCTCAATTACTTTTGGGACGATATATCAGAAGAAATTCTGCCCCATATTTGACCTGCGTGCCGGATCTACAATTCAATTTGGCGTGTCCGCCATTCTTTCTTTCTTTTGTATGTATTTCTTTGAAACTGGAGTGATGGTTTGGAATGCGTCGGTCATTGGTGCGCTGCTATGGGCGATATTCCCCATATCAATCGGATCCATCAGTTTGCTATTTATGATGATTCGCAAGGGGGCAGCCACTAAGGTGACTAGCTTGCTCTATTTAACACCTCCGACAACCGCTGCAATGGCTTGGCTCTTATTTGATGAGCCGTTTACATTGCTGATGGCAGTAGGTTTGTGTTTGACGATGACTGGGGTTGTGCTGGTGAATGCTCGTCAGACCAATACAGTGGCAACGATTGCCGAGTAGGGCATTCATTTAGTGGGATAAATTACCTGGATTGGGGCGAATAAAACCGCTTTGCCTCAGGAAATTAATTATCATTCCGTATGTTGAAAGTTTTGGAAGGTATTTTGGGATGCGTTTGAATCGATTTTGGCCCCTAGTCATTGCATTGCTCTTTTCGCTGGGAGTGCTGGGTAACGCCCCTGTACAGGCTTCAACAAAAGACAAGCAGAAGCAAGCAAAGTCAACAAAAGTAGTGGCCAAGTCACCCAAAAGAGCCAAAACCGTCCGTGTCACTGTTACTAGATCATCTGCACCCGTAGTTGCAGGACCTCCATCATTGGCTACTGCATTAGGTTTACGTGGTCAGCGCGATGAGCTCAATCTTAAATCCGCTGTAGTGATGGTGGTCAATCAAGACACGAAGGAAGTCTATTACGAGAAGAATCCTTCCGTCAGTTTGCCCATTGCCTCTATCACCAAGCTCATGACTGCCATGGTGACACTCGATGCAAAATTGCCAATGGATGATGTCATTGTCATTAATGCTGAAGACGCGCATATTTATCGGCACTCTCGTTTGGCTGAAGGCACCTCACTTACCCGAGAAGATGCGCTGCATTTGGCTTTGATGTCCTCTGAGAACCGCGCTGCATATACCTTAGCCAGAAACTATCCTGGTGGCCTACCAGCATTTGTTTCTGCTATGAACCGCAAGGCAAAAGATCTCGGTATGGAGCACTCCCACTTTGAAGATCCTACCGGACTGACTAGTGAGAACGTTGCTTCGGCAGAAGATCTCACGCGGATGCTAAATGCTGCTTATCAGTACAAAACCATTCGTGAGTTCTCAACCTGGCCAGATTTAACTATGGTCATCGCCAATCGCCCGCAAAAGTTTTTGAACACAAACCGTTTGGTGCGTTCCGGGGACATGGATATCGGACTGCAGAAGACCGGCTTTATTAATGCTGCAGGTCGATGTTTAGTCATGCAGGCAAGAGTAAATAACACGCCACTGCTATTGGTCTTCTTGGATTCCGTAGGAACGCAATCGCGCTTTGCAGATGCAGTGCGGGTGCGCGATTGGTACGAGCGCATGCCATCTGGCGCGCAACCCATTCGTCGCTTGATGTAATGGATTATTAAGCTGCTGAGCCCGGCTCAGCAGACTTGGGTTTAAAACCCATACCTTTGGATATCTGCAAGGCTGTCTCTTGAAGGGCGCGGAGCCAATCTGCTTGAATGCGATCTGTTGGAGCGCTCAAAGAGAGACCGGCAACCAATTTACCGGTGTCATCCAGAATGGCCGCAGCTAAACAGCTCACACCCAACTCTAATTCTTCGTCATCGCGAGCGTTACCGACTTTACGAACGTGATTAAGTTCGGTTTCGAGTTTGCCTAATTCGGTAATGCTGTTACGAGTGTGTCCAGACAAACCTGTGCGAGTGACATAGGCACGTACTTGTCCAGGGTCGTCGCTCGCGAGGAAGAGTTTGCCAACCGAGGTGAGATGTAAAGGTGCGCGACCACCAATGGCGCGTACTACCTGCATGCCTGAGCGTTCGCTATATGCGCGATCAACATAGACGATTTCATCGCCTTGACGCACGGATAAGTTAACGGTTTCACCAGTGAGCTTGTGGAGAGTACGCATTGGTAGTTGCGCAGCTTCACGCACAGATAAGCGTGCTTTCACTAAATTACCCAGCTCTAAAAGTTTTAAGCCAAGGCGATAGGTGCCACCATCGCCACGCTCAACCAATCGGCAAGCAACGAGGTCATTCAAAATTCGGTGGGCAGTAGAAGGGTGCAGACCAGTTGTCTCTGCGAGATTCTTCAGGCTGCTGGATTCTTCTTGCTCAGCAAGGGCGTCTAGCAAATTCATCATGCGCTCCACTACTTGGATGGCTGTCTTGCCAACCTCGCCGGCAGATTTAGGAGTTTTAATGGTCTTGCTGGTGTTCATGACTTCATTGTAGCGATTTCAGACAAAATTGCATATTATGAAATGCTATTTTATAAAGCCAGCCCTGAAAAATACCCCTTTAAAGCACGAAAAAGAGGCTTTAAGGTTATCTTAAGGCGGTAGCACACTCTTTTACTAAGTCTGGGCCCCGATAAATCAAGCCGCTATAGAGTTGCACTAAGCTGGCGCCTGCCATGATCTTTTCACGGGCATCTGCGCCACTCATGATGCCGCCTACGCCGATGATAGGTAGTTGATTGCTCAATCTCGCCTTTAAAGCTTTGATGACAATATTAGAAGCATTACGCACGGGCGCACCAGATAAGCCGCCAGCCTCTTCACCAAACTCCATTCCCTTGACCGTATCGCGAGAGATGGTTGTATTGGTAGCAATGACAGCATCAATACCAAACTCAAGCAGGAGATCAGCGATGAGATTAATGTCACCATGATCTAGATCGGGTGCAATTTTCAAGAAGAGTGGTTTGCGTACGCCATAACGATCGCTTAAGCGCTTTCTGGCTTCATCAAGGCTTCCCAATAATTCGCGGAGCATTTCTTCGCCTTGTAAGGCGCGCAGATTTTTGGTGTTCGGTGAAGAAATGTTGACGGTGATATAGGTAGAGATTTCATAAACGGCCTCCATTGCCAGGATGTAATCTCGAGAAGCCTCTTCAATCAGGGTGCTGGCATTCTTGCCAATATTTAAACCAAGTACACCACCACTTTGCCAAAACTGAGAGCGACGTACTCGCGCTACACAGGCATCAACACCATCATTATTAAAGCCCATGCGATTAATAATGCCCTGAGCTTCGGGCAAACGAAACATGCGTGGCTTAGGATTGCCTGGCTGTGGCCGTGGCGTGACTGTGCCGATTTCTAAAAATCCAAATCCTAATGCAGCAAGTGCATCGATATGTTTGCCATCTTTATCTAAGCCTGCAGCTAATCCAACTGGATTGGGAAAATCAATGCCACAGAG
This sequence comes from Polynucleobacter sp. P1-05-14, assembly GCF_018881675.1. Lineage (NCBI taxonomy): Bacteria > Pseudomonadati > Pseudomonadota > Betaproteobacteria > Burkholderiales > Burkholderiaceae > Polynucleobacter > Polynucleobacter sp. P1-05-14. Next base: position 114,844 of record NZ_JACVPV010000029.1, on the reverse strand, counting down.
TGTTTGTGGATCATTAATGGGCTTGCTAACCAAAAGCTCCAATAAACCCCAGCGCTGCGCACGGTCCATATTACTTAAGGTGAGGTTGTGCGCCTTTTCTGGGTCTATGCAAAACAGCCAAGGGCGGAGGAGGGAGTAACGATCGATCATGGGTAGATATTATGACTCAGGGAGCTCTTGCCAATGCTCGTCAATCAAGCCTTCCATGGGTTGATATTTCACCTTATACGACATCTTGTCGCTTTCCTTGATGTAGTAACCAAGGTAAAGGTAAGGCAAACCCAATATGCGAGCTTGTTCAATTTGCCACAGAATGCTGTAGCTACCATAACTAGCCGCAGAGCTTGTGGTGTCGTAAAAGGTATAAACAGAGGAGATTCCCTTTTCCAGAATATCGATCATGCTCACCATGCGTAATCGACCGGGGTGCGGGTCATGCGGACCATCCCGAAACTCCACAATGCGTGAGTTCACTCGGCTTTGTAATAAAAACTGCATGTATTGATCTTGATCATCGCTATCCATATCACCACCCGCGTGCCGCTCAGTTTGATAACGTTGATAGAGTTGGTAATGTTCCTCTTGGTAACCTAGATTGAGGACGGAGGCCTGAAGATTGGAGTGTTTTTTCTGGGCGCGGCGCTGGCTGCGAGAAGGTGTAAATTGTTTTACCAAAATACGCGTAGAAATACAGGCTTTGCATTCGTCGCAATAGGGTCGATAGGTATACAAACCACTACGTCGAAAGCCTGCGTTGAGTAAATCGTTATACACATCCGCATGAATCAGATGAGATGGCGTAGCCACTTGTGAACGAGCTGTTTTATTGGGAAGGTAGCTACAAGCATAGGGAGCAGTTGCATAGAACTGCAGGGTGGTTAGGGGAAGTTCTTTAAGCCGAGTCATAACCAGTGATGCAAAATTGCTTTGTCAAAAGTCCAGGATTTCTCAATCTTAGTTTGATTTAAGGATATTTGCAGTTGCTCTAAAAAGACCTGCCTGGGTATTGGGGTAGCACCTAAGGACAAAAGGTGAGCTGTTTCTTGCTGGCAATCGATCATCTGGACTTCATTCATCAGACACCATCCACTCAGGGCTGCTAAGGCGATTTTTGATGCATTGGTCTTACGGCTAAACATGGATTCACCAAATACCATTCCTCCAAATGCAACGCAATAGAGTCCGCCAGTAAGCTGGCCATCTTCGATTACGGCAATACTGTGGGCGTTGCCTGCTTCATGAAGCGCGGTGTAGGCATCAATGATTTCATGGGTAATCCAAGTGCCATCCTGATCTTTGCGAGTGCTCGTGGCGCAGGAGCGTATGACTGCGCCAAAATCGGCATCTACCAATATCTGTGATTGTGCACTTTGACAAAAGAGTCGAATATTCTTTTGCAAAGATTCACTGCATTTAAAGGCGCTGGGCTTTAACACCATCCTAGGATCAGGCGACCACCAGAGAATAGGTTGGTTATCCGAGTACCAGGGAAAAATACCTTGTTGGTAGGCGCGAGCTAGTTGACCGGGATATATGTGCTCACTGACCGCAATAAGCCCAGGAACACTGGGATCAGGATCTGCCTCAAGCAACGGACTTGGAAAAGGGTCGTTGGGCCCTAGCCAGGCAATCTGACCCATATTAACTCTTTAGATCCTCTCAGAAGGTAAGACGTCACGACTGCGCACATGAAATTCCTTACCAGCCTCTAAGTTGCCAGCAGCGCGGTCTGCAAAAAACCATTCAAGGGTTTGCTTGACAGTCGGAAAGGCCAATTCTTCCCATGGAATCTCATGCTCATGAAAAAGGGCTACTTCAAGACTTTCTTCGCCGGCAGAAAATTCTGAATTAGTCATCGTGGCCAAATAGAACAGGTGCACCTGTTCTGCGTGGGGCACATTCAGTAAAGAATAGAGTGGCCCAATTTCTACTGTAGCGCCAGCTTCTTCAAGAGTCTCGCGCGTAGCTCCGTGGCTTGTGCTTTCACCTAACTCCATAAAGCCCGCAGGTAATGTCCAAAAGCCATGACGAGGTTCAATAGCACGACGACATAAGAGAACTTGCTTGCCGTATACCGGAATACTTCCAACTACGTTGCGAGGATTTTGATAATGAATGCTGCCACACGCTTCACAGACATGACGCTCTCGAGAGTCATCCGCTGGAATCTTAATGGTTAATACAGATGCGCAGTTAGAGCAATACTTCATACTGACTTTCTAAAAATGGGCTTTGATAGCGCCGCGTAATGCATTGCTAAGCATAATCTCATCTGCCATTGAAACATCATTAATAGTCAGGTTGGCTTCGCGGGCATTCATGGATGGATCGGCAAGCAGGGCGGCGCGCATTACCCCGGGTAAAAGGCCAGCGGACACTGGCGGTGTAAGCCATTCAGATCTACCTTGAGGTTTAACAAAAATGCTAGTTCTCCCGCCCTCAGTGATAAAGCTTTGTTCATTGATAAATAAGGCATCAAATCCACCTAACTTCACGGCTTCTTGCCAAGCTTGGTCATAAAGGGATCGATTGGTAACTTTGTGACGCAGTAAGGGATCCTCAGAGAACATCGTCACATCACCTTGAAGAATATCTTTAGCCCAAAATATTTTGACTGGGTCATTGATTAAATCCATCGCATCAGTTGCAACCAATAACTCACCAGTAGTTGAGAGATCAAGCCTTAATCGGTATAGCAATTTTTTATCAAGCGATGCACAAGCGCCCGAAATCAAATTCCTGGCAGTCTCAAGTTGAAAAGGCATTCTTAAGGCTATTGCGGATAGAGTTAGGCGATTTAAATGGGCATGCAATCTCTGGGGCTCGCCATTCCGAACCGCAATGGTTTCAAATAAGTCTGTAGCGCTTGGAAGACCCATCAGAAAGGCAGATTTAATGCGGCACTCTTGCCATTCTTGGCCTGCATCTGAGTCATTGGTAATTCCAGCGCCAACGCCCAGGGTGAAGGTTGATGCATGAGAGTCGGGATCTTGACTGATTTCTACAGTACGGATGGGAACACTAAAGGCAAAATTACCATTGGGGTCAAGCCAGCCTAAAGCACCACAATAATAGCCGCGATCTTCGGGTTCTAATTCTTGAATAATTTCCATACTGCGTTTTTTTGGGGCCCCTGTAACGGAGCCACATGGAAATACTGCTTTAAAAATATCGAATAGAGCAATATCAGGTTTGATCTGACCCTGCACTGTGGAAGTCATTTGTAACACGTCACCATGTCGTGCCACTTCGAATAGATTGGGGACAATTACAGTGCCTGGAAGAGAGATGCGACTGAGATCATTGCGTAGCAAGTCAACAATCATGACATTCTCAGCTTGATTCTTTGGGTCATCCGATAAGGCGCTCGCAACAGCAGATAGGGCGCTTGCAGTACCTTTCATTGGCATAGCTTTTATCGTGTCGCCATCTCGCGCAATAAATAGTTCAGGCGATTGCGACAGTAAAAAGTTGCCATCATGTTCAATAAAAGCACCAAAGCGCCCGGGCTGGCGATCCCTTAAGCGGTTATATAAGGCGAGTGGAGCGCCATAAGTCTTGCCTGTGATTCGATAGGTGTGGTTAATCTGGTAGCTATCACCACTACGAATATATTCCTGTATTGCTGCAATATCGGCAGTAAATTTCTCCACGCTCAAGGATTGCTGAACATCCATTACTCCAGCGCTTGCTTGAGTTAGATCTAGCGAAGCCATCCGCTCAGCAATGAAGCTATCGACATCCTGCTTAGACAGTTTTTTGAATTCTCCGAAAGACCAGGCTTCAATGAGGGGGTGGTGATGATCTGAGTGATTGATTCGCTCAGGTAGATGATGAATTTGCCTACCTAACTCGTAAGCAAAGGCAGCAACAATAAATTCGCCCTTAGCAAGCGCGGCAGATATTTCAGTAAAACACTGCTGTGTAGTGGCTAAATCTACCGCATGATCTCCGCTTGGAAGAACGCGCCAGTAGTGCAATGCATTTTCATATTGGCGACTTGTGGGTAAGGTCGCGGTGCTTTGCGCATCATCGAGCAAAATCATCGCGGCTTACCTAGCAATTTCTACTTACTTCAGAATCGTGGCAGATTCGATGATGACAGTCTTAGTAGGAACGTCAGACATTCTGCCCATACGTGGGGCTGGAGCAACCATGGTTGGCACTTTGCGAATCGCATCTATGGTTTGAGTGCCAGAGATTACTTTGCCAAAAACGGTATAGCCATTGCCCATCGCATTAGGGTAGTCGAGCGCCGCATTGTCTTTCACATTAATAAAGAACTGCGAAGTTGCAGAATCAGGGTCTGAAGTGCGAGCCATCGCAATCGTGTAAACATTATTCTTCAAGCCATTTTGCGCTTCAGAAACTACTGGGGAATCAGTTGGCTTTTGAGCCAAGTCCGGCGTAAAGCCGCCACCTTGAATCATGAAGCCATCAATCACACGATGAAAGATGGTGCCGTTATAGAAACCGCTCTTGACGTAATTCAAAAAGTTAGCAGTGCTCTTGGGTGCTTTCACATCATCTAATTCAACGACGAAGTTACCCATCGTAGTTTTGAATTCAACCTTAGGACCCGCAAATGCTGCTTGACTGGTAAAACAAGAAATAGCAACAACAAGGGCGGCAAATAGCTTACGCATAAGAACTCCTTAAATAAGATAAAAATAGCTTGTTTTTGATTGTATTGCCCAAGACCGCTGGATGGTTAAATGATCTCCTAGCCTAGACCGTTAGGAACATTTCCGGCATAAGCATAGGAAGCCTCATCAAACATGCCAGGTCTTGCAAGGTAATCCAGTGTCCAGTCAATAGTGTCAACACCCCAAAAGCAATGTTGATTCACTATCAGGGCGGGGACTCCAAAGGCGCCATCGACTTTTGCTTGATTGGTATTGGCAATCAGTCTCGCCTTCACTTCTGGGTTTTCAGGTTTAAGTGTGTCAGCGGGAAGTCCTAAGTAGCTACAAAATTCTGGCCAAGATAGGTTGGGATCTTTACCTTCCACCCAAACATAATCAAAAGCACGCTCAACCATCACCCAATCGGCATTTTTTTCCACCAAAAGACGTTGGGCGACAACTGTCATAAAGGGGTGATGCTCTGGAAAGCGAAACGGAATGCCTAACTTCTCCGCCTGCCACACGCAAAATTGATAGGTGTGCGGGCGTTTAGCAGCAACCTCTCCTGGACCTTTGTTCTCAGCTGCCCGCAGGAGGCCGCCGAGCAAAATTGGAACAGGTTTGATAGCCAGTTTGGCTTCAAGGCGTTGCCTTTGTTTAACGTAAAGATAAGCAAACGGCGAAACAATATCGTAATAAAAAGTAGCCACAATCTTTGTACTCATATCACCCTATTTCTTCTTGTGCTCTTCATCAAGCTTATTTAAGAACGCTAGCTTATCTTTGATCTGGGACTCTAGGCCACGCTCCACTGGTTCGTACCAATGCGGCTCCTTCATGCCTTCCGGTAGATAAGTTTCACCAGCGGCATAGCCATGCGGCTCATCATGGGCATAGCGATATTCTTTTCCATGTCCAAACTCTTTCATCAATTTGGTAGGTGCATTGCGCAGATGATTCGGAACGGGTTTGGATTGATCGTTTGCTACATAAGCGCGAGCAGCATTAAAAGCGTTGTAGCTTGCATTGCTCTTTGAGGCTACAGCCAGATAAACCAAGGCTTGCCCAAGAGCCAACTCACCCTCAGGGGATCCTAGTCTTTCATAGGTCTGGGCCGCATCGTTAGCTAATTGCATTGCTCTCGGATCTGCCAGACCAATATCTTCCCAAGCCATCCTAATAATACGTCTGGCTAAGTAACGGGGATCGGCGCCGCCATCTAGCATGCGGCAAAACCAATATAAGGCCGCATCAGGGTTGGATCCGCGAACGGATTTGTGTAGAGCAGAGATTTGGTCGTAAAAGTGATCACCACCTTTATCAAAACGCCGCGCTTGAGCACTCAGTGCGTTCTCTATAAATTTCTGATCAACGATTTTTACTTCCGCATTTGGTGTGAGGACCGCATTGCGTACTTGTTCAGCTAAATTGAGAAGGCGTCGCGCATCACCATCAGCATTGGAGATGAGGGTATCGATTGCTGTTGATTCAAATTGCACATCGGGCATCGCGTGCTGATGAGCTCGATCAAAGAGTAATTTCAGCTCCTCGGGAGTGAGTGATTTCAAGACATAGACCTGAGCACGCGACAGGAGTGCGGAGTTCACCTCAAAGGATGGGTTCTCGGTAGTGGCGCCAATAAAGGTGAACAAACCTGACTCCACATGGGGTAGCAGGGCATCTTGCTGGCTTTTGTTAAAGCGATGAATCTCGTCAACAAATAAAATGGTTTGCTTGCCGTACTGAGCCATATTTTGTTGGGCTTGCTCAATGGCTTCACGGATTTCTTTAACGCCAGCTAAGACTGCTGAGATTGCAATGAATTCGCGATCAAATGCCTTAGCGGAGAGACGTGCCAGCGTAGTCTTACCAACGCCTGGAGGTCCCCACAAAATCATCGAGTGAGGTTTGCCGGAGGCAAATGCTAGATTGAGTGGTTTACCACTTGCTAATAAATGGCCTTGTCCAATGACTTCTTCAATCGTTTTTGGACGCAGTGCTTCTGCTAGAGGTGGAGGCGGTGCGCTATCAAAAAGACTGCTCATTGATCATGCTTGAATAAAGAGAATAACTAAGGATGCCCAGGTTAGACAGGCTGCTGCAACATAGGTCAAGCGATTGCGCATTGTCATAAATGCAGAGCGGGTAGCTTCATCGGCAAAATAATATTGATAGGTATTTTGATCAATATTGCGCTGAATGATCAGAGTAGAAGCCAAAATAAGTAGGCCTACTGGAATATAAATATGAAGCGCTAACCAAGCAACCAAAGCGGGGATAACGCCCCAGATCCATGCATTTCGGTCTTCCCAGCGGTCACCGGCAGGTGCTTTTCCCAGAAGATGTAAATTGGCACCCCAATGCAAAGCTCCCATAAACGAAGTAATCACAGCCCCATAACCCGCTAAAGACTCGGCGCTTAAATAATTCACGGGTGTTGGCGCTAATTGCACCATGAGAGCTAGCCCAATAAATGGAATAAGACCGGCATAGCCAAGTTTGCGAACTAAGGGTAGGATGGGGTTCACGATGGAGGTATCTAGGTTAAGGAGTTGTAAATGAAATTATTTATCGTGGGTGTATACACCGCGACCTGTTTTGCGACCGAGGTATCCAGCAGCAACCATTTCACGAAGCAGTGGGCAAGGGCGGTATTTAGAGTCGCTGAAGTTTTCAAAATAGACTTCCATCACTGCCAAGCAAGTATCAAGACCAATGAGGTCTGCTAAGGCTAGCGGTCCAATCGGTTGATTGCAACCCAACTTCATTCCTGCATCAATATCTTCTGGGCTAGCAAGACCTTCCGATAAAACAAAGAAGGCTTCATTGATCATTGGTAGCAAAATGCGATTCACTACAAAGCCAGGGGAGTTTTTAACAGTAATAGGCTCTTTGCCAACGCGCCGAGCCATGTCAATAATGGTGGCATGAGTAGCATCACTAGTTTGCAAGCCGCGAATCACTTCCACCAGGGCCATCAGGGGCGGGGGGTTGAAGAAGTGCATGCCAATAAAGCGCGCAGGGTTGGAGTCAAGGGCTGCAAGTTTAGTAATAGATAGCGAGGAGGTATTAGTGGCAATGATGGTGTCTTTGCTCACAATCTCATCTACCTGCTTAAGAATCTTTTCTTTAATTGCTTGGTTTTCGGTTGCAGCTTCAATAACTAAACCCAAACCTTTGAGGTCAGTATACGAAGTACTGCCTTTGATGCGCTTGAGTGCAGCTGCTTTTGCGTCAACGGTAAGCGTTTCTTTTTTAACGAGTCGATCCAAGCTCTTGCTAATTTGCTCAAGTCCACGTTGCACTGCTGCCTCATTAATATCAACCATCACGACATCAAGGCCTGCAACCGCACACACTTGTGCAATCCCATTGCCCATAGTGCCCGCACCAATGACGCCTACTGATTGAATGCTCATCTTATTTCCTCTTTTGATATTGGGTAGAACCAAATAACGTCTCTCTAGCCTTGTCGTCATGCAAGGGTTTCCGCAATGCAGTTAATACTTGGCAGCCACGCATCACTGCTGGTCGTGCCCCAATCTTTTCAAACCATTTTTTGAAATGCGGGTAATCATTGATTTCAATGCCTTGATTTTTCCAATTACGAGTCCATGGATAAATCGCAATATCAGCAATGGAATAAGTTTTGCCTGCAATATAGGGATTATCTTTCAGTTGACCATCCAATACTCCATAGATGCGCTTGGCTTCATTGGTGTAACGATTAATGGCATATTCAATTTTCTCAGGTGCGTAGAGCCTGAAGTGGTGGTTTTGCCCAAGCATGGGGCCAAGACCACCCATTTGGAACATCAGCCATTGCAGCACCTTGTACTTACCGCGGGTGCTTTGGGGTAAGTACTTGCCAGTCTTACCGGCTAAATAGAGAAGAATGGCGCCAGACTCAAATACGTTGATGGGTTTGCCGTCTGGACCATTAGGGTCAACGATTGCTGGAATCTTGTTGTTAGGGCTGATCTTGAGGAACTCAGGCGCAAATTGATCGCCGGCACCAATATCAATCGGATGGGCAATCCAGTCGCGACCTAGGCGGTAGCCGCATTCTTCGAGCATGATGTGCACCTTATGGCCATTTGGGGTTGGCCAGCTATAAACGTCAATTACGTTATTTGATTTTGGGGTTGCCATTTTTTCCTCTATAAATTTTGTAAGCGTTGTAACGCATTGGCGAGAGTTTGCTCTTGCTTTGCAAAACAAAAACGAATGACGCCAGACTCGGTCGGTTGATCATAAAAAGCAGAAACTGGAATAGCAGCTACCCCAACTTTACTAGTAAGCCATTTGCAAAAATCAGCCTCATTCAATTTGGCCTGGGGGATTCCTAGTGCCGAGTAATCAGCGCATTGAAAATAACTACCGGGGCTAGGAAGCAATGTAAATTTGGTTTTACTTAAGCCAGTCCTAAAAAAATCTCGCTTAGCTTGATAAAAGGCCGGAAGATTTAAATAATGGTTTTCATCTGTAAGATAAGCAGCCAAGCCATATTGCATGGGGGTATTGACGGCAAATACATTGAACTGATGTACCTTGCGGAATTCTTTTGTCAGCGCAGATGGCGCAGCTACATAACCCACTTTCCAACCAGTGACGTGATAGGTCTTGCCAAAGCTAGAAACTAGAAAGCTCCTAGCTGCTAACTCTGGATGAGAGGAGATGCTGTGGTGCTTGGCGCCGTCATAGACCATATGCTCATAGACTTCGTCACTCAGAATCAAGGCGGAAGTATCGCGAACTAAGGCTGCTAGGTGATCAAGATCTGATTTATCCCACACCATGCCAGTTGGATTATGCGGAGTGTTAATCAGAATGAGTCGCGTTTTAGGATTAATAGCATTTGCCAATACATCCCACGGAATTTGATACGAAGCCACTTGTCCTGATTCATCACGTACGACCTGCAATGAAATGGCAATCGTTTTGCCCCCAGCTAAATCTATTGCAGGTCGGTAGCAGTCAAAGGCGGGTTCAATGATGATGACTTCATCGCCAGGACCAACGCAAGAGAGTACGGCTGTAAATATGGCCTGTGTGCCACCTGCGGTAATTGTGATTTCAGTATCAGCGTCGTAGTGGTGACTATATAAACGGCTGATCTTATGGCTAATGCCATGACGAAGTTCTGCAACTCCAGCCATAGGGGGGTATTGATTGTGATCTGCCAACATGGCGGCATTCACATCAGCAATCAGTTTTCTGTCGCATGGAAAGTCCGGAAAGCCTTGCCCAAGATTAATCGCCTGATGCTCTGCGGCCAGGGAGGACATCACCGTAAAGATGGTGGTTCCAACTTTTGGTAGGCGACTTGGAAAAGAGGGTGTCTCTAGCGGGTTCATGAGGGCAGGGGTAATGATCGGCCTTTTACAGCGGATATATTCGGTAGTCGCTAGAATGGTAAAAATACATAAACAAATTGTGCCATGCTGATCGTTCTTTCACCTGCTAAATCCTTGGATTACAAGACCCCCGCCAAGGTCAAGTCACCCACTTTGCCCGAGTTTGTCTCGGAATCAGCCAAGCTTATTGCTGATCTCAAGAAACTAGCACCGCAAGACATTGCCAAATTGATGGGTTTATCCGATCAGTTGGCTATTTTGAACGTTGGTCGCTACCGGGATTGGTCTAAAAAATTCACAGAAGAAAATAGTAAGCCGGCGATTTATGCCTTTGATGGGGATGTCTATGATGGTTTTGACGTTAAAACGCTGAATGCCAAAGCGGTAGAGTTTGCCCAAGATCACATCCGAATTTTGTCCGGCCTTTATGGCGCGCTGAAGCCTCTGGATTTGATGCAGCCTTATCGCTTAGAAATGGGCACCTCATTCAAAAACGCCAGAGGTAAGGATCTTTATGCATTCTGGGGGAGTCGCGTAACCGATTCCATCAAAAAGGTTTTAGAAAAGCAAAAGAAGCCAGTACTACTGAACCTGGCTTCAGAGGAGTATTTCAAGGTACTCCAACCTAAAGAATTGGATTGCCAGGTCATTTCCCCGGTATTTCAGGACGCCAAGGATGGTAAGTACAAGATCATTTCTTTTTATGCCAAGCGAGCTCGAGGCTTGATGGCTCGCTATGTGGTTGAGAATCGCATTACTGATCCCGCTGATTTAAAGGGCTTTAATTTGGATGGCTACAAGTACTATGCCGCTGAATCAAAAGTAGATAAGCCTGTATTTAGAAGGGCAGAAAGAAAATAATGGCCGTGCATCGCACTAAAGCATCGCAACGGAATTCTCCAGAAGTGGAGAAGATGGTGGCTGACGCTATTTCTTTGGCCGCATCTGGCAGTCAGATCGAGGATCGCTTCTGGGAAGAGCGCTTGAACGTACGCTTAATGCGCTTGCTCAAAAGTCAAAATCAAAATGTGATTGATGCCGCCCTAGATCAAACCTTCCGTATCAATACAGTAGCCTTTGAAGTACTTGCCGACATTGCAGAAACCTTGGCTGAGTCATTGAGGGTTGAGCATGAAGGGCAGGAGTGGGATGTATTGTTACTAGCAATGCCTATCGTTGCGCATACTCGTTATCAGATTCCATCCGGGCCATTACCTGTCAATATTATTGAGTCAACTGCTCAGGCCCTACATAGCGCTATTGCCTCAACTGACACGCGCATTGCTATTGTTCCTTGGCTTTACAGCATTGATCAAATGCCGCATTCCCATTGTCAAACGCGCGTGCTGACAGAAGCATTGGCAACCGCGGCAATCTCCGGAAAAGATGTCAAGCTTGAGTTGCGTAACATGTCGGAAACGATTGCCGTATTAGCGGATCCACGCTTTATTATTGCCGCCTTAAGTGCGCCGAGCGGCTCTCCCATTTTCCGCTGGCAGGCAGAACCACCGGCTCGCCAAGAGCGTGGCGTGAGTTTGATTGGTTGGCAAACTGCTATGCAGGAGCCGATAGCATCTCTACTCCCTGGTTGTGAATTTGAGCTGCTCTTACCGGAGGCTTATTTCACAAACTGCCGTTTGGCTGATAAGCACGTGCGACCTTTGAGTATTCGTGCAGCAGTCAATTTCTTAGAGAGCACTCTCGGGATATTGCCTGCTGGCTTATCGTGTGTGGTCGGCGCCTTTGGAGAAGAGCAGGCGGATGAGTATCGAATATCGTTCAGTGTAAAAGGTTCATCCGAAGTAATGTATGGAGTGATCTGGCCTCTGTATGACAGAGAAAGCGTGGCAAGCGACGCCTTAAACGACCTGTCAGATGATGAGAGTCCCATTAAAAAGATTTGTGATGCCTTGCATGATGCAGGAGTGGAGGATGTATTCCGACATGCCATGCTGTTTGATCCAGAACTCTGCGATGACTGTGGTGCACCTTTATTTCCAGATCGCTCAGGTGAAGCAGTTCACGCCGAAATGCCAGACGATGCACCATCACAGCAACCTTTGTTTCACTAGATTAAACAAAGAGGCAAAACAAAGAAGCAAAAGAAAAATATATCAATAAAATAATAGAAACACTAAGCAATAAAAAAGCCGAGAAATCTCGGCTTTTTTATTTGATGCAGTGTGAGAAATTAATTCTGCACAAAAGGTTCTGCGCCAGCAAACAAGTGTGGCAACTTACCAGATCTCATATCTGCTGTTTGGCAGAAATCGGCAAGACGTACACCCGCTTTAATGTTAAATAGCATTGCTTTGTTCCCCAATACCACTAGGTCGAAACCAGAGTTGGTATTTTTGTAACGAAGGCTGCCCGGCAATGAAGTTTGGCGATCCAAATCATACGTTTTGGATTCCCAAGTTAAGCGGATCTTTTCAGTTGAGCCAGTAGTTTTGAATTGCTTGCTTTCTTGACAGGTCCAAGTAAATACTTCTTCATCAGCAAATGCATTTGCAGCGCCTAAAGCGCTAGCAAGCACAAGGCTAATGGCGAGAAGGTTTTTCTTCATCTAGTTTTCCTTATGAGAGCAAGTGCTTAACGCCAGCCTGCTCTTCGAGTAACTCATTCAAGGTGTGGGTCATGCGCTCACGGGAGAATGCATCGATCTCTAAACCTTCGATCATTTTGTATTCGCCGTTTTCGCAAACCACTGGGAAGCCATAAATCACTTCAGCAGGAATGTCGTATTCGCCTTTAGAAGGAATACCCATCGTTACCCACTTACCGTTAGTACCGAGAACCCAATCATGAATGTGATCAATCGCCGCATTGGCTGCAGAAGCTGCAGAAGACAGGCCACGCGCTTCAATGATGGCTGCGCCACGCTTACCAACCGTAGGAATAAATACATCTTTGTTCCAAGCTGCATCGTTGATAGAGTCTTTGACTGACTTGCCATCGATCGTTGCAAAGCGATAGTCTGGATACATTGTTGGGCTGTGGTTGCCCCATACAACTAATTTCTCAATATCAGCTACTGGCTTGTTCAACTTGCTAGCCAATTGTGAGAGGGCACGGTTGTGATCCAAGCGCAACATGGCTGTGAAATTCTTGGCAGGAATATCTGGAGCAGATTTCATGGCGATGTACGCATTGGTATTTGCTGGGTTACCAACAACCAACACTTTTACAGTCTTCTTAGCAACTGCATTTAATGCTTTGCCTTGAGCTGTGAAAATTTGTGCATTAGCGGAGAGCAAGTCTTTACGCTCCATGCCAGGGCCACGTGGGCGTGCGCCAACTAAAAGGGCAACGTCGATATCTTTAAAAGCGGTCATTGGGTCAGAGTGTGCTGACATACCTGCCAATAGCGGGAATGCGCAGTCTTCCAACTCCATCATGACGCCAGTTAAGGCTTTTTGAGCTTTTTCATCAGGAATCTCAAGCAATTGCAGGATGACGGGCTGATCTTTGCCTAGCAGGTCGCCATTGGCGATGCGGAATAGAAGGGAATATCCGATTTGACCGGCTGCACCGGTTACAGCGACACGCATTGGGGCTTTTGCCATTACTGAGAACTCCAGAAGTTGGTTAAGAGGGTTAATTAATGAAAACTTTTCTATTATCCATTCAAGTGTAGGGACTTTAGCTTTACACTGTCAATGATGTCTTATATAAGACTAGAATTACTTTGAATTTTATCCAATTGACACGGCCTGGAGTTAATTTGTCTGATGTAAATTTGCCTGTTGCCTCATTTAGCCCTCTGTACGAACAGATCAAGGCGATGATTTTGGCTAGTTTGCAAGCCTCGGAATGGCTGCCAGGAATGGCCATTCCCAGTGAGATGGAGCTTGCAGCCCGTTATGCCGTCAGTCAGGGTACCGTTCGCAAGGCTATTGACGAGCTTGCGGCCCAAAATCTATTAGTTCGACGGCAGGGTAAGGGCACCTTTGTCGCGACCCATCAAGAGGATGATTGGCAGTACCGTTTTTTACGTTTAGCCCCGGATTCTGGTGAGAAATTTCACCTGACCAACCAGTTTTTGACCTGTGAAAAGGTCGAGGCTACGACTTATGTGGCTAATTTGCTCAAATTAAAGGCAGGGGACCCCATTATTCATATTGATCGGGTTCAGAGCTTTGCAGGCAAACCTATTGTTTTTGAAGAGATTTTTCTGCCTGGAGCCCGTTTTAAGGGTCTGGACCTTGAAGTGCTTAATGCTTGGCATGGTCCCGTCTACGCATTTTATGAGGGGCATTACGCCACCCATATGGTGCGTGCAGAAGAAAAAATTAAGGCTGTAGCTGCTGATGAAATGCTGGCAAAACATCTGCATCTGGAAGAGGGAGCACCACTCCTTTCTGTAGAGCGGGTGGCTTTCACCTACGGGAATAAACCAGTAGAAATTCGTCACGCTAGATACGACACTTCAGAGCAGCATTACGAAAACAAATTGAACTAAGCGCGTTGATGAACATATCCGTTAAAACCCCTATTAAACCCCTATAAACCCGTAAAAATCCCCACCAGCCCTAAGGTTTCCAATAGAATATGTTGCGATACAACAAAACCACAATGAACCTCCACCTAAAGATAGAGATTACCCATGGTTGATTCACAGCAAAATGTAAAAAAAGATAGACCGGTTTACCGAAATATTGGTCTTGCCCAGTTGATTAAATACCGCCTTCCTTGGGCCGGTAAAGTGTCAATTCTTCATCGCATTAGCGGGGCAGCGATGTTCCTCTTGTTGCCATTTATTTTGTATCTCTTCGACCAGAGCCTCGCTTCTGAGTTGAGTTATCAAAAATTCCAAGCTTTCACCGGCAACATTTTGGTCAAGATTATTTGCCTTGGCTTGATTTGGTCTTTCTTGCACCACTTCTGTGCTGGTATTCGCTATCTCTTACTTGACTTAGAAATCGGCGCTGAGAAGTCTGAAGCAAATCGTTCGGCCATTTTTGTTTTGTTCCTCGGCTTGGCTTTGACTGCTGTAGTGGGTCTCAAATTATTCGGCGTGTACTAAGCGCACATCATTTAAGGAAATTTCATGCCTATTTATCAAATTGGACCAAAGCGCTTAGTTGTAGGCGCGCACTACGGCCTTAAAGAATGGATCATCCAGCGCGTTACTGCGATAGTGATGGTGGTATTTACGATTGTTTTGTTAGTGGACTATTGCATTACTGGCAGCGCTACTTATGAAGGTTGGTCTGCTTTATTTAGCAACCAATTCATGAAGTTATTGACGCTCTTAGCATTTATCAGCTTGTTCTACCACGCTTGGATTGGTATCCGCGATATCTGGATGGATTACATCAAGCCCGTCAGCATTCGTTTAACACTTCAAGTGTTAACTGTTCTGTATCTCGTAGCCTGTGCGGCCTATGCCGTGCAAATTTTGTGGAAAGTGTAATTCGATGACTGCAATTAAAAAATCATTGCCACGCCGCCGTTTTGATGCGGTGATTATTGGGGCAGGTGGTTCTGGTATGCGCGCATCATTGCAGTTGGCTGAAGCCGGCTTGAATGTTGCAGTACTTACTAAGGTATTCCCAACACGTTCACATACTGTTGCTGCACAAGGTGGTATCGGTGCTTCATTAGGCAATATGAGTGAAGATAATTGGCACTATCACTTCTACGACACCATCAAAGGATCTGACTGGTTGGGTGACCAAGACGTGATCGAGTTCATGTGTCGCGAAGCTCCTAAAGTGGTTTACGAGTTAGAGCACTTTGGTATGCCGTTTGACCGTAATCCAGATGGCACGATTTATCAGCGTCCATTCGGTGGCCACACAGCAAACTATGGCGAGAAGCCTGTGCAACGTGCTTGTGCTGCTGCTGACCGCACTGGGCATGCCATGCTGCATACCTTGTATCAACGTAACGTGCGCGCTAAAACAAACTTCTTTGTAGAGTGGTTGGCGCTCGATTTAATTCGTGATGATGCAGGTGATGTTGTTGGCGTTACTGCACTCGAAATGGAAACAGGCCAGGTCTATATTTTGGAAGCCAAGATTGTGATGTTGGCAACCGGTGGTGCAGGACGTATTTGGGATGCATCGACAAACGCGTTTATTAATACCGGCGACGGTATGGGCCTTGCCGCTCGCGCAGGTATTCCATTGGAAGATATGGAATTCTGGCAATTCCACCCAACTGGCGTAGCTGGTGCAGGTGTGTTGTTGACAGAAGGTTGCCGCGGTGAAGGCGGTATTTTGCGTAATAAAGATGGCGAGCGTTTCATGGAACGTTATGCGCCAACCTATAAAGATTTAGCTCCACGCGATTTCGTATCCCGCTGTATGGACCAAGAAATCAAAGAAGGGCGCGGTTGCGGTCCTAACGGTGACTATGTTGTGCTCGATCTGACGCACATTGGTGCTGAGACCATCATGAAGCGTTTGCCTTCTGTATATGAGATTGGTATTAACTTTGCGAACGTGGATGTCACTAAAGAACCAATTCCAGTAGTACCTACGATTCATTATCAGATGGGCGGCATTCCTACTAACATCAATGGTCAAGTGGTTGTGCCGGCTAACGGCATTCACAATGAAATCGTCAATGGTTTGTATGCAATTGGTGAGTGTTCATGTGTATCCGTTCACGGTGCGAACCGCTTAGGCACTAACTCATTGCTTGACCTCTTGGTATTCGGTCGTGCAGCCGGCAACCACATTGTTGGCCTAGATCTGAAAAATCGCGAGTTCAAGCCGTTGCCTGCGAATGCTGGTGAGCAAACATTGGAGCGTATTGCGAAGTTGGATAACTCCACTTCAGGCGAGTACGCGCAAGACGTTGCAAACGATATTCGTAAGTGCATGCAGAAATATGCTGGCGTGTTCCGTAATCAAGAGTTGATGGATGAAGGTGTTCGTCAAATGGCTAAATTGACAGAGCGCGCTAAGCACTTATGGGTTAAAGACAAATCCGAGATTTTCAATACAGCACGTATTGAGGCTTTGGAAGTGGCCAACTTAGTTGAGACTGCAAATGCAACTATGATTTCTGCTGCAGCTCGTAAAGAGAGTCGTGGTGCGCATTCGCATGATGACCATCAAGAGCGCGATGATGAGAATTGGATGAAGCACACCCTTTGGTACAGCGAGGGAAATAAGCTTTCTTACAAGCCAGTTGTCTTGAAGCCTCTCACTGTTGAGTCCTTCCCTCCTAAAGAACGTACTTTCTAAGCAAAAGAGATAGAAGATGAGTGATATCCGTATATTCGAAATTTACCGCTACGATCCAGATGTTGATGCTGCTCCACGCATGCAACGTTATGAGTTGGAACTCACTGGTGAGCGTATGTTGTTAGATGCTTTGATTTCTTTGAAGAAGCAAGATGAGTCTATTTCTTATCGTCGCTCATGCCGTGAAGGGGTGTGCGGTTCAGATGCTATGAACATCAACGGTAAAAATGGTTTGGCTTGTTTGACCAATATGTTGACTTTACCTAAGGTCATCACGTTGCGCCCATTGCCTGGCTTGCCAGTAGTGCGCGACTTGATCGTCGACATGACTTTGTTCTTCAAACAGTATTTGTCAATCAAGCCTTACTTGGTAAATGACAATCCACCTCCTGAAAAAGAGCGTCTCCAGAGCCCAGAAGAGCGTGAAGAGTTGAACGGTTTATATGAGTGCATCTTGTGTGCGTCATGCTCAACTTCATGCCCATCTTTCTGGTGGAATCCAGACAAGTTCGTTGGCCCAGCTGGTTTACTGCAGGCTTATCGCTTTATAGCTGATAGCCGTGATGAAGATGCCAATCAGCGCTTGGATAATTTGGAAGACCCATACCGCCTGTTCCGTTGCCACACCATCATGAATTGCGTAGACGTATGTCCTAAGCACTTGAACCCAACGAAGGCAATTGGCAAGATCAAGGAGTTGATGGTTCGTAGGGCAGTATGACCCTCGGCAATGCAGAGTTATATCGTTTAAAGAGTGATGCTCGTAGGGGCTTGCTAGAGAACGATTTAATTCTGCAGCGTTTCTTTGAGCGTTACGGTACTCAATTAAGCGTAGAAGATGGAAAGGTATTAAGCCAGTTATTAGCTTTAGATGACAACGACTTAATGGATTTATTGATAGGTCGCAAAGATTCTGTAGCCAGCCTGGAGAAAGAGATGCAAACAGACTCTTTTAGGATGGTTTTACAAAGGCTGAGAGAGAAGTAATTCAGTATTTTGGTGCAGTAGTTGTATAGGCGCATGAGCGAATAGTGTATTAATCATATTTTTGAATGACTAAGGATTAGAAATGATTGAATCGGACATCAAAGCAAAACTCTCGTTTTCGGATGGAACACCAGATATTGATCTGCCAATTTATAAGGGGACAGTGGGTCCTGATGTAATCGACATTCGTAAGCTCTATGGTCAGACTGGTAAGTTCACTTACGACTCAGGTTTCTTATCTACTGCGTCATGTAATAGCAAAATTACCTACATCGATGGCGATAAGGGTGAGTTGCTCTATCGCGGCTACCCAATTGAAGATTTAGCTAATAACTGCGACTTCTTGGAAGTTTGCTACCTTTTGATAAATGGCGACTTACCAAATGCCGCTGAGAAAAAAGACTTTGAAGAAATGGTCATGCACCACACGATGGTTCATGAGCAAATGCAATTCTTCTTGCGCGGTTTCCGTCGCGATGCGCATCCAATGTCAGTATTGACCGGCTTGGTTGGTGCAATGGCTGCCTTCTACCATGATGCGATTGACTACAGCCAACCTAAAGCCCGCGAAGTAGCGCAAATTCGTTTGATTGCGAAGATGCCAACTTTGGTTGCGATGGCTTATAAATATTCTGTAGGTCAACCATTTATCTATCCTGATAACTCTTTGTCATACACCGCTAACTTTATGCGCATGATGTTTGCAACACCATGTGAAGAGTACAAAGTAAATCCAGTATTGGTTCGTGCTTTGGATCGCATCTTTACATTGCATGCAGATCATGAGCAAAATGCTTCCACTTCAACTGTGCGTCTGTGTGGTTCATCAGGCACCAATCCTTTTGCAGCGATCTCTGCTGGCATTGCTTGCCTCTGGGGCCCAGCTCACGGTGGTGCAAATGAAGCCTGCTTGCAGATGTTGAATGAGATTCAAGCGAATGGCGGCGTAGATAAGATTCATGAATTTATCGCTCAAGTAAAAGATAAGAACTCAAGCGTTCGCTTGATGGGCTTTGGACACCGCGTTTATAAAAACTTTGACCCGCGTGCAAAGTTGATGCGTGAAACCTGCTACGAAGTATTGAATGAACTGGGTCTCCAAGATGATCCATTGTTCAAGTTGGCCATGACTCTTGAGAAGATTGCTTTGGAGGATGACTATTTTGTAAGCCGTAAGCTCTATCCAAACGTAGACTTCTACTCAGGTATCGTGCAACGTGCTTTAGGTATCCCAACAGAAATGTTCACCTGTATTTTTGCACTGGCAAGAACAGTAGGTTGGATTGCTCAGTGGGAAGAAATGATCACTGATCCTGAGTACAAAATTGGACGTCCACGTCAGTTGTACGTGGGTGAAACAGCGCGCAAGGTTCCGAACATCTCGGTTCGTAAATAAGGTATTTAAGGTCTCTCATGTCTCGTACGCTTTATGACAAATTGTGGGACGACCACGTTGTTTACTCTGAAGAAGATGGCACAGCCACGATTTATATCGATCGTCAGTTGCTTCATGAGGTAACCAGTCCCCAGGCATTTGAGGGTTTGAATTTGGCTGGCCGTCCAGTTTGGCGTATCTCCGCTAATTTGGCAGTTTCTGATCACAACGTACCAACGACGGATCGCTCCGAAGGAATTACTGATCCGATATCTAAGTTGCAAGTAGATACTTTGGATCAAAACTGCGATGCCTTTGGGATTACCCAATACAAGATGAATGACACCCGACAAGGGATTGTTCACGTCATCGGGCCAGAGCAGGGTGCAACCTTACCTGGCATGACCGTGGTTTGTGGTGATTCTCACACTAGTACGCATGGTGCTTTTGGTGCTCTGGCGTTCGGTATTGGCACTTCGGAAGTCGAGCATGTATTGGCAACCCAAACGTTGCTCATGAAGAAGAGCAAAAACATGCTGGTGCGTGTTGATGGTCGTCTGCAGCCAGGCTCCACTGCTAAGGATATCGTTCTTGCAGTGATTGGCAAGATTGGTACTGCAGGTGGTACGGGTTACACCATAGAGTTTGCTGGCGAAGCCATTCGCAACCTTTCAATGGAAGGTCGTATGACTATCTGCAATATGGCGATTGAAGCTGGCGCGCGCGCTGGTTTAGTTGCTGTAGATGAAACTACGATTGAATATATTCAGGGTCGTCCATATGCGCCTAAGGGCCCAGCGATGTTGCAGGCATTGCAATATTGGAGAACCTTGCATTCAGATCCTGATGCAAAGTTTGATGCCGTAGTTGAATTGCGTGCAGAAGAAATCGCTCCACAGGTTACCTGGGGAACTTCACCAGAAATGGTGCTGGCGATTAGTGAACGTGTTCCTGACCCAGAAAAAGAGCGTGATCCAAATAAGCGTTCAGCAATGGAGCGTGCTTTGGAGTATATGAACCTTGTACCAAATACACCATTGAGCAGCATCTCTATAGATAAAGTATTTATCGGCTCATGCACTAATAGCCGCATTGAAGATATGCGTGCTGCTGCTAAGGTGGTCGATCGTCTAGGTAAGAAAGTAGCTGCTAATGTGAAGTTGGCACTAGTTGTACCTGGTTCTGGTTTGGTAAAAGCACAAGCAGAGCGTGAGGGTTTGGATCGTATATTCAAGGCTGCTGGCTTTGAATGGCGTGAGCCAGGTTGTTCTATGTGCTTAGCCATGAATGCTGATCGCTTGGAGCCTGGAGAGCGTTGCGCCTCAACATCGAATCGTAACTTCGAGGGTCGTCAAGGTAATGGTGGTCGCACGCATTTGGTTAGCCCTGCGATGGCTGCTGCTGCGGCGATCGAAGGTCACTTTGTTGACGTACGTAAGATTTCATAAGGAAACTGATCAATGAAATTTTCTTCACCCTCTTTAATTTCTAGACTAGCAATTATTGGCGTCGCTGGAATTATTATTTCTGCCTGTAGCAGCACCATGGAAGGTGTTGGTAAAGACTTGCAGAACATGGGAACTTCCATGGGCGGATCTGGCAATGCGCAAAATAATCAATCTCAAACCAAGGGTAAGGATGTTGTTGTTACCCCTGTGAAGTAAACATTTAGAGTAAAAGTCGAATCATGGAAAAATTTACGGTATACAAAGGTTTAGTTGCTCCGCTTAATCGCGAGAACGTGGATACCGATGCCATTATTCCGAAGCAGTTTCTTAAATCAATCAAGAAGACTGGGTTCGGTCAAAATCTGTTTGATGAATGGCGCTATCTCGATCATGGTGAGCCTGGTCAAGATTGCAGCACACGTCCCATCAACCCTGATTTTGTTCTCAATCAACCACGCTACAAAGGCGCTGGCATTCTGTTGGCTCGTAAGAACTTTGGCTGCGGCAGTTCCCGTGAGCATGCTCCCTGGGCCTTGGATCAATTTGGCTTTAGAGTGGTGATTGCGCCTAGTTTTGCAGATATTTTCTACAACAACTGCTTCAAAAACGGTGTTTTGCCAATTGTTTTGACTGAAATGCAGGTTGACCATCTTTTTAACGAAACACAAGCGTTTAACGGTTATCAATTAACAGTCGATCTAGCAGCACAGCAGGTTATTGCCCCTGATGGCACTGCTTATAGCTTTGAAGTGGCCCCATTTAGAAAGTATTGCCTTCTTAACGGCTTAGACGATATTGGCCTAACCCTGCAACATGCAGATAAAATCAAGGCTTATGAAGCCGAGCGCATTCTAAAAATGCCTTGGCTTGCGACACAATTGCCGTAATTTCGTTGATTTAAAGGCCTTTCATGAAAATTGCAGTTCTACCGGGCGATGGTATCGGCCCGGAAATCGTTGCTCAAGCTGTTCGAGTGCTCCAAGCGCTTGGCCCAAAGTTTGATTTAGAAGAAGCTCCCGTAGGCGGAGCAGCTTATGACATCGCTGGACATCCTTTGCCACCAGCCACCCTAGAGCTCGCTAAAAAAGCGGATGCTATTTTGTTTGGTGCGGTAGGTGATTGGAAATACGACACACTTGCACGTGAACTGCGTCCGGAGCAAGCCATCTTGGGTTTACGCAAACACCTCGAGTTGTTTGCTAATTTCAGACCAGCCATTTGTTACCCAGAGCTCACTGCTGCATCCAGCCTTAAGCCAGAAATCATTGGCGGCTTGGATATCTTGATTGTGCGTGAGCTTAATGGAGATATTTATTTTGGTCAGCCACGCGGTATTCGCACTTCAGAGTTGCCTTTGTTCAAGGGCGCTCGTGAAGGTTTTGACACTATGCATTACAGCGAGCCTGAAGTGGAGCGCATTGGACATGTTGCTTTTGAGGCAGCACGCAAGCGCGGTAAAAAAGTGTGCAGCGTAGACAAGGCAAACGTCTTGGAGACTTCACAGCTTTGGCGTGAAGTCATGATTCGGGTTTCTAAAGACTATCCGGATGTTGAGTTATCCCATATGTATGTGGATAACGCTGCAATGCAGTTGGTTAAAGCACCTAAAGCATTCGATGTGGTGGTAACCGGCAATCTGTTTGGTGACATCTTGTCTGATGAGGCTGCTATGTTGACTGGCTCCATTGGTATGCTGCCATCTGCATCCCTGGATAAGAACAACAAGGGCTTATACGAGCCAAGTCATGGTTCTGCACCCGATATTGCTGGTAAGGGCATCGCCAATCCATTGGCAACTATTTTGTCGGCTGCAATGATGTTGCGTTATTCATTAAGCATGCCTGCAGAAGCGGATCGTATTGAAAGTGCGGTACAGAAAGTATTGGCACAAGGATTGCGTACTGCCGATATTTACACCGAGGGCACGAAAAAAGTATCAACGGTTGAAATGGGCGATGCTGTAGTTGCAGCGCTTGCGTAAGATATTAAACAGAAGCAAAACAAGAAGCAAAACAAGAAGCAAAACAAGAAGCAAAACAAACACATTCACTAGATAGTTCATCATGGCAAATTCAAAAACACCTTTAGTTGGTTTAGTTGGCTGGCGCGGTATGGTCGGCAGCGTTCTCATGGAGAGGATGTTGGCTGAAAAAGATTTCGACCTAATCGAGCCTGTATTTTTTAGTACCAGCCAAGCGGGTGGTGAGGTACCTTTGCTCAATGGTCAAAAAGTGACTAAGACCGAAAGCGCCTTGCAAGATGCGAATGACATCAAAACATTGTCACGTTGCGACATCATCTTGACTTGCCAGGGTGGTGACTACACCAATGACATCTTCCCCAAGCTTCGTGCAGCAGGGTGGAATGGTCACTGGATTGATGCAGCTAGTGCGTTACGCATGAAGGATGACGCAGTATTGGTTTTGGATCCCGTTAATCGCCCGGTGATTGATAAGGCTTTAGCCGCTGGGGGGAAGAATTGGATCGGTGCTAATTGCACTGTGAGTTTGATGATGATGGCTATGGGTGGTTTGGTTAAGGCTGACATGGTTGAGTGGATCAGCGCGATGACTTATCAAGCAGCTTCTGGTGCTGGTGCTCAAAACATGCGTGAGCTATTACTGCAAATGGGTGCTTTGCGTGACAGTGTAGCTACTGAGTTGGCGGATCCATCTTCTTGGATTCTCGATATTGACCGCAAGGTTACTGAGACATTACGTTCCGCTGATTTCCCGAATAAGAATTTCCGCAATACTGCTTTAGCGGGTAGCCTGATTCCATGGATCGACGTACCTGTTGAGAATGGACAAACTAAAGAAGAGTGGAAGGGTGGCGCTGAGTTCAACAAGATCTTAGGTCGTCCTGCATTCCGTACACCTGGCAGCATTCCAATTGATGGTTTGTGTGTGCGTGTTGGCGCAATGCGTTGCCATTCACAAGGTTTGACCGTTAAGCTGAAAAAAGATATTCCACTCAAAGAAATCGAAGCGATTTTGGCTGCAGATAATCAGTGGGTCAAAGTAGTGCCGAATGATCGCGAAACTACTGAGCGTGATTTATCACCTGCAGCAGTAAGCGGTACATTGACTGTACCTATTGGCCGTTTGCATAAGATGGCAATGGGCCCAGATTATTTGGGCGCCTTTACTGTTGGTGACCAACTCTTGTGGGGTGCTGCTGAGCCATTGCGCCGCATGTTACGCATCTTGCTTGAGAAGTAATTAAGCCTTTATGTTTCGTATTGGTCAACTAGGCTTAAAGCTACTTTGTGTTGTTCTGCTTAGTTGGTCATCTATTGCTGGTGCGATTAGCTTGGGCGCTCCTCAACTTCAGTCCCGTCCCGGTGAGCCACTGCGTGTAGAGATCCCAGTTCGAGTTGGTGCAGATGAGCAAGCTGCTTTATCTACCCTGAACGTGACAATGCCTAATAAGGCATCTTATGAGCGCTTAGGCATTTCACAAAAGATTCTTGACCTCAATCCGCAGGCAATGGTGTATCGCAATCGTCAAGAGCAACTGATGGTTTTGGTAGAGACGGTCAATTCTGTGCCGATGACTGATGATCCATTCTTAGATGTATTGGTTAATCTCAATTGGTCTAGCGGCAGCCTTACTAAGACGTTCACATTGTTACTCGGTGATGTGCAGAAGATCACCGTAAAGCCTGGTCAGTCCTTATCTGAAATAGCTGCCATCATGGCGCCTCAATTGGATGGTGCTAACTTAGATCAAACCATGATGGCCTTGTATAAGGCCAACCCTGATGCGTTTGCTAGCGGTAGTATCAATCGCTTGGCCGCCGGAGCTGAGTTGTCCAAACCCAGTCAGGCGCTGCTGCGCTCCATTAGTCCGACAGAGGCCAATCAGTTTGTAGCAGATGCTAACGAACAGTGGCGCACTGAACATGACGAAAAAGACGCGGGCGCTGCTAATGGAAAATCAGGTAATGCTAAAACAGGGGAAGTTGTTCCTAAGGATCGACTGAAGATTGGTTCAAGCGCTGATGGCAACGATCAAGAGCGTCGCTACACTGAAGAGTTGGTCGCTCAAGAGAAGATGTTGGAGCAGACTAAAGCTCGGGTTGCAGAGTTAGAAAAGAATATCGCTGACTTACATAGACTTCTAGATAAATCTAAGGAGAAGAAAGCAGTCGACAGCAATTTTGGCTTAGGTGGATTTGGCCCGGCTATCCTGGCTATTGGTTTGATTGGCTTGACAGGTTTATTGCTCTGGGGATTAGCCCGCAATGCGCGTCGCTCAGAGGCACCAAGCTTTCATGCTGATACACATCATGTTGCTAAAAATGATAAACCTGCAGCCAGCTCTCATTTTGAAATGCCGGCTCGTGCAAAGGCATTGTTTGATGGCATAGATCTTGATCTTTCAAAGCCTGCAAAAGAGGTTCCCGTAACAACTGCTGCCCCAGCGTCAAATCCACTTGCAGATACTTTGCGCGTCAAATTAAATCTAGCGCGTGCTTACATCACGATTGAAGATTTCTCTGCAGCTAAAAAGTCTTTGGATGAAGTGCTTCGTATCAGTAATTCTGTCGACCCAGCCATCACCATTGAAGCGCAGGGCTTGTTGGCAGAAATCTCGCATCGCAATACCTAGACTATGCGCATAGCCCTTGGCCTTCAGTATGACGGCAGCCCCTACTCAGGCTGGCAAACCCAAGTTAATCACAACACAGTACAAGATGAATTAGAAAAGGCCATTACAGCCTTTGTTGGTGAGCAGGCTTGTGCAGAACATCCCATTCATACGATTACCGCAGGAAGAACCGACACCGGTGTTCACGCCTTGGGGCAGGTTGTTCACTTCGATACCAATGTTGATCGTGAAGACTTTTCATGGGTAAGGGGAGTGAACTCATTCTTACCGTCATCGATTGTGGTCAACTGGGCAAAACCAGTTTCTGATGAGTTCAGTGCGCGCTTCTCTGCGTATGAGCGTGAATATATTTATGCCTTGCAAGCGGGACCTTGTCGTTCGCCGATGTCGCACTCACGCGCAGGTTACTTACTGGTGCCACCAAATCAATGGCTTGATGTAGAGGCTATGAAAAATTCAGCTGAGTGCTTGATTGGCGAACACGACTTTAGTTCTTTTCGTTCATCCGAGTGCCAGAGCAAAACACCGGTAAAAAAGATTTACTCCATTGAGATTATTTCTGAGCAACCATGGCTATATTTTCGAATTCAGGGAAATGCTTTTTTGCATCACATGATCCGCAATGTAGTCGGCTGTTTTTTGCAAATTGGTCAGGGTAGACAAAAGCCGGAGTGGATGGCCGAAGTCTTGGCTGCTAAGAATAGGCAAATCGCCGCTCCTACTTTTATGGCCGATGGCCTGTATTTTGCCAAAATCACTTATCCGGACGAATATGCCATCCCCCAGCCTTGGTTGGAAAACTCTTGGCTGCCAGATCAGGTCATTGGGAAACAAAAGAGAGCGCAAGGGAAATAAAGGCCCTTGGCCTTATCATTCATTTATGAGCTTGCTGACATATTCTCCGGACCGAACTAGGGTCAAAATCTGTGGCTTAAAAACGGCTGCTGACATCGATTCCGCTGTTTCTGCAGGGGTGGATGCCGTTGGCTTCGTCTTTTATCCACCCAGCGTACGCGCTGTGAGCCCCAATATTGCGGCCCAACTCATTTCCAGGCTCCCAGCAGGGGTGGATGCCGTTGGATTGGTTGTAAATGCTACAGATGAGCAATTTGCCGCAATTCGGGCTGCCGCCTCAATCACCTTATGGCAGTTTCATGGGGATGAGACCCCAGAGCGCTGTGCCCAGCTTGCTGCAGGCGAGCCTTGGATGAAGGCTGCTCGTGTAGGAACTGGCTTCGCTTTTGACGATTTTTCCCTACAATATGGGGATGCAAACGCTTTTCTGCTGGATGCCTTGGTTGAAGGATACGGTGGCGGGGGCGTTCCTTTTGATTGGCAGGGGATTCCACAGACATGGGTAAGCGAAAACGCGCCTCGGGTCGTTTTGAGTGGTGGATTGAACACGCACAACGTGGGCGAGGCCATTGCACGCCTGCATCCTTGCGCGGTTGACGTCAGTAGTGGCGTAGAAAGCAGCAGGGGTGTTAAAGATCCTGCGCTCATGGCCCAATTTGTTCAAGCAGTGCGCGCAGCGGATGCCAAAGCATCATCCCAATAATTTGCTGTAGATAAATCAAAAGAGGTAGCTATGTACGACAAGCCAGATGCACGAGGACACTTCGGTCCTTACGGCGGCGTGTTTGTTTCTGAGACATTGATGTTTGCCTTAGATGAGCTTAAAGAAGCTTATGCAAAGTATCAGTACGATCCAGAATTCATTGAAGAGTTTCATTACGAGTTAAAGCACTTTGTTGGTAGACCTTCACCTGTGTATCACGCTAAGCGTTGGAGCGAAATGCTGGGTGGCGCACAAATCTATCTGAAACGTGAAGATTTAAATCACACTGGCGCACACAAGATTAATAACGTGATTGGTCAAGCGATGTTGGCCAAGCGCATGGGTAAGCCTCGCATTATTGCTGAGACAGGAGCAGGGCAGCACGGTGTTGCTACAGCAACGATCTGCGCTCGCTTTGGTTTAGACTGCACGGTCTATCAAGGCTCTGTGGACGTAGCCCGTCAGGCGCAAAACGTATTTCGCATGAAACTCCTTGGTGCTAAGGTAGTTCCGGTGGAATCTGGTACCAAGACTTTGAAGGATGCGCTCAATGAAGCGATGCGGGATTGGGTTACCAACGTAGATAATACTTTCTACATCATCGGCACTGTCGCAGGACCACATCCTTATCCAATGATGGTGAGAGATTTTCAGAGTGTGATTGGTGAAGAGTGCAAAGTACAGATGCCAGAGATGACTGGTCGTCAACCTGACTATGTTTTAGCTTGTGTTGGTGGCGGCTCTAATGCGATGGGCATTTTTTATCCTTACATTGATTTCCCGGAAGTGAAACTCGTTGGTGTTGAGGCAGCAGGACATGGTCTGGGAAGTGGTTTGCATTCAGCAGCCTTGTGCGTTGGTACGCCTGGCGTGTTACACGGCAACCGTACTTATTTATTGCAAGACAAAAATGGTCAGATCTCTGAAACACATTCTGTTTCTGCTGGCATGGACTATCCCGGTGTTGGTCCTGAGCATGCATGGTTAAAAGATTCTGGTCGCGCAGATTATGTGGCCATTACAGATGAAGAGGCGCTCCAAGCATTCCATGATTGCTGCCAGATTGAAGGCATCATTCCTGCGCTTGAGTCTTCACACGCCATTGCTTATGCCTGCAAGCTTGCTAAGACCTTGTCAAAAGACAAGACTATCTTGGTCAACCTTTCTGGCCGCGGTGACAAGGATATGCATACCGTTGCGCAAGCAACAGGTTCAGAAGGTTAAGAAAGAGTTATGTCAAAAATTACTGCGCTCTTCAAGGAGCTAAAAGCAACAGGTAAGAAAGGATTGATTCCTTTTATTACTGCTGGTGATCCAGATCCTAAGCAAACCGTTGAACTCATGCATGCATTAGTTCGTGGCGGTTCAAGTGTGATTGAATTAGGTGTGCCATTTTCAGATCCAATGGCTGATGGTCCTGTCATTCAGAGATCATCGGAACGCGCACTGACTCAAGGTGTCACTTTGCATAGCTGCTTAGAGATGGTAAAAGAATTCCGCAAACAGGATGCTAATACACCAGTTGTTTTGATGGGTTATGCAAACCCAGTTGAGCAAATGGGAGCAGAGCGTTTTGCAACCGAAGCGAAGGCTGCTGGTGTCGACGGTGTTCTCGTAGTGGATTACCCACCAGAAGAGTGTGTGGACTTTGCCGCTCGTATGCGTGTTGCCGGCATTGACCCGATTTTCTTATTGGCGCCTACATCATCACATGAGCGCATAAAAGAGGCGGCCAAAATAGCCTCTGGTTATATCTATTACGTTTCTATGAGAGGGGTTACTGGTGCAGCTAACCTCAATACGCAGGATGTGGCCAGTATCATCCCGAAAATTCGTGAAGAGACAGATATTCCGATTGCTGTAGGGTTTGGTATTAGTGATGCAGCTAGTGCCAAGGCGGTATCGGTAAGTGCGGATGCGGTTGTGATTGGCAGCCGAATTATTCGTCTTTTAGAGGATGCGCCCCCTGGGCAGGCGGTACAATCACTGGAAACCTTCATTCGTGAGATACGCGACGCATTGGATAGCTAAAAACTAATGAGCTGGATAGATAAATTACTCCCACCCCAAATTCAACATACTGATCCTGCAAATCGCAAGTCAGTACCTGAGGGATTGTGGGTCAAGTGCCCTAGTTGTGAAACTGTTCTGTATAGCACTGACATTGAAGCCAATTTATCGGTATGCCCAAAATGTAGTCATCACATGCGTATCGGAGCACGTCTGCGCTTAGACAGCTTGCTAGATGAAAAAGGCCGCTACGAAATCGGCGCTGATATCTATCCAACTGACCCGCTGAAATTTAAAGACTCTAAAAAATATCCAGATCGCATTAAAGAAGCGAATGATGCTTCTGGTGAATCTGAGGCCCTCATTGTGATGGGTGGCAAGATTGAAACTATTCCTGTAGTAGCTGCTTGTTTCGAATTCCAATATATGGGGGGCTCAATGGGCTCTGTAGTAGGCGAGCGTTTTGCCCGCGGAGTGCAAGAGGCAATTAATAAGAAGTGCGCTTTCATTTGTGTCACTGCTACTGGCGGTGCGCGAATGCAAGAAAGCTTGTTATCGCTTTTCCAAATGGCGAAAACTAATTCGATGTTGACCTTGTTGGCTAAAAAAGGCTTGCCTTATATTAGCGTGCTCACTGACCCAACGATGGGTGGTATTTCTGCCAGCTTTGCCTTCATGGGTGATGTAGTGATGGCTGAGCCAAAAGCGTTAATTGGTTTTGCTGGCCCACGCGTGATTGAACAAACTGTTCGCGAAAAATTACCAGAAGGATTTCAGAGATCTGAGTTCCTAATGCAAAAGGGCGGCATTGACATGATTGTTGATCGTCGTCAGATGCGCGGTGAAATCGCGCGTTTACTTGCTTTGTTACAAAAGCTTCCTGAGCCTGCTATCGCGGGTAGCGCAGTCGTTTAAGCGCTTGAGCTCAGCACACCAAGCCCCCATATTATTTCCTAGCCTAGAGGCTTGGCTTAGCCACCTCGAAACTGCTCACCCCGTTGGCATAGACATGGGGCTTGAGCGCATCAATCGCGTGAAGGCTGCATTAGATCTCCATTTTGATTGCCCAGTAATTACGGTTGCCGGTACAAATGGCAAAGGCTCGACCTGTGCGTTTCTCGAGAGCATTCTGTTGGCTTCTGGTTATAGAGTCGGTTGCCATACCTCCCCACATTTACTCAAATTCAATGAGCGTGCGCGTATTAATGGTGAAGATGTCAAAGACAATCTCTTGCTTGAACATTTTGCTGCCGTTGAAAATGCTCGCGTGAGCCTGGTCGATGCTCCGACCTTAACGTATTTTGAGTTCACCACTTTAGCCATCATGCATCTGTTTGCTAAGTCCAATTTGGATGCAGTTGTCTTGGAAGTGGGTATGGGTGGTCGCTTAGATGCTGTCAACATCGTTGATGCTGATTGCGCAATTGTGACTAGTATCGATATCGATCATGCGGATTTTTTGGGGGGCACACGCGAAGCCATTGGCCTGGAAAAGGCGGGTATTTTCCGTCCAGGACATATCGCGGTGTGTGGTGATCCTGTGCCGCCACAATCGCTGATTGATCATGCTGAAAAGTTGGGCTGCGACCTCTGGTTACAGGGACGTGATTACAACTTCCAGGGTGATAAGCAGCAATGGGGTTGGGCAGGGCGTAAAAAGCGCTTTAGTGGCCTTGGCTACCCAGCGCTGCGGGGTGCTAATCAGATTCTGAATGCCTCTGCTGTTATTGCCGCCTTAATGGCATTGCACCAACGCCTACCAGTGAGCGCCCAGGATATTCGCAATGGTTTTGCTTTGGTTGAGCTACCAGGCCGATTCCAGGTTCTTCCGGGTCAGCCTACCGTGGTATTGGATGTTGCTCATAATCCCCATGCTGCTGCCACCTTGGCTCAGGGGCTCGATAAGATGGGTTACCACCCCTACACCTATGCCATTTTTGGAGCTATGGCTGACAAGGATATTGAGGGGGTGATTAAACCCCTCCTAAATATCGTGGATTTCTGGTTTTGCACTGATTTACCGACCCCCAGAGCTGCGAGCGCTAAGCTTCTGGCCGAGAAGCTTGAATCTATGGGAGTAAAGCAAAAAAATGGGTCAGATGGGGGTATTGAATGCTTCTCAGAACCCGCTTTAGCGTATCAAAAAGCGCTATCTTTGGCGGGTGAGGGTGATAGAATTGTGACCTTCGGATCCTTCTATACCGTTGCAGGCGTAATGACTTACCGAAACAACCAGGCCCACTGATCCATGATTCGTTTACCAAGCTTTTTTAAGCGAAAAACCCAGTCCGATGACCTTGAAATAGGTTCAAGGGGTAGTCGCACCGCCAAACGAGTAGCCCCACGTAGTTTTCAGCGCGCAGCAGAAGCTGAAGAACTTGCCCTCACAGAAGATCCAGAGCAGCAAAGAGCGCGTCATCGTCTGATTGGTGCTGCCGTCCTCGTATTAATTGCTGTTATTGGCTTGCCTCGTATTTTGGATAGCAAACCAAAAGCATCATCTAACGATATCGCAGTAAATATTGTTACCAGCTTACCTATTCCCGGTACAGAGCCTAAGGCCGAAGAAAAACCTAAGGCCGAAGCTCCTGTTGAGCCTGCTAAAGAAGCTCCCAAGGTCGCCGCCGCACCTGCGCCAGAAGCAAAAGTAGAAGCTAAGCCCGAAGCCAAGGTGGAAACTAAACCAGCAGTGCCTGCAGTAAATAAATCGGGCACATTAGGCTTGGCTGCGGGTGAAGAGGTTGTTGCTGCGGCAAGTCCTAAAGCCGACACAAAACCTAGAACAGCTGACGTACCTAAGTCAAGCACTTCAGGTTCAGGTAAGTACATTATTCAGATTGGTGCTTTTGCATCCGAGGCTAATGTAAAGGCCT
Source organism: Polynucleobacter sp. P1-05-14 (assembly GCF_018881675.1). NCBI lineage: Bacteria > Pseudomonadati > Pseudomonadota > Betaproteobacteria > Burkholderiales > Burkholderiaceae > Polynucleobacter > Polynucleobacter sp. P1-05-14. The sequence continues at coordinate 82,798 of NZ_JACVPV010000029.1, read as the reverse complement.
TGTCCGCAAGACTCAAAAATCAAAACATTCCGAGTTATACCTTGAGTAAGGCGGGTGTCGATGGTGGCAAGATTTTCCTTGTACGAGCAGGACCCTTTGCTGATAAAGACGTCGCAGAAGCAGCGGAAAAGAAAATTAAGGCGATGGGTCTTACACCAAGACTCGTCGAGTCTGGTAAACAGTAATGGAATACTTGTCCACCCTCAAGCTAACATCGGTGGATTACTTCACCCTAGTTGTGCTCTTGGTTTCTGCCTTAGTTGGCATCTCTCGCGGTTTATTTAAAGAGGTCCTTGCTTTAGCTTCTTGGTTCGCCGCAGCTTGGGTTGCTTATCACTACAGTAACTACCTCTCAACCGAGTGGCTCTCGACATTTCATCTGGATGAATTACTGAGTCTTGGCTTGAGTTTCATCATATTGTTTGTATTAACCCTCATCATCTGTGGTTTGTTTGGTGGGGTAGTGCAGAAGATTATTTTGTCAGTGGGTCTTAGTCTCACAGACCGCTTCTTGGGTTTAATATTTGGCGTGATCCGTGGTGGCTTGGTCATAGTAGTGTTGGCTACTCTAGCGGCACTCACACCCATCCCGCAAAGTATGGCTTGGAAGAACGCCATTACCAGACCAGCAATTGATATGGCAACCGGTTTAATTAAAGGTTGGCTACCTGCCGACTGGGCTAAGCAATTGGGTGATGCAATGCCTAAAGTTAGCCCTACCATTACTCCTAAATTAACAATAGGAATCTAGAGATATGTGCGGCGTCGTCGGAACTGTTTCCCACTCACCAGTAAATCAACTTCTCTATGATGCGCTGCTGCTTTTGCAGCATCGCGGACAGGATGCGGCAGGTATTGCAACGATGAACGGTAATTCATTCACGATGCATAAAGCCAATGGCTTGGTACGAGATGTGTTTAGAACTCGCAATATGCGTAGCTTGGTTGGGAACGCTGGTATTGGCCAAGTGCGCTACCCAACTGCAGGCTCTGCAAGTAGTGAAGAAGAGGCGCAACCTTTCTATGTGAGTGCACCTTACGGCATTATCTTGGCGCATAACGGTAATCTAACAAATGCTCCAAGCTTACGTGTTGAGATGGCTTATCGCGATCGTCGTCACATCAACACCAGTTCTGATACTGAAGTATTGCTTAACGTATTGGCTGACGAACTTCAAAAAGAAACCAATAGTGCAGCCCTGGATGAGGGCGCGATGTTTAACGCTGTGACTGGTGTAACCAATCGCGTTAAAGGGTCTTATGCAGTAGTTTCTTTAATAGCGGGTTATGGCTTATTAGCCTTCCGTGATCAGTATGGCATTCGTCCGCTGTGTATTGGCCGTATCGATACTCCTCAGGGCCCTGAGTGGATGATTGCATCTGAGTCTGTAGCGCTTGAAGGTCTAGGCTTTACGTTTGTGCGCGACGTTCATCCAGGTGAAGCAATTTATATTGACTTGGACGGCAATTTCTATTCACGTCAATGTGTGCCGAATGCAATGTTAACGCCTTGCATTTTTGAGTATGTCTATATGGCCCGTCCAGACTCAACGATTGACGGTGTGACCGTCTACAACGTGCGTATGCGTATGGGCGATTACTTGGCTGAGAAGATCCGCAAAGAGACTAATGTCGATGAAATTGATGTAGTGATGCCGATTCCGGATTCCAGTCGTCCAGCAGCTATGCAAGTAGCAAAGAAATTGGGCGTGGATTACCGTGAAGGCTTCTTTAAGAACCGTTATATCGGTCGTACATTTATCATGCCAGGCCAAGCCGTTCGTAAGAAATCTGTTCGTCAAAAACTCAATGCTATGCGCATTGAGTTCAAAGATAAGACGGTCTTGATTGTGGATGACTCTATCGTTCGTGGCACTACCTCATTTGAGATTGTGCAGATGGCTCGTGAATCCGGTGCCAAGAAAGTGATCTTTGCATCTGCTGCGCCGCCAGTGCGCTTCCCCAACGTCTACGGTATTGATATGCCAACCCGTAGCGAATTGGTTGCCTATGGTCGTACCGATGAAGAGATTAATAAGATGATTGGTGCCGATCAGTTGATCTATCAAAGTATTGAAGATATGAAGCAGGCGGTAAGAGATGTTAATCCGGATATTAAGAACTTTGAGGCCTCTTGCTTTGATGGCTTCTACGTAACTGGCGATATCACCGAGTCCTATCTAGATGCTTTGGAGGCCGCTAGAAATACCTCTGACGCGAAGGCAGACCGCCAAAAGGATTCGAGCGATTTCGCCCGTTCACAACTCCACCTGCATTTGGCCACCGAAGACTAAAAAGCGACAGGATTTTGCCTCGCTCGAGGCAAAATCATGATTCGGTGTCAAAATAGCAGCATGAAGAGCAAAACTATACGTAAAAAACCCGATTTTTCTAAGCTTGCGCTCGAGACCTTAGCTGTTCGCGCTGGTACTCGTCGCACCGCTGAATACCAAGAACATTCAGAGGCGATGTTTCTAACATCAAGCTTTTGTTTTGATAGTGCAGAGTTAGCAGCCGATGGTTTTGCGCATGCTGACCAAGGCTTTATCTATTCTCGCTTTACCAATCCAACCGTGAGCATGTTTCAAGATCGCTTGGCTGCTTTAGAGGGTGGTGAGGCTTGTATTGCTACCGCTTCCGGAATGTCTGCCATTCTTACAATGGCAATGGCGCATTTACAAGCAGGTGATCACGTGGTTTGCTCGCGCTCGGTATTTGGTGCAACGATTCAGTTGTTCACTAATATCTTGGGCCGCTTTGGCATTACAACCACTTATGCTGATTTGGCTGATACCAAGTCATGGCAGGCCGCCGTTCAGCCAAATACTAAGCTGTTCTACCTTGAGACACCTTCCAATCCGTTGACTGAGATTGCTGATATCAGAGCGATTTCAAAGATTGCTAAAAAAGCAGGCGCCTTATTTGCGGTGGATAACTGCTTCTGTACACCTGCTTTGCAAAAACCATTAGCACTTGGTGCTGATGTCGTGATTCATTCGGCAACAAAGTACTTGGATGGACAGGGTCGAGTGGTCGGCGGAGCAATTGTGGGTAGCAAAGATTTCATCATGGGTAAAGTATTCCCCTATGTGCGTACCGCAGGCCCAACGCTATCTGCATTCAATGCTTGGGTATTCCTCAAGGGCTTGGAGACTTTAGAACTTCGCATGAGGCAACAGAGTCAGAATGCACTCGCCTTGGCTCAATGGCTTGAGAAGCAATCTGGAGTGGAGCGCGTTTACCATCCTGGCCTGAAATCGCATCCTCAACATGCGTTGGCAATGCGCCAGCAAAAAGAGGGTGGGGCGATTGTGTCTTTCACCTTGAAGGGTGGCAAGAAGGCTGCGTTCAAGCTCATCAATCAAACAAAGCTTTGCTCGATTACTGCAAACTTAGGCGACACTCGCACAACTATTACACATCCTGCTACAACAACACATTGCCGTGTCACGCCTGAGGCTCGTAAAGCCGCCGGTATTTCTGATGGCTTGGTGCGTATTGCTGTTGGCCTTGAAAACATCAACGACTTAAAGAACGACCTCGTTGGCGGACTCAAAAAATAATCAAGTACATCAGGATAGGTCTATGAGTTTCGCGGATGCCACCCAGTTCTGGAACGAACGCTTCGACAAGAAAGAGTTTATTTTTGGTAAAGAGCCTAATGAGTATCTCGTTGAGAAAACAAAGCAATACCTAAAGCCCAAAGATAAGGTTTTATGTATTGCTGACGGCGAAGGTCGCAACGGCGTCTGGCTTGCCAAGCAAGGCATGCAAGTTTTTGGCTTTGATGCGTCTGATGTCGCGCTTGCTAAAGCAAAGCAGTTTGCTAAAGATAATCAAGTGCAAGTTGAGTATTCCTTCTCTGATACCGATAGCTATGCGTGGCAAGAAAATACTTATGACGCAGTGATTGGTATCTTCATTCAGTTTGCTGATCCAGTAATGCGCGCTAGAATTTTTGAGCAAGCCTATAAGGCGACAAAGCCTGGTGGCCTCTTCATCCTTCAGGGCTATACCCCTAAACAACTGGATTACAAAACCGGCGGCCCATCATTAATAGAGCATCTCTATACAGAAGAAATGATTCGAGATCTCGCTAAAGACTTTGAAATACTCGAGCTTGTAAGTTACGAGAAAGAACTTTCTGAAGGTCCAAGGCACACTGGCATGTCTGCAATATTAGGATTGGTTGCTAAGAAGTGATTGCTTTCCTATGAAGACTATTGAAATTAAAAGTGCATGGCAGGGTAATAGTGATTGCAATGCATGCTCTATTCGCAGCTCTGCATTGTTTGCCGAATTGAATGAGGAAGACTTTTCTAAAATTCATTCACCAATTGATGATTTACGTTTCGAAGCAAATGCAGGGATTTACACGCAGGGAAATTCTGCTGAGCATTTATTTACCTTGCGTGAGGGTTATATAAAGCTATTGCATATCAATTCCGATGGCTCAACTAGAATAGTCCGATTAGTAATGCCGGGTGATTTGTTTGGTATGGAGGCTTTGTTGGGTAAGAGTTATACCCATTCTGCTGCAGCTTTATCCAATATCCACCTGTGCCGCATACCAAAAGCCATTATTTCCAGCTTGGGTGAAGAGTCTCCACGCTTACATCGCCAAATTGTAAAAAAATGGGGTGAAGCCCTGACTCAGTCGGAGTCATGGTTTTCTGAAATCAATACCGGAAGAATTGAGGCGCGTTTAGCGAGATTTTTCTTGCGAATTGCCAAGATCTCAGGTGATATGGCAGTTGCGCCACTCTTTAAAAGAGAGGATATGGGCCTAATGATGGACGTGAAGTTTGAAACTATTAGTAGAGCCCTTGCTTCTATGGCGGAACAGGGCTTAATTTCCAATATCGGAAAGTTAAGCATTCAAATTCCGAGTATAAAAAATCTTGAAAGTTTTTCTCAAGCCGGCGTTTGAAAATAAAAGAACTTCTTTGTTGGCTTACTAGGGGGGGCGATTGAGTTCGTTATTGCGTTGGGCTCAATCCCTTTAGTTTTTGTTTGATTCGAGCATGGTTGTACTGGTGGATGTATTTCTTAAATTCTGTTTTCCTTAAAATCTCTAGTTGCCATCAACAAAACGTCTGGGATCATTGATTGGTCGTAACGGCATGATGTGAATTTGATTGCCATTTAATTCAATATACATTTGGCTGCCAACTTCCATATTCAATCTTTTCACTTCAGATGCTGATGCAACCCATTCAATTTTATGTATGCTATTTTGAATTTGTAGTTGGATCACCGCAATTTGGCCTAAGACACTAATCTCTGCAGCAATCGCTGGAGTGCTGGTCAAGGTTGGTGCGTTATGGATACTCAAACCATCTTGCGGAATCACCCATGCTACTTGGGCATTGGCGGGGATTTTGCCTTTATCGGCCACGGAAAAGGTTTTATCGCAGCCATCCCAAGTGAGATTGCCCGCATTAAATATCCCATGAAATAAATTGCTAATGCCAACCAACTCGGCTACACGCGAGTTTCTAGGTCTTTGAAATAGCACTTGGGGCGCTGCCGTTTGTAAGCTGATACCGTTATCAATCACGGTAATACGGTCGGCAAGCAGATCGGCCTCACGCAAATCATGTGTAACCAACACAATCGGAATGTTTAAATCCTTGCGTAAATCAGCAAGAGTTTTATATAGACCTTTTCGCGTTGGCGCATCAACAGCGGAAAATGGTTCGTCTAACAATAAGATCTTTGGCTGTCGTGCCAATGCGCGAGCAAGTGCTACGCGTTGCTGTTGTCCGCCCGAGAGTTGGTGTGGAAAACGATGGGCAAGTTCAGCAATGCCCATGCGACCTAGCCAGTCCTGAGCAAGGGCTTTACGTTCAGCCACCTTATGTGCAGAATTCTGTAAAGGGATGAGAACATTCTCAAGCGCGGATAGATGCGGGAAGAGAGCGTATTGCTGAAATAAAAATCCACAAGAACGTTGCGCGGGAGACAGGTTCTGTATTACTCCTGCAAGTTCATTGGCCTCAAACCAGGTCTCACCATCACATTCAATTTTTCCAATCTTAGCTTGGCTGAGGCCGGCAATCGTTCTCAGAGTGCTGGTTTTGCCGCTACCAGATGGCCCCACAAGAGCATGCAATTGACCGGCTGCACATTCCAGCGTAATTTGCAGAGGGTTAGGGAGTGCTTGGCTTATTTTGAGTTTAAGCATCAGCCCCTCCGTTGGCGCTGTTGGGAGACGCTTTTGCCAAAAACACCATATGAAAGGGCAATTGCAATCAGAGATATACCTAGCAGCAATAAGGCCAGTGCGCCGGCGCCTGAGGTATCAAAACTTTGCACTTTGTCGTAGATCGCAATCGATACTGTTTTGGTTTCTCCGGGGATTGCGCCCCCAACCATGAGGATGACCCCAAATTCACCTAGGGTATGAGCAAAGGTCAGCACTGCGGCACTGGTAATGCCTCTCCATGCCAGTGGAAGCTCAATCAAGCGAAAAATTTGCCAATTGGATAGGCCGCTGACTTGGGCGGCCTCAATAATTTCCGGGTTGATAGCTTCAAATGCGCGCTGAATCGGCTGTATTGCAAAAGGCAGGTTGACTATGAGGGAGGCAATGAGGATTCCGGCAAAGGAAAACACCAGTGGAATGCCTAAAAAAGTCTTTCCGCCCAAGCCAACCAAAAGGTAATAGCCCAAAACAGTGGGAGGTAAAACGAGTGGCAGGGCTAGGGCAGCTTCCACCCAGGGTTTGCTTCTATTAAGGCCTAAGAGGCTATGGGCAACCCAAACTCCAAATGGAAGGATGAGGACCAGGGTCCAAAGCGCCAGCTTAAGCGAGAGAAGGATTGCATCCGTATCCATGGCTTGATTGTATTGCTAAGCAATGTAGGGTATCTCACTATACCGATTTACCTGCTTAAAGGGTCAAATATATGCGTATACATGCATATATTAAAAGGCTAGTGAAATTGAGGGTAAAGGTTCAAAAGGCGACAAAAAACTTATCTCCAAAACAGATGGAGAAGGTATTTGCGCATGTGGCTGCTTATTTCAATGTTCTATCTGAGCCCGCACGTTTACGCATCATGTATGCAGTCTGTAGCGGTGAAAAATCCGTCTCTGAGGTTGTAGAGATGTGTGGCACAAGCCAGGCCAATGTTTCGAGACATTTATTGGCGCTTCATAAAGCTGGAATTCTAATGCGCCGCAAAGAGGGTGTAACGGTTTATTACTCGATTGCGGATAACGCAACCGTAGAGATGTGTCAGACAGTCTGCGCAAAGATTGCTGAAAGCATTCATTAAGTTTTGCAGTAAATCACTTTTCAAGTAGAGGTCAAATGACTAAGAAGCAGATTGAATTAAGTGCCGAGGATATCTCGGCGGTTGAGAAGCCGGCTAATAGAGCTCGCTTGGTGAAAGCGCCCGAGCACTTTATCTCTCAGAAGTTAATTGCCGATATCAATTCAAATGGACTAGATGAGACCCGTCGCGGCTTCTTGCGTAAGGGCTTTTTATCAGCCATTGGTGGTGCAGCTGCTGGCCTGGCTGCCCCAATGGCTTTTGCTGCTGGAGAAGGCGATCCCGCAATTCTTGAAAAGCAAGAGTGGCAAACCACTTTAGGTAAAAACGTTGCCACCATGCCATATGGCGTGCCATCAATTTACGAATCTAACCTCATTCGTCGTGAATCACCTGGATTAACGCGTGTATCTGCAGCATCTGTTGCATTTACTCCGCTGCAAGGATTATTCGGCACTATTACCCCGAATGGTTTGCACTTTGAGCGTCATCACCAAGGTTGGTACAACATCAACCCTGAAACCCATCGCCTCATGGTGAACGGTTTGGTGAAGAACGCTCGCGTCTTTACGATGAATGATTTAATGAGATTGCCTTCAGTTTCTCGCACCCACTTCATTGAGTGCGGTGCTAATACTGGATTGGAGTGGGGTAACGTTGCGGTGCCAACCGTGCAATATACCCACGGCATGCTATCTTGCTGCGAATTCACAGGTGTACCTCTTAAGGTATTGCTTGAAGAATGCGGCGCAGATTTGAAAAAAGGCAAGTTCATGCTTGCCGAAGGTGGTGATGGTTCAGGCATGACGCGTACGATCAATCTTGAAAGCTGCTTAGAAGACGCAATCGTTGCCTGGAGTATGAATGGCGAAATGTTACGCCCGGAAAATGGCTTCCCATTGCGCCTAGTAGTTCCTGGCGTGCAGGGTGTCAGCTGGGTGAAGTGGTTGCGTCGCCTAGAGGTTGGCGATATGCCTTGGAATGCGAAAGATGAAGCCGTTCACTATATTGAGCTCATGCCAGATGGCATGCATCGTCAATACGCATCCATTCAAGAATGCAAATCGGTAATTACTACACCTTCTGGTGGCCAGCAATTGCTGGATAAAGGTTTTTATAACGTGAGCGGTATGGCTTGGTCTGGTCGCGGCAAGATTAAGCGTGTTGATGTTTCTTTCGATGGCGGTAATAACTGGCGTACTGCTCGTTTAGAGACGCCAATTCAAACCAAGTCTATAACTCGCTTCAATATTGATTGGGTATGGGATGGATCACCGGCAATATTGCAATCTAGAGCAGTGGATGACACTGGTTACATCCAGCCATCGATAAAGGTCTTGCGTGATGCACGAGGTAATCGATCTATTTATCACAATAATGCTATTCAGTCATGGAAGTTAGATTCAAACGGTGAGGTAAGCAATGTACAAGTCGGTTAATTTTATTGCTCGTTTGAGTCTGCTAAGTATTGCAGTATTAGCTGCCCAGATTTCGTTTGCACAAAGTACACAGGGCTCCGCTAAGTTTCCGGGTATTGGAAGAAATGCAACTCCTGCAGAAGTCATGGCTTGGGATATTGATGTGCGCCCAGACTTTAAAGGCTTACCAAAGGGATCTGGCTCTGTTGAGCAAGGTCAAGTAATTTGGGAATCTAAGTGCGCTAGCTGTCACGGTGTTTTTGGTGAGTCAAATGAGATCTTTACTCCGATTGCTGGTGGAACAACTGCTGATGACGTGAAGACTGGCAGGGTCGCCTCTTTGTTAGATCGTAAGCAGCCTCAGCGAACTACTTTGATGAAGGTGCCAACTGTATCAACATTGTGGGACTATATTTATCGTGCCATGCCTTGGAATGCGCCGAGATCACTTACCCCGGACAATACTTATGCGCTGGTGGCATATATTCTCAGCTTGGGTGAAATAGTCCCGGATGATTTTGTATTGAGTGATGCCAACATTGCCGAAGTCCAGAAAAAAATGCCTAATCGTAACGGCATGACTCGTAATCATGGTTTTTGGAGTGTTAACGGCAAGCCGGATGTTAATGGCTCTTCTTGCATGAACAATTGCGTGAAGTTTGTGCAAATTGGATCCACTCTTCCAGACTTCGCCAGAAATGCTCATGGCAATATTGCTGAGCAAAATCGCTTGTATGGCCCATATCGTGGTTCAGACTCCACCAAACCGCCTCTTGCTAAGTTGCCTGGAACGACGGGTGAGGGATTGGCCCATGCGTCCGATACTCATGCTTCCTCCAACAAGGGTCCAGCTGCGCTATTTAAGAATGAGAACTGTTCAGCATGTCACGCACCGAACGCCAAATTGGTTGGCCCATCCATTGCTGATATTGCAGTCAAATACCAGGGGCAGAGCGGTGCTTTGGATAAATTGATGGCTAAAGTTAAAAATGGTGGCTCAGGCGTATGGGGTTCAATTCCAATGCCGCCACAGTCGCAGTTATCGGATGAGGATCGCAAGGCTTTGGTTACCTGGGTGCTTTCTGGTGGTAAATAAATAAGATGTATCAGTACTAACCAGCATGCTTTATTGGTTAGCAGGTAATATATTCACGGTAAATGATTATTAAAGGAGTTTTTATGAATCAGCAGCGACGCAGTTTATTGAAATATTCAGCGGTTTTCGGTTTAATGGCTTCTGCGGGTCTCATTAGTGTGGCCCAAGCTCAAGAATGGAATAAAGCCGCATTTGAAGGCAAGAGTCTTGATGATGTATTTAAGATTCTAGGTGCAGGCAGTCCAGATAAGTCTAGCGCTGTTACTTTGAACGCCCCAGATATTGCAGAAAATGGTGCGGTAGTTCCGGTTGGAATTGTCACTACCCTTAAAGCAGAGCAAATGGCAATCTTGGTTGAGAAAAACCCAAGCGCCTTGGCTGCGCAGTTCTATATTCCTACAGGCACAGAGCCTTTTGTTACTACTCGTATCAAGATGGGTCAAACCTCTAATGTGTATGCCTTGGTAAAGGCTGATGGCAAATGGAGTATGGCTGTTAAAGAAGTGAAAGTAACCTTGGGTGGTTGCGGCGGTTAAGCACTCTCAATCCAATTAAATACCATTAATAAATTACTAGATTAAAAGAGGAACATATGTCTGATCCAATGCGCGTAAGAGCAGCCGAAAACGGCGGAATTGTGGATGTAAAAATTTTGATGAAGCACGATATGGAATCTGGTCAGCGTAAAGATGCTGCTGGCAAAGTGATTCCTGCATGGCACATCACTACTATCAATGTCAAAGCAAATGGTAAAGATGTTTTGAATGGTCAGTTTGGCCCTGCGGTCTCTAAGGACCCATTCTTGAACTTCAAATACAAGGGCGCCAAAGGCGACAAGATTGTTGTGAGCTGGATCGATAATAAAGGCGACAAACGTACTGATGAAGCCACTGCTTCTTAATATCAATACGAAAATATAACTAAAAAGGTTACCTATGAAGACACGCATCTATTGCGGACTCTTGGCGGCGGGTTTTTTTGTCCTCCTACAGGGCTGTACCAGTCCTGGAAAAAATGAAGATAAACCTGTCGTTGGCGGTAGCGCAGCAACTCAAGAGATTGAAAAATATCGTGCGATGCTTGCTGATGGTAACCCTTCTGATTTATATGAGGCAGCTGGTGAGGATATTTGGAAAAAGCCGATGGGCCCCAAAAATGTCTCACTTGAAAAGTGTGATTTGGGTATGGGGCCTGGTGTTGTTAAGGGTGCCTATACTCAATTACCAAAATACTTTAAAGACACAAACAAAGTTCAAGACCTTGAGTCACGCTTAATTACTTGTATGAGCAAAATGCAAGGTTATGACGCTAACGAAATCATTAAGGCTGGTTTTGGCAAAGGTAAGCGTAAAGATATTGAGGCTGTAGTTGCTTACGTTGTTGCTGAATCAAAAGGTATGCCAATTAATGTTGTTGTTAAGCACCCTAAAGAAAAGCAAGCCTTTGAGATGGGTAAACAATCCTTCTTCTATCAAGGCGGCCCAATGGATTTCTCATGCGCCTCATGTCATGGCTCTGACGGTAAGCGTATTCGCTTGCAGGATCTGCCTAATATCACGACACAAAAAGGTGCAGCAGCAGGTTGGGGTTCATGGCCGGCTTACAGGGTTTCAAGCGGAACTTTTTGGACGATGCAGCAGCGTTTAAATGACTGCTATCGTCAGCAGCGTTTCCCTGAGCCAATATATACCTCTGAAGATACCATTGCGGTTTCAATGTATATGGCTGTGACAGCCAAAGGTGGCGCTATGACTGCACCAGGACTGAAGCGTTAATCGCTGGAGATAAATAATATGAAAAATAAATTATCCTTACTGGCGTTAGCGCTATTTATATCCGCCGGTTTTGCTCATGCTGCAACGCCTTTTGAAAATATGATGTCCTCTAGTTTTGAGGCAAAAGGTCAGGCTGGTCTCGATCGTTTGGTGCAGGATCCTGCGCAGAAGTTTTGTTCTAACCCAGCCAACTTGGATGGCGGTGGCGATCTAAAGGTGAGGGAGAAGATTCAGAGCGAAAATATGGCTTCCATTAAGCAGCCATCTGATGGCAAGTACATTGGTAACTGGAAGAATGGGGAAAAGATTGCTCAAAGTGGTCGGGGAGCTACTTGGTCAGATAAAGCAGGTTCAGAAATTGGTGGCGGCTGCTATAACTGCCATCAAATTGATCCCAAGGAAATCTCCTATGGAAATATTGGGCCCTCTTTAACGGGTTATGGAAAAATGCGCGGCTACTCTAAAGAGGTTGTGGTCTATACATGGAATCGTATTAATAACTCCAAGGCCTATAACGTATGCAGTAATATGCCGCGTTTCGCTCATGCCAAACTTTTAAATGAGCAGCAGATTCAGGATGTCATGGCCTTGCTGCTTGATCCGGCCTCACCAGTTAATCAATAAAGTATAAAAACAGGCCGACAGGCCTGTTTTCACAAAGGGAATGTTATGTCTTTAAGTCGTCGCGATTTTCTGCAGGCCTTAGCTATTGCATCTGCAGGTGGAATGAGTTTGCAATCAAACTTTGTTAACGCACAAAGCACTGCGCAAAAATTTTATGACTTACCTAAATTTGGTAATGTTCACTTTTTGCACTTTACAGATTGCCATGCTCAACTATTGCCAATTTATTTCCGTGAGCCTAATGTAAACCTTGGTATCGGTGCGCAGGAAGGTAAGACCCCGCACTTGGTTGGCGAATATTTCTTGAAGGCAAATGGCATTGCACCAGGCACTCGTGATGCTCATGCCTTTACCTATTTAGACTATGTGGCTGCTGCTCAAAACTACGGCAAGATGGGTGGATTTGCTCATATGGCCACTTTAATTAAGCAAATGAAAGCCAATCGTCCTGGTGCTTTATTGCTAGATGGTGGGGATACTTGGCAGGGCTCAGGTACTGCACTTTGGACTAATGGTCAGGATATGGTTGATGCCGCTCTTGCTTTAGGTGTTGATGTGATGACTCCGCATTGGGAAATGACTCTTGGCGAAAAGCGCGTCATGGAAATCGTGAATGGCGACTTCAAGGGCAAAGTTTCATTTGTAGCGCAAAACATTAAAACAGCGGATTTCGGCGACTCAGTATTTAATCCCTATGTCATGAAAGTGCAGAACGGTATTCAGGTTGCCATTATTGGACAAGCATTCCCGTATACGCCCATTGCAAATCCCCGCTACTTCACTCCTGATTGGACCTTTGGTATTCAGGAAGAGAATATGCAAAAGACTATTGATGAGGTTAGATCAAAAGGCGCAAAGGTAGTGGTGCTTCTATCTCACAATGGCATGGATGTAGATTTGAAAATGGCCTCCCGCGTACGCGGACTAGATGCTATTTTGGGTGGGCACACCCATGATGGTGTGCCTATTCCGGTGAAGGTAAAGAATGCTGGTGGAGTAACTCTAGTTACCAATGCTGGGTCTAATAGTAAGTTCTTAGGAGTGCTGGATTTTGATGTGAAAGGTGGCAAGCCAGTAGATTTCCGCTATAAGCTATTCCCAATTTTCTCTAATATGATTCCAGCGGATCCAGCGATGAATAAGTTGATCGCTAAAGTCAGGGCTCCGTATGAAGCTAAGCTCAACGAGAAGTTAGCAACTACAGAGGGCCTCTTGTATCGCCGGGGTAACTTTAACGGTAGCTTTGATCAACTCATCTTGGATGGATTGATGGCACAGAAGAATGCAGAGATTGCCTTCTCTCCAGGCTTCCGTTGGGGTACCAGTCTATTGCCAGGTCAAGCGATCACGCGTGAGAATCTTTTAGATCAAACCGCGATCACCTACCCATACACTACTGTTACCAATATGAGTGGTGAAACAATTAAAACTATTCTTGAGGACGTCGCTGATAACTTGTTTAATCCTGATCCGTATTATCAGCAAGGTGGTGACATGGTCCGCGTCGGTGGAATGCAATACACCATTGATCCAGCACAAACCGCTGGTAAACGTATTTCTGATATGCGCTTAAATGGTAAGGCTATTGATGCAAACAAAACCTACAAAGTAGCTGGTTGGGCGCCAGTCAGTGAAGAGGCGAAAAATGCAGGAGGCGAAGCAATTTGGGATGTCATGGAGCGCCACTTGCGCGATGTCAAAGTTGTTAAAGCGGTTAAGCTCAATGAGCCAATCATTAAAGGTGTGTCAAATAATCCTGGCATGGCCCCAATTTAATTAGCCATATAACTACACGAGATCTAAGCATGAAAAAACTACTTTCTATTATTACTGCTTTAGCCCTGACATTGGGATTTTGCTCTGTCGTTTCAGCTCAATCATCTGGCCCTACCAAAGTGGTTTATCACATTGATGATGCAGAAACTCAAGGTCTAAAAGGCCTGCGCAATATTCGTAATCATTTGGATACAGCCCCAAATACCATCATCATCGTAGTGACTCATGCCAATGGAGTGGATATGTTGATGGAAGGCGCCAAGGATAAGAAAAATAATGTGGAGTATGCGCCATTAGTTGGAGCCCTTAAATCTCGTGGTGTGAAGTTTGAAGTGTGTGAGATCACTTTAAAGAATCGGAATTTGAAAAAAGATCAATTCACGCTGGATGCAGATTTCACACCATCAGGCGTGGTGCGAGTTGCCGACTTGCAATACAAAGATGGTTTTGCCTACATCAAGCCTTAAGTAATTTAGTATGAATTGTATTAAGAGTCTTGCGGGGATCCTTTTGGGGTTCCTTATCTTTTTGAGTTTTGCTTTTGGCCAAAGTAATCCTGCTGATCATATTCAGCTCAAACCTACCCAAGTCGCACCTCATACTTACTTTGTACAAGGTTTTCCAGAGATGGGGAGTAGTGCTAACCAAAACTTCATCTCCAATACTGGGTTTGTTATAACTCCAGATGGTGTGGTGGTGGTAGATGCTTTGGGATCGCCTATTCTTGCGCAAAAATTAATTGCGGAAATTAAAAAGATTACTCCGCAGAAAGTTGTCGCCATCATTGTGAGCCACTATCACGCAGATCATGTCTACGGTTTGCAAGAATTTAAAAAAATCGGTGCGAAGATTTATGCCCAAGGTGAGGGGCGAAATTATCTTTCTTCAGAAACAGCGAAGCAACGCTTAATTGCTTCAAGAACTGATTTTGCGCCCTGGGTAAATGCAAATACCAAACTCATTTCTGCTGATGTATGGATCGATCAAAAATTGAAATTGACGATTGGCGGCATTGATTTCTTTATCAGCAGAGTGGGGCCTGCTCATGCTCCTGAAGATTTGATGGTGTACGTTCCATCCGAAAAAGTGCTTTTCGCGGGTGATCTGGTGTTTAGGGGCCGCATTCCATTTGTTGGAAATGCAGATAGCAAGGGGTGGCTGGCGGCCTTGGATAAGATCGAAAAATTAAATCCCAATATCGTCATACCTGGTCATGGGGGTTATTCAGTTCATCCTGCCGAAGATATTGCCTTTACTAGGGGCTATTTGAAGTATTTGCGTGAGTCGATGTCTAAAGCAGCAATAAACCTGGATCCTTTTGAGGACGCCTATAAGCAAGCTGATTGGTCGGAATACGAAGGGATGCCGCTCTTTAGAGCTGCAAACCGCATGAATGCCTACAACGTCTACCTGTCTATCCAGGCGGAGTAGGGCAAATTCAGCCATTGGGCCTTAAAATAAAGGATTAATGCTAAATCCTTGATTTGTAATGAAAATGATTTTCCTTCGATCCTTTGTGCTAGCCGCATCCAGTGCGCTCATGAGTGCGCCTGTGCTGGCTACTCCGGATTTAGTAAATGGCAAAACTATTGATCAGCAAAAGTGCTACGCCTGCCACGCCAAGAAAACGGGCTTTGGAAATGGCGACATGATTTACACCCGCTCGGATGGCAAGGTGAAATCTCTGGCCGATTTAAAGAAGATGGTTTCACTCTGCAACGCAGAGCTTCGCCTTGACTTATTTCCCGAAGATGAAGCTGACGTTGCTACTTTTCTTAATCAACAATTTTATAAATTTAAACCTTAATTTTTCAAGACACGGTCACCATGGATGTTGTAGATATTAATTCTTTAAGTAAGTTAGTCCTTTGGGCAACTTTTGCCATTACCTTTTTCTTAGGTGCGGTCATGCAAAAGACTGGATTTTGTAGCATGGGCGCAGTGTCTGATGTTTTCATCATGTCCAGTTGGGATCGTTTAAAGCAGTGGTTCTTGGCTATTGGTGTTGCCATCATTGGTTTTACCCTGATGTCTTATTTCGGGTTGATTGACCCCCTGAAGAGTATGTATACCGGTAATAAATTCTTATGGCTCTCCACTATTGTGGGCAGCGTTATGTTTGGCTTCGGGATGGTGTTGGCCTCAGGCTGTGGCAGCAAAACATTAATTCGTATTGGTGGTGGTAATTTAAAGTCGATGATTGTCTTTATGGTGCTGGGTTTAACCGCCTATATGACATTGCGTGGGTTCTTGGGTGTAATTCGCATTAATACCCTAGATACTTTTTTCATAGCCTTTAATACCCCGCAAGACTTACCCAGTTTGTTAAGTGGGCCTCTCGGTATTGCACGCCCAACTCTTCATTTGGTCTTGGGCTTAATCATTGGTTCTGCTTTTATTGCATATGCTTTGGCAAGAAAGGCATTTTGGACTGCTGAAAATATCTTTGCGGGTATAGCTGTCGGATTGGCGATCTGTGCAGTATGGTTTGTATCTGGCAATCTTGGTTTTGTTGCTGAAGACCCAAATACTTTGGAAGAAGTGTTTTTAGTAACGAACTCTGGCCGTATGGAGAGCTTATCTTTTGTAGCCCCATATGCATATTCACTTGACTGGCTCATGATGTATAGCGATACGTCTAAAGTTTTAACCGTTGGCATCATGGCTGTTTTAGGAATGATTCTGGGTTCTGCGGCAGTCTCTATTGCAACGAAATCATTCCGTTGGGAATCTTTTCGCAATTCTGAGGACACAGCAAATCATTTAGTTGGCGCTGCATTAATGGGCTTTGGTGGCGTAACTGCTTTGGGTTGCACTGTAGGGCAGGGTTTGAGTGGCATTTCTACGCTTGCCCTTGGTTCAATACTGGCTTTACCAGGATTTATTTTTGGGGCTTATTTAGGCCTACGTTACTTGCAGGTACGTCTTGCCCCAAACCCTTGCAGCTAAGTTTATAAATTGATAGATTAAATAATGCAAATTGACTGGTTCTCCTTTACACCCATTCCTTCTTTATTGGGGGGAATGATTCTTGGGGTTGCTGCAGCTCTTTACGTATTGCTTCATGGGCGTATTCTAGGAATCAGTGGCATTGTTTCTGGCTTATTGCATCCCAAATTAACTGACACCGCATGGCGTCTGAGTTTGGTTTTGGGCTTGGTATCAGCTCCATTTATGGCGGCACTTTTTTTTGGAATATTCCCCGTTGTAGAGATTGAGTCTGATTGGATTGCGATTGTGATTGCAGGCATTTTGGTTGGCTTTGGGGCCCACTACGGTTCAGGCTGCACCAGCGGCCATGGGATATGCGGACTCTCGCGTTTATCTCCGCGCTCCCTCGTTGCCACTTGCGCCTTTATGTTTGCCGGCTTCGTGACCGTTTTTATTCTTCGTCATTTGATCGGAGTCTAAGATGAAAAAACATTTTGGCCTTTTCAGTCAGTATGCAATTGGTGTACTTTTTGGTTGGGGTTTAATCATCTCAGGCATGAGTAATCCCCAGAAGGTATTGGGCTTTTTGGATCTAACGGGTCTTTGGGATCCATCCTTAATGTTTGTAATGTTGGGTGCAGTAATGGTCGGGCTTGGCGGGTTTTATGTGGTCAGCAAGAGGACTGAAGCGTTTTTTGGTGGCGCCTTGCATATCCCAACCCGTAGAGATATCACGAGGCCCCTCGTTATTGGCAGCCTCATTTTTGGTGCGGGCTGGGGAATTGCTGGATTTTGCCCTGGCCCAGCCTTGGTTGCCTTGGGTGCTGGGCACCTGAAGGCCCTGGTATTTGTTGTTGCCATGCTTGTGGGTATGGAAATAAGCGAGCGTTTCTTCTCGGCTCATAAAAAGGCTTCCAGCTAAGTTCGATAAGCCTGATTTAAAATCAACCCTATTACGTCATTATTCAATGTAGAGGGTTTCATGAGTCTTCCTATTTCTTGCCATAGCGATCAGTTCGGTACCATCGGTCAGATCGACGCCAGTCATTTAGCTGAAATTGCAGCACAAGGTTACAAGAGCGTGATTAATAACCGTCCTGACGGTGAGGGCGGCCCAGATCAGCCAACCAATGCCAGCATTCAAGCTGAAGCAGAAAAGTTAGGTTTAAATTACGCCTACCTACCAGTTGTACCTAGTGCAATCAATGTTGATCAAGTAAGAGAGATGGCCCGTTTATTGAGGACCATGCCCGGACCGGTATTGGCATTTTGTCGCTCTGGTGCGCGCTCTACGAATCTGTATCAACTTGCATTGCAAGTGAAATAGGAAGTTACTGGCCGTCATGCGTATCGCCATCCCCGAAGAAAGAAAACTGGTTCATGAAATGATCATGCCCATTCGTTGGGGTGATATGGATGCGTATGGACATGTCAACAATACCGTGTACTTTCGGTATATGGAGCAGGCTCGCTGCGAATGGATTACATCTTTGGGCTATGACGTAGCTCCTGGTCGTGAGTCTATGTTGATGATTAATGGCTTTTGTAATTTCTTTCAACAACTCACTTACCCAGGCGAATTAATTCTAAAGACTTCCATTGGCGCTATTGGTAGAACAAGCCTGGATCTTTACACCAGTATGGCTTTAACTACCGATCCCGAAGTAGAGGCTGCTATTGGTGGTGCAACCATGGTTTGGGTAGATCTCACCACGAATAAGTCAGCGCCTTGGCCTGAGCATGTTTTACAACAGTTGCGCTAGTTAATTGTGCAACCGATTAATCCTCATATCTTAAGGTCTGATCAATTTTTATCTGAGCTAGATCAGTTTGATCTTGTGATTGATGTCAGGTCGCCAGCTGAATTCGCCCTTGATCATATTCCGGGTGCGGTAAATTACCCCGTTCTGAATAATGAAGAGCGCGTCACAATTGGTACGCTATATAAACAAGAGTCTCCTTTTGCAGCTAAAAAATTGGGTGCAGCTTTAGTCTCTAAGAATATTGCTGCACACTTAGAAAATCATTTTCTGGAGCTCCCACGTGAGTGGCGCCCATTAATTTATTGCTGGCGCGGTGGCGAACGTAGTGGGGCGTTTACCCATATTCTCAACCGCATTGGTTGGAAAGCCAAGCAGCTCGAGGGCGGGTATCAGGGCTTCAGAAGAACCGTGATTGATGGTCTTGCCCACGCCGCAACACAATTTACATTCCAGGTGATCTGTGGAATGACGGGTAGCGGCAAAACAAAAGTGTTGCAAGAGATCGGTGCTCTAGGTGCTCAGATTCTGGATCTAGAAGGCTTAGCCGTACACCGTGGATCCGTATTAGGTAATGAGCCTAATATCGAGCAGCCATCCCAAAAAGGCTTTGAGACTGCACTTTGGAATGCGTTACGTTTGCTCGATCCAGCTAAGCCTGTATTTGTGGAGTCTGAAAGCAAGAAGGTTGGCGGCTTGCATGTACCCGATGCTTTGATGGAAAAAATTCGTAATGGCAGCTGTATTGAGCTTCGATCTAGTACGCAGACGCGCGTCTCTTGGTTGATTCGTGAATACCATCACTTTTTAACCGATACCGATAATTTCAAACAGAAACTGGCTTTGCTTACTGCGCATTATGGGAAAGTACAAATCACCAAATGGAACGAAGCCATTGATGCGGGTAATTTTCCGGAGTTAGTGGAAGAGCTATTGGTAAAGCACTACGACCCTTCATATCAATCTTCAATCGTGCGCAATTTTCCTCAATACAAGATTGAAAATTTTGTGCAACTGGAAAATGATAGTGACGAGGCCTTTGCCAAAGCAGCAAAGGCCATCATCAGTAAGTCGGGCTCTTAGCTAAAAGCTTGAATACCGGTTTGCGCACGACCTAGAATCAAGGCGTGAATATCGTGAGTACCTTCATAGGTATTGACTACCTCAAGGTTCAGCATGTGACGTACAACGCCATACTCATCAGAGATGCCGTTACCACCATGCATATCGCGCGCCATACGCGCGATGTCTAATGACTTACCGCAAGAGTTGCGTTTCATGATGGAGGTGATTTCTGGAGCTGCAATACCTTCATCTTTCATGCGACCTAAACGGAGGCAGCCCTGGAGTCCCAGGGTGATTTCGGTTTGCATATCCGCTAATTTTTTCTGAATCAGCTGATTAGCAGCTAATGGTTTGCCAAACTGTTTGCGGTCCATGGTGTACTGGCGAGCAGCATACCAACACCATTCAGCGGCGCCTAGTGCACCCCAAGCAATGCCGTAACGAGCAGAGTTTAAGCAGGTGAAGGGACCTTTCAGGCCCTCAACTTCAGGGAATTCGTTTTCAGCTGGTACGAATACTTCATCCATAACGATTTCACCAGTGATAGAGGCACGTAGACCCATCTTGCCGCTAATTTTTGGAGCACTTAAACCCTTCATGCCCTTTTCTAGAATGTAACCACGAATGATGCCCTCATCATTTTTAGCCCACACTACAAATACATCAGCAATCGGAGAGTTGGAAATCCACATCTTCGAACCCGTTAATGAAAAACCGCCGGGCACTTTCTTAGCGCGCGTAATCATGCCGCCTGCATCAGAACCATAGTTTGGCTCCGTTAAACCAAAGCAACCAATCCATTCGCCGCTGGCTAATTTAGGGAGGTACTTTTGTTTTTGCGCTTCGCTACCAAATTCATTAATAGGAACCATGACTAAAGAAGACTGAACGCTCATCATGGAGCGATAGCCAGAATCTACGCGTTCAATCTCGCGCGCAATTAATCCGTAAGAGACATAGTTCAAGTTGGCTCCACCGTACTGCTCAGGAATCGTGATGCCTAAGAGACCAAGCTCACCCATTTCGCGGAAGATAGCTGGGTCGGTTGTTTCATTACGATAAGCATCGTGAATACGGGGCATCAGGCGTCCTTGAGCGTATTCAGCAGCCGCATCACGAATCATGCGCTCCTCTTCGGTTAGTTGAGTATCCAGAAGAAGGGGGTCCGCCCAGTTAAAGCTGGCCTTACTTTTGCTCATTGCTTTGTCATCCTATATTTCATTTTGTCTTGATTTTTAGCTGCTCCCTGCGAATTTTCAGGAATACAGATATTCTTGTTTCTATTATCCATTTTTCTGGGCTTATGGACTCTCCAAAACCTCGCCATCGCTATTACGACCTGATTTTGGCTGCCTTTGTGGTGGTCTTGCTGTGCTCAAACTTTATTGGTGCCGGTAAAGCAGCCGTGGTTGATTTGCCTTACTTTGGGGCGGTGCCTTTTGGTGCTGGCATTTTGTTCTTCCCCATTTCCTATTTCTTCGGCGATATTTTGACGGAGGTCTATGGCTACGCCTACGATCGTAGAGCGGTTTGGACTGGATTTGCAGCGCTTGCATTTGCGGCAATCATGGCTCAGATAGTGATTGCCCTTCCAGCGGCGCCTGGAGCCTATATGAGCAATTACCAACAGGGATTAGAGGCCGTCTTTGGAAACTCTTGGCGTATCGCCTTAGCTTCCATGTTCTCGTTTTGGTGCGGCAGTCTGACAAATAGCTATGTTCTGGCGAAGATGAAAATCATGACCCAAGGGCGTTTTCTCTGGATGCGTACTATTGGCTCGACAGCTGTAGGGGAGTTGGTTGACTCTTCTCTCTTCTATATGTTGGCGTTCTATGGCATCTGGCCTACCCATGAAGTCATTCAGGTAGCGTTGGCCCAGTACGTGCTAAAGACTGCCTGGGAGGTTCTAGCAACTCCTATGACCTATTGGGTTGTGAACTTCCTTAAGCGTAAGGAACATGAGGATTTTTACGATATTCATACGAATTTCACCCCATTTAGGGTCAAAGTCTAAGCAAGACCACAGGCTTCCCGCCTACAAAGACCTCTAAGCCGTTAAAATAACGGTCTTTGCCCCCAAATTCGGGGGTAACTATCCAATTGAATTTCAGAAAGCTAGAAAACATCCGTGCTGTCAGCATCTAATATCACTATGCAGTTTGGGGCAAAGCCTCTATTTGAAAACATTTCCGTGAAGTTTGGCGGCGGCAATCGCTATGGTCTGATTGGCGCAAACGGTTGCGGTAAATCTACCTTCATGAAAATTTTAGGTGGCGAGCTTGAGCCAACTAGCGGCAATGTGAGCTTGGATCCTGGCATTCGTTTAGGTAAGTTGCGTCAAGATCAATTTGCCTATGAAGATGTGCGCGTACTCGATGTTGTGATGATGGGTCACGAAGAGATGTGGAAGGCCGCTGCTGAACGTGATGCGATCTACGCTAACCCAGATGCGACTGATGAAGATTACATGAAGGCTGCTGAGCTTGAGGGTAAGTATGCTGAATACGGTGGCTATACCGCGGAAGCAAAAGCCGGTGAGTTGTTGCTAGGTATTGGCATTCCTATTGACCAACACAATGGTCCGATGAGCAGCGTTGCTCCAGGTTGGAAGCTGCGTGTATTGCTAGCGCAAGCATTGTTCTCCGATCCAGATGTATTGCTGCTCGATGAGCCAACGAATAACTTGGATATTCACTCCATTCATTGGCTTGAAGACATCCTCAATCAAATTAAGAGCACCATCGTCATCATCTCCCATGACCGTCACTTCCTCAATGAAGTCTGTACGCATATGGCCGATATGGACTATGGCACTTTAAAAGTCTACCCAGGTAATTACGACTCTTACATGCTGGCTTCTGTACAGGCAAGAACACAGCACCTCAGTAATAACGTAAAAGCTAAAGAGAAAATTGCTGAATTAGCAGCTTTCGTGGCACGTTTCTCTGCAAATGCTTCGAAGGCTCGTCAAGCGACTTCACGTCAGAGACAGTTGGAGAAGATCGAAATTGTTGAGGTTAAGCCTTCTTCACGTCAAAATCCATTTATTCGTTTTGACACTGAGAAGAAGCTGCATAACATGGCGGTTGAGTGCAATGCACTAACTAAAGCTTATGACCGCGTTATCTTCAAGAATTTCAAATTAGGTGTTCGTGCCGGTGAAAAGATTGCAATCATCGGTCAAAACGGCGCCGGTAAGACAACACTTCTCAAAACGATCTTGAGTAAGCGCTTTGAAGGTATTGCTGCTGATAGCGGTGATGTGAAGTGGGCTGAGAACGCTAACGTTGGTGTGATGCCTCAAGACAATACCGAGATGTTCGCAAAAGACGAATTGCTCATGGACTGGATGAATTGGTGGCGCAATACTGGTGACGATGACCAAGTGATTCGTGGCACATTAGGTCGTTTATTGTTCTCTGGTGATGATATTGGCAAGTCTGTCAAAGTTCTATCTGGTGGTGAAAAGGGTCGTATGATTTGGGGCAAGCTCATGCTCCAAAAATATAACGTCCTGGCAATGGATGAGCCAACCAACCACATGGATATGGAATCCATTGAGAGTTTACAAATTGCTCTTGAGAAATACGATGGCACTTTAATTTTCGTATCCCATGACCGCGAGTTTGTTTCCGCATTGGCTAATCGCATCTTAGAAGTAAAGATGGATGGTACGGTGGTGGATTACTCTGGAACTTATGAGGAATATTTGCGTAGCCAGGAATTAGCCGGCTGATAAAGCTAAAACAATAAGTTATTTATAAAAAATAAGCCCGTTAACTGGGCTTATTTTCTTTGGCTTGTCGTTGAAAGCGCGTCGCGGTACCTTCTGCTCGAATACGTTTCCACACTGATTCTTTTTCTTCTTGAGAAAAGAATACCCAATTACTTACTTCACCTAAGGTGCGACCACAACCTTGGCAGATTTCATCGTACAGTGTCGTGCAAACACCAATGCAAGGCGAGTCAGAGTCTGCATCCCCAGTGGATAGGGAATGGGAGCCATCTTGCACAATAGATTTGGTGTCTTCAGGATTCATGGCTGTACTTTAGACGATTTCAAAGGACTGTGCTCGGCCAGCTCATCCACATAAGCTCCGATCCCTTGGTGTTCACGATCTAGGAAGTGTTGCACAGCTTTGGCAAACTGAGGATCCGCAATGAAATGGGCGGATTGAATGGTAGTTGGCAAGAAGCCGCGCGCCATCTTGTGTTCGCCTTGTGCGCCACCTTCAAAGGTATGAATCTCATTGGAGATGCAATATTCAATCGCCTGGTAGTAAGCAGTTTCAAAGTGCAAGCAGGGCACATGCTCAATAGCACCCCAATACCTACCATAAGCCTTAGAGCTTATGGGGTCAACAATCAGTAAGGACGCAGCGATTGGATAGCCGTTACTTTCTGCAATGATAAGGTGTAAGTTTTCAGGCATGCGCTGCGCACATAACTTCAAGAATGCCTCATTAAGATAGGGGCTAGATCCATGCTCCAAGTAAGTGTTTGCGTAACAGCGATAAAAGAATTCCCAATCAGCATCGGTTGAAGATATTCCTGGAACATGTCTAAAAGTAATCTGCTCTCGTGCTATCTGTTCTCGTTCGCGTCGAATATTCTTGCGGCGCTTCATGGTGAGGGCCGCTAAAAATTGTTCGAAATTCTCAAAGCCTTGGTTATGCCAATGAAATTGCACCGAGTCTCGCAACATGAAGCCGTGGTCTTTTAGACCCTTTGCTTCTATTGCATCGGGAAATAAAACATGTGCTGAAGATAGATTATTTTGTAGAACTAAAGTCTTCAATCCTGCAATTAATTGTCGCCGTACTAAATCAGCATCTACATTGCTGGCGCTCAAAATCCTTGAGCCTTGAACTGGTGTAAACGGAATGGCGCAAAGCGCTTTCGGAAAATACTGCATACCTTGTTGCTCATAGGCCTGCGCCCAAGACCAGTCAAAAACAAATTCTCCGTAGGAGTGTTGCTTCAAATATAGGGGCATTGCACCAATCAGTTTTTGATCATCCCTTAAAACGAGGTGAGCCACTTGCCACCCAGTATTGCCTCCAACACAGCCAGTTTCCTCTAGCGCGCTGAGAAACTCATGGCAAAGAAAGGGCCCTGCATCAGCAGGAAGTAGAGCATTCCACTCCCCAGGGGGGATATCACTGAGGCTATCTACTATTTCTAATCGAAATGAATCGGGCTCTGCCACGATTAACGCTGAATGAGCTCTATTTTGTAACCATCGGGATCGGTAACAAATGCAATGATGGTCTCACCTCCAGCTACTGGACCAGCCTCACGAGTGACATTACCCCCGGCCGCCTTGATAGCGGTACAAGCAGCATAGGCATCCTGAACCTCAATTGCAATGTGTCCATAGGCTGTGCCTAGGTCATAGGATTGAACACCATGGTTGTAGGTAAGCTCAATCTCCGATTGACCATCGCCATTCCCCTTGCCATAACCAACAAAGGCAAGCGAGTACTTTTGCTCAGGACGCTCAGTTGTGCGCAGTAAATTCATACCCAAAACTTTGGTGTAGAAATCAATAGAGCGATTCAAGTCGCCGACGCGAAGCATAGTGTGTAGGATCATCATGGGGTAAATATAACGCTATTTATTTATTCGTGTTGAGGTGAAAAACCTCGGTATGGAGCCGGGGTTTCTTGTACTACATTGCTTTACATGGATGCGTAGTT
Source organism: Polynucleobacter sp. P1-05-14 (assembly GCF_018881675.1). Lineage (NCBI taxonomy): Bacteria > Pseudomonadati > Pseudomonadota > Betaproteobacteria > Burkholderiales > Burkholderiaceae > Polynucleobacter > Polynucleobacter sp. P1-05-14. The sequence continues at coordinate 57,374 of NZ_JACVPV010000029.1, read as the reverse complement.
CGGTCCGCCGCCACCTTCAGGCGTAACCCAGACGATATTTTGAGTGGGATCTTTAATGTCGCAAGTTTTGCAATGCACGCAGTTTTGCGAATTTATTTGCAAGCGCGTCTTACCATCGGTTTCTACAAACTCATATACGCCAGCAGGGCAGTAGCGTTGCTCAGGGCCCGCATAGGTTTTGAGATTGATATCTACTGGTACAGAATCATTTTTTAGGGTTAAGTGAATCGGTTGATTCTCAGCGTGATTGGTATTAGAGATAAACACAGAAGATAGGCGATCAAAAGTAATCTTGCCATCTGGCTTAGGGTAGTCAATCGGCTTGTGTTGCGCTGCAGGCTCCAAACATTCATGGTCTGCATGTTTTAAATGCACGGTCCATGGCATGTTGCCACCCAAAAGCTTTTGCTCTAATCCCACCATCAGCGTGCCAACATAAAGTCCTTTTGACATCCATGGCTTGAAGTTGCGCGCTTGATTGAGTTCGGTATGCAGCCAACAATTTTGGAATGCAGTTGGGTACGCAGACAAAACATCCTCAGAGCGGTTCTCATTGATAGCAGCAACTGCTGCTTCAGCAGCAAGCATGCCAGTCTTAATTGCTGCATGACTTCCCTTGATGCGAGATGCATTGAGGAAGCCAGCATCACAACCAATGAGAGCACCACCAGGAAATACAGTCTTAGGAAGGCTATTTAAACCACCAGCAGTCAGTGCGCGTGCGCCATAAGAAATGCGTTTACCGCCTTCAAAAGTTTCACGAATCTTTGGATGTAATTTATAGCGTTGGAATTCTTCAAATGGCGAGAGGTAGGGGTTCTTATAAGACAGGCCAACTACCAGGCCAACAGCAACCTTGTTATCGGCTAAGTGATAGAGAAATGAGCCACCATAGGTATCGCTCTCTAAAGGCCAGCCTGCGGTGTGCACTACTAGTCCAGGCTTGCTCTTAGAAGACTCAACCTCCCATAGCTCTTTAATGCCGATGCCATAGCTTTGTGGATCAGCATCTTTATCTAGCGCAAACTTAGCAATCAGTTGCTTACCAAGATGACCGCGCGCGCCTTCAGCAAAGAGAGTGTACTTGCCACGTAATTCCATACCAAGTTGGAATTGATCCGTTGGATTGCCTTCTTTGTCTAAACCCATTGATCCGGTGATGACGCCATGGACTGAGCCTTGCTTGTTGTAGAGAATTTCTGCTGCTGGAAAGCCGGGGAAAATTTCAACACCAAGATTCTCGGCTTGCTGTCCTAACCAACGTGTCACGTTAGCTAGGCTCACAATATAGTTACCTTCGTTCTTAAAGCAATGCGGCAACATCCAGTTGGGAACCTGATAGGAGTTGTCGCTTGTTAGAAATAAAAACTGATCTTGAGTGACTTCGGTTTCTAGTGGAGCACCCAGCTCTTTCCAGTCTGGAAATAATTCGGTGAGTGCTTTTGGGTCCATTACGGCACCCGAAAGAATGTGAGCGCCGATTTCGGAACCTTTTTCTAATACGCAGACGCTAATCTCTTTGCCGGAAGCGTTTGCTAATTGCTTGGCTTTAATAGCGGCCGACAAGCCAGCAGGTCCGCCTCCAACGATGACAAGGTCATAGTCCATGGAGTCTCTAGGTCCAAATTGCGCTACCAGCTCTGCAGCATTCATTCAATTTCTCCGAAATTTCTCAAAAATAGGGCATTTAAGCCCTAATAGTTTAGTTCTAACTGCCAAAAACCGATTTAGTGCCATGACCGCCTAGTTTAGGGAGTCTGAAGCGTTATGATTGCTTTTTTACCCATTTTGGCAATATTAGGACAAAAGTTATGAATAAAACTTACCCATCGGCAGTGGATGCCTTGCGGGATATCTTAAAAGACGGACAGAAATTAGCTGTTGGTGGCTTTGGTCTTTGCGGTATTCCTGAAGCTTTGATTCAGGCAGTCAAAGATCTGGGCGCTCAGAACCTGACTGCGATTGCGAATAACGCAGGTGTTGATGGTTTTGGTTTAGGTTTATTGCTCAACTCGCGTCAAGTAAAAAAGATGGTTGCCTCATACGTGGGTGAGAACAAAGAATTTGAACGTCAGTACTTAGCAGGTGAGCTGGAGTTGGAATTTACGCCTCAAGGTACCTTGGCTGAAAAATTACGCGCTGGTGGTTGCGGCATTCCTGCTTTCTATACCAAAACAGGTGTTGGTACATTGGTTGCCGATGGTAAAGAAGAGAAAACATTTGATGGTGAAAAATACATCATGGAGCGTTCAATCGTTTCTGACATCTCTCTTGTAAAAGCATGGAAAGCAGATAAGTCAGGAAACTTGGTTTATCGCTATACCGCACGCAACTTCAACCCAGTGGTTGCAATGGCTGGCAAGATCACTGTTGCTGAAGTAGAGGAGATTGTCGAGAACGGTCAATTGCATCCCGATCAAATCCATACGCCCGGCATCTATGTACACCGTTTGGTACTCCACAAGACTCCAGAGAAGCGTATTGAACAGCGCACTCTGACTGCAAAAGCTTAATTTAGGAAGATTGATATGCCTTGGACAAGAGATGAGATGGCGGCGCGTGCTGCTAAAGAATTAAAAGACGGTTACTACGTGAACTTGGGTATTGGTATGCCTACATTGGTAGCCAACCATGTACCTAAAGATATGGAAGTGTGGCTCCAGTCTGAAAATGGATTATTAGGTATTGGCCCATTTCCAACTGAAGAAACGATTGATGCTGACTTAATCAATGCAGGTAAGCAAACGATTACGACTTTGCCTGGATCATCAATTTTTTCTTCTGCAGATTCATTTGGCATGATTCGTGGCGGCAAAATCAACATTGCAATTTTGGGTGCAATGCAAGTGAGCGAACATGGTGACTTGGCCAACTGGATGATTCCAGGAAAAATGGTTAAGGGCATGGGCGGTGCAATGGACTTGGTAGCAGGTGTGAAACACGTTGTTGTTCTGATGGAGCACGTTGCCAAGAAAAAAGACGGCACAGAAGAGCTCAAAATTTTGCCGAAGTGCACATTGCCTTTGACTGGAGTAGGCGTTATTAGCCAGATCATTACCGACCTCTGTGTTCTTGATATCACCCCTAAAGGTTTGAAGCTAACTGAATTGGCTCCAGGCGTGACCAAAGAAGAGGTTATTGCTAAGACAGGAGCCCCTGTCGACACAACGGGTTTCTGAGCAATTTATTCAGATGAATGAAATAATGGGATCACTATGTCGGGATCCCATTTTTCTCATTCAAAAGCCACTGCGCCAAAGATGAGCGCTGGTATTGATCCTTCGCTCCACGCCCATAAAAAGGGTGATGCAAAACACACCCATAGCAAGCAAGTCTCAAATCAAAATCTGTTGTTGATCGCTTTAATTCTCACTCTAGGGTTTTCAGGAGTTGAGGGCGCTGCTGCGTATTTCGCTAATTCTTTAGCGTTGATATCTGACGCTGGTCATATGGTGACCGATGCTGCAGCTTTAGGTCTGGCGTTGTTGGCGCAAATCATTTCACGTCGCCCACCATCTCCGAAGCATTCTTTTGGCTTTGGACGTGCGGAAGCGCTTGCTGCATTTGTTAATAGCATTGCAATGTTGGCCTTGGTTATCTGGATTGTGGTTGAGGCAATCAGTCGTTTTTATGATCCCCACAAAGTGGATGGTCTGACCGTAACAGTAGTTGCTGCCATTGGTCTGGGGATGAACATCGTTGTTGCATGGGTGCTTTCTCGCGATAAGAAGAGTGTGAATACCCGTGCCGCTTTAGTGCATGTCATGGGTGATCTATTGGGATCAATCGCTGCATTGATTGCCGGCATTGTGATTCAGTTAACTGGTTGGATGCCAATCGATGCGATTCTCTCTATTCTGGTCTCGCTCCTAATTCTGAAATCCACCATCTCGATTCTGCATGAGTCTTATCACTTCCTGATGGAAGGTGTACCTCTTCATATCGACTACTTGCAGGTGGGTACCGATTTAAGAAATATTCCTGGCGTACTCGCAGTCCATGATTTGCATGTCTGGGAAATGACTCCTAGTTTTCCTGCATTGATTGGGCATATTGAAATTGCCAATATGCAAGAGTGGCCACAGATCATGTCCCGTATTAATGCCATGCTTCTGGATAAGCATGGCATCGATCATGTGACTTTGCAGCCTGAGGAAGTTGGTGATGATCACGATCATGAGCATGACCATGACCATGCAAGCCATGAGGTGCATAACGCAGCACAGGCAGCAAATGTGTTTCATGATGGAGAAACTTTTTATGTGGAGTGCTCTAGCGGTGATGAAAAGCACCGTATGGCTTATCACGCTTGGGGCAATCCAAGTAATAAGGTGCTGATGTGCGTTCATGGTCTTACAAGAAGGGGTAGTGACTTTAAGACGCTTGCGCAAGCAATGTGCAAAGACTATTACGTTGTGTGCCCAGATGTCGTTGGTAGAGGCGACTCTGATCGCTTGGCTAATCCAATGATGTATGCCGTACCTCAGTACGTTGCAGATATTGCTACGCTCGTTAAAAAGCTTGGCGTTACTCAGGTTGACTGGTTTGGTACATCTATGGGCGGCCTCATTGGTATGGTGTATGCCGCTATGCCGAACTCCCCTATACGTCGCATGTTGATTAATGATGTGGGTCCGAAGATTGAGGCCGAGGCAATCAAGCGTTTGGGTTCTTATGTTGGTCAGCCATTTGCCTTTGCAAGTCGCACTGATGCACTGAATCGCTTAAACGAAATCTGCGCTAGTTTTGGCGAGCACACTCCGCAGGAATGGGAAATCTATAACGGCCCGATGTTGGTTCAAAAAGATGGCAAATGGATCATGCATTACGACCCAGATATTTCCGTACCATTCGCATCAGTAAATCCAATCATGGCCAAGGCTGGTGAAATGGCAATGTGGCATGCCTTTAAACAAATTCATATTCCGATGTTGATTGTGCGTGGCGGTGTATCTGACTTGTTATCTGCGGCAACGGTTGCAGAGATGTGCAAAGTTAATCCTTATGCGCGCAGCATTGAGATTCCGAATGTAGGTCATGCACCTGCATTTGTGAAGCCAGAGCAAATTGCTTTAGCAAAAGAGTTCTTCAGTTAATTATTTCTTAATCACCCCTAGTTGCCAATGGCAAACGCCTCTCCTCAACCAGAAAAAGTAGCGCCATTTCAAGACGCTTGGTATGGTGAGCCAGCAGAATTACACGCAGCCGGCGTATTGCAGGTTCTGCAATCCCTCAATCTAGATGAGGCCACCTTAACTGCGGCAAGTAATATCGCCCGCACACACGGTAAAGAGGCTCTTGTAAAGCTCATTGGAGAGGAGTCTGCAAAGCTATTGATGGGTTACAGGGGTTTACGTCAAGCGCAAGCAAAGTTAGTGCGTGACGATGGTGGTCTAAGCGTTACCGGTCAAGAAGAGATGTTGCGCAAAATGCTGTTGGCATTTGGTGATGATCTACGTGTAGTACTTATTTATCTTGCCTCCCGCTTGCAGACATTGCGCTGGATCACACAAGAAAAGATAGCAATGCCCGCAGCATGGGCCCAGGAGATTCTGAATATTGATGCCTCATTGGCCAACCGTCTGGGTATCTGGCAGATGAAGTGGGAGATGGAGGACTTAGCATTTCGTACGCTATCTCCCGAAACGTATCGTGAGATCGCTAAGATGCTCGATGCAAAGCGGATAGAGCGCCAATTTTTCATCGATCAAATCGTATTGCAGTTACAAGAAGAATTAAAAGCTGCACAAATCGAGGGTGAAGTGCTTGGAAGACCAAAGCATATCTATAGCATCTGGAAAAAGATGGAGGGCAAATCCTTAGACTTTGCCAATCTGTATGACGTCAGGGCGTTCCGGGTTTTGGTGGAGGACGTGAAGTCTTGCTATGCCGTTCTGGGTATCGTACATAACGTATGGCAACCAGTGCCACGCGAGTTCGATGATTACATTGCAAGACCAAAACCAAACGGTTATCAATCATTGCATACGGTAGTCATGAATGATGATGGCACTGCATTTGAAATTCAGGTGCGCACACAAGAAATGCATCAGCAGGCTGAGTATGGCCTGGCAGCCCACTGGCGCTACAAAGAGGGCGCCTATGTGGATATGGCCACGCCGCCCAATCCAGTCAAAACCAATAAACCCAGCGTTAATCATCAGCAGGGCACTCATAGTGCTGAGGTGGCCTATGAGAGGCAGATCGCTTGGGCTCGGCAGCTCATTTCCTGGAAAGAAGATGCTTGGGAACAATTGAAGCATCATGAGATTGATGATCATATCTATGTTCTCACTCCTTTAGGGAAAGTGATTTCCTTGGAGAAGGGTTCGACACCAATTGATTTTGCATATGCCGTTCATACCAATCTAGGTCATCGCTGTAGGGGTGCGCGTGTTGATGGCGCCATGGTCCCGCTCGAGACTGCACTAAAGAATGGTCAAACGATTGAGATTATTGCTGTTAAACACGGCGGCCCATCAAGAGACTGGATTAGCCCTGACAAAAACTATGTGCGCTCGCAAAGAGCACGTCAACGAGTGCGTGCTTGGTTTAATGCACTTGATGATGAAGAGGCTGGTCAATCTGCTAAGGCTGTTGATCTCAAGAATGAAACAACTGCAGAGATAAAGGCAACGTCAGCTGCACCTGAAATTATCTTGCGTAGTAGCAGCCATAAAGCAGGGCGTGGTGGCGACGTATTAGTGGTTGGCGTGGACTCATTACTTACGCAGCTGGCGCGTTGCTGCAGACCAGTTCCTCCAGACGCCATTGCAGGCTTCGTAACTCAAGGCAGGGGCGTATCGATTCATCGTCGTTCTTGCAAAACGTTTAGAGGTCTTCTGGAAAGGGCGCCTGAGCGTGTGATTCAGACTGCTTGGACTGCTTCCGCGGCCGATCCAGTGGTCAATCAAGACCAAAAACGGGTCTTTCCAGCAGATTTGGTTGTCACTGGTTTGGATCGTCCTGAGCTTATGCGAGAGCTCTTTGAGATTCTCACAAGACAAGGCGTGCATGTTATCGACCTACGTAAATCGGCCAAAAAGGGTCTAGCCCAGATCCTTTTAACGATTGAAGTAAAGGATTCTGAGGTCTTGCGCCTGGTTCAAAACAGTCTGGAAGAGGTCAAAGGGGTCACCCAAGTACGCCGCCGGTGATAAACTCTATGGCTGTATAGGCTCGTAGCTCAGCTGGTTAGAGCACCACCTTGACATGGTGGGGGTCGTTGGTTCGAGTCCAATCGAGCCTACCAACGAATAGGACCCAAAGCGCGGTTGCCCAAAAGCTGCCGCGCTTTATTTTTAGGTCATCGAAGTAAAACGGAAGTTCAGTAAATAAGATGGAGTCGTTATGTTTGTAGTTACTCTACCCGATGGATCAAAACGTGAGTTTGAGGCCCCAGTTCGCGTCGCAGATGTTGCGCAAAGCATTGGCAGTGGTCTTGCAAAGGCTGCTTTAGGTGGCATCGTCGACGGCAAGATGGTCGACACGAGTTTTGTCATCGACAAAGATAGTCAGCTGGCCATCATTACTGATAAGAGTCCAGAAGCCTTAGAGATTGTGCGTCACTCCACAGCACACTTATTAGCTTACGCTGTCAAAGAGTTATTCCCAGAAGCGCAAGTGACTATTGGTCCCGTGATCGAGAATGGCTTTTACTATGACTTCTCTTATCACCGTCCATTTACACCGGATGACTTAGTTGCTTTAGAAAAGAAAATGACTGAGCTCGCTAAAAAGGATGAGCCAGTACTTCGTACCGTCATGCCACGCGATGAAGCTGTTGAGTTTTTCAAAAAGCAAGGCGAGAACTACAAAGCAGAATTGATTGCGAGCATTCCACAAGGTGAGGATGTATCCCTATATGCCGAAGGTAAGTTCACGGACTTATGCCGTGGCCCTCATGTACCTTCTACTGGAAAGCTCAAAGTCTTTAAGTTGATGAAGCTTGCCGGTGCTTATTGGCGCGGCGATAGCAAGAATGAGATGTTGCAGCGTATTTACGGTACTGCCTGGTTGCGCAAGGAAGATCAAGACGCTTACTTGCATATGCTTGAAGAGTCTGAGAAGCGTGATCATCGCCGCCTGGGTAAACAACTTGATTTATTTCATTTTCAAGAAGAAGCGCCAGGATTAATTTTCTGGCATCCAAAGGGCTGGTCAATTTGGCAAGAGGTTGAGCAATACATGCGTCGCGTGTATCAACAAGAAGGCTACCAAGAAGTAAAAGCACCGCAGATTTTGGATCGTGGTCTTTGGGAAAAATCAGGCCACTGGGAAAACTACAAAGAAAATATGTTCACGACTGAGTCGGAGAATCGTGCTTATGCATTAAAGCCGATGAACTGTCCTGGTCACGTACAAATTTATAACTCTGGATTGCATAGCTATCGTGAGTTGCCATTGCGCTTTGGTGAGTTTGGTCAATGTCACCGCAATGAACCATCAGGTGCATTGCATGGTTTGATGCGCGTACGTGGTTTCACGCAAGACGATGGCCATATTTTCTGTACTGAAGATCAAATTCAATCCGAGGTGGCTGCATTTGATAAAGCGGTGCGCGCGGTATATCAAGATTTTGGTTTTACCGAGGTAGCTGTCAAGCTCGCTTTGCGTCCAGCTAAGCGTGTTGGTGATGACGCTATTTGGGATAAGGCAGAAGAGGCTCTCCGTGGTGCCCTCAAGGCCTCAGGCCAGGAATGGGAAGAATTGCGAGGCGAGGGTGCTTTTTATGGTCCTAAGATTGAATATCACCTTAAGGACTCGATTGGCCGGACTTGGCAGTGCGGCACGATTCAGGTTGATTTCTCGATGCCAGCCCGTTTGGGTGCTGAATATGTGGCTGAAGACAATAGTCGCAAGACCCCAGTCATGTTACATAGGGCAATTGTGGGCTCTTTAGAGCGTTTTATTGGCATTTTGATCGAAAACCACGCTGGAAACATGCCTGTTTGGCTAGCTCCAACCCAGGCTGTAGTCCTCAATATCTCCGGGAATTCTGCTGCATATGCACAACAAGTTCAGCAATTGCTGAAAAAACAAGGGTTTAGAGTGGAATCAGATTTGCGGAACGAGAAAATTACGTATAAAATACGCGAGCACGCATTACAGAAGATCCCGTTTTTGCTAGTTGTAGGGGATAAAGAATCTGAAAGTAATACGGTGGCCGTTCGTGCCCGTGGCGGAGTAGATTTAGGTGTAATGCCTCTTGATGCCTTCGTTGCCCGACTCCAGCAGGATATATCCCAGAAAGTCGGACCTGAGCCTAGCTAGGGCTCAGGTGGATATTTGTACGGTTTGTTATTGAATATTTAAAGGAATTAAGAAGATCGCTACTGAAAAATTGCAGCGCATTAACCGGGAAATTACTGCCCCTGAAGTGCGTTTGATTGGAATTGATGGAGAGCCCATCGGTGTAGTTAAGTTGAGTGAAGCCCTGGCTTTGGCGGAAGAGAAAGAGACCGATTTGGTTGAAATTGCTCCGACGGCTGTGCCACCTGTAGTCCGCATCATGGACTTCGGCAAATTCAAATACCAAGAAGCCAAGCGGATGCATGAAGCTAAGCTGAAACAAAAAGTAATTCAGGTAAAGGAAGTGAAGTTTCGCCCTGGTACTGATGATGGTGACTACGGTGTGAAGCTACGCAATCTAATCCGCTTTTTGGAAGATGGCGATAAGACAAAGATTACGCTGCGGTTTCGGGGTCGTGAAATGGCCCATCAAGAAATCGGAGTTAGGGTGTTGGAACGTTTGAAGTTGGATCTCGTGGAATACGGCCAAGTCGAACAGTTTCCAAAGATGGAAGGCCGCCAGATGGTGATGGTATTGGCCCCTATCCGTAAGGCTAAGTAACTAGGTTCTACCTAGTTCTTATGAAGTGAGGCGCTGAAAGGTGCTGGTAGTTTGAAGTGCTTCTGGGTACAGGAAGAGTAACCGTCGGTTACCACCTATGTTGCACAAGTAATTGAAGGGGTGCTTTATGCCCAAGATGAAGAGCAAAAGTAGCGCTAAAAAGCGCTTCACGGTTCGCGCAGGCGGAACGATTAAACGAGGACAGGCTTTCAAACGCCACATTCTCACCAAGAAGACCACAAAGAATAAGCGTCACTTACGTGGTACCACCGAAGTTGCGAAAGCTGACGTTAAGTCAATTCGCTCCATGCTTCCATACGCTTAACCTCAGACTAGATTAGGAGAAATAAATGCCAAGAGTCAAACGTGGGGTTACAGCAAGAGCCCGTCATAAGAAAATCACCGATGCCGCTACGGGTTACCGTGGCCGTCGCAAGAACGTATTCCGTATTGCTAAGCAAGCGGTTATGCGTGCTGGTCAATATGCATATCGTGACCGTCGCAATAAGAAACGTGTATTCCGCGCATTGTGGATTGCTCGTATCAACGCGGCAGTTCGTCAGCATGACATGACCTATAGCGTATTCATGAATGGCATGAAGAAAGCTGCGATCGAACTCGACCGCAAAGTGCTTTCTGATATGGCCATTGCTGACAAAGCGGCTTTTGCTGCTTTGGTTACTCGGATCAAATCCGTAGTAAACGCTGCAGCTTAATCTTAGTTTTCTAAACTAAGCTGCAATGGTTTCTCTCGACCACATTGTCGAGGATGCTAAACGTGATTTCCTCGGGGCTGCCGATGCAGCAGCTCTAGAGGACGCGAAAGCCAAGTATCTCGGTAAGTCAGGTGTTCTCACTGAGCGTTTAAAAGCGCTTGGTGGAATGTCGCCTGAGGAGCGCAAGAGTGCTGGCGCCCAAATTAATCAAATCAAAACTCAAGTAGAAGCTGCACTACAAGAGCGTCGCCAAGCTTTGGCCGATGCCGTGTTGATGCAACGTCTTGCCGCGGAGTCTATTGACGTTTCCTTGCCTGGCCGTGGCCAAGCAGTAGGTAGCTTGCATCCTGTAATGCGCACCTGGGAGCGCGTTGAAGAGATTTTCCGTTCGATTGGTTTTGATGTTGCAGATGGCCCTGAGATTGAAACCGATTGGTTTAATTTCACTGCCTTAAATAGTCCTGAGAATCATCCTGCGCGCTCAATGCAGGATACGTTTTATATCGATGGCAAAGATTCTAATGAGAAGCCTTTGTTATTGCGCACGCATACCAGCCCAATTCAGGTTCGTTATGCGAGCGAGCACGTCAAGAAATATGCCAACGCAGATGTAATGCCTCCAATCAAAGTGATTGCGCCTGGCAGAACCTATCGCGTTGATAGCGATGCAACGCATTCACCGATGTTCCATCAGGTAGAGGGCTTGTGGATTGCCGAGAGCGTTTCATTTGCAGATCTTAAAGGTGTCTATACAGACTTCTTAAGAACCTTCTTTGAAACAAACGAGTTGCAAGTGCGTTTCCGCCCATCCTATTTCCCATTCACTGAGCCATCTGCTGAGATTGATATGGCCTTCGGTAGTGGCAAACTTGCCGGCCGTTGGTTGGAAATCTCCGGAGCAGGACAAGTGCATCCAAACGTATTGCGCAATATGGGAATTGACCCAGAGCGCTACACCGGTTTTGCCTTTGGTTCTGGTTTAGAGCGCTTGACCATGTTGCGCTACGGTGTAGATGATCTTCGCCTGTTCTTTGAAAACGATCTGCGTTTCTTGGCACAGTTCCCTGCATAACAACATCATTACTAATTACTCTTAGATCGCGCTATGCAATTTTCTGAATCTTGGCTCCGTCAGTATGTGAGCCCATCACTTGATAGTGATGCTTTGGGCCATGCAATGACAATGGCTGGTTTAGAGGTTGAAGAACAACATTCAGTAGCGCCCGCATTTACCAAGATTGTGATTGCGCAGATTTTGTCTGCTGAGCAACATCCTGATGCAGACCGTTTGCGTGTTTGCAAAGTAGACGCTGGCACAGGCCAAGAATTGCAAATTGTTTGTGGTGCGCCTAATGCGCGTGCTGGTATCAAGATCCCTTGCGCCATGGTTGGTGCCGAATTGCCTCCAGCAGAAGCGGGTGGCAAGCCTTTTATGATTAAGGTTGGCAAGCTGCGTGGCGTAGAAAGCCAAGGCATGTTGTGCTCTGGTCGTGAGCTTGGTTTAGGTGATGATCATGAGGGCATCTTAGAGTTACCTGCAGATGCACCAGTTGGAAAAGATATCCGCGAATACCTTGACCTCGATGATCAAATCTTTGTTATTAAGTTAACGCCTAACAAAGCCGATTGCCTCTCATTGATGGGTATGGCAAGAGAGGTTTCTGCCATTACTGGCGCTGCACTCTGCGCGCCGAAGTGGACTCCGCCAGCAGTTTCCATCGACGATAAGCGCAAAGTTACCGTAGAGAATAAAGAACTTTGTGGACGCTTTGCAGGTCGCGTCATTCGTGGAGTGAATCCACAAGCCAAAACACCCGATTGGATCGTACAGCACTTAAGTCGTGCAGGTCAAAGAAGTATCTCTGCTTTGGTGGACCTCTCTAATTATGTGATGTTAGAGATGGGTCAGCCTACCCATGTATTTGATATTGACAAGTTAAATGGCGATATCACCGTTCGTTGGGCTAAGGCGGGCGAAACTCTTGAGCTTTTAAATGGTCAGAGAGTAACTTTGCAGGGTCCAGACTCTGCAGGTAAGCTGCAAGACGCAGGCGTAGTAGCCGATCAAAATGGTCCAGTAGCACTGGCGGGCATTATGGGTGGAAACCACTGCGCCGTATCGGACGACACTAAAAATATCTATGTTGAAGCAGCTTATTGGCTGCCTTCAGCCATTCAAGGACGTGCCCGTCGTTTTAATTTCAGTACTGATGCAGCGCATCGCTTTGAGCGTGGCGTAGATCCGCAAAATACGGTTAATTGCTTAGAGTATCTCAGCGCCTTAATTATTGAGATTTGCGGTGGTCAAGCTGGTCCGGTAGATGATCAGGTATTAAATGTTCCAGAGCGTAAACCAGTCACAATGCGTTTGGCTAGAGCGGAAAAAGTTATCGGTATTCCACTTACAAGTGATGTGGTTGCTGATGTATTTAAGCGTCTTGGTTTTGAGTTTAAGCAAGAGGGCGATGCATTTATCGTTACCCCTCCAAGCTATCGCTTTGATATTGAAATCGAAGAAGATTTGATTGAAGAAGTCGCGCGCATATACGGCTTCGAAAATATCCCAGATCAACCACCAGTAGCCTCATTAAAGATGAGTGCTAAAGCAGAAGCGAAGCGCGGTATTCATTTATTACGTCAGCGTTTAGCTCTTCAAGGCTATCAAGAGGCCGTGAACTTTGGTTTCACAGATCTTGAAAGCGAACAGCGCCTCGCTGGTGCACAAGAGCAAGACCTCATTAAGGTGCTCAATCCAATTGCCAATCAGTACGGCGTTATGCGCAGCACATTGTGGGGCGGTTTGTTAGGCAACCTCAAAGCCAATTTGAACCGTGGTGCAGGGCGTGTGCGCTTGTTTGAGACTGGTCGCGTATTTAAGCGTGACGCTAATGTGCAAGAAGAGGCTGGCAAAGTAGCTGGTTTTCATCAACCACAAAAAATGGGTGGTTTAGCGTATGGCTCATTTGTACCTGAGCAATGGGCTAATGCAACACGTGCAGTTGATTTCTTTGATGTTAAGGGTGATCTTGAGCGCGTCTTGGATCCTCTCCATTTTGTAACGGAAGCTGCACAGCATCCGGCATTGCATCCAGGTCGTTCAGCTCAAGTGTTGTTGAAGGCCGGAAAAAATAATATTGCCATTGGTTGGATCGGTGAACTACATCCCGGCCTACAACAAGCTTATGAATTGCCACAAGCAACAGTGTTGTTTGAATTGGATTTAGAGCCGATTCGTGAATTAGGTTTACCAGTGCCTGAGGAATTGAGTAAATTCCCGGCAGTGCAACGTGATTTGGCAATAGTAGTAAAGCAAAGCGTTTCTGCGCAATCCTTATTAGATGCAATGGCTGCTAGCAAACAAAACTTTGTACGTAATATTGAGCTCTTTGACGAGTTCAAGCCCAAAGCAGGTTCGAGCAGCATGGCGGACGATGAGAAAAGTTTAGCTTTCCGCGTCACCCTGTTAAACCCTAATGAAACATTGCAAGATCCCCAAATTGATGCAGTAATGGCTGCTTTATTGGGTGCGGTTGAGAAAAAGTGCGCAGCCCGTTTGCGCTAGGTTTAATATTAGGCCTAAATCAAATAATTAATTAGTTACCAAAGAGACAAGAATGACTGAATTGATTTCTAACGACACTGTTACCAAGAATGAGCTATCTGAAGCTCTTTTTGATCAAGTAGGATTGAATAAGCGTGAAGCGAAAGACATGATTGACGCTTTCTTTGATCGTATTGGCCAATCCCTTGAAACAGGTGTTGAAGTCAAGATTTCCGGTTTTGGTAATTTTCAGTTGCGTAATAAATCGGCTCGTCCTGGCCGAAATCCAAAGACAGGTCAAATGATTCCGATTGCTGCCAGACGCGTTGTTACTTTTCACGCTAGTCAAAAGCTTAAAGATGTAGTGGAGTCACATGCTCGAGAAAACCGAGTTTGATGCTAGCTCAGTACTGCTGAGCTCTCAACTTCCCCCGATACCCGCTAAGCGTTACTTCACCATTGGTGAGGTAGCTGATCTTTGTGGTGTTCGTTCGCATGTTCTACGCTATTGGGAGCAAGAGTTCTCCCAGCTTAGTCCGCAAAAACGTCGTGGAAACCGTCGCTACTATCAGCATCATGAAGTCGTCCTCATTAGAAAAATCCGCTCACTTCTCTATGAAGAGGGTTTTACGATTAGCGGCGCACGCAATCGTCTAGAAGAAGCGCGTGGCGACCTGCGCCTTCGCGAAGAATTGCAAGCTGTTCTGCAGATTCTCTCTAAATAGTTACTGCTACAATTTTGTCTTTCGTCGGGGCGTAGCGCAGCCTGGTAGCGTACATGCATGGGGTGCATGTGGTCGGAGGTTCAAATCCTCTCGCCCCGACCATATTCTATATGCCTCTGAAGTCAATCTAAAATCCTTATTTTGTGGGATATTTTCGCTTGGTGACACTTTTGCATTAAATGAAAGATCTAGTTTTAGCCAAGAATTAGTTCAGGGTTCGATTTATGGTTTGTGAAATAGTCTAAAAGCATCAATGGTGCCTTTAAATGTCCAATTGCTATGGGTTTCTATTAGACAGCCATAAAGGCGTCTAGTGCCCTCTAGGGGGGGGCGGGGGATGGACCAAATGATTTAAGACCCCAGGGGTATCGAGACGTAGTGCAAACAGTTCGATTGGCATTTTTTTGAACGTGTGTATGTTCTGCATACATGTATCTTAACTGCTAAATCTAGCGGTACATTTATGCTTAGAAAATCAAGTGCACCATAATTAAGCATAGTATTTATAAAGATTATGTCATTATTAACATTTATTGACTTAACACTAATGAATAAGGGTTAATAAATCGAATAATATATTGGCTAATTGTTTATTTATGTATAATCAATTTCTAATGCAGCATTTAAATGCCGCATAAAACAACTTATTATTCGGAGAGTGAAAACAATATGACTTCTTATAAAGAGCTTTTAGCCCAACGCGAACAGTTGGATAAACAGATTAAAGATGCAATTGCCCACGAAAAGGCAGATGGTATCGCCAAAGCAAAGGCGATAATTGAGCAATACGGTTTAACTGCATCAGACTTATTTAGCCGTAAAGCGGGCGGAAAGAGTTCTGGCGGTAAGGTAGCGCCCAAATACCGCAATCCCTCCACAGGTGATACTTGGACTGGCCGAGGCAAAGCGCCAAAGTGGATTGAGGGCAGGGATCGTAGCAGCTATTTGATCTAAGCTATTGTTTTAATTCAGTTTTAGTTAAAAAGGCCGCTTATAGCAGCCTTTTGCTTTATACCTTTCCTTTCTCTGACGGGGCTTTAGATGCACTTTCTCGCCAGGGCTTCTAGAAAGAGAGGTTCCAAGAGCTCATGTCTTGAACCTTGGTTCCATCCATCCCGTGCCTCTGGGTTAGTCGCTGGATAGCCAATAATGAGCGGATTAAGGTCAATTAAGCCGTTTTCAAGCTCCTTTTTGATGCTTTCGCTCAAGGGATGTTTGCCGCCAGAATTTTCATCTGCCAGTGCAACAACACCAGGGTGGAGTTTTATAAAACCTTCATCTACTAGAATAGGTATACGCTGTGTGTCCCTGTTTTTACTAAGATAATGAATTAAATGAACTTGCTCTACTGGAGGTATAAGGGCATCCAGGAAAATAAGGTCTGGGGCTATAGAAACAGCTTTCATTAAACCTTCTAGGCTATCTACCGCCATTTCCATCTCCACCTTAAGTTGCCAATCAGCAATAGCTTCTATTAACTCATGGCCATTTTCAGAGCGCCTAAATATCCCCATGGCCACACAGTTTTGAGTGGTCTTTTGCCGCATTGCCCGTTTTCTGCGTTGTAACTGCTGCTCCAGTGAGCTGGCCAATATCCGACGGTGTCCTCCCCGTGTCTTCCAGGCAATGAGTTCACCCAATTCCACCATTTTCTGAACAGTGCCCAAGGAAACCTGTAAAACCTTGGCGCTTTGGCGGGTGCTGAGATATTCCGTTTCTGGGGTAATTGATTTCATATTTCCCTTAATTTCATTTAATTGTTTGAAGATTTAGAGAATAAAAATCAAAATCATTTGAATCTGTCGGCAATCCTTTAAATCAAGGTAGGAAAATTCTTATTAATTGCCCTAAATAGGGAGATACCCCAAAAACTCCTTAAATCAGGGAAAGCCCTTTATGTATCAATGGTCATTCGTGTTAAATTACTGTCGTAGTATCGGTATTTGCACAGATCAATTCGTGAAGCGGTATAGCCGCAGAGCGGATGGTTTTAACCACAGTTTTTAATCGGGAAACCCGATGAAAGGTGAGCATCATGATGCAGGATCAAAGAGATAACTCCTATCTCTTCGGCGGAAACGCCCCTTACGTAGAGGAACTCTACGAATCCTACTTGCACGATCCAGCTTCCGTAGCTGATCATTGGCGAGATTATTTCGATAATGTGAAACAGGTGCCAGCGGTTGACGGTTCATCTCGAACTGACATTGCCCATGGACCGATTGTTGCTTCATTTGCTGAGCGCGCTAAGCAAGGTCCAATTAGAACGATTTCTGATTCGGCTGACTCAGAGATGGGCCGCAAACGCGTTGCTGTTCAGCAGTTAATTGCCGCGTATCGTAACGTTGGCAATCGCTGGGCAAACTTAGATCCATTAAAGCGGACAGAGCGCCAGGACATTCCTGAGTTAGATCCCGCTTTCTATGGCTTTACTGATGGCGATATGGATATCGTCTTCAATACAAGTAATACATTCTTCGGTAAGAACGAAATGTCTTTGCGCGACTTGCTCCAGGCATTGCGCGAGACCTACTGCGGCACGATTGGTGTCGAATTCATGTTTATTGCCGACCAGAAGATTAAGAAGTGGTGGCAAGAAAAATTAGAGTCCATTCGCTCAACTCCGCAATTTAATGTGGACGAGAAGCGTCAAATCTTGGACCGCGTTACTGCTGCTGAAGGCCTAGAGCGCTACCTCCAGGCTAAGTATGTTGGTCAAAAGCGCTTCTCCCTTGAGGGTGGCGAGAGTTTTATTGCCTGTATGGATGAGTTGATTCGTGACTCAGGCAATAAAGGTATTCAAGAGATCGTGATTGGTATGGCCCACCGTGGTCGTCTCAACGTATTGGTTAATACTTTGGGCAAGATGCCTAAAGACTTGTTTGCTGAGTTTGAGCACAAGGGTCCAGAGACATTGCCTGCTGGTGACGTTAAATACCATCAAGGTTTTTCAAGCGATATTTCTACTCCCGGAGGTCCAGTCCACTTGTCATTGGCATTTAACCCATCCCATTTAGAAATCGTGAACCCGGTAGTTGAGGGTTCTGCGCGTGCTCGTATGGAGCGTCGTGGCGATATGTTGGGTGAGCAAGTGATGCCAGTATTGGTTCACGGTGATGCTGCGATTGCAGGCCAGGGCGTAATGCAAGAAACATTAGCGATGTCAGAAGTTCGTGGCTATTCCACTGGCGGCACAATGCACATCGTTATTAATAACCAAATCGGTTTCACAACATCCGATCCGCGCGACTTGCGTTCAAGCTTGTATTGCACCGACATCATGAAGATTGTGGATGCACCGGTTTTGCACGTAAACGGTGATGATCCTGAAGCAGTAGTGTTGGCGACTAAGTTGGCTGTTGAGTTCCGCATGAAGTTCCATAAGGACGTTGCGGTTGACATCATCTGCTTCCGTAAATTGGGCCACAACGAGCAAGACACTCCTGCAATGACTCAGCCTTTGATGTACAAAATCATTGCTGCGCACCCTGGCACACGTAAGCTCTACGCTGACAAATTAGAAACTCAAGGCGTATTGCCTGCTGGTACTGGCGACCTCATGGTTAAAGAGTACCGCGCTGCAATGGATGAAGGCAAACAAACTTCTGATCCAGTGTTGAGCAACTTCAAAGGCAAGTTTGCAGTGGATTGGTCTCCGTTCTTGAATAAGAAGTGGACCGATGAAGCTGATACAGCGATTCCATTAACAGAGTGGAAGCGTTTGGCTGAGAAGATTTCTTCTATTCCTGAAGGTTTTAAGGCCCATCCATTGGTTGCTAAGGTATATAACGACCGCGCTGCCATGGGTCGTGGTGAGGTGAACGTGGATTGGGGTATGGGTGAGCATATGGCTTTCGCATCCCTGGTTGCTAGTGGTTACCCAGTGCGTTTATCTGGTGAAGATAGTGGACGCGGCACCTTTACCCACCGTCATGCTGTATTGCATGAGCAAAACCGTGAGAAGTGGGATACCGGTACTTATGTCGCTCTTCAGCACGTCACCAAAGATCAAGCGCCATTTGTAGTGATTGACTCAATTCTTTCTGAAGAGGCTGTTTTGGGTTTTGAATACGGCTATGCCGCTGCAGAACCAAACACCTTAACAATTTGGGAAGCGCAATTCGGTGACTTCGCTAACGGCGCTCAAGTGGTTATTGACCAGTTCATCGCTTCTGGTGAAGTGAAGTGGGGTCGTGCAAACGGCTTAGTCATGATGTTGCCACACGGTTATGAAGGCCAAGGCCCAGAGCATTCCTCTGCACGTCTTGAGCGTTTCATGCAGTTGTGTGCTGATACCAATATGCAAGTGATTCAGCCGACTACCGCAGGGCAAATCTTCCACGTGTTGCGTCGTCAGATGATTCGTCAGTTCCGCAAGCCGCTGATCTTGATGACTCCTAAATCATTGTTGCGTAACAAAGAGGCTGCATCACCTTTATCTGAATTTACTAAAGGCGGTTTCCAAACCATCATTGGTGAGCGTGATGACTCTATCGATGCAAAGCAAGTTACCCGCTTAGTCATGTGTTCTGGCAAGGTCTATTACGACTTGGTTAAGCAGCGCGCTGAGAAGAAGATTGCTGATGTAGCGATCATTCGCTTAGAGCAGTTGTATCCATTCCCGCACAAAGCCTTGACTGCTGAGATGAAGAAATATCCGAAATTGGAAGACGTGGTGTGGTGTCAAGACGAGCCGCAAAACCAAGGTGCTTGGTTCTTTGTCCAGCACAACATCTTGGAAAACATGTCTGATGGTATGAAGTTGGGTTATGCGGGCCGTCCTGCATCAGCATCACCAGCTTGTGGTTATGCCCATCTCCACCAAGAACAGCAGAAGTCTTTACTGAATGCGGCATTTGCCAAACTCAAAGGTTACGTGATCACGAAATAATCGTCTTCATAACTCAACATACACACATACATACAAACAGGATTAATCATGGCTATTTTCGAAGTTAAAGTTCCACAACTCTCCGAGTCAGTTGCTGAAGCAACTTTGTTGCAATGGAAAAAGAAGGTTGGCGACGCTGTAGGTCAAGACGAGATCTTGATCGAAATCGAAACAGACAAAGTTGTTCTCGAAGTTCCAGCGCCTTCCGCTGGTGTTTTGACAGAAATCGTTGTTGCTGACGGTGGTACCGTTGTTGCCGAGCAATTGATTGCAAAGATCGACAGCACTGCAGTTGCCGCTGCTGCTCCTGCAGCCGCCGCACCTGCTCCAGCTGCTGCTCCTGCAGCAGCACCAGCAAAAGCAGCCGCTCCCGCTGCTAAAGCTGGCGCAGCTGCCGCTCCTTCAGCTGCAAAAATTCTTGCTGAGAAAAATATTGATGCTGGTCAAGTTGCCGGTTCTGGTCGTGATGGTCGTATCACCAAAGGTGATGCATTGAATGCTTCTGCAGGCGGCGCTAAATCTGCTGCATTACCAAGCGCACCGGTTCCAATGGGCGATCGCCCAGAAGAGCGTGTACCAATGAGCCGTTTGCGTGCTCGTATTGCTGAGCGTTTGCTTGAGTCCCAAGCTAACAACGCCATCTTGACTACATTCAATGAAGTCAACATGGCTCCAGTAATTGCTATGCGCAATAAGTACAAAGATCAGTTTGAAAAAGTTCATGGTGTGAAGTTGGGCTTCATGTCTTTCTTCGTTAAAGCAGCTACACATGCTTTGAAGAAATTCCCACTCTTGAATGCATCTGTTGATGGCAATGACATCGTTTACCACGGTTACTTTGATATTGGTATCGCAGTAAGCTCACCACGTGGCTTAGTAGTTCCGATTTTGCGTGACGTTGACCAAATGAATTTGGCTGACATTGAGAAGAAAATTGCCGAGTTCGGTGCCAAGGCTCGCGATGGAAAATTGTCGATTGAAGAGTTGACTGGCGGCACATTCTCCATCTCTAACGGCGGCGTATTCGGATCAATGTTGTCTACTCCGATCATTAACCCGCCACAATCTGCTATTTTGGGTATTCATGCAACTAAAGATCGTGCTGTTGTTGAAAACGGTCAAGTAGTTGTTCGTCCAATCAACTATCTTGCTTTGTCATATGATCACCGCATCATTGACGGCCGTGAGGCTGTGCTTGGTTTGGTTGCTATGAAGGATGCGTTAGAAGATCCTTCACGTCTTCTCCTTGATTTGTAAGAGGGGAAGATAATGAGCCAAGTATTTGACGTAGTGGTTATTGGTGGTGGCCCTGGTGGCTACATCGCCGCAATTCGTGCAGCACAACTCGGGTTTAAGGTTGCCTGTGCTGAATCTAGTTCCTACGATGATCCTAAAGGTGAAACACGTTTGGGTGGTACCTGCTTAAATGTTGGTTGTATTCCCTCTAAGGCGCTGTTGGCGTCTTCGGAAGAGTTTGAAAAGATCAGCCATCATGCTGCAGATCATGGCATTAAAGTGGGTGCAGTAAGTATCGACTCTAAAAAGATGATCGCCCGTAAAGACGATATCGTTACCAAAATGACGGGTGGTATTCAGTACCTGTTCCGTAAAAACAAAATCACATTGTTAAAAGGCCATGCTTCGTTCGAAGGTAAGGGCGCCGATGGATATCAAGTGAAGATTGACGGCAAAGATAAAGAAACGGTTACCGCAAAGAATGTCATTATTGCTACCGGCTCTAAAGCGCGTCACCTCCCTGGTGTCGCTGTAGATAACGTCTTGATCTGCGATAACGAAGGTGCACTCAAGTTTGACTCCGCCCCTAAGAAATTAGGTGTAATTGGTGCTGGTGTAATCGGCCTGGAGTTGGGCTCTGTATGGCGCCGTCTTGGTGCTGAAGTGACCGTGCTTGAAGCGATGCCTTCATTCTTGGGTGCTTGTGATATCGGTATTGCTAAAGAAGCTCAGAAGCTCTTTGCTAAGCAAGGCTTAGATATTCATACTGGCGTGAAGATTGGCGATGTTAAGGCTGACAAGAAAGGTGTAGTGGTTAATTACACCGATAGCGCTGGTAAGGCTGCTAAGTTGGAATGTGAGCGCTTAATTGTTTCAGTTGGTCGTGTACCTAACACGGACAAATTGGGTTTAGATAAGATTGGCCTTAAAGTGGATGAGCGTGGCTTCATTCCAATTGATGATCACACTTGTGCTACTGAAGCGCCTGGCGTTTACGCGGTTGGTGATGTAGTACGCGGCCCTATGTTGGCACACAAAGCAGAAGATGAAGGTGTCTTGGTTGCTGAAGTGATTGCTGGCCAAAAACCCCATATCGATTACAACTGCATTCCTTGGGTGATCTATACCGATCCTGAAATTGCTTGGGTTGGTAAAACTGAACAAGCACTCAAAGAGGCAGGCATTGCTTATAAAGTAGGTCAGTTCCCTTTTGCTGCTAATGGCCGTGCATTAGGCATGGGCCGCGCTGATGGTTTCATTAAGGTCTTAGCTGATGCCAAGACTGATGAAATTCTTGGCGTACATATTATTGGCGCCAATGCTTCAGACTTGATTGCTGAAGCAGCGGTTGCAATGGAATTTAAAGCAGCAGCAGAAGATATTGCTCGTATCTGTCATGCACATCCAAGTTTGTCTGAAGTGATGCGCGAAGCAGCGTTGGCGACAGATTCACGTGCATTAAATATGTAATTGAAAACCATTGAGTTTTACCAACAAGAGTTAAAGACGCGCGGGTATCAGAGTGATCCCGCGCAGCTTCGCGCTGTAGAGCGTCTTCAGGAATGTGAAGATCAATGGATTGCTTATAAAGAAATCCGTAGCAATACCTTAAAGAAAAAGATATTTAAACCAACGCTCCCTCGTGGCATTTACTTATGGGGCGGGGTAGGTCGTGGCAAATCTTTCTTAATGGATTGCTTTTATGCAGCCTCACCATTAGAAAAGAAAATCCGCATTCATTTCCATGAGTTCATGCGTGAAGTCCATCGCGAACTCCATGAGTTATCGGGTTTATCAGATCCGCTGGACGAGCTGGCTAAGCGTATTTCAAATCGCTATCGTCTTATTTGCTTTGATGAGTTTCACATCAACGACATCGCTGATGCGATGATTCTCTATCGCTTACTAAGCGCACTCTTTGTCGATCGCGTGCAGTTTGTGATGACATCAAACTATCGTCCAGATCAGCTTTATCCGAATGGTTTACATCGAGATCGATTGATTCCTGCTATTAAGCTGTTGGAAGAAAAGCTAGATGTCTTGAATGTAGATGCAGGTAATGATTACCGTCGGGTTCAAATGGCGCAGGTCGAGGCTTATCTCACTCCGGTCAATGCAGAAACACAAGCAACGCTCGGTCAAATGTTTCAAACCTTAATTGGCAATCAAAAAGAGGCGCGTAATCCAGTCCTCAATATTGAGTCCCGTGAGTTACGACCGCTTCACATGGCGGACGGTGTAGTTTGGTTCGACTTTAAAACTTTGTGCTGTGGCCCACGCTCACAAAACGATTATCTAGAGATTGCTAACCAGTTTCATACTGTGATTTTGTCTGGGGTGCCCTATATGCCCCCAAGAATGACAAATGAAGCCCGCCGCTTTATTTGGCTAATCGACGTCTTGTATGACCACAAGATTAAGTTAATCATGTCTGCTGAGGTCCCGGCCCCAGATTTATACACTGAGGGCCAAATTACGGCTGAATTCTCTCGAACCGTGTCCCGTTTGATTGAGATGCAGTCTCGTGACTACCTAGATGCACCGCGCCGGGTAATTGATACCAGCTTGACCTAAAATAGGCTTATGAGCTGCTTTTCACCAATAAACGCCGACTTGCATTGCCATTCAGTGATTTCTGATGGCACATTGACGCCTGAACAGTTAGCAGAGCGTGCAAAAGCCAATGGAGTGCATTTGTGGGCACTAACCGATCATGATGAATTGGGCGGTCAGAAACGTGCGCGAGAGGCTGCTAGTGCACTAAAGATCGACTACCTTGCTGGCGTAGAAATTTCCGTTACTTGGATGGGTGAGACGATTCATATTGTTGGCCTTGGAATTGATGCTGAGCATGCTCGCATCATCGAAGGACTTCGCCGCACACGTGATGGCCGAGGTAATCGCGCCAAACTCATGGCCGAACAATTACTCAAAGCAGGTATACCTGGGGCTTATGAAGGCGCACTGCATTTCGCAGGTAATCATGACTTGATTTCAAGAACACACTTTGCGCGTTTCTTAGTAGAGCAGGGTGTATGCCGCAATACCGAACATGTATTTAAAAATTATTTAATTGAAGGTAAGCCGGGATATATACCTCATCAGTGGGCTACTCTAGATCACGCTGTTAGCTGGATTAAATCAGCAGGTGGTGTAGCGGTGATTGCCCATCCTGGACGCTACAGTAGACTCAATGCCATGCAAATGGACGAGCTCTATAAACACTTTAAGGATATTGGTGGCCTAGCGATAGAGGTAATTACTGGTAGCCATAGTCCGGACCAGTACAAAACCTTTGCAAAAATTGCACAGCAATATGGCTTTTTAGCCTCGCGTGGCTCCGATTTTCATGATCCAAGCGAGAGTCATATTGATTTAGGAAATTTGCCACACTTACCAGACCATCTGACTCCAGTATGGTCTGCCTTTCATTAAACGATAGATTCATTAAATCCATCATTACTTAACCACTTAGAAAAAGAATACAGATGTTTGCTGAACGCGTTCTCTCTGGCATGCGACCAACCGGTAGCCTGCACTTGGGTCACTACCATGGTGTTTTAAAGAACTGGGTGCGCTTGCAGTCTGAGTATCCATGCTTTTTCTTTGTAGCAGATTGGCATGCGTTAACCACTCACTACGAAACTCCAGACGTGATTGAGCAGTCTGTATGGGAAATGGTGATTGATTGGTTGGCAACAGGCGTGGATCCAAATCAGGCGACCTTGTTTATTCAAAGCAAAGTGCCTGAGCATGCCGAGCTTTTTCTATTGCTTTCTATGGGAACCCCATTGGGCTGGCTTGAGCGGGTGCCCACCTACAAAGATCAAATCGAGAAACTCAAGGAAAAAGATCTCCAAACTTATGGTTTCTTAGGTTATCCATTGCTACAGGCGGCCGATATATTGATGTATCGCGCCCAGTTGGTGCCGGTAGGTGAAGATCAGGTGCCACACGTAGAGATGACTCGTGAAGTGGCGCGCCGCTTTAATTACTTATACGGACGCGAGCCCGGCTTTGAAGAAAAAGCCTTAGAGGCAGTTAAAAAATTAGGCAGCAAACGCGCCAAGATGTATGCGGAATTACGAGTGGCATTTCAAGAGCGTGGTGATGATGAGGCGTTGGAGCAAGCTAAAGCATTGCTGCAAGAAGCGCAGAGTTTATCGATGGCTGATCGCGAAAGACTCTTTGGCTTTTTAGAAGGTGCCCGCAAAATTATTCTGCCTGAGCCACAAGCGCTTCTCACAACGGCATCACGTATGCCTGGTATCGATGGTCAGAAGATGTCTAAGTCTTACGGCAATACCATCAGCATTCGCGAAAATCCCGAAGATGTGACTAAAAAGATTCGTACGATGCCAACGGATCCAGCGCGTGTCCGAAGAACCGACGCCGGAGATCCAGCACGTTGCCCTGTATGGCAACTGCATACTGTTTACTCCAATGAGGAAACAAAACAATGGGTTGATAAGGGTTGTAAATCTGCTGGTATTGGATGTCTCGAGTGCAAGCAGCCGGTAATTGATTCAATTTTGGCTGAGCAGCAACCGATGTTTGAACGTGCACAGAAGTATTTGGATGATCCTAGTTTGCTGCGTTCCATCATTGCCGATGGTTGCGATAAAGCACGCAAGGTTGCTCAAGAAACCATGCGTGAGGTTCGCGAAGCAATGGGCCTTGCTTACGATTGAGCCTTGATCTTGCCTAGCCCGCACGATGCCATTTTGAATGCCTCTCCTTGGGTAAGGAGGTTTGGGCCCCTCATAGCAAAAGGCGGGGTGGTGCTGGATTTAGCTTGCGGATCAGGTCGGCATTCTGAATTCCTAGCCAACATGGGTCATGATGTCCTAGCGGTTGATCAAGATGTCACAGCGGTAGGTTCTGTTGGGAACCCTTTAATCACTCCAAAGAATCTCAATCTTGAACAGGCTGATTGGCCTCTGATTGGTTCGGAGTTCATTGCGATCGTAGTGACAAACTACCTCTATCGACCGCACTTAGACCAATTACCCAAAATGCTGCAAAAGGGTGGTGTTTTGATCTACGAAACCTTTGCCCTGGGAAATGGGGAATTTGGTAAGCCATCCAACCCTAATTTCCTGCTAAATCCAGGGGAATTACTCGCTTTTGCCTCTTGTCATGGTCTTAAGGTAGTGGCTTATGAGGATATTTATGTAGATCAACCCAAACCAGCTATGGTTCAGCGCCTGTGCGCGGTAAAAGGTGAGCTAAAACAGCGCATTCCGTTACAATTTCAGGGTTAAGACAGCTAAAAATCGGTGCATATTCGGTGACAAATACAGCTCATTCCAAAGGTAGCAAAAAGCCCATCGCTGGCAGCATGCCGGCTATCGTGACTCCCATGTTCGAAGATGGCAGCTTGGATTACGCTAGCTTGCGTTCATTGTTGGATTGGCATGTGTCTGAAGGTACTGACGGCATTGTGATTGTTGGCACTAGCGGTGAGTCTCCAACAGTTTCTGTTGAAGAGCATTGCGAGCTCATTCGCGTGACAGTCGAGCAAATTGCCGGACGTATTCCAGTGATTGCTGGTACCGGCGGTAACTCTACGATTGAAGCGATTGAGTTAACCAAATTTGCTAAGCAGGTTGGCGCGGATGCCAGCTTGCAGGTAGTACCGTATTACAACAAGCCAACCCAAGATGGTATGTTTGCGCACTTTAAAAAGATTGCAGAGTCGGTGGATTTGCCAGTGATTTTGTATAACGTTCCCGGTAGAACGGTTGCTGATTTGGCTGGTGATACTGTGGTTCGTTTAGCGGGTGTGCCAGGCATCATCGGTATTAAAGAGGCAACAGGCAGCTTAGAACGTGGCACCTTATTGATCAATGATCTCAAGCGTGCCGGCCATCAAGACTTCTCCGTATTTTCTGGCGATGATCTCACGGCCGCCATGCTCATGTTGATGGGCGGTAAAGGTAATATTTCTGTCACGGCTAATATTGCTCCACGCTTGATGCATGAGCTCTGCGTAGCCGCTATGTCAGATGATGTGAAAAGAACCCGTGAAATTCAATATCAATTGATTGCAGTTCATAAGGCCATGTTCACAGAGGCCAACCCAATCCCCGTGAAGTGGGCATTGCATGAGATGGGCAAGATTACTGCTGGCATTCGTTTGCCATTAACACCTTTAAGCATTTCTTTGCGTGAGCCTTTGAAGGCAGCGTTAAAACAGGCCAACCTATTATGATGAATTTGCTCTCACTATACCGTCGATATTTTTCGATTCTGGCTTTAATCGTTATCGCTTCTGCCGCGTTGACTGCCTGTAAATCAGTTACTAGTAACGATACCGTTGACTATAAGAGTGCAGGCGCTGTGCGCGGCCCTAATTTGTCATACCCTCCTGACTTGATCACGGCACAGGCTGATCGACGCTACATCGTTCAGGATGGCGCAGCGACGATGTCCGAATACAATGCCGCAGTGAAGAAATCAACGCAGTTGCGCAGCAACGTCATGACAGGTATTCCTGGTATGCGAATTGCGCGTGATGGTGAGCGTCGTTGGTTGGTTGTTGAAAAACCAGCCCCTGAGCTCTACCCACAAGTAAAAGATTTTTGGCAAGAAAATGGTTTCTTGTTAGTGGTAGATTCTCCATCAACCGGCATTATGGAAACCGACTGGGCAGAAAATCGGGCGAAGATTGCGCAAGATTGGATTCGCTCAACGATTGGTGGTGCAATCGACTCTATTTATGACACTGGTGAACGCGATAAATACAAAACTCGTCTTGAGGTATCCAAGCCAGGCGAGACAGAAATCTACATTACTCAACGCGGTGCGATTGAGAAATGTACAACCGACACAACAGGCGCTTGTTTATCTACCATTTGGACCGCTCGTCCAAATGATCCTGAGTTAGAGGCCGCATTCCTGGCTCGTTTGATGGAGCGCTTAGGCATGACGCAAGAGCAGGCTAAAGCAATGGTAGCAGTGCCTCTTGGCCCTAAAACGCCTAAAGCGAAGTTTGTTCAGGAGGGCACTAACCAAGCCTATATCGAGCTCAGTGCTGGCTTTGATCGCTCTTGGCGTGATGTTGGATTGGCTCTGGATCGCTCTAACTTCACGGTTGAGGATCGGAATCGCTCAAGTGGTGTTTACTATGTTCGTTACGTGAATCCTAAAGACTTGGGCGATACCAAGGGCTTCTTCTCCAACCTCTTTAGCAGTAAAGATGAGTCTGGTATGAAGGCCAAAAAATATCAGGTGCTAGTGAAGAGTACTGGTGAGAATTCTGCGAATGTCTATGTACAGGGCGCGGATGGCAAACCAGAAAATACGCCCGCTGGTTATCAGTTGCTGACTTTGTTAACGGAGCAACTAACAAAGTAGTAGATTTTTAAAGGAAATAAAAAAGCCGCTTTTCAGCGGCTTTTTTTCTTCATGAAGAAGATTACTTCTTAGCATCAGCAGCAGGAGCAGCTGGAGCAGCAGCAGGAGCAGCTGGAGCAGCAGCAGGAGCTTCAGCAGCAGGAGCAGCTGGAGCAGCAGCAGGAGCTTCAGCAGGTTTTGCTTCTTCTTTTTTACCACAAGCGGCCAAGGCGATTGCAAACATTGCAGCGATAACGAGTGACTTCTTCATTTGTAAATTCCTTTAAAAAAATTAATAACAATTACCGGTAATTGTTCTCTGGATATACCGAGGGATTGCCCCTAAGTAGTTTCCAGCAATAATTATATCCATCTCCGCCTTCAGTGCTCAAAAACCAACCAGCCGGCTAAATAAGCCTCATAAAGGCTAGATTGATCAAGCTGTTTTAGCCTGCCTGCCCTCAGCTCTTTATGGGCAGAGAGGGTTTGCCAGGCCGCAAGAATATCTGGAGCTTGTCCCTGGGTCATGGATTCTCCATTGCAATATACCTGTTCCCCAAGGCTCAGAATACGGGTTTGCGGGTGAGGTAGAAGTTTGCTGGATCGAAGCTTTCTAAGAAATTCTTGGGGCTTCAGGGGCTTATCGGGGGTATCAAACAGAGCCTGTTGTTTAGGTTCCGAAAGGTAGGCGGTAATACCGGGCAGAAACCCATCAATTTGGTCTAGTTTCAGCTCTTTGAGTTTTGAGCCTAGTTGTTTGATGAGCTCTTCCGGCAATTGCTCTGCACTATGAGTTGCGCCCTGTTTAGGGTCTGCAAACTTGCTCTCTAGCGCGGGAATATCCTCCAAAGATTCTGCTAGGCGCCACAAACCTTCTTGCAGTAATTCTTTAAAGCTGGGGGAGCGAAATCCAACAGACCATGTTTGGCAACCCGCATCTAGTGCAATGCCATCATGAGCAACATGCGGTGGTAAATACAGCATATCGCCAGGCTCCAAAGTCCACTCTTGTTCGGGCTTAAAGTTGCGCAGAATTTTTAGCGGTAGATTAGGGTTGAGACTCAGATCTTTTTGTTCTGAAATTTTCCACCGCCTTCTGCCAGACATTTGAATTAGGAAGACGTCGTAAGAATCAAAGTGGGGCCCAACGCCGCCTCCAATGCCAGCAATGCTAATCATTAAGTCATCTAAGCGAGCATCGGGAATAAAGCGGAACCAAGACAGAATTTTTGTAGCTGCTGGATGATGTGCCTCCATTCCTTGAAGCAATAAAGTCCAGTCGGGTTTGTCGATCGATGGAATGGCCTTTTTAGAAAACGGTCCGCTATCAAAGCTCCATGGATTAGATTTAACCAAGCGCGCCTCTACCTCATCTTGCAGGGCAAATTTGAGTAACTCTTTGGTGGGAATTGGGCTATCCAGGGGCTCACCATTCCTAGCTGAAAGGGCAAATGCCGGAATCGCCCCGCGGATGAGAAGGGGCTTTTTATGCCAATGCCGCGCCATGAACTGGTCTGGGCTAATACCCCCAAATAAGGCCCAGGGCTCCTCTAAAGGGAGCTTTGATGGAGCCTGAGGCGGCTCATAGGGTTTGCTCAAGTAAAATGCGGTCATAAAGTAAAAAGCTGTTTAGAAACTGATTAAAAACGAATGTTCGACAAATTCCGCATGAAGATTGAAAAAAATACCATCGTATCCCTTCGCTATAAGTTAACCGATGCGCAAAACAATGTCATCGAGGAGCCCGATTCTCCGATGGTATACCTGCACGGAGGTTATGAAGGTACTTTTCCTAAAATTGAGAATCTGCTTGATGGCCAAGATATTGGTTATGAGGCAACGATTCAGCTTGAGCCTAATGAAGCTTTTGGTGAATATGATCCTGAGTTGTTAAAAACCGAGCCACGTACCCGTTTCCCTGAGCCGTTAGAAGTGGGGATGCAGTTTGAAGGCGTTCCTGATGCAGATGAGGACGCGACTGTAGATGATTCTGAAGATGGTGAACCTTTAATCTATACCGTTACGGATGTTGCAGACAGTCAAGTGGTATTAGATGGCAATCATCCGTTAGCAGGCATGGCATTACGTTTTTGGGTTCAAGTGGAAGATGTTCGCGCAGCTACTGATGATGAAATTGAAAATCGTCATCCAGAGGGCGGCGAAAGTTTTTCATTTGGGATGCCTAATGATGAGGGCGATGATGAAGATGAAGAATTTCCAGGCGGCGCATTAGGTGGTGATAGCACGGGCCCACGTACGCTACATTAATTAAAACCAAGTTTGAATAAAGAAAGGAATAGCATGCTATTCCTTTTTCTTTGCATCATTTCTTCTGCATGACCCCCAATGGGTAACCGCAAATCACTACTCCCTTAGCCACTGTTTAATAGCATCAAGGTCGCGTTTGGTATCGCTAGAGCCTTCAGCATCAGGGCCAGTAGGCGTGTTACTTAACTTGGCTAAAGCCTGCTCTAGCGCTGCAATCTTGGCTTCCTGTTCGATCGTGGCATCGATCAAACCTTTGAGCGCCATTGATACAGGATCATCTACATTCGGCGTCACTCCATAAGCAGAAAAATATTCCTTTGTTTTGCTATCAGGACTTTGCGGTAAATCTGGATGCAGGATGCGCGCAGGAATACCAACCGCAGTCGCACCTGCAGGAATTTCTTTTAGAACCACGGCATTGGATCCAACGCGTGCGCCATCACCCACAGTAAATCCGCCGAGAACTTTTGCGCCCGCACTGACCACAACACCTTTACCAAGGGTGGGGTGGCGCTTAACGCCTTTATAAAGCGAAGTACCGCCCAAGGTAACGCCTTGATAAATCGTGCAGTCATCACCAATTTCTGTGGTCTCACCAATCACAATACCGAGTCCATGATCCAAAAATACTCGGCGACCAATCTTTGCACCAGGATGAATTTCTATCCCAGTGAAAAAACGCGCAAACATGGACAACACACGGGCAAGCCATTTCAGACCAAGATTCCACAGAAAATGGGAGATGCGATGCAGCCAAACTGCGTGCAAGCCTTGATAGCAAGTGATGACCTCGAGACGATTCCGGGCTGCTGGGTCTCTGGCAATGATGGAGTCGACTTGGTCGAATAGGGGATATGACATAGCTTGATTTTAACGGGATGCGCTTATTTTCTCAGGAGCATCTGTTTTGCAATGCCGCGCAGCAGATCAATCTCTTCTTTATGAAGGCGGCTACGGGCAAATAGCGCTTGAATACGGGGCATCAGTTTCTTGGGGTTGGTTGGGTCTAAATAGCCAATGGCCTCCAGACCTTGGCGCCAATGTTCCACCATGGCTGCAATAGCTGCAGGATCTGCAAAATCAGCCATTTCTTCCCGGCCCGCTAAGGCATTACGCACGCCTGTATGCTGGCTGAGTGTTTCCCTGAGGGTGTAGGCGCAGACCATGA
Source organism: Polynucleobacter sp. P1-05-14 (assembly GCF_018881675.1). Classification (NCBI taxonomy): domain Bacteria; kingdom Pseudomonadati; phylum Pseudomonadota; class Betaproteobacteria; order Burkholderiales; family Burkholderiaceae; genus Polynucleobacter; species Polynucleobacter sp. P1-05-14. The sequence continues at coordinate 25,638 of NZ_JACVPV010000029.1, read as the reverse complement.
TTGCCTGGGCCAAGTTAAGAGACGGGTAGTCTGGATTGGCATCTAACCAGACTCTATGGGTGCATAAGGCCAAATGATCGTTATCCAAGCCAGTTCTTTCGGGACCAAAGAGCAGGGCAACCTTTCCTTCTGCTGATGTCGCATCGGCTATTAAGGTCCGAGCGGCCTCCCAGTCTAAGGCTGGCGGGCCAAACTCTCGATCACGGCTGGTTAGGCCTAAAACTAGTGAGCAACCCTCTACGACGGAGGTTAATGAACTGCTTTCTGAGGAGCGCTCAAGGATATCTACCGCACCGCTGGCTAAAGCAATGGCATCCGCATTGACTGATACGTCTTTGATCTTGGGATTAATAAGGCGCAGGTCGCTAAAGCCCATAGTTTTAAGGGCGCGAGCAGCAGAACCCACGTTTCCTGGGTGACTGGTTTCGACTAAAACCCAGCGTAGTAGTTCAGATTTGTCGATATTCATCAATGCCATTGGGGGTGTTTATAGGGGGTAATGGATGCTAATCGTTTAGAATCAGACTGTTAGCTTCGTATTGTCATGCAATTTTCTTTTTGCAGGCATTACAAGGAGCTTGTTCTTATTTAATTTGTCCATCAATACTATGCATCCCATGTTAAATGTGGCCGTCAAGGCCGCCCGTCGCGCTGGAACGGTCATTAATCGTGCTTCTTTGAATTTAGAGCGATTGCAAGTTGACCGTAAGCAACACAACGATTTCGTCACCGAGGTGGACAAAGCCGCAGAAGCGGCCATCATTGAAACGCTGAGCGAGGCCTATCCAACCCATGGATTTTTGGCTGAAGAAACAGGCGAACACAATGCGGATGCAGAAAACGTTTGGATCATCGATCCGCTAGATGGCACAACCAATTTCATTCACGGCTTTCCGCAGTATGCGGTTTCGATTGCGCTGGCAGTGAATGGCGTGATTCAACAAGCCGTTGTTTACGACCCAACTCGTGATGAGTTATTTACCGCTACCCGTGGTGCGGGCGCGTATTTGGATCGTCGGCGTTTGCGTGTAGCCACGCAAGATCGCTTGGCAAATTCTTTGCTCGGTACCGGATTTCCGTATCGTGAAGACCAGGACTTAGAAAAGTATTTAAAGATTTTTGCTGAAATGTCACGTCAATGCGCGGGCTTACGTCGCCCAGGCGCTGCATCATTGGATTTGGCTTATGTAGCAGCTGGTCGTTACGATGGATTTTTTGAGAGCGATCTCAAACCATGGGACATGGCCGCCGGTGCTTTGCTAATCACTGAAGCGGGCGGGCTGATTGGTAACTATCGTGGTGAAGAAGGCTTTCTGAAAAGCGGTGAAGTGATGGCTGCCAATCCACGTATCTTTGCACAAATGGTGCAGTCACTCTCTAAATACTCAGCGTCTTAATTCAATCTCTCAACCCGAGAAGTCAGTAGCGCTTAGTGCTTAATAAGGTCGAGATAGCGCGCTCCAGCACTATCGATCAATAGGGCGCTTGCCCTAGGGTGAAAACTCTCAGGGTGATCGAGATCCCAGTCGGATAAAACCCAACGCTGCCAAGTCTGGGTGTTTAAAGATTCTTCATGATGGGCCGGCAAGTGAGTATGCCCATGAATTAATCTGTCTCCAGATTGATCTTTCATTACATCTGCACAAGCTTCTCGCGTCACATCCATTTTGAGTTGACTTGCGGCAGAGCGTAGCTGCGTTTGATATTGACCATGACTATTGCTGCGTAGATGCTGGGCAACATCTCTGCGCCAATTGAGGGGTAGAGTTAAAAAGAGTTTTTGCACCCATGGTTTTCTGACCCAACTACGAAATAGCTGGTAGCCAAAGTCTGCAGTACATAAAGCATCACCATGAGCTAAGACCCATTTGTGTGAAGCTAATTCAACTAAGCTAGGATCTGGCAAGAGCGTCATGCCAGTCTTTTTAATAAAACTTTTGCCGATTAAAAAATCTCGATTGCCATGGATGTAATATGTTTTTACTTTGGCAGAAAGGTTGGCGATGGCACGCTGAACTTCTTGTTGAAAAGGTGAGGATGCGGATGCATCATCACCTACCCAATACTCAAATAAGTCACCCAGAATAAATACAGCCTCAACTTTAGGAGCTTCTTTTTCACAGAAGTCGAAAAAGCGTTGCGCCGTCAAGGGCATTGACGGCGTCAGGTGTAGGTCTGATATGAGCAGTGCGCTCGCGTATTGCGGGATCATTCCTCGAGAACAGTGGCCTTCTCAATCACAACATCTTCAGCTGGAACGTCTTGATGAAAGCCGGAGCTACCAGTCTTGACTTTGCGAATGGTGTCAACGACATCCATGCCGCCAGTAACCTTGCCGAATACTGCATAACCCCAGCCTTGGGCATTCGGAGCGGTGTGATTTAGAAAATCATTGTCATTCACATTGATGAAGAATTGAGCAGTTGCAGAATGAGGGTCGCTGGTTCGCGCCATAGCTACAGTGTAGCGATCATTCTTGAGGCCATTATTGGCTTCGTTTTCAATTTCTGCGCCTGTTGGCTTTTGCTTCATGCCGGCAGTCATGCCGCCGCCTTGAACCATAAAGTTATCAATCACACGATGAAAAATCGTGCCATCGTAATGACCGCTTTTTACGTATTGCAAGAAGTTAGCAACACTTTTGGGTGCCTTAGCTGCATCAAGAGTAAGGGTGATATCACCCTTATTGGTTTTTAATAGTACTTTCGCCATTATTAGTTCTACTTTCTGGAAGGTTGGTTGATGGAGCATTGCTTGGCAGAGTATCTGCGGAATTGAGGGCGCGATTAACAGGGCGCTTTGCGGGGGGCTTGAGTACGTCCAAGAGCGCTTTAGCGCGGTTGGAGTACTGACGCTGATTCAGCAATGCATTTTTTGTAGCGTCTTCATATGCTTGAGCACCAAGGCGAATATAGATCTCACCCAGATTGGCTGAGGCAATGGCATAGCTAGGGCGCAGCTTTAATGCAAGCTCTAAATAATCTCGCGCTTCAATCCATTGGCCTTGGTTGGCAGCTATCGCTGCAAGATTATTGTAGGGTTCTGGCAATTCAGGGAACTGCTGAGTAATTTCAATCAAGGTTTTTTTAGCTTGATCGAATTGGCGCATCTCAATTTGTAAGCGCGCTTTTACAAAACGCAATTGCACATTACGTGGCGTCTTCTTAAGGTCCACATTGATTTGGGTAACCGCATCTTGATATTTGCGCGCCTTGATAAGCTTTTCTACATCGGATGGCACCGCATTTTTGGTGATGGGGTCCGGCTCAATAATCAAGAAGGACATAAATGGGACGCCAACGGTCTCTGATAGCTCTGGATTTAATGGGTCATAGCCCACATCCGCCGATAACCTGGGAGGATCAGTTGGGCTGTAGCCACCTAAATAGGGTTGTGGGGCCAATTGTCCCGACTTCATTTCCCGGGTATTTAATGCCTGAATTTCATCATCCGCACGTTGCTGAGCGGGCGTGCTGCACCCTGTCATTAGCACCAATGACACCAAAGTGGCAAAAGTTAGGGCTAAGACCTTATTCGGGGTAATTTGTGGCGCTGGGGCGTTGTGGGGCATAGAGGAAGGGGTGTGAAACGGGCTCATTCGATATACTCAGCGCTCAGTCTAACAAATTGGCGCTACTTGCCCCACCTTTATAGCCCTATGCTGCAAATCTATAACACCCTTAGCCGTTCTAAACAGGTCTTTAAGCCCATAGTGCCGGGCAAGGTCAAGATGTACGTCTGCGGCATGACGGTTTATGACTTTTGCCATATTGGCCATGCCAGGGTCATGATCGTCTTTGATATGGTGGTTCGTTGGCTTAGGGCTAGCGGCTATGAAGTGCTTTATGTGCGCAATATCACTGATATTGATGACAAGATCATCAACCGTGCCATTGAGAATGGCGAACCCATTTCTGCATTAACCAATCGTTTTATCGATGCGATGCATGCCGACTCGAATGAGTTGGGTTTAATTCATCCCGATCAAGAGCCGCGTGCTACCGATTACATTGCCCAAATGCAGGGCATGATTGGCAAACTCATTGAAAACGACTTGGCCTATCAAGCCAATGATGGCGATGTCAATTTTGCGGTGCGTTTGCTGCCACGCTATGGTCAGCTATCCGGTAAGACACTTGATGAATTAAATGCTGGTGAGAGGGTAGCGGTTGGTGATGGCAAGCGTGATCCGTTAGATTTTGTTTTATGGAAAAGTGCTAAAGCTGAAGAGCCTGCTGATACTCGCTGGAAGTCACCATGGGGTGAAGGCCGTCCAGGCTGGCATATTGAGTGCTCAGCCATGTCTTGTGACTTACTGGGTGAGCACTTTGATATTCATGGTGGAGGTGCGGATTTGCAATTCCCGCACCACGAAAATGAAATTGCTCAAAGCGAAGGCGCTTTGTATGGCAAAGATCGCAAAGAAGATGATGCTCCCTTTGTTAATTACTGGATGCATAACGGCCACATTCGAGTGAACGAAGAGAAAATGTCCAAGTCATTGGGCAACTTCTTTTTAATACGAGATGTCTTAAAAAGCTTTGATCCAGAAGTATTGCGCTTCTTCATGCTGAAGGCGCATTACCGTAGTCCGATTAATTACAGCGATGCACAACTAGAAGAGGCACGCTCAGGACTTGGTCGTCTATACACTGCCTTGGCTCAAGCCCCAAAAGCACAATCAATCAATCTAGATCCACACAATCCATGGGCCAAGCGCTTTGCGGATGCCATGAATGATGATTTCAATACACCAGAGGCGATTGCGGTCTTGTTTGATCTGGCCAGCGAAGTTAACCGTGCGCAAGGCCAAGAAAAGCAATTACTCGCCAATACAATGAAGGCCCTTGGCGCCTCTCTAAATTTCTTGCAGCGCGATCCAACTGCATTTTTGCAGGCGGGTTCCAAAGATCAGGATGGCTTAGGTCCTGCGCAAATTGAAGAACATATCGCTGCACGTGTGGCCGCTAAACAAGCAAAAGATTTTGCCCAAGCAGACTTAATTCGTAAGACATTACTAGAGCAAGGAATTGTTCTGGAAGATAAACCCGGCGGCTTAACAGAATGGCGTAGGGCTTAATGACTGTAGCAAAAGAAATAAAAGTGGAAAAAGCAGAATCAATTCTTGAGGAAATTGCTCCAGACTATTGGGAGCAGGCTTGCAAAGAATTGATGAAGCACGATCGTATTCTGAAAAAATTGATTCCTAAAATTGGATCCGGATTTTTAGTGACACGCGGCGATTCTTTTAATACTTTGGCAAGATCGATTGTTGGACAGCAAATTTCAGTTGCAGCAGCTCAAACCGTATGGAATAGGGTGCTTGCTGCGAGCAAGAGAAAGGTCACACCCAAAAATATCCTAGCGCTATCCGTTGAAGAGTTGCGCGCCGCCGGATTATCTGGGCGCAAGGTGGAGTACATCCGCGATTTAGCAGATCACTTCGATTCCGGTCGCCTGCATGCCAATCAGTGGAAAGATATGGATGATGAGAGCGTGATCAAAGAATTAAGCTCTATTCGGGGAATTGGCCGCTGGACTGCTGAAATGTTCCTCATTTTTAATATGGTTCGCCCTAATATCCTCCCTTTGGACGATATTGGTTTAATTAAGGCTATTTCCCTCAATTACTTCAGTGGTGAGCCTGTTAGCCGCCATGAGGCGAGGGAGGTGGCTGCCAATTGGGCCCCGTGGCGTACGGTAGCTACCTGGTATATGTGGAGAAGTATCGACCCCGCCCCAGTTGAATATTAAAATCAGACTATGAAAACGACTTTCCTGGATTTTGAGCAGCAAATCGCCGAATTAGAGTCAAAGATTGAAGAGCTGCGTTTTGTACAAGACGAGTCATCGGTAGACATCTCCGATGAGATTAAAACGCTTGCCGAAAAGAGTCAGCAGTTAACAAAAGATGTTTATGCCAATTTGACTCCTTGGCAGGTCTCTCAAGTAGCGCGTCATCCACAGCGTCCTTACACCTTAGATTATGTTGGTGCTTTATTTACCGACTTCCATGAACTGCATGGTGATCGCACTTTTGCAGATGATCAATCAATCATTGCTGGATTGGCCCGTTTTGAAAATCAGCCTTGTATGGTGATCGGTCATCAGAAGGGCCGCGACACCAAAGAACGTGCCCTCAGAAACTTCGGCATGAGCCGACCAGAGGGTTACCGCAAAGCAATGCGCCTCATGCGCCTTGCGGAAAAGTTTGGCATTCCAGTATTTACTTTTGTAGATACCCCAGGCGCATTCCCTGGCATTGATGCGGAAGAGCGCAATCAGTCTGAAGCGATTGGCCGCAATTTGTTTGTGCAAGCAGAGCTTGAAGTTCCCATCATCGCCACCATTATTGGTGAAGGTGGTTCCGGTGGTGCGTTAGCTATTGCTATGGGCGATGTGGTCTTAATGTTGCAGAACTCCACTTACTCAGTAATCTCTCCTGAAGGCTGTGCATCTATCCTCTGGAAGACTGCTGATAAGGCTCCCGAGGCAGCTGAGCAGCTGGGCCTCACGGCTCAGCGCTTAAAGGCTTTGGGTCTAATCGATAAGATCGTTGCTGAGCCTATTGGTGGCGCACATCGTGATTACGACAATATGATGAGCAATATGCGCAAAGCACTTGCTGAATCTTTGAAAACTTTTGACGGCATGAAAGTGGATGCATTGCTTGAACGTCGTCATGAGCGTTTGATGAGCTATGGCAAGTTCAAGGAAATCACAGCAAAGTCCTAAGCTGGGAAAACGAATTGCGGTTGCCTTAAGTGGCGGCCTCGATTCGGTTGTGTTGCTCGACACGGTTTGCAAAGCGCAAGCTAAAAGCCAAAATCAAATCTACGCCTTTCATATTCATCATGGCTTACAAAAACCGGCAGATGACTGGTTAATCTTTTGCGAGAAGCTGACCAAAAAATACAAGATCCATTTTGATTTTCGACTCTTGCATCTAAGTAGTTCTAACGAGCAAGGTAATATCGAGGCCAGGGCAAGAGAAGGGCGTTACGAAGCGCTCGCCGATCTTTGCGAAGAATATGGCATCGAAGATTTACTCTTGGCCCATCATCAAAACGATCAAGTAGAAACCGTTCTCCTGCAGCTCCTGCGGGGCTCGGGCGTAGCTGGCTTATCCGGTATGCCAACAAGGAGGAGGCTTTCCAGCAATCAACACCTCACCCTCTGGCGCCCACTCTTAAATCAAAGCAGACAAGAGCTTGAAGCTTATGCCAAAGAACATAAGCTCAAATGGATTGAAGATCCAAGCAATCAAAATACAAAATATCGTCGTAATGCTATTCGCAAGAAAATTATTCCTGCTCTTGAAGGTATTCAGCCTGAAGCATTAACGAATATGGCACGCAGTGCTGAGTTACTTGGTGAAGCTCAAGTCCTACTGAATCGCTTAGCGCAGCAAGACGGCAAAAATATTCTCAATCAAGATCAATTGCAAGTAGCGCCACTTCTAGCTTTGGCTAAAGATGATTTGCCTGCAGCAAACAATGTCTTGCGTTACTGGTTGCAAACTCAGCAGTTGGCAATGCCATCGCAAGAGCGCCTCCAATCTTGGTGGCGCGATCTGACGAAAGTTAAAGCTGATGCCAAGCTTGAGTGGCTACATGACGAAAGAAAGATCTGCCTCTGGCGTGGAGCCCTTCAAGTTGCGGGCGCAGAAGCAGGTCAATGGGTGCTTAAATCACTGCCGGCCAATTCCAAGCAATTAGGTCTTCCTGCGGATTGGGTAAAAACTGCCCAGGGGAATAACCAAATCACGCTGAGAGAGCGCCTAGGCTCTGAGAAGATTCAGATTAAGCCCAAGACACCCCGTAAAACCCTTAAAAACCTCTATCAGGAGGCTGATATCCCTCCATGGGAGCGTCAAGCACCCTTGCTTTACATCAATGATGAATTGATCGCTGTGGCGGGTATTGGGCTGAGTTACCCGCACCTGACATCCGCCGGTAGGCGAGTACTCCCAGAATGGGTGCAAAACCCTGTAAAATAAGCCCTTTTTAGACCCTCAAGGATTCATTTCCTTGTTACTGATAGTTAAATAGACGGCTTTATGGCTCTTATCGTTCATAAATATGGTGGCACCTCAATGGGCTCAACAGAGCGCATTGCCAATGTTGCCAAACGCGTTGCTAAATGGATGCGTGCAGGCCACCAAGTGGTGGTTGTGCCTTCAGCCATGTCAGGCGAAACCAATCGCTTGTTAGGTCTCGCAAAAGAAATCAACCCTGATGCAAATCCACGCGAGTTAGATCAAATCGCTTCTACAGGTGAGCAAGTTAGTTCTGGCTTGTTAGCGCTGGCGCTCATGCGTGAAGGTATTGATGCAGTGAGCTACGCTGGTTGGCAAGTAACAGTCCATACCGATTCTGCATTTACCAAGGCGCGCATTAAGAGTATTGAAAGCGACAAGATTCTCAAAGATCTTAATGCTGGTCGTGCGGTTGTTGTTACTGGTTTCCAGGGCGTTGATCCTAATGGCAACATCACCACATTAGGTCGTGGCGGTTCTGATACATCAGCAGTGGCGATGGCGGCAGCCTTAAAAGCGGATGAGTGTTTGATCTATACAGACGTTGATGGTGTTTACACAACCGACCCACGCGTCTGCGAAGATGCACGTCGCTTAGATAAGATTACCTTTGAAGAGATGCTAGAAATGGCGAGCTTAGGTTCAAAGGTATTGCAGATTCGTTCAGTTGAGTTTGCGGGTAAGTACAAAGTTAAAACCCGGGTTCTGTCTTCCCTGACAGACCCATTGATGCCTTTAGACATCGAGATGAAGTCGGGCACCTTGATTACATTTGAAGAGGACAGCACTATGGAAGCCGCAGTTATTTCCGGCATCGCCTTTGCGCGTGATGAAGCGAAGATTACCGTTCTTGGAGTTCCTGATCGTCCAGGCATTGCGTATCAAATTCTTGGTCCGATTGCGGATGCCAATATTGATGTGGATATGATTATTCAGAATCAATCAGTTGAAGGTAAAACAGACTTTACTTTCACAGTGCCGCGTGCTGATTATCAAAAAGCATTGGACTTGCTCAAGAACACCGTGCAAGCTCACATCGAAGCAAAAAAAATCTCTGGCGATCCAAAGGTCTCTAAAGTTTCAGTTGTTGGTGTTGGTATGCGTTCCCACGTTGGTATCGCCAGCAAGATGTTTCGCACTTTGTCGGAAGAGGGCATCAACATCTTGATGATCTCCACCAGCGAAATCAAGATCTCAGTGGTGATTGATGAGAAATACATGGAGTTGGCTGTGCGTGCCTTGCACAAAGCATTTGAGCTGGACCAGAAGTAAGTAAAAAGCACAATAAACCCCTCAGAAGCGGTTATCCGTTAAACTGTAGGGCGTTGTAATAGTAAGAAGTACGGAGACGTGGCCGAGCTGGTCGAAGGCACTCCCCTGCTAAGGGAGCATCGGGGCTAAAACTCTGATCGGAGGTTCGAATCCTCTCGTCTCCGCCAGTACTTTTGGCATTTTTTCTGTTTTTCACTATATGCATCAATGACTTAGCCTCATAACCGGGGCTTTTTCTTTATTACTCCCGCTTACCAGTACGCTTACCACTCAAGCAATATTTGATTCCGGATGTGTGGCTAATGCAATTTAAGCTAACGATTACTCAGCACACCTTGATGGCATGGTTAATTAATTGTTGAGAAGCTAAAAAAGTTCAATAGATTCAGCTAGAAAACTGAACTGTAAGAATTTGCATCAGGCCTATGCTTATTGGGCTTATGAACCGAGATAGTGCCGATAGTGATGAAGCACAGAGGCTCCTCTTTATCTTTAAATAAAAATAATTCCCTCATCTTTTGGCTGTAAAGAGCCTTACCGCTTGATAGTCCTGAGCCAAATCCTAAAGCATTAGCCATTAGCAAAATATTTTGAATTGCACACCCTGCGGAGATGAGTTTTTCTTGCTCGGGAATATTGTCAAGTTCATTGTTCAGCTTAGCGGTTGCCAATAAAAGCAAGGGGCCTCGAAAAGCTTTCTGCTTTGCTTCATCAATTTGAGTTAGCGTTGCGCTTGGGTCTCTTGCTATGAGTGCGTCTGCAAATAAGTCACCTAATAAATTACGACTTTCGGGACTGACTTCATAAAAGTGCCAAGGCGTTACCTTTCCATGGTCGGGAGCGGCTCCAGCCGCATTCAAAATTTCTAATTTCTGGGGTAGGTTAGGGCCTGGTGCAATCAGTTTTTTAGGAGAAACATGCTGGCGACTATGGATCAGCGCATGAGCAAAGCCTCCGAGTGAATCTAAATTATCAGAAGCCAAAATCACTTAGTCCTGGATGGTCATCAGGCCTTCTTCCTAGGGGCCAAAAAAACTTTCGGTCAGATTCTTTAATGGGTAAATCATTGATGCTAGCGAAACGTCTCATCATGAAACCATTTTCATTGAACTCCCAATTCTCATTACCAAAGCTTCGCGACCAGTTACCAAAGTCATCATGACATTCGTAGGCAAAACGAACCGCAATGCGATTAGCTGTAAAAGCCCATAGTTCTTTAATTAAGCGGTAGTCAAGCTCCTTGGCCCATTTACGCTGGAGAAACTCTTTTACTTGCTCTCTGCCTTTTGGAAATTCCGCTCGGTTTCTCCAAATGGTATCTTCCGTATATACCAAGGAGACTTTCTCAGGATCGCGGGTATTCCAAGCATCTTCTGCCATTCGAATTTTTTGAATTGCTGTTTCTTTAGTAAAAGGGGGTAGGGGTAGTTTTTGTTCCATAGCACTTTGTGGTTAATGTTTCGGAATAATAAGAATAAACAGGGATTTGCATACAATAGCCCAACTAGTACCACTTTTGGTGCATTTAAAATAAGCCTTTATTGAGATCGCTTTTGAGACATTTTTTTAAAAAGTTAATTACCATTGTTCTTCCAGAAACTACCTCAGTTTCTTGGTTGGAGCGGTTTAGATCGGTTTTAGGAGTTGTGCTGGGCTTGCTCGCAATGATGGGACTTGGTTTATTGCTTGCAGGTTACGGAAACGCATCACCATGGGTTGTCGCCTCGATGGGTGCCAGTGCATTTTTATTATTTGTCTTACCCTCAAGTCCAATGGCGCAACCATGGGCAGTTATAGGGGGTAGTTGTGTTTCTGCTTTGGTAGGTGTTGCGTGTACGCAATTTGTCCATGAATTACCATTATTAATTCCCTTATCTGTTGGACTCGCAATCTTGGCAATGTTTGCCTTGCGTTGCTTACACGCACCTGCTGCAGCTTTGGCCCTTTTGATTCCTTTGGGCGGAATGGTAGACTTTCATTTTGTGCTTTTCCCGGTCTTGGGTAATGCTGTTTTATTGGTTTTGTGCGCAGTTATTTATAACTCCCTAACGGGCAGGCCATATCCGCAACGCCCTAAGGCCGTCTTGGATTCATCTCCACTGCAAAAACGAAATCGTAAGATCGAGGACCAAGAAATTAACGCTGTCTTGGAGAGCTATAACCAAGTACTAGATATCAGTAAGGATGATTTAGCCAATCTGATTTCTCAAGTTGAGCATGGGGCATATCAAAAGAAGTTGCAAGGTATGCTGTGTAAAAATATTATGACCACTGAAGTCTTATATGTTGGCATGGATTCACCTTTGGATCAGGCATGGAATCTTTTACGCAATCGTCATGTTAAAGCGTTACCGGTGATAGATGGCGCACGTAGGGTGCTTGGGATCATTACTTTAGAGGACTTTATTAAAAGTGCGGCGGTTGATTTTCATCAAAGCTTTGGGCAACGCATCAGGGGGTTTATGCGAGCCGCTGTTCCTGGCTTAAATAGCTTACCAAATGCAGTTGGACAGGTAATGAGTAAGCCGGTAAGGGTAATTAGTGAAGATCGAAATATGCTTGACTTGGCTGAGATATTTTGTGGTGATGGTCATCACCATATCCCCGTAATTAATGATAATAAGCAGTTGGTAGGAATGATTACTCAGTCTGACTTTGTAAAAGCTATTGACCAATCCATTGATATCAGATGAAAAATATTTTCAGAAAACTGATTAATTTCTTTCATCAAATTGCACCACCTCAGGACCAATACTCTTGGTTTGATAGGTTGCGAGTATCGATTGGTGTTGGCCTAACTATTTTTGCGATAGCCCTATTGAATCTTCTATGGGGTGATATGACTCAAGATGAGAACATGGTGACGGCAGTTTTTGGAGTCAGCGCTTTATGCATTTTCCTATTTCCCAATAGTAAATTCTTTTCGCCCTTAACTTTAATAGAGGCAAATCTATTAGCTTCCTGCGTAGCCTTCATTTGTGTTTATCTGATGCCATCGATTTCTGTGGGCATTCCATTCGCCGTCATTGGCACGATAGTTGGAATGTATTTACTGGGGTGTATGCATCCGCCAGCGGTTTTCTTAAGTATTTTTATAGTAATGGCTGGAACTAATAGCTATAACTTTGCCTGGCATCCTGTTTTGGCCGACTCTCTTGTGTTGACCTTGGCGAGTTTTTTAAACAAGGCTTTAATAAAGCGTTCGTTAGGCTAAGCTGTGCTACCCCCAAACACTCCAATCCTTGGATTGCGGTGAGGGTTCATTCCACTTCACTGGGTAATGCAGGGCTTTACCGGAAGTGAGGCGACTCCAGATGGCTGCTACAACCGCAAGAATCGTCACGCTTACCAAAACAACTGCTGTAAGATGGCCAAAGCTAGCATGCGCCTGGATCATGATGAGTGGATTAGCACCAGCCGGCGGATGAACGGTTTGCGTAAGCAGTAAGACTACCAAAGTAATTACCTCCGCAAGCAAGTAAACCCATAAAGCATCATCAAAGAGCTGGTAGCAGACAATACCAATGAGTGCGCTAATGAGGTGCCCGCCAAATAAAGCTCTTGGCTGTGCTGCAGGAGCACCAGTCAAGCCAAACAGAAATATTGTTGAACCGCCTAGCGAAGCAAGTAGTAATGGCGTTGTTGGTGGTTTAGTGGCAAGCAGGGCCAAGCCAAGCGCAACAATTGCTCCCAATGAAACCCATGCCAAACGTTTAACTGTTCTGAGCATCGCTTAGTGTAATCCAGCCATCGTAGATATTTGAATGGCTTGTCTGAGAATTGAGCTCGGACATTTGACTTGCCCAGATAGAATTTGCTCGGTAACGGATGCGGTTGAAATGGCATCAATGTCTAAAAACGGACTGAGATCTTCAAAGCGCTCTTCGGGGGTTGTAATTTCATTCGCATTTGCATGCAAAAAATGCATTTCAGGTAATCGTTGCAGGGAGGCAGTTGGTTCACCCTCGCTCCCTCTAATCAAAATTGCATTGGCTGAGCGAAGTTGAAAAAATTCTCGTAGTTTTTCTGGATATTCTGGATGGGTGTAGTTGGAAACTTGCCAAGGCTTCTGAAGGGTTGGGTTAATGAGTTTTGCCAGCACATGACTAGTATTCCGCAGACCTATTCGCTCCCTGATATCTAATAACTTTTGAAGCGCTGGGGAAATAACATTAAGAGAGCAAAAGATCGGTTGATTCAATGCCAGGAGTGCACCAAATTCATCTTTCGTTTTGAGAATTGGCCAGCCAAGGGACTTAAAGATTTCATGGCTCGTTATCCTGGTTTGATCTTTTTCGACCCCCTGAACAAGCACTGTAAAACCATAGCTAACAAGCATGCCGGAAAGAAGTGGTGTGAGATTTGCTTGTTTTCTAGCCCCGTTATAGCTTGGTAAGACTATGGTTGGACGTGTGCCAAGATTTAGTAAATTTAGATGTGGTTGCAGAGCATCCATAAAGCCCATGAGCTCAGATACGGACTCACCCTTGATGCGCATAGCAATACAAAATGCACCGAGCTCAAGATCGCTGACATTGCCATCTAGAATTTGAGTGAATACTTCTTTAGCCTGATTGCGATCAAGATCGCCGGCACCTTTGCTGCCTCGGCCAATAACTTTTAAGAATGATGTGATGCTCATTGCAGGATTATGCCGCTACTTCCACTTTCTTGAGAAAGCTGACAATAATTTGCTTGACTTCGGGCTTGCAGGATCCACAATTAGTTCCACATTGCGTTTCTGATTGAAGTGAGCTCATAGCATCATCGGGGGAGGTTCCTGCAGGCATCTTGCTTAAGCATTGCTTCATTGTGTCTGCAGATACATTAAAGCAATTACAAATGGCCTTACCTTTGGGTTTAATTTCTACAGGGGGTTTGCTGACAGGCATCAACAAAGACCGACCAAGCGCTTTTGCATCTAAACCGCTTTCTAGGTACTCTCTTAACCAGGCAGTACTTGCTAGGCTGCCAATAGGGCCGGTAAGCATGGCAGATAGAACCTTCTCTTGAGCGCGAACAAGTCGAACTACGCCCCTGCGCTTATCAATATAGCGCATTACAGGTTCTCCAGATGCTTCATCTAGCTTGAATTTCTGCATCACTTGCTTTAAAGCTTGCGCGGCAAGAGATTCTGATTCTTCTAGCGGGTCATCGTGGTGAGCGGCCTTGAATGAAACTCCAATGAGGCCACCATCCTGCTCTCTACCAAATAGAACACATTGGGCAGAATCGAAATGAGGCAGGATGCTGCGCAAACTGTTTTGAACAGAAAATACTTCTTCTTTAGGAAATAAGCCGAAAGCTACTAAATGCCAGGGAAGATTAGCGGGCAAAATCTTTACGGCTGAATGTTTCAGTTCGGGCTGACCGGATGAAGGGTCGATCATGTTACAAGTAAGGCCGTTGACTCCGCGGCCCGGTGTTTTACCAGCAGCGCCTGAAATAAATTCAGAACCCCAGTGCATAGCAATAAAGGCTTGCGAGGAGGCGATATCGTCTGAGACTTTGATTGGGAAGATCTCACTACCTCTGCGACTAGTGACATGAACTAAATCACCATTTTCTAGATTCATCCTGCCGGCATCTTTAGGTGATAGTTCTACACAAGGCTCAGGTGAGTGCCCATAAAGCGTTCCAATGGTTCCGGTTCTACTCATACCGTGCCATTGATCTCTGAGGCGCCCAGTATTTAAGGCAAATGGATATCGTGCATCCACTGATTCTGCAGTTGCCTTATAAGGCGCAGCGATAAAGTGTGCTTTCTTATCTTTAGTTGGGAATATTCCATCTTCATAGAGACGTTTCTTTCCCGAATCTGAACCTACTGGCATTGGCCACTGTTGAGGCCCACGCTCCTCAAGGATTTTGTAGCTTAAACCAGTAATATCGAGATCGCGACCGGCTGTACTCTCACGATGCTCATTCCAAATATCCTCAGGTCCGGCGTAAGGAAATAGAGTGGATGTTCCTTCTTTTCTATTGCCTGGTAATAGCGCTTCAAGAGCTAATCCAATTTCAAGAGCGATCTGCCAATCATGTTTAGCAGACGCATAGGGATCAATTGCGGGATTTACTTTGGAAATTCTTCGCTCTGAATTAGTAACTGTTCCCACTTTTTCTGCCCAGGTAGTGGCGGGCAATAATACGTCTGCATATAAGGTAGTGGCCGTGTGCGCATAAGCTTCCTGCACCACAACAAATTCTGCCTTGCTTAATCCCTCGTGAACTGCATTGAGATCAGGCATTGATTGTGCAGGGTTTGTACAGACAATCCATATGGCTTTTAGTTTTTCAGTACGCAATGCCTCAAACATGGGAATGGCACTAAGACCTGGCTTTTCGGGAACTGAATCCACCCCCCACAGGTTTGCAACTTCTGCACGATGTTCTGGGTTAGCAAGATCACGGTGTGCGGATAGTAGATTGGCTAAACCTCCAACTTCCCGGCCACCCATGGCATTGGGTTGTCCAGTCAAAGAGAATGGACCAGCACCAGCTTTCCCTATTTGACCGGTGGCCAAGTGTAGATTTACTAAAGCAGCATTCTTGGCTGTACCTGATGCTGATTGATTTAATCCCTGGCAGTACATCGATAGAGTTGCGGGAGAAGTTGCAAACCATTGCGCTGCTTGGAACAAGTCTTTTTCGTTAATGCCACAGATCTGACTTACTGCCTTAGGCGTGAAATCTCTAACCAAATCACGCAGCGCATCAAAATCTGCCGTATATGAGTTGATATAAGACTCATTAATCCATTTCTCCCAGAGCATGATGTAAAGCATCCCGTGATAGAGGGCAACATCAGTACCAGGTTGTATCTGTAGGTAGAGATCAGCCTCTTTGGCGGTATCGGTTTTTCTGGGATCAACAACAATAACTTTGAGATCCGGATTATTTTTACGGGCATCCTCAAGACGTCTATATAAAATCGGATGAGCAAAAGCGGTATTTGATCCCGTAATAAAAATAGTGGATGCAGAATCAATATCTTCATAGCAACAGGGTGGGGCATCCATTCCCAAAGTTTGCTTGTAGCCAGCTACCGCACTAGACATACATAGGCGTGAGTTGGTATCAATATTGTTAGAGCCAATTAGGCCCTTCATTAACTTATTAAAGATGTAATAGTCTTCGGTCAGTAATTGACCAGACACATAAATGCCAACAGATTCTGAACCATGCTCTTGAATGATGTCGGCAAATTTTTGGGCAACAGTTTGAATTGCCTCGGGCCAAGAAATATCTACCGGATCTTCGCCTCTTGCCTTGCGGATTGCTGGTGAACCCAGCCGAGCCTGCATCTGAAGGCTTGGGTTTGCAGTGAGATGAAGGGTGGAGCCTTTACTGCAGAGTCTGCCAAAGTTTGCAGGATGATCGGGGTCGCCGCGAACCCCGGTTACCTCGATCTTTCCGTTACTTTCTGCGGTTTCAATAATGACGCCACAGCCAACACCGCAATAGCAACAGGTGCTCTTAACTTCAGCCATGAGTAGCTTGCAATTCCTCGCGGCTTAGCCAAACCACACCAGACTCTACTTTGACTGCAAAGGATTTAGCACAGCCTTCATCTGGGGCAACTGCACAGCCAGTGGAGAGATCTATATTCCAGGAATGCAGTGGACAGGTTACGGATTTTCCATGGACAATGCCCTGAGACAGGGGGCCACCCTTATGCGGGCACTTATCCAATACGGCAAATACTTCGTCTTCTGAATTTCTGAAAATAGCTATTTGACCAGCTGGCGCTTCAATAACCCGAGATCCCAGAACAGGAATCTCATCAACTGTTGTGATTTTTTGCCACTGATCAAGTTGGGCGGTATTAGACATTTCCAACCTCGACAATAGGGATGGTTTTAAATTGACGAACATCTACACCAGCACGTTCAAAGTCTTTCCAGGGATCTGGAGCATCTTTTAGATCAAACAGCAGTCTTTCGTAGAGAGCTTTACGACTTTCAGCATCGTCGACCACTTTTTGCTTAATGTATTCCATGCCAACTCTTGCCAAGTAATGGACAGTTCGATCCAAATACCAAGCTTCTTCGCGGTACAGCTGTAAGAAGGCACCAGAATATTCACGAACTTCCTCATCAGTTTTAACTTTACAGAGAAATTCCGCTACTTCAGTTTTAATGCCGCCGTTACCACCAATATAGAGTTCCCAGCCAGATTCAACACCAATGATTCCAACATCTTTGATGCCAGCTTCTGCGCAGTTTCGTGGGCAGCCAGATACTGCAAGCTTCACTTTGTGAGGTGCGTACATACCAAAGAGCATTCTCTCTAGATCTACGCCCATTTTCATGGAGGACTGGGTACCAAAACGACAGTGCTCATCACCAACACAAGTTTTCACTGTGCGAATTGATTTGCCATAGGCATGACCTGACGGCATATCCAACTCTTTCCAAACCGCTGGGAGATCATCCTTCTTGATGCCAAGTAAGTCAATTCGTTGGCCGCCAGTGACCTTCACTGTGGGCACTTGGTATTTCTCAGCAACGTCAGCAATTCTTCGTAGTTCAGAAGGAGTGGTTAGACCACCAAACATCCGCGGAATAACTGAGTAGGTGCCATCTTTCTGGATATTGGCATGAGCACGTTCATTAATGAAGCGGGATTGTGGATCATCTTTTGCTTCATGTGGCCATGTGGAGATCAAATAATAATTTAAGGCAGGGCGACAAGTCGCGCAACCGTTAGGTGTTCTCCAATTCAGCTCGGTGCGAACTTGCTCTTGAGAAATTAAGTGACCGGAGCGTATAGCTTGACGAATTTCATCATGAGAAAGATCGGAGCATCCACAAATTGATTTCTTTCTAGGGGTTGCTGAATAGTCTGTGCCAAGAACATTCATCAGCACTTGCTCAACTAGGCCTGTACATGAGCCACAGGAGCTGCTTGCTTTAGTACATTTCTTTACTTCATCAAGCGTGAATAAACCCTGTTCCCGAATAGCCTTGACAATGGTGCCTTTGGTAACCCCGTTACATCCGCAAATTTCATCTGCATCAGTCATTCCGGCCGCTTTATTGTGACCTTGATGGCCAACATCACCAATATTGGATTCACCAAACATCAATGTGTCACGAATTTCTGCAATGCTTTGTTCGTCACGCATGAGCTTGAAATACCAAGTGCTATCTGCTGTATCGCCAAACATGCAGGCGCCAATTAAACGATCATCTTTTAAAACTAATTTTTTATACACGCCACCAATAGGATCGGCTAGAGTAATTTCTTCAGTACCTTCGCCTCCCATAAAGTTTCCAGCGGAGAAGAGATCGACGCCCGTTACTTTCAGTTTTGTTGACGTTACGGAGCCCTCATATCGACCGATACCGTGTTCGGCAAGGTGATTTGCACAAACCTTAGCCTGCTCAAATAAAGGCGCAACTAAACCATAGGCAGTTCCACGATGGCTTGCACACTCACCAACTGCATAAACTCTTGGATCAAACGTTTGCAGAGTATCGTTAACAACGATACCTCTTTGGCAATGTAAACCTGCAGATTCGGCTAAAGCTGTATTGGGCTTAATACCCGCCGCCATAACAACTAAGTCAGCCGGTATTTCTAGCCCACCTTTAAAGCGGATATGGCCGACACGATCGCCGGCGGCATTAGGGGTAATTGCCTCGGTAGAAGTTTTCAGTAAAAACTTAAGACCTTTTTCTTCCAAGGATTTTTGTAGTAAATCAGCTGCTGTTTTATCTAGCTGTCTTTCCATCAACCATTCGGCAAGATGGACCACGGTCACACTCATACCTCTGAGAGCTAGACCGTTTGCAGCTTCGAGACCAAGCAGGCCACCACCAATGACTACGGCATTTTTGTAACGCGTCGCCACATCAATCATCTCGTTGGTATCTTTAATATCACGATACGAAATCACGCCAGGTAAGTCATTTCCTGGAACAGGCAAGATGAATGGTAAAGAGCCGGTAGCCAGTAATAAGCGATCGTAGCTTTCAATGGTGCCATCATCGGCAATAACAGTACGCTCTTTGCGATCAATCTTAGTTATGGTTTTGCTAAGATGAAGATGGATGCCATTGCTCTTGTACCAATCGAGGTCATTTAGAACAATTTGCTCAAGAGTCTGTTCGCCGGCCAATACTGGGGACAGCAAAATACGGTTGTAGTTGGGATGGGGCTCAGCACCAAAGATGGTGATGTCATAAAGCTCTGGGTCGAGCTTTAATAGTTCCTCGATGGTCCGAACGCCGGCCATCCCATTGCCAATCATGACGAGTTTTTGTTTTTTCATGCTTTGATCTTGAAGCTATCTGCATAAGCAGCAGGGTTGGAGCCATTCCACACAACACCATCAAATAATTTGCTGGAGCGCATATCGCTTTTTGGTAGTGGTGTCTTTGAAGCAGTAGCAGCCTCTTTGTAAAGCGCAATGTTGTTTACTTTTTTTGCTACAGCCAAGTAATCTGGGTGCTCTTTGAGTAAACCCCAGCGCTTGTGCTGAGTCATAAACCACATGCCATCAGATAGGTAGGGGTAATTAGCCATACCATCGTTATAGAATTTCATAGCATGGGGATCATCCCAAGTTTTGCCGATACCGTTGTTATAGCGTCCCATCATACGGTCCTGAATGACATTGATGTCGGTATTGATGAATGAGGGCGCTGAAACCACTTCAGCCGTCGTATGTTTATTGCTTGTTGATGCATCAATATATTTGCTAGCCTCGAGCATTGCTGATACAACGGCTCGGCATGTATTTGGATATCGCTTTGCAAAATCTCCGGTTGATCCAAGAACTTTCTCGGGGTGATCTTGCCAGATAGCTTGAGTGGTAATAGCCGTGAAGCCAACATCATCGATAATTGCACGAGCGTTCCAAGGTTCTCCTACACAAAATCCATCCATATTACCGCTGCGCATATTCGCAACCATTTGTGGAGGCGGAACGGTTGTGATTTTCGCATCCTTAAATGGATTAATTCCATAATTTGCTAGCCAGTAATAAAGCCACATCGCGTGCGTACCTGTCGGGAAGGTTTGGGCAAAAGTGTAATCACGCTTCTCTTTATCCATCAGGATTTTTAGGCTAGCACCATCAGTAACACCTTTTTTGTAAAGCGCCTTAGAAAGACTTATTGCTTGTCCATTATTATTAATACTCATTAATACAGACATATCTTTTTGTTGACCGCCAATACCCATCTGCAATCCGTATACCAATCCATACAGAATGTGCGACATGTCATTTTCACCATTCACTAGCTTGTCACGGATTGCGGCCCATGATGCTTCTTTGGTGGGGATGATCTTGACACCGTATTTCTTATCTAGACCAAGATGGTTGGCCATGACAACAGAAGAGCAGTCTGTAAGGGCAATGAAACTGACCTTTACATCCGTTTTCTCAGGGGCATCGGAGCCTGCTGCCCATGCACCCGCTTTAACCATTGGATCTATTAAGGACAGAATGCTTGCAGAGCCAATACTTTGGATAAGTTTGCGACGCGTAGGATTCGCATCAGCAACAGTGGGGGTAGTAGCTTCTGGTAATAAACCGCTAATGCTTATTTTCACTTTCATGCTGAGCTCCTTTAGTCGATAACTAACGATAAAGAAGTAGTAAGTCCCGAGATTAGAGTGGTGGCTCAGTATTGGTGCACCAAATCAAAGCATGAGCATTTTTGGTTCACGTAGAGAATTTAGGGCTATTGCCGACTGTTACAAATGATGTATGGAACAAATTGCACCAAGAACAGTCAAAGCACCCAAATTAAATGGGGCGTTGCCTGGCGTCTACCTCATTGGTGCTGGGCCTGGAGCCTCTGATCTCATCACTGTTCGGGGTTCAAGAATTTTGGCTCAGGCAGACATTGTTTTTTATGACGCACTCATTGATATTTCTATGTTGGAGTGGTGTCCTGGCACTAGGATGGTGCAGGTAGGGAAAAGATGCGGATCGCATTCAAGCTCTCAGCACTTCATTAACAAGCAATTGGTGGATGCTGCAGGCAAGTACTCAGTAGTTGTGCGCCTAAAAGGCGGGGATCCGATGATCTTTGGTCGTGCGCAGGAAGAAATTGACGCTCTTGAGAAAGCAAACGTGCGCTATGAGATTGTTCCAGGTATCACTACTGCCTTAGCGGCCTCGGCAGAATTAAAGCAGCCTCCAACTACGAGAGAGTTAAGTAGAACCCTGACGCTGACTACTCTTCCAGGCCGTTGTGCGCACGAAGATCATAAAACCGCTATTTACTATATGGCGCGTGATCAGCTATCTGAGGTTGCGACAACATTGATTGCTCAGGGCTACACGGTAGATACCCCTGTTTGCTTGATGGAATCGGTCAGCCTGCCAACGCAACGCAGTTTTGCTTGCACATTAGATGAATTGCGCTTTGGTGATGTTCATCATCATTTTTTAGATAAGCAACCTGTTGTGGTGATGGTTGGAGAGGTTTATAGAAAAAAACTGCATACGCTTATCCCATTAATCGAGTCACAAAATCATTTCAACGTATTTCAAGCGGCATCTTAATTACTTACTAGGAGCTATAAATGAATTCATATCGTCCATTTGATCCAGATAGACCTCTGTTTAGCAACCGCTGTAGCTGTGGACAGCATGCATCTGAGTTAGATCATGCAAACTCGCTTTCAGCAATGATGCATGCCGAGCAGCAAAGCGCAGATTTTGTTGAGGCCAGCTTAGTTAAGGCTCTTTTTCCTCAAGAAGATCGTAGACGCGCGTTTTTAAAGGCTGTTGGAGTAGGCGGAGCAATGAGCGCTCTCTCAGGCTTCTTGCCAGTAGGGTCCTTGCAGGCAATGGCACAAGAAAAAGCGCCATTAGAAAAACCAGACCTAAAAATTGGCTTTATCGCAATTACTTGTGCGACTCCACTCATCATGGCTGACCCACTAGGTATTTATAAAAAACAAGGCCTGAACGTTACGCTTAATAAGACCGCAGGTTGGGCTTTAATTCGTGACAAGATGCTCAATAAAGAGCATGATGCCTCACACTTTTTATCACCAATGCCGATCTCAATGTCAATGGGCTTGGGTTCTGATCCTTCTCAGATGCGTGTGGCCACAATTCAGAACGTGAATGGTCAGGCTATTACGTTGGCTAACAAGCATAAAGATAATCGTGATCCGAAAAACTGGAAAGGCATGAAGTTTGCTGTTCCATTCGAATACTCAATGCATAACTTCTTGCTGCGTTATTACGTTGCTCAAGCTGGCTTAGATCCAGATAAAGATATTCAGATTCGCGTTACACCTCCACCAGAGATGGTGGCTAACTTACGTGCTGGCAATATTGATGGTTTTTTAGGGCCTGATCCATTTAACCAGCGCGCAGTATATGACGAGGTCGGATTTATTCACATTCTGACTAAGCAGATTTGGGATGGTCACCCTTGCTGTGCTTTTGGAACCTCAGAAGAATTTATCCGTAAGAATCCAAATACCTTTGCAGCCCTCTATCGTGCAGTCTTAAATGCTTCGACGATGGCACGTGATCCTGCGAATAGACCTTTAATTGCTAAAGTAATTTCTACGCCAAATTACCTTAACCAGCCCGAGACAGTTGTAATGCAGGTTCTCACTGGTAAGTTTGCAGATGGTCTAGGCAATGTGCAAAACGTACCAGATCGCATCGACTTCAACCCAATTCCTTGGTACTCCATGGCAACCTGGATGTTGACCCAAATGCAGCGCTGGGGCTATGTCAAAGGCGATGTGAATTACAAGGACATCTCTGAAAAAGTATTCTTGCTGACCGACGCTAAAAAGTATATGGGCGAGACTGGTATTGCAGTTCCAACATTAGCGAAGGTGGGATACAAAAAGGACAAGATTATGGGCAAAGAGTTTGATCCTGGTCAGCCAGCAGCATATCTAAAATCTTTTCAAATTAGTAAAGCATGATCTTAAGGTGAATGAATGAAAACAGTACCAATTAAGGTTAAGGGCGCAATTTTATCGATTGTGATCTTAATCATTTGCCTATTTATCTGGCATATGGCGACAACACAAAAAGTTACGCCACCGCCTGGCGTATCAACTGGTTCTAGCGAGTACGGCAGTCTCATGGGTCAGGGTGGTAGTGAGTCTGTTCAAAAAACTGGATTTCCAACCTTAACCCAAATGGGGGAGACAATTTATAAGCAGTTATCACACCCTTTTTATGATAATGGTCCGAACGACAAGGGAATTGGTATTCAACTTGCTTATTCTTTGGGGCGTGTTGCCTTAGGATTTTTGTTGGCGATGATAGTCGCCATTCCGTTTGGATTTTGGATTGGCATGTCACCTTTAGCTTATGAGGCATTTAATCCATTTATTCAAATCCTCAAGCCGATTTCCCCATTAGCTTGGATGCCTATTGCGCTATACACCATCAAAGACTCTGCGATTTCTGGAATTTTTGTGATCTTTATTTGTTCGGTATGGCCAATGCTCCTAAACACAGCATTTGGAGTTGCTAATGTACGTAAAGAATTATTAAACGTTGCCAAGACATTGGAAGTCTCTCCTTTACGTAAGGCATTCTTAGTCATTCTTCCTGCTGCTGCACCAACCATTTTGACTGGTATGCGCATCTCTATGGGCATTGCCTGGTTAGTGATCGTTGCTGCTGAGATGCTTGTTGGTGGCACTGGAATTGGTTACTTCTTATGGAATGAGTGGAATAACCTATCGCTATCCAGCGTTATTTTTGCAATTCTTTTAATTGGTATTGTTGGAATGTTGCTAGATACAGCATTTGGCAAGTTACAAAAGGCGGTTTCATATGCAGATTGAAAATACATTCCTCAAAGTTTCAAACCTCAGCAAGTCATATAAAGCTGACGCACCTCCAGTATTTGAGGGCATCGATTTTGAAATCGAAAAAGGAGAGTTTGTTTGTATCATCGGTCACTCCGGATGTGGCAAAACCACTATTTTGAATGTGCTTGCTGGTCTTGAAGAGGCTACTGGCGGCGATGCCATCATGCTTGGTAAGCGCATTCAGGGCCCCGGTTTAGAGCGTGGCGTTGTATTCCAAGGGCATGCTTTAATGCCGTGGATGACAGTACTGCAGAATGTGGCTTTTGCAGTGAAGTCAAAGTATCCCGATTGGTCAAAAGAGCAGATTACTGAGCATTCCAAAAAGTATCTGGCGATGGTCGGCTTGGTAAATGCTGAAAATAAAAAACCATCTGAATTATCTGGTGGTATGAAGCAAAGGGTTGGTATTGCAAGAGCCTTTGCAATTGAGCCAAAAATGCTACTACTTGATGAACCATTCGGAGCCTTAGATGCGTTAACTCGCGGGGTTATTCAGGATGAGCTTCTCAAAATTTGCAAAGAAACAAATCAAACTGTATTTATGATTACCCATGATGTTGATGAGGCAATCTTACTTTCGGACAAAATTATGCTGATGAGTAACGGCCCTAATGCTCGTATTGCAGAGATCGTTGTCAATACCTTACCCAAGGGTAGAAAGCGTGCAAATTTACATCATGATGCAATGTATTACCCAGTGCGGAACCACTTAGTAGATTTCTTGGTCAATAGATCAAAAGATCTGCAGGCGAAGGGGGCAAATGGTGAATTAGATGGCTACAAGCCTGTGATAGTACTTCCGGGTGTTGATGCAGCAGTTGCTTAACAAACTTAAATCTAAAACTAGGAGAAAAAGATGGATCGTTCAGTAGTGACACAAAAAATTATCGAAGCCAAAGTTCGCAATGGCATGAAGTGGAGTGATATCGCAAAAGCAATAGGCGAATCAAAGGAGTGGGTTACTGCAGGCTGTTTAGGTCAGATGACCTTTACTAAGCCGCAAGCTGAAGCTGCTGGTAAGTTATTTGATTTGACTGATGAAGAGATGGCTTGGTTGCAAATCGTCCCTTACAAAGGATCTTTGCCGACTGCTGTACCAACAGATCCATTGATTTATCGTTGGTATGAGATTGTGAATGTTTATGGCACCACCATTAAAGAGTTAATCCATGAAGAGTTTGGTGATGGCATTATGAGTGCAATCGATTTCTCAATGGATATCCAGCGTGAGCCTGATCCAAAGGGCGATCGTGTTCAAGTAGTGCTGTCAGGTAAGTACCTTTCCTACAAGACTTACTAAAAATAGAAGCGCTCCTGAGAACCACCTTCGGGTGGTTTTTTTATTGGAGTATTCTTAGCGGCAACTTGTTTAAAATAGAGAGGTGGATTCAACTACGAAGTGCAACTTTGAACAACTAGTTAAGGAGGCTAAGGATGTTTTAGTATCCAAAGCTTCTAGACCTGCAAGTCAAAGTAGCCATGACCTATCAACACCTTAGCCAAACTGA